>DASZBS010000028.1:0-140725 GCA_035943995.1 Candidatus Elarobacter sp. | reverse complement strand
ATCACCTACCTGAGCGCGAGCGACATGTACCTCACGCCGTATCTGAACCCGGTGCAGATCGTCAGCGGCACGCTGGCGTACGCCATCGGCTGCGGCAAGGCGGTCGTGTCGACGCCGTATCTCTACGCACAGGAGCTGCTCGCGAACGGCCGCGGCTTTATGGTGCCGTTCCGCGACGCGTCGGCGATCGCGACGACGCTCGTCGCGCTGCTCGACGATCCGGAGCTGCGGGAGACGACGCAGCGCCGCGCGTACAAGTTCGGCCGCCGTATGACGTGGCCCAACGTCGCGCACGGTTACGGCGAGCTGTTCACCGAGCTGCTGCCCGAATCGCGCCGCGAGGAGCTCGCGACCCCCGCATAACGCGGAGGAACCATGGGCACCTATCGCTGGCCCGCGCTCGGTCATCTGCTCGCGATGACCGACGACGTCGGCATCCTGCAGCACGCGACGCTCGACGTCCCGAACCGGTCGTGTGGCTACTGCACCGACGACGTCGGCCGTGCGCTCATCGTCGCCTGCGACGCCGCCGGACGCCGCGACACCAAGGCGGACGGCGCGCGCCTCGTCACGACGTACCTCGCATACCTGCACGACGCGCAGCTGCCCAACGGCGCGTTCCACAACTTCATGGGCTACGACCGCCGCTGGCAAGACCACGCGGGCACGCCGGATTCCGTCGGCCGCGCGATCTGGGGGCTCGGCTACGCCGAGCGCTACGCACCGCGCGACACGTGGCGCGCGGTCGCCGGCCGCATGCGCGCGCACGCGCTCGCCGCGATCCCCTTGATGGCGTACGTCCGTTCGCGCGCGTACGCGGCGCTGGGCCTCGTGCACGCGCTCGCCACGCGGCCCGCCGACGAGTTCGCGGTGCGCGCCGCGCTCGACGCGTCGCTCGCGATGATCGCCGACGGCTACGACGCGCAGGCCGCGCCCGACTGGCAGTGGTGCGAGGACACGCTCACGTACGACAACGCGCGCATGCCCGAAGCGCTGGTGCGCGGCGGCGCGGCGCTCGGCAACGCGCGCTACGTCGAGACCGGGCTCGCGATGCTCGAGTTCTACGCGTCGGTCGTCATCGAGGATCCGCACACCGCCCGGGCGATGTTCGTGCCGGTCGGCAGCGACGGGTGGTATCCGCGCGGCGGCGTCAAGGCGCCGTACGGGCAGCAGCCGCTCGAAGCGGCGGCGATGGTCGACGCGGCGTTCGCCGCCCTCGACATCACCGGCGACGAGCGCTGGCGGCGCACGGCGGAGATCGCGCACGCGTGGTTCTTCGGAAACAATACCAAGCACGCGCCGGTCGCGACGGACGCCGGCTGCGGCGACGGGCTCGACGAGTCGGGCGTGAACCCCAACATGGGCGCCGAGTCGACCGTGTGCTACCTCATGAGCGCGATCGCGTTAGCGAATCGCTCGACGGCGACGACGACGCTGCACGCCGTGCGATGAGCGCGCTCGTCGCGCGGTGCGCGAGCGCCATGATTGTCAGCATCGGGTTCACGCCGGACGCGGTCGGAAACGCCGACGCGTCGGCGACCACCAGGCCTTCGACGCCGTAGACCCGGCCGTCGGGGTCGATCACACCGTCGGTCGCCGTCGCGCCCATGCGCGCCGTGCCCATCTGATGCGCGGAGAACAACGCCACCGGCGCGCGTGCCGCCGCGCGCTGTGCTAAGGTCCGCGCGAACGCGTCGAGCCCCGCCGGCGTCGCTTCGGGCGCGGTGAGCCGCACCGGGTCGGCGTGCAGCGTCGCGACCGATTCCGCGCCCGCGGCGAACGCGATGCGCGCCGCGCCCGCAAGGCCCATCGCCAGGCGGCGCGCGTCGTCGGGCGCGATCTCGTACGTCACGTCGGCGCGGTCGTCGAGGCCGACGCTGCCTTCGCCGCGGTCGCGCGTCAGCGAGATCAGCACCGCGCGATTGCGCGCGCCCGACATCTCGCTCGCGTGCGCCTCGCGCCCGCTCCACGGCGAGCCGAGCGCCATCAAGCCGGGATGCGACGGCGCCGCCTCGATCGTCGCGCCGAACCCGTCCTCGACCGCCGAGAAACGATCGCACAGCGCGGTCTGCATCGGGCCGGTCCACGGATCGACCGGCGCGTCGAATGCCGCCGACAGCGCCGACGTCGGGTGCAAGTGCAGATGCCGGCCGAGATGCGCCGACTGCACGCCGCTGCGCGCGAGGATCCCCGGCGTGCGCAACGCACCCGCCGCCACCACGACGAGCGGCGCATCGACCGCCAGCGCGCGCCCGTCTTCGCCGGCCGCGTCGACGCCGCGCACCACACCGTCTTCTACGCGCACGCGAACGACGCGCATGCGTGCGTACACGCTCGCGCCGGCGTCGACCGCGTCACGCAGGTACGTCACTGCGGTGGACTGCTTCGTGCCGTATGCGCAGCCGAAGCCGCAGTAGCCGCAGCCGTCGCGGTCGCACACCGCGTTGCGCGGGATCGCGCGCGCGTCCCAGCCGAGCTGCTTGCAGCCGTCGACGATCACGGCGTTGTTCTTGTTGTGCGTCGCCGCAGGCGTCACGCCGAGCCGCGTCTCGACCGCGTCGTACGCGTCGGCGAGCTCCGCCGCGAGCTCGGGCCGGCCGAGCGCGTCGGACCATGCGCGCGCCGTCGCCGGCGGCAGGCGCAGCGACGTCGACCAGTTCACCGCGGTGCCGCCGCCGACGCACGCGCCCGCGAGGATCGACACGCCGAGATCGTCGGTCGCGCTCAGCCCGGCTTCGAGGTACAGCTCCGCGAACGACTCGGCTTCGCGCTGGCGCGCCGCGACCGGCTCGAACGCCGGCCCCGCCTCCAGCACGACCACGCGCAGGCCCGCGCGCGCGAGCAGCGCCGCGGCGACCCCGCCGCCGGCGCCCGAACCGACCACCACGGCGTCGGCGGCGATGCGCTCGCCCGCCGGCGGCGTCGCGACCGCGAACGGCGTCGCGGCACCCGCCGGCACGTCGGTGCGCGGCCCCGGATAGCCGAGCCGGTCCCACACCGCGCTGCGCCCGCGTTCGTCGCCCAGCGCGTACGCGCCGAACAGCGCGAGGTGCGCGAACGCGTCGAACGCCGGACGGAGCGGCGCGATCGCCGCGAGGCGCAGCAGCGCGCGCTCGCGCGCGGGCGGATCGAGCCGTGCGAACGCGCGCGGCCGACCGGCGAGCACCAGCCCCGCGAGCGGGTTCGCGAGCAGCGTCAGCACGAGCGCGAGCTTGGCTTGGCGGTGCGCCGGGAGGCTGTCGACTGCGGCGGCGACGAGGTCGCGCGTCGCGGCGGCGTCGGCGTCGGACGGCACGAACGTGTCGACGACGGCGGCGAGCGTGGTCTCCTGCGAACGGTTCAGCACCGCCCGACTTTCGTCGGGATCGCGTCCCGATGCTGCCGCCAGACTGCTCCGACAGAGGCCAATAGGCAAAATTACCCTGCGCGGCGAACATTGACCTGATGCTGGCGCAAACCGAACAACTCAACGACGTCCAGCGCAAGGCCGTCGAGACTACCGACGGCCCTGTGTTGATCTTCGCAGGTGCCGGTTCCGGCAAGACCCGGGTGCTGACGCACCGGATCGCCTACCTGCTCGAACAGAAGAAAGTCTTCCCCGATCGCATCTTGGCGGTGACGTTCACCAACAAGGCCGCCGGTGAGATGAAGGCTCGGCTCGAACGCATGGTCGGCGCCCCGGCGCGCGACCTGTGGGTCGGGACATTCCACAGCATGTGCGTGCGGATGCTGCGCCGCGACGGCCGCAAGATCGGCATCTCGCCGAACTTCGCGATCATGGACGACGCCGACCAGCGCGCCATCGTGCGCGAGGTGGTCGCCGACCTCGACTACGACGAGCGCCAGATCGCGCCGGGTGCCGCGCTCGCCGAGATCTCCAAGGCGAAGAACAACCTGTGGTCGCCCGAGGAGTACGAGTCGAAGAACCCGTCGTTCGCGGGCGAGCGCTACGCGAACGTCTACCGCGAGTACGACCGCCGTCTCGCGGAGTCGAACGGCCTCGATTTCGACGACCTGATCGCCAACGCGATCAAGCTGCTCGACAACGACGACGAAGCGCGCACGCGTTATCAGACGAAGTTCAAGTACGTGCTGGTCGACGAGTACCAGGACGTCAACTACGCGCAGTACCGTCTCGTCGCGACGCTCGCCAAAGAGCACGGCAACATCACGGTCGTCGGCGACGACGACCAGTCCATCTACTCGTGGCGCGGCAGCGACTACCGCATGATCTTGCGGTTCGAGGAAGACTTCGCGGGCGCGAAGGTCTTCAAGCTCGAGGAGAACTACCGCTCCACGCAGACGATCCTCGAAGCGGCGAACGAGCTGGTCGCGCACAACGCGGGCCGCCACCCGAAGAACCTGTTCACCAAGCGCGCGGAGGGCGAGAAGCTCACCGCGTTCCAGGCCGAGTCCGAGCGCGCCGAAGTGCGCTACGTGATGGAGAAGATCAAGGAGCACGTGCGCGAAGGCGCCGCGTACCGCGACTTCCTCGTGCTGTACCGTACCAACGCGCAGTCGCGCTACTTCGAAGAAGGCTTCCTCGCCGAAGGCATCCCCTACCGGGTCGTCGGCGGCGTCGGCTTCTACGCGCGCACCGAGGTCAAGGACATGCTGTCCTACCTCCGCTACATCGTCAACCCGTCCGACGCGGTGGCGTTCCGCCGCATCGTCAACGTGCCGCGCCGTTCCATCGGCCAGCAGACGCTGGCGTCGCTGCTCGAAGCCGCGAACCAGGCCGGCGTGTCCGTCGGCCAAGCGGTGTTCGATTCAAATCTGCTCAAGCGCGCAGTGCCCAAGAAGCAGCGCGAGCTGGAGCGCTTCGCGGAGCTCATCAACGACCTGCGCGAGAAGGCGAAGACGTTCGGCGTCGCCGAGCTGCTCGTCGCCGTGATGGAAGAGTCGGGCTACCTGCGCGAGCTGCAAGCCGACGAGACCCCCGACGGCCGCGCGCGCATCGAGAACCTGCAAGAGCTGGTCGGCGTCGCGCGCGAGTTCGAGGCGAACCCCGAGAACGGCACGACGATCGACGACTTCTTGTCGAACATCGCGCTGATCACCGACATCGACACGCTCGACCCCGAGTCGTCGTTCGTCACCCTGATGACGATGCACGCGGCGAAGGGCCTCGAGTTCCCGATCGTGTTCCTGACCGGTCTCGAAGAAGGTGTCTTCCCGCACACGCGCGCGCTGACCGACATGACCGAGCTCGAGGAAGAGCGCCGTCTCGCCTACGTCGGCGTGACGCGCGCGATGGACCGCATCTACCTCTCGTTCGCCGCGCGGCGCACGCTGTTCGGCAACACGTTCTCGCATCCCAAGTCGCGGTTCATCGAGGAGATGCCGTCGATCGAAGTGATCGGCGGGGTCGGTATTGGGCCGCGACCGGGCGGCGGTCGCTGGCGCGAGGTCTCGATCCACGAGAACGCCGGCGCCGGCGTCGGCATGGAGCTGAACCCGGGCGACAAAGTGCGTCATCCCAAGTGGGGCGAGGGCACCGTCGTCAACACGGTCGGCGCGGGCGGTGACGGGCTGCTCACGATCAACTTCCCCAACGTCGGTCAGAAGATGGTGATGTTGAAATACGCGCCGCTCGAAAAGGTCATCGCGTAACCCTTCGACGGGCTCAGGGTGACATGGGAGGGACTCTGCGCGTCGGGGTGGCCGGCGCGCTCGGGAGACTGGGCCGCGTCGCCTGTGCCGCGATCGAAGCCGCCGACGAACTGACGTTGTCGGCGGCGTTCGCACGCCGCGGCGGCGAGCGGCTCGCCGAAGCGCTCGGCGGCATCGGCGGCAGCGTCGAGATCGACGACGAGCTCGGCGCGTTCGTCGCGCGCGGGCTCGACGTCGTCCTGGACTGCACCGTCTATCCCGTTACGGTGGACGTGGTGCGCGAGTCGATCGATGCCGGCATCCCGGTGGTGATCGGCGCGACCGGCTGGACCGACGAGGACCTCGTCGTGCTGTCGGACCGCTGCGACGAAGCCGACGTTCCGGCGATGCTAGTGCCGAACTTTTCGTTCGGCGCGGTGCTGATGATGCGCTTCGCCGCGCAGGCGGCGCGCGTGTTCCCGCGCGCGGAGATCGTCGAATTGCACCACGACCAGAAGCGCGATGCGCCGAGCGGCACCGCGAAGCTCACGGCGCGCCGCATCCACGAGGCCGGCGCGCCGCTGCCACCGATCCACAGCGTCCGGTTGCCGGGCCTGATGGCGCACCAGGAGACGATCTTCGGCGGCACGGGCGAGACACTCACGCTGCGCCACGATAATGTGTCGCGCGAGGCATACGGCCCCGGCATCGTCGCCGCGGTGCGTGCGGTGCGCGAGCAGCGCGGGCTGGTGATCGGGCTGGACGCGATCGTCGACCGGCTGGTGGCGTCGTGAGGTGCATAGATGAACGGGACGATCGGGTCGTGACGGTCGGGCGCACGCACGCGTTGGTATCGTCGTGAGAGTCGCGATCGTCGGGGTCACCGGGGTCGTCGGCGGTACGATCTTGCGCGTGCTCGAGGAGCGCAACGTCCGCGTCGGCACGCTGCTGGCGTATGCTTCGCGCGATCGTGCGGATGGGGTGCAGTTTCGCGGTGCGACGGTGCCGGTGTTCGCGGCGACGCGCGAGCGGCTTCTCGCCGACCGTCCGGACGTCGCGTTCTTCGCGTCGAGCGATGACGCGAGCGCGGAGCTCGCCGGCGCGCTCGCCGATGCCGGCGCGGTGGTGATCGACAACTCCGCGACGTTCCGCCTGGCGGACGGCGTGCCGCTGATCGTGCCCGAGGTCAACCCCCACGCGGCGCGTGCCGAGCACCGCATCTTTCCCGTTGCGAACTGCACCGCGATCGTGCTGACCGTCGCGCTGGCGCCGATCGAGCGCGCGATCGGCTTGCGCGGCGTGCGCGTCGCGACGTACCAGGCAGTGAGCGGTGCGGGCCGCGCGGGGCTGGACACGCTGGCACGCGAGGAACAGGGTGCATCGCCCGACGGCACGTTCGCCGCGCCGATCTTCCGCAACGTGGTCCCGCAGGTGGGCGGCTGGGACGGCGACGGCGACACCGGCGAGGAGAAGAAGGTCGTCGCGGAGACACGCAAGATGCTCGACCGCCCCGACCTCGCGATGGCGGCGACGACGGTGCGCGTCCCGGTGATGCGCGCGCACAGCGAGTCGGTGTTCTTCGAAACCGCACGCCCGACGACCGTACGCGAATTGCACGACGCGCTGCGCGACGCGCCGGGCGTCGTGCTGCACGAGCGCGGCATCGTCACCCCGCGCGACGTCGAGGACACGGACATGGTCCACGTCGCCCGCATCCGCCCGGAACCGGACGACCCGACGAACACGCACTACCAGATGTGGATCGTCGGCGACCAACTCCGCAAGGGAGCAGCGACGAACGCGGTGCAGATCCTAGAATTATTGCTCGCGCGCGACATGCTTCGACAAGCTCAGCATGACACTGACGGCCATCACGACGTCACGTCCCCCAATGTCACCGCCCCCAATGTCACCGCCCCTAATGTCACCCTGAGCTTGTCGAAGGGTGCGCCACGATTCGAGGTTCCGCGGTGAACGTCGTCGTGCTCAAGTTCGGCGGCTCTTCGCTTGCCACCGACGAACTGCGCGAGATCGCCGCGTCGCGGGTGCTCGATGCCGTGCGGCGCGGTGATTCGCCGGTGGTGGTGTGCTCCGCGCTCGGACGTGCACCCGATCCGTACGCGACCGACACGCTTGCGACGCTGCTGGGACCCGTGCGCAGCGGGCCGAACCGCGATCTGCTGCTGGCATGCGGTGAAGCGATCGCGTGCGCGGTTTTCGCGGAGCTGCTGTCGTCGCTCGGCGCGCCCGCGGAGGCGATGAACGGGCTGCAGGCCGGCATCGTGACCGATGACCGCTACGGCGACGCGGAGATCGCCGAGGTCGATCCGGCGCCGGTTCGCGCGGTGCTCGCGCGCGGCGTGATCCCCGTCGTGACCGGCTTCCAGGGCGGCACGCGCGAGCGCGCCGTCACGACGCTGGGCCGCGGCGGCAGCGATCTCACGGCGGTCGCGCTCGGCGACGCGCTCGGCGCCGCGGCGGTGGAGATCTACACCGACGTCTCGGGCGTGATGACCGGCGACCCGCGCCGCGTCGCGGGCGTGCATCCGCTCGAGCGCGTCACCCAGGCCGAGATGGTCGAATTAGCCGGCAACGGCGCGAAGGTGATGCACCACAAAGCCGCGGAGCTCGCGCACGCGACGCGCACGCCGTACGTGGTGAAAGGATTGCGCAGCGGCGTCGGCACGACCGTCGACGACGACGCGCCCATCGACGCGGAGCGCCCGGTCACCGGCCTCACCGTCATCCGCGACGTGACGTTCTGCCGCATCATCCAAGGGCTCACCGAAGACGCCGACCGCTCCGACGTCGACCGCGACGTGCTCGCGCGCGTCGCGGAGCGCGCGATCTCGATCGACATGGTGAACGTCAACGACGCGGGCGTGTTCTTCATCGTCGACGACGAGCACGCCGACGCGGTCCGTCCCGCGCTCGCCGACCTCAACCTGGCGCTGCGGATGCGTCCGCACTGCTCGAAGATCTCGGTGGTCGGCGCAGGGATGCGCGGCACCTCCGGCGTCATGTATCGCGTCGTGAAGGCCGTCACCGATGCCGACGTGGAGATCATCCACTCCACCGACTCCAACATCACGATCTCGATCCTGGTCCCCGCCGACCGGGCGCACGACGCGGAGCAGGCGCTGCACGACGCGTTCCGGCTGGGCCGCGGCGCGGTGGCGCGATGAAGAAGCTCGGGCGCATCCTCACCGCGATGATCACGCCGTTCGATGCGAGCGGCGCGCTGAACGTTGCCGAGGCGGTCCGCATCGCGCAATTCCTTATCGAGCGCGGCAACGACGGAGTCGTGCTGGCCGGCTCGACGGGCGAGGGCAACGCGCTCGAAACCGCCGAGAAGCTGGCGCTTTTCGCCGAGGTGAAGAAGGCGCTCGGATCGAGCGGCACCGTCATCGCGGGGACCGGCGGCAACAACACGCGCCAGTCCGTCGAGCTCACGAAACAAGCCGAGCAGTGCGGCGTCGACGGCGTGCTGCTGACAGTCCCGGCATACGTCAAGCCGACGCAGGACGGGATGCTCACCCACTTCGGCGCCATTCTGGACGCGACGCCGCTACCCGCGATCATCTACAACATCCCCGGCCGCACGGCGGCGAACATGCTGCCCGTGACGTTCACCGAGCTGACGCGGCGCCATGCGAACGTCGCCGGAATCAAAGAATCCACCGGCGACGTGAACCAGTTCACCGCGATCCTGCGCGACCGCGCGCGCGAGGACGTGACGTTCTGGGCCGGCGACGACTACATCTACTTGCCGTCGCTCGCGGTCGGGGGCTACGGTTTGATCTCGGTCGCGGGGCATCTGTGCGGGCGCGAGCTGCGCGCGATGGCCGACGCGTTCGACGCGGGTGACGTCGACACGGCGGGCCGCATCCACCGCGACCTGTCGCCGCTGATCGCGGCGCTGTTCATGACGTCGAATCCGATCCCGGTGAAGTGGGCGATGGGGACGTACGGCTTCGACGCCGGCCCGTGCCGCTCGCCGCTCGGCGCGATGCCGGCGGAGCTCAAAGCGACGCTCGAGCCGCTCATCGCTCCGTACCGGCCGTAACCCTTCGACGGGCTCAGGGTGACGCGGTGGTAGTTCCTTCGTTTCGCGTGCTCGGCTGCCGTGTCGACGCCGTGAGCCGTGATGCGGCGGTCGCGTGCATCGCCGCGCTCGCCAATGGTGCCGGACCGGGGCTCGTCGTGACGCTCGGCGTCGAGATGGTGATGGCGGCGCAAAGCGACGCCGCGTTCCGCAACGCGATCGACGGCGCTGCGCTCGTCACGTGCGACTCGATCGGGCTGCTGCTCGCATCGCGCCTGCACCGTGGGCCGGTGGAGGAGCGCGTGACCGGCGTCGAGCTGGTCGCCGCGCTCGCCGCGCGCTCGGCGTCGGCCGGGGACGTGCGCTTGTATCTGCTCGGCGGCGCCGCCGACACCGCCGCTCGCGCGGGGGAGGCGCTGCGCCGCGCATATCCCGGTGCGATCGTCAGCGGCGCGCGCGACGGTTACTTTCGCCCCGAGGAAAGCGACGCCGTCGCCGCGGCGATCCGGGCGAGCGGCGCGAACGTGCTGCTGGCCGGGCTCGGGTTTCCGAAGCAAGAGTTTTGGATCGAACGCTATCTCGCCGCGACGGGCTGCGGCGCGGGCATCGGCATCGGCGGCTCGCTCGACGTCTACGCCGGCAACGTCGTGCGCGCGCCCGCGTTCTTCCGGCGCACCGGCTTGGAGTGGGCGTACCGGCTGGGGAAGGAACCTCGCCGTTGGCGCCGCCAACTCGCACTGCCGCGGTTCGCGCTCGCCGCGCTGCGCGAGGCCGTATCCGCCAAGTTCATGCCACGCTGAAGGGAAGCGGCGCGAGAGCATCCCGATCTACGGGGCGGAGGTGACACGTGATCCAGCGACGATTCGCATGTGCCGGCGCGCTCGCAATCGTGGCGGCGCTCGCTGCGCCGCCGGCCCGTTCGCAAGTCGCGACGCTGCTGCCGCCGGGCGCGGTGAAGCTGCCGTTTCAGCGGCTCGCGATCGACACCGATCATTCGGCGGTCGAGTTTCGCATTGGTTTCATGGGCATGTCGTCGGTCCACGGAAGCTTCGGCACGTGGGAAGGCACGATGATGTACGACCCCGCGCACTTCGAGCGAACGACGGTGACGATCGCGATCGCGGCCGACAGCATCAACACGAGCGTCCCGGCGCGCGACCGCGATCTGCGCAGCGATCACTTCTTCGACGTGAAGAAGTTCCCGTACATCACGTTCGCGTCGACCGGCATCGCGTCGCACGGAAAAGACTACACGGTGACGGGCAGCCTGACGATGCACGGCGTCACGAAGACCGTCGCGCTGGAGCTGGCGCCGGTCCATCCGCTCGCAAAAGACGCGTGGCAGAACCAGCGGATGGGCTTTACCGGGAAGCTGACGCTCAACCGCAAGGACTACGGCATCGAGGGCATCGCGTTCTGGAACAACGAATTCGATCCGGGCCGCCATGCTGTTGCCGATCAGGTCGACATCGACGTCACCGTTGAGGCCGAAGTGGTCAACATGGACACGCGCGATTTTCCGAAAGTGCAAGCGCTGATCAAGCGCATCGATGCCGACGGCTTGCCGGCGGCGCTCGCCGCCGTCCGCAGCGGCGCGCCCGATGCGCACGCCGACGCCTTTGCGGCGTATCGGGCGATGCTGGCGAACACCGGCTCGAAGCTGCGCCAGAGCGGGCGCTTCGCGGACGCCGCGGGCGTGTACCGCACGCTGACCGAGCTCGATCCGCGCGACGCCGAAGCGCTCGCCGGCCTCGGTGAGGCGGAATTGTTCGCCGGCGACAAGCGGCGCGCGGTGACGGACTTCAAGCGCTCCGTCGCGGCCGATCCCACCAACACCGCGGCGCTGGAGTACCTCCGCCACCTCGGCACCTGACCGCGCGAGGACCCCGAAGATCGGGGAACAAGCAGCATTGCATGCGCGCGATGATTCTCGCGGGCGGTATGAGCACGCGGCTCTACCCGCTCACCAAGGAAGTCCCCAAGCCCGTCGTGCCCGTCGCGGGCGAACCGATCAGCGGGCACGTGCTGCGCTGGCTGTCGTCGTTCGGGTACGACGAGGTCGCGATCAACCTCTTCTATCTCGCGGACCTGGTCGAAGCCACGTTCGGCGACGGCAGCCGCTACGGCGCGAAGCTGCACTACCTGCGCGAGCGCGAGCTCACCGGAAGTGCGGGCGCGCTCAAGCAGATGGAAGGATGGTTCGACGGCACGTTCGTCGTGGTCGGCTGCGACGACCTCACGGATGCGGATCTCGCGTCGCTGGTGCGTTTCCATAAAGAACGCGGCGCACTCGCGACGATCGGCTTGCTCGAAGTCGACGAAGTCGACCAGTACGGCGTCGTGATCCTCGACGAGCACGGCCGCATCACGGGCTTTCAGGAGAAGCCTGCCAAAGGCACGGAGAAGTCGAAGCTCGCGAACACCGGCATCTACGTGTTCGAGCCGGCGATCTTCGACCGCATCCCCGCGAACACGTTCTACGACTTCGGCAAACAAGTGTTCCCGGATCTCGTCGCGGACGGGCTGCCGTTCTACGGCATGGAGCTGAAAGGCGCGTACTGGCGCGACATCGGCACGCCCGACGAATACCGCCGCGCAACCGACGACGTGCTGTCGGGCCGCGTGCACGTTCGCGGCGCACGCGCGACCGGCGTGCCGCCGGGCGTCGTCGTGCCGGCGAGCGCGCAGATCGAGGGCGCGGTGCGAGTCGGCGACGGCGCGGAGATCGGCGAGCGCACCCGCATCGTCGGACCCAGCGTGATCGGCGACGGCGTGCGGATCGGTGAAGGCGCCGTGCTGGAGCGCGCGATCATCTGGAACGGCGCGACGATCGGCGCACGCGCCGTCGTACGCGACACGATCGTCGGCGAGCGGTACGTGGTCGACGACGGCACGGTCCTGGAAGGCGCGATCGTCGCAAACGAGCCTAGTCCCGCCTAACGCCTAGCGGCGCGGGGAATGCCGCGTGATAGATAGGTGTGCTCGATTTTGTTCGCGCCTGGATTTTTCCGACGGCGTGCGTCGCGTGCCACGTGCCATAGTGGCATCCGCGGCAGACTACGGCTCTACGTTTGGCGCTTTGATGTTCGCGCAGGAAGTGGCTCTGCTGTCCTATTTCGTCGTGCGCGCGGCTCGCACCGCCGACACGGATGGCGACGCAGGACGGCTTCACGCCCAGGTCCGAGGCGCATACAGCCAGCTCGACGACGAGCGTTTGGACGATGACACACGATTTCTATTCGATGTCATCGCCCGCCAAAACGAAGGTATCGTTCAGAACATCGACACGCTCGACAATGGGCTGATCGCCGTCGCCGTCGGGATCATCGCCGTAACGCTATTTGCCGCTGACAAGTGGTTCGACCTCGATCCGATCCTTCGCTTTGCCGGTTTTTTCTTTCTTATCGAATCGGCAGTAATTGCGCTCCTCGGCTACCTGGCGGTCTCATTTGTCGGGCCAGGCACCGCAGACGTCGTCCGCCTTCGTGACTTCGCCGTGGATTTCTCCGAGTCGGCCGCGGAGGCCACCGCGTCGGCAATCGCGGAAGCCACACGGTCAGCGGAGTTAAACGTCGTTGCGCGACGCTCCAAGCGGGCCTTCATCATACTCGCGACGATCCTGGCAATCGTCGCTGCCGGGCTCATCGTCGCGGCCGCGCGCTTGGCGAGCTTCCGGTCCACTAGCAGATTCTGGTGAGAGGTGCTACACTGGCGCCGATGAGTAAGATACTGAAGGAGCTCGGTAAACGTCTTGCCGAGGGCGAAGGCATTCAGCCGTTGCGCCCCGGTCAGCGGCGTCCTGACGGTTATTACTTCGGCAACCGCGAAACGGGGAGATGCCGGAGTCCGCGCGGTGCCGTCTTGAACGTGCAGCCCGCGGCGAACGAAACGGTCGCGGCCGACCGGCGCGACTGAAAAACCCTAGCCACGGCGCGCACGGCGCGTGATAGACAGGTGTGCTCGATTTCGTTCGCACCTGGCTTTTTCCGACGGCGTGCGTCGCGTGTGACGTACCCGGCACCGCGCTTTGTGAGCGGTGCGCGCCTGTACCGCGCGACGCCGTCACGTTCGTGCTCGATGGGATCCCCGCGTTCGCGCTAGGCGCGTATGAGGATGCGCTACGGCGCGCGGTCGTCGCGATGAAGGCCGGCGAGCGCGACCCGCTCGACGCGTTCGCCGAACTGCTCGCCGCACGCGCGCCGCTCGAGGGCGCGCTCGTGCCGCTGCCGACGTCACGAGCACGGCGTGTGGAGCGCGGATTCGACCAGAGCATCGAGCTAGCACGGCGGGTCGCAGAGCGGCGCGGCGTCACCTGCGCCGAAGTGCTGGAGAAGCGCGGACGTCCGCAGGAGGGATGCGGGCGGCGCGAGCGGCTCGCCGCGGCCGGCCGCTTTCGGCTGTGCGCGGACGTGCTCGTGCCTGCCGCCGTGACCTTGCTGGACGACGTCTTCACCACCGGGGCCACGGCGCGCGACGCGGCGCGCGTCCTTCGCGCGGCGGGTGCCGACGTCCGTGGGATCGTCGTCGTGGCGCGCAGCGGTCGCTGAGCGGCGACGCCCGCGGAACCATCCTCGCCCGCGGCGGGTCAGTGATCATCATGAAAGCAGTTTGGAACGGCGCCGTCCTCGCCGAGAGCAATAGCACCGAAGTCGTCGAGGGGAACCAGTATTTTCCGCCCGACGCCGTCGACAAGCAGTATTTCACGCCGTCCGACACGCACTCGGTGTGCCCGTGGAAGGGCACCGCGAGCTACTACACCGTCGAGGTGAACGGCAAGCGCAATCCCGACGCGGCGTGGTACTACCCGCAGGCGAAGGACGCGGCGAAGAACATCGAGGGCTACGTCGCGTTTTGGAAGGGCGTCGAGGTCACGCCGTAGACCACGACCGCAGCTACCTCGCGCGCGCCGTCGAGCTCGCGTCGCGCGCCGTCGCCGACGCGGCGCCGAACCCGCCCGTCGGCTGCGTGGTCGTGCGCGACGGCGCGACGCTGGGCGAAGGGTGGCATCATCGCGCGGGCGAGCCGCACGCCGAGGTGGAGGCGTTGCGCGACGCGCGCGCGCGCGGACACGATGCGCGCGGCGCGACGGCGTACGTGTCGCTCGAACCGTGCAATCACCACGGCCGCACCCCGCCGTGCACTGAAGCGCTGATCGATGCAGGCATCGCGCGCGTGGTGATCGGCGCGCTCGATCCGAACCCGAAGACAGCCGGATGCGGCGTGCAGCGGTTGCGTGACGCCGGGATCGCGGTCGACGTCGTGGACGACGACGCGGCGCGCGCGCTGATCGAGCGCTTCCGCTGGACGATCGCCCACGAGCTTCCGTACGTCACGCTGAAGATGGCCGCGTCTTTCGACGGCTACGTCGCGCCGCGGCCCGGCGAGCAGCACTGGCTCACAGGCCCGCTCGCACGCGAGCGCGTGCGCGATCTGCGCATCGCGCACGACGCGGTGATGGTCGGCGCGGGGACGGTCCGCATCGACGATCCGCTGCTCACCGTGCGGCCGCACGCGACGCGCCGCAAGCCGTACGCGCGCGTGGTCGTCTGCGAGACCGCCGCGATCCCGCCGCAGAGCCGCGTCTTCGCGCCGCCCCCCGACGCGCCGCCCGGCGCGTACCGCACGACGATCGTGCTCGCCCCCGCCGGCGCGCGCGCGGCGTTCGCCACGCTCGAGCCCGTCGCCGACGTGGTATACGTCGGCGGCGACGACGTGCGCACGCTCGACCCGGGCGCGGCGCTCATGGCGCTGCGCGAGCGCGGCATCAGCACCGTGCTGTGCGAGGGCGGACCGACGCTGGCGCGACGGCTGCTCGCGGACGGGCTGGTGCAGCGCGTCGTGTGGCTGGTCGCGCCGGCGCTGTTGCGCTCGGAGACCGCCGTCCCCGCGCTCGCCGGAGGCGATCTGCCCGGATCGAACGGGTGGCGGTTCGACCGCATCGAACGCGTTGGCGACGACATGCTGCTCTCCGCGGATCTCACCACGTGTTCTCCGGCCTGATCGTGTACGAAGGCCGCGTCGCTTCGGCCGAAGGCGACGCGCGGCGCGGCATCACGCTCGTCGTCGAGGCGCCCGAGGCGGTCGCGGACGGCGTCGCGATGGGCGACTCGATCGCGATCAATGGCGCGTGCCTCACCGCGGTCGGGTTCGACGCGCGCACCGTGCGCTTCGACGTCGTCCCCGAAACCGTCGCGCGCACGGGCTTCGACCGCCTCCGCGCCGGCGACCGAGTGAACGTGGAACTGTCGCTGCGCGTGGGCGACCGGCTCGGCGGCCATTTCGTCTACGGCCACGTCGACGGCACCGCATCGATCCTCGCCAAAGAGCCCGAAGGCCAAGGTTTCCGGCTGCACGTCGTCCTGCCCGACGCGCTCGCGCCGTACATCGTCGAGAAGGGTTATGTCGCGGTCGACGGTGTGAGCCTCACCGTCGCATCGTGCGATCGCGAGCGCTTCACCATCGCGCTGATCCCGGAGACCGCGCGCCGCACCACGCTCGGCACGAAAGGTCCCGGCGACCGCGTCAACTTGGAGATCGATCCCGTCGCGCGCTACGCGCAAGGCGCCGTCGCCGCGTACACGCAGCAGCGCGACTCGGCGCCGACCGCCGACGAAGTCGCTTGGGCGTACGAAATCTGATCGTGCCGGACGGCACGACGGGCCCGATTCGGATTGGGCCGGAGGTGCGCGAGCGCGTGCGCTGGCGCGACGTCGACATCATGGGCGTCGTGCACTACGCTAACTACCTGCGCTTCATGGAAGCGGCCGAGAGCGAGTTCTTTCGCGCGCTCGGCTTTCCGTACGACCGCATCGCCGACGAGCTCGGCGTGTGGATCGGGCGCGTCCACCTCGAATGCGACTACCGCGCGCCGGCGAAGCTCGACGACGAGATCACGTGCCGCGCAGAGCTGCAGAAGATCGGCGGCTCGTCGATGACGTTCACGTTCCCGGTCGAGCGTGCGGACGGCGTCCGCCTCATCGACGGATCGCTCGTGCTCGCCGCGCTCGACCGCACGACGCTGCGCGCGACGCGCATCCCGGCGCCGCTCGCGACGGCGTTACGCGCGCCGTAAGCTAGGTGTCGTCGGACGCGAGGATCGTGTAGACGTCCTTGCGCGCTTTGTCGACGATGTCGCGTACTTTCTCGAGCGTCGCGTCGTCCGTGTGGCGCGCATTCCAAACCGCCGCGACGAACTTCACGACCGATTCGCGCAGCTTGTGCCGCACGTCCGGCGCTTCGTCCTCGTCGTCGTCGGGATCCGCGGCGCGGTTCGCGAGCAGCTCGCGCCCGGCGTCGGTGATCGTGTAGATGCGCTTGCCGTCGACCTGGTCGGAGGTAACGAACCCGCCGTCTTCGAGCAGCTGCAGCGTCGGATACACCGACCCCGCGCTCGGCCGAATGCCGCGGCGCTCCTCGATCCCCTTGATGATGTCGTAGCCGTGCCGCGGCCCCTCGGCGAGCAGCTCGAGCACGAGATACTTCACGTCGCCCCGCCGCGTGCGCGGCGACCAGCCGCCGGCCTTCCAGCCGCCCCATTCCTTGCTGTAGCCTAGGCCAAAGATGCGAGCGCCTCCGTGGCCCCCGCCATGTCGGTGCCGGAAGAAGGCCCGGCCGATGTCATGCATCATGTCGCGATACTATACGATATATCGCGATAAGTCAACACGGCAGCGGCCTAGCGCGGCGATCGCAGCTCGCAGCTCTGCAAAACGAGCCCGTCATTTGACATGGTGTCGACATTGCCGGCGATCGAAATACGGTCCCCACCGTGCAATGCGGAAATTTGGTCGTCCCACGTTGAATCGAAGTACGCTATGACGTTCGTGTCCGTAAGATCGCCGAATATCCGATCCAAGAATCCGCCTGGACCGATCTGCAGCGTGACGTGTTTTCCACCGAATTCAAAATCGTTGACGTTTTTCACAGTGCCTCGCGCGTACATCCATTTGCCTCGGTAGAGATCGAGAAGTTTACCGCCTTCCTCTTTGGTGTGCCCGTGATAAAGCGACGCGAGAAATTCCGGCGTTACCGTGTCGGGGACGAAGGTTCGCGTAAAATCGATGGGTTCGGTTATCCGCGCACCATGTTCGCGAGCGTCGGGCGGTTCAATTAGAGCGAAGTACATGCCACCGACGAGGATGAGAATACCGACTGCGGCTACCGCATAAAATGCGGTCTTCCACGTTCTCGACCGCACCCGAGTCCATTTCGGAACCTCCATCGCGAGCCAAGCGAGAGTTCCAAAAGCGCCGACCGCGCCAACGCAACGGACTACGGGTGGAGCACCGGGGAAAACGATCGGTAACACGCAGAGGGCTGCCGCGAACATCTGCGTTTTTTGGTCGGTCCAGGCCCAGTCTTTTTCCGCGCCCCCGCGGCTCGAGATCGCCGGCGGACCGGAGGCTCTCGGCTGGTCAGGGCTCCGAGGCTGTTCACCCATCGCCTGATATGCGCCATCATGCCCGCAAAATCCGCGCAGGGGCGCTTGCCGACTCCTGAGGTTGGTCGCCTCTGAAAGACGGTCTTGACAACCGTCAGGACGATATACTTGGCGCACCAGAGTGCCACCCAGCGGGCACAAGGCAAGTATACGATCTAAGCATGGAACCCCGGTCGCCGCGAACGCTCTTAGAAGCCGTCACGTACTTCTCCGATCCCGACCGGGCCCTTAGCCATTTCGTCTCCGTCCGGTGGCCGAACGGCGTTGCCTGCCCGCGCCAAGGATGCGGCTCCGCGTCGGTGCAGTTCATCGCGACGCGCAAGCTGTGGCGCTGCAAGGAATGCAAACGGCAGTTCACCGCCAAGGTCGGCACGATCTTTGAAGATTCCCCGATTCCGTTCGCCAAGTGGCTCCCCGCCGTATGGCTCCTCGCGAATACCAAGAACGGGACTTCGTCGCATGAATTAGGTCGCGCGCTCGGCGTCACGCAGAAGACGGCGTGGTTCATGCTGCACCGCATCCGCGAGACGATGAAGGACGCGAACGCACCTATGCTCGCAGGCGAGGTCGAAGCGGACGAGACGTTCGTGGGCGGCAAGCATCAGCACTTGCCCACGCGCGTAAACGCGGTCGGAAAGAACGTTCCCATCGGCGGACCGGGCGCCGGTAAGACCACGGTGTTCGGCATGGTGCAACGCGGCGACCGCAAGCGGAAGAGCCGTGCCCGCGCGATGGTCGTCCCGAATCACAAGGCATCGTCGCTAATCACGCGCATCTACGAGAACGTCGTGACCGGCTCGACGCTATACACCGACGCCCTACGCTCGTATCGCCAAACCGACCGCGACTATATCCACGACTTCATCGACCACAGCGTGGCCTACGTCAACGGGCGCGTTCACACAAACACCGTTGAAAACTTCTGGTCGTGCGTGAAGCGCACGCTGCACGGGACGTATATCGCGGTGCGTCCGTTTCACCTAAACGCATATTTGGACGAGCAAGTGTTTCGGTTCAATGGTCGCGAGGGCGCCGACGCGGATCGATTCCTCTCGACGCTGCAAGGCGCGGATGGCAAGCGCATGACGTATGCCACCCTCACGTCATCGCATCCCCGGTGGCGCTTGCGCCCCGGTCGTGCGGCCCGCGCCGAGGCCCGCCGTGCGGCCATGCAAGCCGCGCCGATCAGCAGCGAGTCGGACCGCATCTAGTCCTCGTCCGCGAGCGCGGGGCCTTTGGCGGGCGGCGGGCCAAGGGCTTCGTCGACGATTTCCTCGGCGGCCTGCTCGACTTTCCTTACGTCTTTTTTGCCAGCCGAAATGATGCGCCCGAGCAGGTTCTCGAATCGCTCCATTGGCGAGCCTTCGGCGTCGTCAGGCATTATACAGCAACTCGAAGACAGCTTGGAGTCGGTCTCGCGCCTCCATCATCTTGTCAAACGTTATGTCCCATCGGTGGTGCCCAAGAATTTCATCCATCGTATCGTCCTTAATTCGGAAATGGTCCCACATGTCGTCGAGGGCTGTCCATAGTTTCGCGGAGAATTTCGTCTTAAACTCAAGAAGCACCGGCGCGCATCGGCTATAAATTTCGGCTCGCTCCTTTGCCAGCCTCGCAGTCTCCAAGGTGTCGCCGGTTCTTTCGGCCTGCCAGAGTTTCGATTGATTAATGGTAAGCTCATTCCGTAACTCTTGTCCCAGAATCTCGATCCCGTCATGGACCTCATACAGCCGATCACGGATACGTTGCTTGTCGCGCAAGCGTTCGTTCCGTTCGCGGTCCTTGTTCTTACGG
Source organism: Candidatus Elarobacter sp. (assembly GCA_035943995.1). Taxonomy (GTDB): domain Bacteria; phylum Vulcanimicrobiota; class Vulcanimicrobiia; order Vulcanimicrobiales; family Vulcanimicrobiaceae; genus Vulcanimicrobium. Next base: position 120,854 of record DASZBS010000028.1, on the reverse strand, counting down.
ATTTGAGCGACGCCAACGGCGACTACAAGCGCAAGCCAGAACCATCGGTTTGCGCCTTGGAGACCGACAACGGCTAGATACGCCGCGATCATCGTATTGATGACGCCAAGGTCGGCGTCGCTTCCGATCCGCAACCGTCGCGCGAACGGCCACCACAGGTTAATCGTGATCGCCGCACACCCCGCAACGAGCAGCGCGACCGCCTGCAAATCGGCATCGGGAGGACGGTGCATGAGCGGTCGGCTTGGCGGCCATGACCCCTTGCCCTGCCTCGCTTAAATCGCTGGTGTGCCAAATATATCACCTTGACAACCGTTAAGCCGGTGCGAGAGTCTAAGAGGTCGTGGACAAGTTTTCGGATGAGCTGGCCTCGGCCATGGCCGGTGCCGGGTTAACAGCTGCTCAGGTCGCTCAACAGTCGGGGCTCACCGAGGCCGCGATCTCGCTGCTCCGTAGCGGGCGCAGGCAGCCGAGCTACCGGACGGTGCGAACCCTGGCGGCGGTGCTTCCGGCCCTTGGGCCGCGGCTGGCCAGCGAGCGGAGCACGATGGATTCGATCGAGTCCGCGATCGCCGAGGTGCGCGATGGCAAGATGGTCGTCGTCATGGACGATGAGGATCGTGAGAACGAGGGCGACCTCGTGATGGCTGCCGAGAAGGTCACGCCCGAGGCGATCAACTTCATGCGCAAGGAGGGCGGCGGGCTCATCTGCGTGCCGATGCTTTCCGAGCGGCTCGACGCGCTGCAGATCCCGAACATGGTGAACGACAACACCGCGCCGCTCGGCACCGCGTTCTCCGTGTCGGTCGAAGCGCGCGGGCGCGTCACCACCGGCATCTCCGCGCAGGACCGTTCGAACACGATCCGCGCGCTGATCGATCCGAAGTGCGGTCCGTCGGATTTTCTGCGGCCCGGACACACGTTTCCGTTGCGCGCGCGTGACGGCGGCGTGCTCGTTCGCGCCGGGCAGACCGAAGCGTCGGTCGATCTCGCCAAGCTCGCCGGGTTGTATCCCGCCGGCGTGATCTGCGAGATCATGGACGAGGACGGCTCCATGATGCGCCGCGACAACCTCAAGGCATTCTCTGAGAAGCACGGGCTGCGCATCATCACGGTCAAAGATCTCATCGCGTACCGCATGCAGCACGAGAAGCTCGTCGAGCGCATCGCGGAGTTCTCGCTACCGACCACCAACGGCGCGTTTCGCGGGGTCGCGTACGAGTCGCGGATCGACAAGATCGCGCACGTCGCGCTCGTGATGGGCGACATCGGCAACGGCAAGGACGTGCTCGTGCGCGTGCACAGCGAGTGCCTCACCGGCGACGCGCTGCACTCGCTGCGCTGCGACTGCGGCCCGCAGCGCGACGCCGCGCTCGCCGCGATCGCGCGCGAAGGCCGCGGCGTCTTCCTGTACCTGCACCAAGAAGGCCGCGGGATCGGTCTCTCCAACAAGCTCCGCGCGTACGCGCTGCAAGACGCCGGCGCCGACACGGTCGAGGCAAACACGCTGCTCGGCCTTCCCGCCGACAAGCGCGACTACGGCATCGGCTCGCAGATCCTCGTCGATCTCGGCGTGCGCGAGATGCGGCTGCTGACGAACAACCCCAAGAAGATCGCGGGGCTCGAAGGGTTCGGCCTCGCGATTAAAGAGCGCGTCCCGATCCAGATCGCGCCGACGCAGCACAACGCGCACTACATGGACACCAAACGGGACAAAATGGGCCACATGTTCGGCGCGCCCAACCCGGGCGGTGCCGAATGAAAACCGAGAAAAATCACGCGCTCCCCGACGCGAGCGGCAAGAAGTTCGCGATCGTCGTCGCCGATTTCTACGCCGACCTCGCGGCGCAGCTCGAGGACGGCGCGCGCCGCGGCTTGCGCGACTGCGGCGTCGCCGATGACGACGTCGAAGTCTTTCGCGTCCCGGGCTGCTTCGAGCTGCCCATCGCCGCCCGGCGCTTGATCGCGGGGAGCAAGCTCGACGGCGTAGTCGCGCTCGGCGTCGTGATTCGCGGCGATACGCCGCACTTCGACTACGTCGCGGGCGAATGCGCGCGCGGCATCATGGACGTGCAGCTGGGCAGCGGCGTGCCGATCGGTTTCGGCGTGCTGACCACCGAGAACCGGGCTCAGGCGGAAGAACGCGCCGATCCGGCCCGCGGCGACAAGGGCTACGAAGCCGCCGTTGCCGCAGCGGCAGTCGCGCTCATCGAACCGAAGCGCGAGAACGCACGCATGGGTTTTCGCTAGGCCGGGACGATACGACGATATTCTGGCTGCGCGATCATATGTTGTATCCGATCCCGAACGGATATGCACTCGGCACCGCGACGCACCGAAAGATCGCTCCCGTGAATTCGCTACGCGTCGCGGCAGCCACGGCCGACGGATTCAACGTCGCCGACGGCGAGCTGAGAACGCGCGCGGACCGCACGCGGCCACGCGCATCGAGCGCAACCCCGATGCGCACGGTCCCTTCAGCGTCGGCATTGGACGGCGTCTGCGGTTCGACCGCTTGTGTCACCGCCGGCGAGACGTACGGGTGCGCACAGCTCACGGGCGATGCCGGCTGCGGATCGTTGAGAACCAGCGTGGGACGCGACATCCTACCCGCTTCGTAGTAGTTGCGCGAAATCGGCCCGACGTGAAAGGTGCATGCGCCCCAGGCGGGTGCGTATTCGATTCCTTCGATCGGACCGTCCGCGCGCACGATGACGGACGCTTCATGTCCACCGTACGGTAGGTCGACGAGCGTCGCGCGCTCGATCCGTCCCGTCCACATCCGATTCGAGCCGTATGCCGTGATCGTTCCGGTGAAGGGCCCCTCGAGGTCCACGACGCGAACGAGGACCGCGTTGGTGTCCTCGATCGTTGCAAAAATTATGCCCAAGCAGTCCGCCTTTGACTGAACCGCCGGCGGATCGGCGGCACCCGCGATCCCGAACGCGACCTGCGCCGCGGCGGGCGGTGGCCAGCATGCGGCGGCGAGACCGAGGATCAAGGCGATTGCGATCCGGTGCATCACCCGCACGGTTCGGCGGCGGCCGGGGCCGCCCTCGGAGTGCGGCGGCGGTACGGATTGCCAAGAGACCCCGGCTACCGTATACTCCCCCTACGACGTGGCCCCCATCGGTCCACGCCGGATTTCTTATCCGCTACCACAGGGGTCGGGCGGCGTCGCCGCCCGTGCAACGTCGGTGTACGAAAACAAAAGCCTGATTTGCAAAGACTGCGGAAACGCGTTCGATTTCACCGTCCGCGATCAGATGTTCTACGCGGAGAAGGGGTTCGAGAACGAACCGCAACGCTGCCGCGACTGCCGTGGCGCGCGCAAGGCCCAGCGCGCGAACGGGATGGGCGCGGGACCGCTCTCCACGGCGGGGCTTCGCGAGCTGTTCGACGCGGTGTGCGCGCAGTGCGGCGTCGCGACGACGCTGCCGTTCAAGCCGCGGGGTGACCGACCGGTCTACTGCCGCAGCTGCTACGCCTCGCTGGGCGCGACAGTAGTTCACTGACCCTCGCCGAATCCGCCGGGTGTGGATTCGGTCTGGTACGACGACGACGCCGTCGGTTTTCTCGATCAGCGAGCGCTGCCGCGCGCCGTCGTGCGCGAGCGTGCTACGAGCGTCGACGACGTGGTGGACGCGATCCGCACGCTCGCGGTGCGCGGCGCGCCGGCGATCGGCATCTTCGGCGCGTACGGCGTCGCGCTCGCAGCGCGCCTTCATGCCGCCGACCGCCCGGCGTTTGAAAATGCCGCGGCGCGGATTCGCGCGGCGCGGCCGACCGCGGTGAACCTCGCGTGGGCCGTCGACCGCGTGCTCGCGGCGCGCGGTGACGAGCTGAGCGAGGCGCGCCGCATCCACGACGAGCAGCGCGACGTCGACCGCCGCATCGGCGAAGCGTCGGTGGAACTGTTTCCGGCGAACGGCAACGTGCTCACCCACTGCAACACCGGCCCGATCGCCACCGGCGGCGACGGTACGGCGCTAGGCTGCTTCGTCGCCGCGCACCGCGCGGGCAAAGCGCTGCACGTGTTCGTCGACGAGACGCGGCCGCTGCTGCAAGGCGCGCGCCTGACGATGTTCGAGCTGCGCGAAGCGGGCGTGCCGTGCACGCTGATCGTCGACAGCGCCGCGGCGATCACCATGCAGCGCAAAGCGGTGCGCGCCGTCGTCGTCGGCGCCGACCGCATCGCGCGCAACGGCGACACCGCGAACAAGATCGGTACGTACGGCGTCGCGATCGCCGCCGCGCATCACGGCATCCCGTTCTACGTCGCCGCGCCGCGCTCGACGTTCGATTTTTCCATCGACTCCGGCGAGCGGATCCCGATCGAAGAGCGTGCGGCCGACGAAGTGCGCGTCGCCGCGGACGACGCGGTCTACAACCCGGCGTTCGACGTCACGCCGGGCCGGCTCGTGACGGGCTTCATCACCGAGTACGGGGTGCTCGCGCCGCCGTACGCCGATAGCATCGCCGATCTCGAGCACCGCCCGCGCGTCCCGCTGCCCGTCGCGTGAAATACTACGAGTTTCTCGACAAGAGCCCGAAGATCGACGGGCTCGTCGTGATCGAAGGGGAGGACGCGATCCTCGCGCAGCGCGCGCTCGACGCGCTGCTCGACCGGTTGCTGCCCGAAGACATGCGCGCGCTGAACTGCGACGTGTTCGAAGGTCCCGAGTCCGATTCGATCGGGCGCGCCGCGGGCGACGCCGTCAACGCGATGCCGTTTCTCGCCGAGCGGCGCGTCGTCGTGGTGCGCAACTGCCAGCGGCTGCGCGCGCAGCCGCGCCGCGATCTGTGGGCGGTCGCCGAGAACATGCCGGCGGGCAACACCCTCGTGCTCGAAGACCTGTTCCCGCCGGCGAAGGCGACGAAGCCGGAGCCGTTCGGCCGGCTTGCGGGGCGGAAGGCGCTGCGCATCGACACGACGCCGAACGCCGACGTGCGCGAGCGCTTCGTCCGCGAGACCCTGCAGCGGCTGGGCGCGAAGGCGCAGCCGCGCGTCGTCGCGGTGTTGGCCGACGGCGATGCCGACCTCGGCGCCATCCAGAACGACCTCGAGAAGCTCGCGCTCGGCGGCGGCACCATCACGATGGCCGACTTGGAGCGCGAGAGCCTCAGCGTGGAGGACCCGAAGGCCTGGCAGTACGCCGCCGCGGTCGTCGAGGGCCGCAGCGCCGACGCGCTCGCGATCGCGTTCGAGCTGTTCGCGAACGACCCGCGCGGCGCGGCCGTCCCACTCACGAGCATGCTCGCCCAGGAGTTCGCCCTGCTGTGGGAGCTCGCGCGGCCGGGCGGGGGCGCGCTGCCGCCGCGGCACCGCTGGCGCGAGCGCGTCCTGCGCCCCATCGCGAAACGGATCGGCGAGCGGCGGGCGCGGACCGGCTACGAGGCCGCGGTGCGGGGCTTCGAGCGGGTCGTGACGGGGCAGGTCGACGATCCGCGGGCGCTGATCGAGCTTTTGACCGCCGATCTCGCGGGGCGGCTCGCTTCGAGGCGTTGACGAACCAGGATTCGGATTCCACTGAATCCAACGTCGCGCACGAACGCGGCCGCTTTTGGGCCTCGCGTCGCCGCTCGCTTTCGGCTCCCTGAGAGGTCACTCCACGCATGCGTAGTCTCCTCGCCCGCCTGGCCGTCCTCGGCGCATTCGCCGTCGGCACGGCCGCCTGCTCGAACGGGAGCGGAGGCGCTCTGCCGTTCGCGGGCCCGCCGAACAATGCCGGCGGCTCCCAGGGCCAGTTCCAATCGGGCTCCAACAGCGCCGCGCTGATCCGCTTCGTCCAGGGATCGCCCGACACGTTCAGCACGTTCGGCGGACCGCCGCCGTCGGGGACCGTCGACGTCTGCATCGACAACCTTCCGCTCACGATCGTCAATCCGACGGTTCCCTACGGCACCGCGTCGGGTCTCTACTCAATCGCCGGCGGCATCTCGCATACGATCGCGGTGTATCCGTTCCTCGGCGTTGGGATGCAAGGCCTTGAATGCCCGACTGCGCCTGGTCCGTATCTCGGGACGTCCCCGATCGTCGTGTCGACGATCGCACCCGGCACCGCCGGAAACAACGCGCGCCAGACGATCGTGCTCGGCGGTACCACCGCGACCGGCACGCTGGGCCTGTACGTTTTCAACGAGCCCAGCTTTGCGATCGCGCCGGCCGGCAACGAAGTGATCTCGCACAACGCCGCACCGGTGTTCAGCACCGGAAAACCAAACGGCGTCGGCTTCGGCTATTGCACGACAACCGTCACTCCGTGTACGGTCCCGACAAACCTCACCGGCGCGCAAGCAGTGGCAGCGCCGAAGAAGTCGGGCACGCTCGCGCCCGTCCCCAACGGCAACGTCCAGTCCGGCATCAACGCCGTGCCGGCGGGCTTCTACGACGGAGCCGGCGTTCCAGCAGGGACAGTAGTACCGATCACGAGCATCGCGGCGCCGAATGCGGTTGCAGGACAGCCCTATGTTGTGCAACTGTATGCGATCGACGGGCCGGCCGGTGGGCTCAACCTCGTCGGATTCGTCGAACAGACTTTGGGATTCGGTTTCTAGGGTCCGTAAAAACAGGCATAGTCATATGGAAAAGCGGGGCTTGCGCTCCGCTTTTTTCTATGGGACAGCCTGGTAGATTTCAAACACGAGTTCGACTCCGCTAATCCCAAATTCAACGCCGGGGTTATTTACATTCCCGGCAGCGTCACATCCAGCGAAATCTGGATACCATTGAACGTACTTGTCAGGCGTGTCGGCACTTGAGGAAAAACTGAATGTATATGCGGAACCAATTTGTTCCGAAGCAACAGACTCAAATAGGTCGTTGAGTGTTGTTCCGCTTGTCCACAATTTGTTAGCTTCAATAAATCCCCCGCCTGGTGATGGATCTGTCAAGACATGATTGATGGTCGAATAGACGGACGGCTGACCCCAACCTAGAGACGTGGTTAGGGGTGAACTAATTGCGAAGCCTCCCCACTGGATTGAATCGCCGGCGGGAACGCCCGCGAAATATGAATATGGCTGACATTGGTTCCAAACAGCTATTATCTCGTCTACGCGAAAGAGAAGTTCATGTGCTCCGTCTCCCGCTGGAATCGACGGTTGAAACCCATATGGCGGCGTCAACTCAATTTGCGCTATTGAATCACTGTAGACACATGGACCGCTGTTGACCGCGCACGACGTATCAGGAAAGACGTACTTCCAGAACGTCTGCGTTGTTCGGTCGACGATGCGATGATAGCACTTTCCGTTTGTGACTAGGTCGCACGCGGCGGCTGAGGCCATTGGTGTTGGTGCTGGTGCGGGCGTGATTGTTACGCTGACGGTTCCGGTGTCGGAGGTTAATCCCGTAACTGCTGACGTGTCAGCGTCCACCGTTACCGTGCATGTGCCTGCAGCTACGCCGGTTACGGTGAACGTCGATCCTGATTGTTGCCAGCCTGGTGGCGTGGCGGTGCACGTCGTGTCGGCGGACTGAATGCCGACCGGGATCGATGCCGGTGTGCCCGCGGGGACCGCGTTTGGGTTCGTTAGCGTTGCTTGTGCGGTGAACGATCCCGTTGCGCCGACGGTGATGGTCGCCGGTGCGCCGGTGATCGTCACATGATAGTGCGCGCCGGAGGCCGGCGGCGGTACCGGCGCGCAGCCGCCCGGAATCGCCGTGAAATTCGGCGGGCAGCTTGCCGTCGAGGCCGGTACGCTCGGGAGTGATGTCGCCGTGCAACCTGGTCCGGCGCTGCATGGCGTCGGGCTCGGTGGTGTCGGCGCTAGTGGCCACGCCGTCAGCGTCACTGGGCCGTTCGCTGCCAGCTTCACGCTGCACGGCACGTAGCGGTCCGCGCTTCCGCCCGCCGCTTTGATGACGAAATGGAATGCGCCGCTCGCCGGGCAGCCGACGTCGGTCGTCGACGTGTCGCCGATGCGATAGCCCGGCCGGCCGCTGAGCGATCCGTTCGCGTGTATGATGAACGCGAACGGTGTCTTTCCGAGGGATTCCGCTTCTTCGATCGTCGCGCGAGCGTGCAGCGTCGGAAGCGTCGTCGGCGTGGGCGGACCGTTCGGCCCGCCTGCCAATAGACGCACCTCCGTGCCGTCGCCGTATGCGTCCGTGGTGAACGCGAGCGTTGCACCGTCCAGGTCGCGCGCCATCGTTCGCGCGCTGTCGAGAAACTGGTCGAGCTCGCCGGCCGCCGTCGAAACGGCCAGCGAACGCGATGCGAGCGCGATCCCGAAGCCGGCCGCGACCGTGGTTGCCACGATCGCGACCGCGATGACGATCTCGACGAGTGTGAAGCCGCCCTCGCGCACGCCGCTCCTTTCGATCACACAAGAGGCGGTGCCACGCGCGACGGTCCGTGATTCCGGCGGACGGGCATCGGGCAGGCCCTCCCTTTCTTCCTTCCCGACGTTTCTCGTCGAGGCGATCCGTCGGCTTCCGCGAAAACGACGCGCCGGACCGTGAACGACACCACTTACGCCTCGCCGTTCTCGTGGCGCTACGCGCGCCCGTCGCTGCGGGAGCTCTTCTCCGAACGCGAGCGCCGCAAGCTGTGGCGCGCGGTCTGGGTGGCGCTCGCGGAAGCGCAACAGCGCGCCGGGCTGGTCAGTCAGGCCGAGCTCGACGACTTGCGGGCGCACGCCGAGGAGATCGACCTGCCGGCGGCGCTCGCGATCGAGCGTGAGATCGGGCACGACCTCATGGCCGAGATTCGCGTGTTCGCGCGACAAGCCACCGTCGGCGGCGGCAAGCTGCACCTCGGCGCGACGTCGATGGACGTCGAGGACAACGTCGAGACGTTCCGGATGCGCTTTGCGCTCATGCAGATCGTCGCGTCGCTCGACGACGTGCTGCGCGCGTTCGCGGCGCGCATTGACCGCCATGCCGACCTCGTGTGCATGGGCTACACGCATTTGCAGCCGGCGGAGCCGACGACGCTGGGATTCCGACTCGCCGTGTACGCGCAAGACTTGCTCATCGACCGCGCGATGCTGCTCAACGCGCGCGAGCAGCTCACCGCGAAGGGGATTCGCGGCGCGGTCGGGACGTCGGCATCGTACACGCGGCTGCTCGACGGGACGGCGCGGTCGCCGCAGCAGCAGGAGGACGATGTCCTCGGCCGCTTCGATCTTAGCGCGCGCGACGTCGCGACGCAGACGTATCCGCGCAAGCTCGATTATCTGCTGGTGTCGGCGCTGGCCGGCATGGGCGCTTCGCTCTCGAAGTTCGCGTTCGACGTGCGCATCCTCGCGAGCCCCGGGTTCGGCGACATCGCGGAGCCGTTCGGATCCAAGCAAGTCGGTTCGAGCGCGATGCCGTTCAAGCGCAACCCGGTGATGGCCGAACGCATCGACTCGCTGGCGCGGCTGCTTCCGGCGTACGCCGACGTCGCATGGCAGAACGCGGCGACGAACCTGCTGGAACGCACGCTCGACGACAGCGCGAACCGCCGCACGATCCTTCCCGAGGCGCTGTTGTGCGCCGACGAGATCCTCTCGCTCGCGCGCAAGATCGTCGACGGGCTGCGCGTGGACGAGCGCCGCATCGTCGAGAACCTGCGCACGTACGGCCCGTTCGCCGGCACCGAAGCGATCTTGATGGAAGCGGCGAAGCGCGGCGGCGACCGCCAGGAGCTGCACGAGGTGATTCGCGAGAGCGCGATGCGCGCGTACGACGCGCTCGCGGCCGGTGACTCGAACCCGCTCGCGACGCTGCTCGCCGACGACGAGCGGATCGCGCGCTGGGTCGATCCGGCCGAGGTGCGCGAATGGCTCGATCCGACCGGTCACGTCGGCGACGCGCCCGAACGCGCGCGCCGGCTCGCGCAGCGCATTCGCGACACCGTCGATCCGGCAGAGAAGAAGAACGATGCGTAAGGGACACGAGATCGCGCGCGGCAAGACCAAGATCCTGTACGAGCTCGACGGCCAGCCCGACGTGCTGGTGGTGCAGCAGCAGGACGGCATCACCGCGCGCGACGGCGAGCGCCGCGACGTCATCGAGGGCAAAGGCCGCATCGCCGCGCAGACGACGGCGCGCGTGTTCCGCCTGCTGAACCTGTGCGGTCTGCCGACGCATTATCTCAACGGCGGCGAGGACGACGACGACAACGAGATGCTCGTGCGCCGCGCGCAGATGATCCCGCTCGAGGTGGTGGTGCGGGGCGTCGCGGCCGGCTCGCTGGTGAAGCGGCGGCCGAACATTCAGCGCGGCGCGCTGCTGGTGCCGCGGCTCATCGAGTTCTTCCTCAAGGACGATGCGAACCACGATCCGCAGATCGACGTCGACGCAATCGTCGCGCAAGGCATCGCGACCGCGTCGGAAGTCGGGACGATGCAAGAGCTCGCGCGCATCACCTACGAGATTCTCGCACACGCGTGGCGTCGCCGCGACGCGCTGCTGGTCGACCTCAAGGTCGAGTTCGGCCGGATCGCCAGCGGCGAGGGCAAGGGCCAGCTGACGATCGCCGACGTCGTCGACAACGACTCGTGGCGCGTGTGGCCGCAAGGCCGCGAGGAGCTGATGCTCGACAAGCAGCTCTATCGCAACCTCGAGGTCGTGACGCCCGCCGATCTCGACCGCGTTCGCGCGAATTACGAGCAGGTCGCGGAGATCGTCGGAACGTTCCCGCAGATGCGTCCCGGCATGGTGGCGCTGCTCGCGGACGGAGCGGAGCATGCGGCAGCGACGGAGACGCTCGCGCGCGCGCTTGGCGCGTACGGCCTGCCGTCGGTTCGCCACGTCGTGTCCGTCGCGCGCATGCCGGGCAACGTACTGCAACTGCTCGCGCAGCTCGAAGCGACGTTCGCGCGAATGGTCGTCGTGGCCATCGGTTCCGAGACCACGGCGTTGCCGGACGTACTCGACAACGCCACCGCGAACCCGGTGCTGTTCTCCGATGTCGCCTACCCGCGAACCGATGAGATCGCGCTGCGCTGCGCCAAAGCGTTCGCGCTCGAAGACACGGTCGTGTTCGGCCGGATCATGCTGCTCCAGGCGAACGCGCGCAGCATGGTGCTCGCCGCGGACGCCGACCTCAACGCGCCGCCACCGCCGCTCCCGCCCGGCGTCGTCCGTGCCTGACACGGCGGTCGTGCTCGACGACGCCGTCGCGCGCGGTCGCCGGATCGGGGTTGCGCTCTCGGACGACGAGCTGCGGCGGATCGCGGAACATCTGGGTCGCGTCCCGACCGATACCGAGCTGTTCGCGTTCGACGCGCAGTGGAGCGAGCATTGCTCCTACAAGTCGTCGCGCGAGCATCTGCGCAAGCTGCCGACGAAAGGGCCGACCGTGCTTCTCGGCGTCGGCGAGGACGCCGGCATCGTGCGGCTCGGCGAATGGCAGGGCGAGACGTACGGGATCGTCGTCGCGCACGAGTCGCACAACCACCCGTCGCAGGTCGTGCCGTTCGAAGGTGCCGCGACCGGCATCGGCGGGATCGTGCGCGACGTGCTGTGCATGGGCGCCGAGGTGATCGGCGTAGCCGACCCGCTGCGCTTCGGCCGGTTGGACAACGAGCACTGCCGCTACGTGGCGCAGCAAGTCGTCGACGGCATCGCGGCGTACGGCAACGCGATCGGCGTGCCCAACGTCGGCGGCGACGTGTTCTTCGACGAGTCGTTCGACGACAACGTGCTCGTCAACGTCGTCGCGCTCGGGCTCGTCAAAGAGAAGGACATCATCCACTCGCGCGCGCCGCAGGGCAGCCTGGGGTGGGACATCGTGCTCGTCGGAAAGGCCACCGATCGCAGCGGCTTCGGCGGCGCGTCCTTCTCGTCGCTGACGCTGGACGAAGAGGACGCCGACCAGAACAAAGGCGCCGTGCAAGTGCCTGATCCGTTTCTGAAGAACGTGATCATGCGCGCGTCGTACGCGGTGTTCGCCGAGCTGCGTGCGCAAGGGATCACCGCGGGGTTCAAAGATCTGGGCGCAGGCGGGCTCGCGGGCTGCAGTGCGGAGCTGTGTGCCGCGGGCGGCATGGGCGCGGAGGTGGAGCTGGATCGCGTGTCGACCGGGCAGCGCGATCTGCCGCCGGAAGTCATCGCGATCGGCGAGACGCAGGAGCGGCTGTGCTGGATCGTGCCGCCGTCGTTCACGCCCACGCTCCTCGGGATCTACAACGAGATGTACTCGCTGCCGCGCATCGCGCGCGGCGCGTGCGCGGCGGTGATCGGCAAGGTCACAGAGACCGGCCGCTACGTCGCTCGCCATCGTGGCGAGGTCGTGATGGACGTCGATCTCGGCTTTCTGACCGGCGGCGTGCGCTATTCGCGCGACTACGTGCTGCCCGACCCGACACCCTTCGAGGATGACCTCGATGTCGACTCCGGCCCTTTGTCCGAAATGCTTCTGGAGGCTATGCGGCATCGCGACGTCTGTTCGCGTGCCGGAATCTATCAGCGTTACGACGGTGTCGTTCGTGGAGCAACCGCCATACCGCCTGGATTCGCGAATGCCGGTGTTCTTGTGCCCGTCCCGGGCGCGCCGCTCGGCGTTGCCGTCGGTATCGGTGGGAACCCGCGCTACGGTAAGCTCGACCCCTATCGCGCGGCGGAGCTCGCGGTCGTCGAAGCGGTCGCAAATGTTACTGCGGTCGGGGCGGAGCCGGCCGGGCTTACGGACTGCTTGAACTTCGGCGACCCGACCATACCGCAGCAGATGGGAGCGCTCGTCGCCGCCATCGATGGGCTCGCGAACGCGGCCGGGCGACTGGACGTGCCGTTCGTGTCCGGCAACGTCTCGCTCTACAATCGCTCGGCAAGCGGCAGACACGTTGCGCCGTCGCCAATCGTCGGCTGCATCGGAACCATTCGCGACGTTTCGTGGACCGCGTCGTCGGCGTTGAAACGTGTCGGTTCTCACGTGGTCCTCGTCGGTAAGCCCGGCGCGAATATCGGCGGGTCGGTTTTCGCCGAAATGATGGGCGTCGAACCGAGGAGCTTACCACGAATCGACTACGACGCATTCCGCGCGCAAGCAGCGTTCGTTCGAAATGCGCTCCGGCACGGGATCGCGGCCGGCGCCCGAGCGGTCTCGAATGGCGGCATCGCGGTCGCAATCTCGAAAATGGCGCTCGGCGCGACGCGTCCGATCGGCGTGTGGTTACACGATTGCTCGTTGCCGTTTTTCGGAATTCAAGCGCAGGAAGGGCTGCTGACCGAAGGCCCAATGTTCGTGCTCGAGGTGTCCGACGCCGAGGCCGCGTACGCGCTAGCGGACGCCCACGGCATCGGCCCGTCGGGTGAGGTGCAATCGGTGCACGTTATCGGGTCGACGATCGACTCGCCGGCGATCGAGTTCGGAGCCTGCGAACCGGGTCCGCAGAACGACATCGTTCTCTTGGCGGACCTTCGCGACGCATGGGAAGCGCCGCTGCGCGACTTCTACGGGAGCGTCGCGTGAGCGCGGGTCGCGTTGCGGTCGTCGTGTTCCCCGGGACCAACAGCGAAGACGAGACGCTTCGCGCGCTGCTCGCGGTCGGGCTCGACGGCGCGCTCGTGCACTGGTCGCAACCAGGCGCGCTCGCGTTGTTCGATGCGTTCGTGCTGCCGGGCGGGTTCGCGTACGAAGATCGCATTCGTGCCGGTGCCGTCGCGGCGCACGACGCGGTGATGGACCCGATCGTCGACGCCGCTCGAGCCGGGAAGTTCGTGCTCGGCATCTGCAACGGCGCGCAAGTCCTCGCGGAGGCCGGGCTCGTGCCTGGGACCGGACGGCTGCGCCGCCCCACCGCGGCGTTCGCGCCGAACGCAAGCGGGCGGTTTCAATCCGTGCACGTGCACGTCAAGCTCGCCGTCGCGCCGGAGCGCGTGCCGATCCTGGCCGGCATCGGTGCGGGCGCCGTGATCCCGGCCTGGGCGTCGCACGGCGACGGCCGCCTCGCCGCACCTGCGGACGAGCTCGTGCGCATCCAGCGCGATGGGCATCTGGCGTTCGTGTACTGCGATCGCGATGGCAAGCCCGTCGCCGCACCGAACGGCGCAGCGCTCGACTGCGCAGCGCTCGTAAACCGCGAAGGCAACGTCCTCGCGATCATGCCGCACCCGGAGCGCGACGCCTGGACGTATCAGCATCTCGACGCGTCGCGTGACGCCGCGCGCGGCGATACCAGCGCCACGCTCGCGCCGTCGGGCGGGATCGCGCTCTTCGAGCACTTCGCGCGCGCCGTGCGTGGTGGGGTCGCGGCATGAATGCCACCCGCACGTTCGCCGTCACGCTCACGATCCCGGACAACGAGGCGTTCACCGCGCTCGAGACGCTCGACCGCCTCGGCCTGCCGGTGGCTCGCGTCGTGCGCGCCGACATCTGGCAGTTCGACGCCGACGACGACGCGGGCGACCTGGCAAGCGTGATCGCCTCGATCGAGACCATTCACAACCCGAACAAGCACCGGTTGGCCGAACGGGAGTCCGACCGGCCGGCGCCGGGCGAGGTCTGGATCGCACCGAGCGACGAAGCTCCGGCTAGCTCGGTTGCGGGGCGCCGAATCCCCGGCGTCCGCGCCATCCGCCGCCGCACCGCGTGGCGTTTACTCGACGACTCGGGCCGCGATGTCGCGCCCACCACGCTCGACCGGGCCGTCGAGACGTTCCTCTGCAACCCCGCGTTTCAGGTAGCAACAAAAGCATGACGATGATGGTCGAACCCTTGAATCAAGCCTCGCACCGCGCGGACGGCGTCGGCGAGATGTACACGATCGCGACGCTGGGCTCGCACTCCGCGCTGCAGATCCTCAAGGGCGCGCACGACGAGGGCTTCAAGACGCTCGCGATCGCGAACCGCGCCACCGAGCGGCTGTACCGCTCGTTCGCGTTCGTCGACGAAGTGATCACCATCGAGAAGTACAGCGACTTCATGTCGCTGGTGCCCGAGCTCGAGAAGCGCAAGATCATCATCGTGCCGCACGGCTCGTTCGTCGCGTACCTGTCGCTCGACGAGCACAAGAAGATGACGATCCCGTATTTCGGGAACAAGGCCGTGCTCGACTGGGAAGCCAGCCGCGAGCTGCAGCGCGACTGGCTGCTCCGCGCGGGGTTGAAGCTGCCGCGCCAGTTCAAGAGCGGCGCCGAGATCGACCGCCCCGTCATCGTGAAGCTGTACGGCGCGAACGGCGGCAAGGGCTATATGTTCCTGCGCGACGCGATGGACTTCGAAGAACGCGCGTCGCTGCTCGCGCGGCAGAACTACATCCTGCAAGAATACATCATCGGCGTCCCGCTCTACATCCATTATTTCTACTCGTCGCTCACGCGCAAGCTCGAGATCATGTCGATGGACCGCCGCTACGAGACCAACGTCGACTCGCTCGGCCGCATTCCGTCCCAAGCGCAGGCCGGTATGGACCTCGACCCGTCGTACGTCGTCGTCGGCAATCAGCCGATCAGCCTGCGCGAGTCGATGCTCGCCGAGGCGTACCGCATGGGCGAGGACGTCGTGCGCGTCAGCCAGGAGATCTGCGGGCCGAAAGGGCTCTTCGGCGCGTTCTGTATCGAGACGATCATCACGCCCGACACCAGCTTCTACATCATGGAGATTTCGGCGCGTATCGTCGCGGGTACGAACCTCTTCATCGACGGGTCGCCGTACTCGTACCTGAACTACAGCGAACCCATGTCCACCGGACGCCGAATCGCCCGAGAGATCAAGAATGCGCTCCTGTCCAACTCGCTCGACGCCGTCCTCGACGACAGCACGCTTGCCCATCCGTAAGCTCGCTGCCGCACTGGTCGCGGCGTTCGTGCTCGTGCTCCCGTGCGTGCCCGCGCGTGCGGCGCTCGACATCGATCCGGCGCAGCTCTACAAACAGATGAAGGCCGCATACGACAAGGGTGCGGCGGCGGGTTGGCACCTCGGCGACGAGCTCGACTACTTTTCGGCTGTGCTCGACGCGGGCCGCGGTTACGAGCTGCGCCGGCGCGACGATCCGCAGAACGTCGCGATCAAAGGCATCGCCGTCGACCTCGCGACGCGGCTGCAGTACGACCCGCTCGTCAGCAACGACGCGGCGGAGTGGTACGTGCGGCTCGCGGCGCAGGCGTGGCAAGACGATCCGGTCCGCGGCGCGGGCGCGCGGGCGCTCATCGCGAAGCTCGACGCCGAAGGCACCGACATCGTGAAGCTCGCGCGCGACGCCGACGCCGACGCCGCCGCGCTCGCGCAAACGTACCCCAGCGACGTGCAGGCGCTGATCGGTCAGGTCGATGCCGACCTGCGCGCGTACAACCTCACGCAAGACACGCACTGGCGCACGCTTTCGCTCCAGCGCGCCGCGCAGGCGGCGTTCCCGATCGCGTCGGTGCCGCCGGAGCTCGGCAAGGTGCTCTTCCCGATGGTGGACTCGGCGCGCAATGCGGGCCCCGGCTACTCCGAAAGCGAGCGCGAGGCGGCGCGCATCGTCGCGTCGCACCGCGCGTCGGCGCACGGGCTGGCGGAGATCGGCCACGTCGTCTCGCACGAGACGTTCCTGAACATCACCGCGCCGGCCGACGAGTATTTCGGCCGCACGAAGCTTTCCCCGATCGGCGTGCGCAACGAGCTCACGCGCATCGGGCGCTACCTCGATGCCGGTTGGTCAGGCCGCATGACGAAAGACACCGTCTACGTGGTGGACTCGCTCGACGACTGGCAGCACCAGTACCCGCGCGACTACGAGTTGCCGCGCCTCTACAAGCGCGCCTACGACGCGCTCGGGCGCGAGGACACGAGCGAAGCGAAGACGGCCCGCCTGCAAGTTCGCCGGACGCTGCTGGTCAACTACCCCACCTCGACCGAGGCCCGCAGCTTCCTCTCGTCGTAGTGTGTTCGCGCAAAGTGCGCGAACACTCGCGGTCATCGCTTCGCTGCGGTCCGCCATGAAAGAATGATTGCCGGTGTCCTTCGACCTAGTCGGCACGCTCGCATCCTATGACGCAGGCCGGCTGACCCTGTGCTCGATCGGAAGCCACTCCGCGCTGGAGGTGGCGTCGGGGGCGCGCGCGCAAGGCCTGCGCAATCTGATCGTGACCGAGCGCGGCCGCAACCGAACGTACGACACGTACTACGCGCGGCGCTTCGACGGTCCGCCGCGGGGCTGCGTGGATGCGACGCTCGAGCTCGCGAAATTCTCCGACGTTCTCGACGACGACGTGCAGGAGCGCTTGCGCCGTGAGAACGTCGTGTTCGTGGCGAACCGCTCGTTCGAAGTGTACCTGCACCAGCGCTACTCCTACACCGAGATCGAAGAGCGGATGCGCGTGCCGTTCTTCGGCAACCGGCGGCTGCTGCGCGCCGAGGAGCGCGACGAGCCGGAGAACCAGTACGCGCTGATGGACCGTGCCGGGATCCGCTATCCGCGCCGGCTCGCGTCGCCCGACGCGATCGACACGCTGGTGATGGTCAAGGCGCCGCACGCGAAGGTGTCGTTCGAGCGGGCTTTCTTCCTCGCGCGCGACGAGAACGAGTACGCGCACACCGCGCAGCAGTTGCTGGAATCCGGCATCGTCACGGCGGAAGGCTTGCGCGGTGCGGTGATCGAGGAGTTCGCGCTTGGCCCGACGATCAACCTGAACTTCTTCTGGTCGCCGGTGCTGGGCGAGCTGGAGCTGCTGGGTACCGACACACGGCGCCAGACGAACCGCGACGGGTTCATCGGCCTGCCGTTCAAACAAGCGCGCGACCTTGCGGACGAGCCGGTGCGCATGGAAGAAGCGGGCCACGTCGCCGCGACGCTGACCGAGTCGATGCTGGAGAAAGCGTTCGATCTGGGCGAGCGGTTCGTGCGCGCAGCGAAGGACGTCGACGGGGTCGGCGTGATCGGCCCGTTCGCGCTGCAATGCGTGATCGTGAGCGGCCCGCCGAAAGACTTCGTGGTGTACGACGTGAGCTTGAGGATCCCAGGTTCGCCGGGCACGCGGTACACGCCGTACACCTCATATCGGTGGGGGCGTGATGTGTCGGTTGGCGAACGTATTGCGATGGAGCTGGTGTGGGCCCGTGATCAGGATCGACTGAAGGACGTGCTGACGTGAAGAACATGGCGCGATTAAAAGACAAGGACGACCTGACGTACTGGGGACTGCTGGACGCCATCCGGCGGCGGCATCCCGCGTACGATCTGGAGGTTCGAAACGGCGAATATGTCGTCGTGCCGCCCGCACGCGATCTCATTGCGGCAGCGTTGGGTGTGAACATCGGCTCGCGAATCGAACGCTGGATCGAAGAAACCCGCATGGGTCACGTCGTCGGCTGCAAGGCGGGTGTGTCGTACGCGGACGGCGATTTAGTTGCCGCCAACGTCACATACGTTTCGCGAGGCCGGATGCCTGTCGTGCCCCGCTCGTTCGCGCGCGTCGTGCCAGAACTCGTGTTCGAGATTCGGTCGACAAGTCAAAGCGAGCGCGCATGTCGCGCGAAGCTACAACTGTTCCTAGGCCAAGGAGTCGATGTCGTCGTCTTCATTGATCCCGGTAAGCGCGAGTGGGAGGTCCATCGGGCAAACACCGAGCCCGCCGTCCTGCGCGACACGGACCGGTTCGAGGTGCCCGACATCCTTCCGGGGTTCAGCGCCCTTGTGGACGAACTCTGGCCGGAATGACAAGCCCCGTGCAGGCGCGGCCTGCAACCGTCGCCATTCTCGACCTTGTGCAGCGTCATGATCTGCCGTCCCTCAACCCAATCACGCTATGCCCTCAGGCCCAGCGTCGGGACGCGATGCTGTGAATCAGGCGATAGTAGGAACCTCAAGGGAGTCAAAGCGCGACCGTCAGGTTTTCGTAGCATATCCATACAGGTTCTACCCGCGTGATGATTACCGCGGCCTCTTCGAGCGAGTAGGTGACGCGCTGCAAGTATCGTTCATCTTCGCAGACGAATACTTTTCCGCGACATACCTGCTTGAAAAGATCACTCGAATGATCGTTGATTCGCAGTTCGGCATTTTTGATATTACGAACTGGAACCCGAACGTGAGTCTTGAAGTCGGATTAGCCCTCGGGTTGCGGGAGCGAGTATTTATTGCGTTCGACCCGACGAAGACCGATTTAACGGATGTTCCTACAGACTTAAGGGGGCGAGACAGGATCGAATATACATCCTACACGGACTTTGAATCGAAGCTCGCGAGATTGATCAGCGCTGAACTACCCATTGCGCTCGACCGCCCAACGATCCAAATTGACGAGCTACAACACCGTGTCCTAGCCGTGCTTAGGGTGGACGCCGGACTCTATGTTAATCAGATTGCGGCAGCAACCGGCATCAAGCAAACCCTTGCACGTTACCTGCTGCAGGAGCTAATCGAGTCAAATCTAGTGAATACCGACGGCAATCGACGGGGAATGAGGTACTTCAAACGATGAGCAATGAAGAGGCGCTTCGACGGATCGAGCTGTTTAAGCTTGAGCGGCGCAATCAAGTGGAGCGCATTGCCGTCGGCATGTCTATGGCTCCCACAATAGAGGCCATCGCGTCTTCGGTGGCCTCTGAAATGGGGAACGACCCTCTTACTGGGCACCCGATTCTGCGCTCACAAAAAGTCATGCCCGATCATGAGACACAATGGGGAATTATATTGCCCGTAGTCACGGGGTTCAGTATGCAAATACTGTTGGATAAGAAAGGCAGTTTTTGGCTACAAGATGACAACGGTAAGCGAGAGCTGCCCGGTGCATTACACTCGTTTGAACCCCAAGCTGTAACGTTACTACTGCCGGGCGACCAGCCGGGCCAGGTTCGCGGCGTTGAACTGCGCGAATTAATCTATGACTTCGTCGCAAGACAATTGGATCGAGAAAAGTAGTGGGCGACGGGCGCGCTACGAGATCCGCCACCGTCGTCATCCTTGATTTCGGTTCGCAGGTCAGCCAGCTGATCGCGCGGCGCGCGCGCGAAGCGAACGTCTACTCGGAGCTGCTGCCGTACGACGCGTCGTGGGATGAGATCGCGAAGCGCGAGCCCGCCGCGATCGTGCTGAGCGGAGGCCCGGAGTCGACGTTCGGCGACGACGCGCTCGACTGCGATCCGCGCGTTTACGACTGCGGTTTGCCGTTGCTCGGGATCTGCTACGGCATGCAGCTGATGGTGAAGCGCTTCGGCGGCGGGCTCGTACGGCTCGGTCACAGCGAGTTCGGTCCGGCGGAGCTGATCGTCGACCGCGCCGAGTCGCCGCTGTTCCTCGGCGTTCCGCGCGCGTCGCGCGTGTGGATGTCGCATGGCGATTCGGTCGAGAGCGTGCCGCCCGGGTTCACGCCGCTGGCGCACACGGCGACGTCGCCCGTCGCGGCGATGGCCGACGACGCGCACAAGCGGTTCGGCGTGCTGTTCCATCCTGAAGTCGTGCACACCCAAGCCGGCACCGCGATCTTGGAGAACTTCCTGCACACGATCGCCGGCATCCCGTCGGCATGGCAGATGGACTCGTGGGTCGACGACGCGATCGAAAAAGTGCGCGCGCAGGTCGGCGACGCCAACGTGCTCTGCGCGCTCTCGGGCGGCGTGGACTCGGCAGTCGCCGCGACGCTGGTGTCACGCGCGATCGGCAAGCAGCTCACGTGCATCTACGTCGATACCGGACTCATGCGCAAGGACGAGTCGCTCGGCGTCATCGCGGCGTTTCGCGACGTGCTGCACCTCAACGTCGTGCACGTCGACGCGTCGGCGCGTTTCATCGATCGGCTCGCGGGCCTCGACGACCCCGAGCTCAAGCGCATCGCGATCGGCCACGAGTTCATCGCCGTGTTCGAAGAAGAGTCGAAGAAGATCCCCAACGTGCGGTTCTTGGTGCAGGGCACGCTGTATCCCGACGTGATCGAGTCGAAGACGCCGGGTTCGAAAGCGGGCCACAAGATCAAGTCGCACCACAACGTCGGCGGGTTGCCGGAGCGCATGGCGCTCGGCCTCGTCGAGCCCTTGCGCGCGCTGTTCAAGGACGAAGTGCGCGCGGCAGGCCGCGTGCTCGGGCTCCCCAACGCGATCGTCGAGCGCCAGCCGTTCCCCGGCCCGGGCCTCGCGGTGCGCATCATCGGCGATATCACGCGCGAGCGGCTCGACGTGGTGCGCGAAGCGGACTTCATCGTGACGAGCGAGATCGACGCCGCAATCGCGGAAGGAAAGCTGTCGCCCCGACCGTGGCAGTACTTCGCGGTGCTGACGCCGGTCAAGAGCGTCGGCGTGATGGGCGACGGCCGCACCTACGGCAACCTGGTCGGCATGCGCGCGATTACGAGCGAAGACGGTATGACCGCGGACTGGGCGCGCCTGCCGCACGAGTTGCTCGAGCGCATCTCCGCGCGCATCGTGAACGAGATCCCGGGCGTAAACCGCGTCGCCTACGACATCACGTCAAAGCCGCCGGCGACCGTCGAGTGGGAGTGAGGAATTGCAATGAAGGCATGGTTCGTAAGGGCCGGTCGTAATGGAGAGAACGAAGCCCTGGCGCTAGACGAAGAAATCGCGGTCATCGGCTGGTCGGAGCTCGGTGATCTCTCCGGAATTGAAACAAAAGAGGCCCTAAAGAACCTAATCGTAGCGAAGCACCCGGAACTCAGCACTGCGCAAATTGGGCAGGCAGTTGCCCAGGTGTGGGCATTTTGCCACGACATCGTAATTGGAGACATTATCGCTCTCCCGTTGAAAACGCGCGGCGTTATTGCGCTTGGCACCTGTAGCGGACCGTACCTGTACCGTCCGGAGCTTACAGATCAAGACGCTGTTCATACTCGGGCGGTCGACTGGAAAGCACGAGACCTTTCGCGTACGCGTTTCGACGAGGATCTCTTGCTGTCGCTGAATTCCGGGCGAACTGTCGGCCAAATACAGCGCGAAAATGCTGTACCGCGCTTGCGCGCGCTCATGGTCGGTGACAGCGTCCAGCTTACTGAAGCCGAAATCGCCGAGGCGAATGTCGTTGCATCGTCGATTAGTGATTTAACCGACGTTCCGCCCGATATAGAACGGACTGCAAGGGACCAGATCGCCTCGTTGATCGGACGCCGGTTCCGAACATATTCGCTGGAATCGCTCATTCGCTCCATTCTAGAAGCGCGTGGTTACTTTGTACATCAGACGCGACCCGGGAAGGACGGGGGTGCTGATCTCCTGGCGGGTCGCGGCGAACTTGGCTTTGAGAGCCCGTTCTTGTGCGTGCAAGTCAAGTCGTCTTCGGAAGCTGTCGGAACGGAAACATTGCAGTTATTGCAGGCGGCCGTCGATGACTTTGGAGCGAGTCACGGACTGCTGGTGTCATGGGGCGGTTTCCGAGAAAGCCTATACAATAAGCGCCGAGAGAAGTTCTTCCACATAAGGCTTTGGGATAGTGACGATATCGTCGCGGCGCTACTAGACATATACGATAAATTACCAGAAGATATCAGAGCTGAGCTGCCGCTGAAGCGAGTGTGGATCGTCGCGTCTAGTTAGCAGCAAGTTCGGCGATTCAGCGCAATTAGCGGGCCTTTGTTACGCGAGCAACCACATAATCGCTGAACCAACGTCGCCGCGCCGAACCACCTCACGCCGGCGCAAGTGCTCCAAGTGCGCGAGCGTTTCGGCGACCGCGAACTGCTGGTGCTCGTGCGGAAGCTGATCGAAGCGGTCGCCGCGGCGTCGCCATTTCAAACAGCCCGCGACCTGCGCCGCGGTGAGCGGGCCGCCGGCGAGCGCGTGCACGATGTCGGCTTCGCGCGTCGCTTCGTGCGCGAGCAACTCATCGACGCGGCGCGCGAGGTCGGGGAACGCCTCGCCGTGCGCAGGCAGCGCGCCGGTCGTCTCCAACGCGCCGACGGTGCGCAGCGACGCGATGTACTCGCCCATCGCATCGCGGCCCGACTCGTGCCACATGCCGACGTGCGGCGTCACCGGATCGAGCACGTGGTCGCCGGTGAACGTGCGGCCCGACACCGTGTCGACGAAGCACAGATGCCCCGGTGAATGCCCCGGCGTCCACATCGCGCGCAAGCGCCCGATGCGTTCGCCGTCTTCGAGCATGCGCGTCGGCTCGCAGTAGTCGAAGCGGTCGTACGGCGAGTCCTCGTCGTCTTCGGGCTCCACGTGCAGGCCGTTGCGTTCGAGCCATGCGTCGACGATGGAGTCGGTTTCGCCGCGCCGTTCCTTGCGCGCTTTCAGGAACGCCCAGTCGCGCGCGTGCATCCCGAGCTCCGGGACGCCTGCCGCCACCAGCGTTCCGGCGAGCCCGTAGTGGTCGAAGTGGAAGTGCGTGATCAGCAGCCTCCGGATGTCGCGCACGGCGTAGCCGCTCAGCGCGAGGCCTTCGTCGAGGGCGGCGCGCACGTCGTCGGCCTTCCAGCCGCAGTCGATGAGCGTCAGCCCGTCCTCGTCTTCGAGCAAGTAGCCGTTGATGTAGCGCATGGGGTTGCCGGTCATCGGCAGGCGGATCTGCACGATGCGGTCGCCGATCTGCGTGATCGGCGGGAGACTGCTCGGTATCGACAAGGAGTATGCCGTTAGACCGGCCGAACCGGAAATCATCCTTTTATGAATGACCGGCATTTTGCGTACTGGCCGAAGCGCAGGCCGCGCACGTTCCCCGTCCCTGCGACCAGCGTCGCCCACAACCTCGCGACGTCGGCCGCGCGCTACCCCGAGCACCCGGCGATCGTCTACTACGACACGCCGATCGCGTACCGGCGGCTGTGGGACGAGGTCGAGCGGCTCGCGGGCTATCTCGAGCACGCCGCCGGCGTGCGGCGCGGCGACCGCGTGCTGCTGTTCATGCAGAACTCGCCGCAGTACGTCATCGCGTACTACGCGATCTTGCGCGCGAACGCCGTCG
This sequence comes from Candidatus Elarobacter sp., assembly GCA_035943995.1. Classification (GTDB taxonomy): domain Bacteria; phylum Vulcanimicrobiota; class Vulcanimicrobiia; order Vulcanimicrobiales; family Vulcanimicrobiaceae; genus Vulcanimicrobium. The sequence goes on along the minus strand of DASZBS010000028.1, from coordinate 97,085 downwards.
TCGTGGCGCTCAATCCGATGCTCGTCACCGAAGAGCTGCAAGCCTACGTCGACGACAGCGGCGCCACCGTCGCGATCGCTGGGCAAGAGCTCGCCGCGAGGCTGACGCCGTACGTTCCGGCGCCGGTGCACCACGTCGTGGTCGCGGCGTATTCCGACTACGTCGAGCGCGAGACCGATCTCGCGCTCCCGCCCGCGGTCGCCGCGGCGCGTGCGCACGTGGGCGGCGACGGTTTCGTCGCGTGGCACGACGCGCTCGCGAACACCACGCCGCCCGGACCGATCGCCACCGGCGCCGACGACATGGCACTGTTGCTGTACACGTCGGGTACGACGGGACGGCCGAAGGGGTGCGTGCACACGCACCGCAGCGTGCAGACCACGACGTGGGCGACGCCGATGTGGGGCGGCGGCGCCTCGCCCGGCGCCCGCGTCATGTCGGTGCTGCCGTACTTTCACGTCACCGGCATGACGGGCGACATGAACGCCGGCATGTGCAACGGCTGGACGATCGTGATGGTGACGCGCTGGGATCCCGCGACGGTGCTGGCGCTCATCGAGCGCTACGCGTGTACCGGGATGACGGCGATCAGCACGATGGTCGTCGACCTGCTCTCGCATCCGAGCTACCGGTCCGAAGCGCTCCGCTCGCTGCTGCACCTCGGCGGCGGCGGTGCGCCGCTACCGGCCGCGGTCGGCCAAGAGATCATCGAGCGGCTCGGCCTCAGCTACATGGAAGGGTACGGGCTGACGGAGACGATCGCGATGACGCACGCGAACCCGCCCGACCGCACGAAGCTGCAATGTCTGGGCGTGCCGACGTTCGGGATCGACTCGCGCGTGATCGATCCGGAGACGCTGCGCGAGCTCGAACCCAACCAGACCGGCGAGATCGTCATCTCCGGTTCGCAGGTGATGCGCGAGTACTGGAAGCAGCCCGACGCGACGGCCGAGGCGTTCTTCGAGCGCGACGGCAAGCGGTTCTTCCGCACCGGCGACCTGGGCTACGTGGACGACGAAGGGTATTTCTTCCTCGTCGACCGGCTGAAGCGCATGATCAACGTATCGGGCTTCAAGGTGTGGCCGGCGGAGGTCGAGACGAAGCTGTTCGGGCACCCCGCCATCCAAGAAGCGTGCGTCATCGCGACGACCGATCCGCGCCGCGGCGAGCAGGCCAAAGCGCTGGTGGTGCTGCGCGACGGCGCGCACGCAACCGGCGACGAGATCATCGCGTGGGCTCGCGAGCACATGGCCCCGTACAAAGTCCCGGCGATCGTGGAGTTCGTCGCGTCGCTGCCGCGCTCGGCGTCGGGCAAGGTGCAGTGGCGTGCGCTTCAGGAAGACGAGCAGCGCAGCCGCCAGCCGGCATGAGCGGCGAGATCGTCACCGAGCGTCTGGTGCTGCGCGAGCTGCGGCCCGACGACGCGGAGGCGATGTTCGCGTACCGTTCCGATCCGGCGATCATGCGTTACCAGGGTTGGGATCCGGAGTCGCTCGCCGACGTCCGCGAGTTCATCGCCGACAACGCTGATTACCGGGCGTTCGCCCCCGGATCGTGGCGCCAGTTCGCGATCACGCTGCGCGCGGCCGGCGAGCTGCTCGGCGACTGCGGCGTGCACGTGCCGGAGGACAAGCCCGAGCAAGCCGAGTTCGGCATCACGCTGGCGACGCCGTCCAAGGACGCGGATACGCATCGGAAGCCCTTCGCGCGCTGCTGCACCTGGTCTTCGACACGCTCGGCAAGCACCGCGCGTTCGCGTCGGTCGATCCGCGCAACGCGCCGTCGATCGCGCTGTTCGAGCGCGCCGGCTTTCGCAAGGAAGCGCACCACGTGGAGAGCCTGTGGCTGATGGGCGAGTGGGTCGACGACGTGATCTTCGCGATGCTCGCGCGCGAGTGGCGCGCTTACGTCGCGGCGCCGCCGTAGGACTCCGTCTGCACTTGGTCGAGCAGCCGCGTCAGCTCCGCGGCGCGTTCGGCGCCCATGCGCTTCGCCGTCGCCGTGATGAGGCGCGGCGGGATGTCCTTCACGAAGCCGCGCAGCGTCTTGATCGCGCGCGTCGCGTCGGGTTTGTCCTCGCCGGTCAGCGCGAGGATGCGCACCGCGCCCATGGTGCCGAGAAAATCCAGCGAGTCGGCGTCGTGCAGCGCGATCGCTTCGGGCATGGTGCCGGCGTTGCTGTAATACATGTGGCCGCGCTCGGCGGCTTGCACGGCCGGATATTTTCGCATGGGAAAGCCCGCGTCGCGCAGGACCGCTTCGCTCGTTTCGGCGGCGCGGTCGCCGTGCTCCATGCCTTTTTTCTCGTAGGGCGCAAAGGCGGCCATGTCGTGCAGGAACGCCGCCGCGAACAGCACGTCGGTATCGACCGTGAGCCGGTCGCCCTGCGCCACTTCCACCGCGAGGCGGTAGTCGCGCTCGGAGTGCTGCCAGCCCCAGGCGGGATGCTTGAACGTCGCCTGCGCGAACGTGTACACGGTGGCTTTCCACGGCGCGTCCAGTGGGATGCCGGTCGCCGTCTGCTGCGGCGCCGCGGCGGGCGCACCGGCGGGGACCAGCAGCGTGCAACCCAGCACGGCGGCGGCGATCAGGCGTCTCATGCCCCAAGCTACCATGGCCCGCCGCCGGGTGTCGATTCGGGCATGCCCCGTTCGTCTTTGAGGCGTACACTCGTTCCACCCCAGTGAGGACCACTACCGTGCAATACATGCTCCTGATCTACGTCCCCGAGTCCGACCGCGAGCCCACGGCCGCGGAGATGGAGTCGAGGATGGCCGAGTTCGGCGCCTTCAGCGAACGCATACAGACCAGTAAGGCCTACGTCGACGGCTCGCGACTGGCTCCGGCGACGAGCGCCACCACGGTTCGCGTGCGCGACGGGCGCAGCGTGATCACTGACGGCCCCTTTGCCGAAACGAAGGAATGGCTCGGCGGATACTACACCGTGGAGGCCGCTTCGCTCGACGACGCGCTAAAGATCGCGACGGATTGCCCGGGTGCAAAGTACGGTTCGATCGAGATCCGGCCGCTTGCGAGCATGGGCTGACGTCGAAGAGCGCATCGCGCGCTGCTTCCGCGACGACGCCGGTCGCGCGGTCGCAGCGCTCGCGCGCGCATTCGGCGACCTTACCCTCGCCGAGGACGCGATTCAAGATGCGTACGTCACCGCGCTCGAGCGCTGGCCGCGCGACGGCTTTCCGCCGCAACCGTCGGCGTGGATTCTCACGACGGCCCGCAACCGCGCGATCGACCGGCTGCGGCGCGAGCGCGTCGGGCGCGAGAAGCTCGAACGGGTCGCGCGCCTCGACGTCGCACCGCAGCCGCCCGACGCCGCCCCGGAGACCGACATGACGCAGGACGTCGACGACCGGCTGGGCCTCATCTTCGCGTGCTGTCATCCCGCGCTCGGCGTGGAAGCGCGCATCGCACTGACGCTGCGCACGCTCGCCGGGCTCACCACCGAGGAGATCGCGGACGCGTTTCTCACCGCGCACGCGACGATGGCGCAGCGGCTCGTGCGCGTCAAGCGCAAGATCCGCGATGCGGGCATCCGCTTCGACGTCCCGCCGCCGGAGCGGCTCGAGGAACGCCTCGACGACGTGTGCACGGTCGTGTATCTGATCTTCAACGAGGGTTACACGGCCACGTCGGGCGATCGGCTGGTGCGCACGGAGCTGTGCGCGGAAGCGATCCGGCTCGCACGGCTGCTCGTCGCCGCGTTGCCGGACGAACCCGAGCTGATGGGACTGCTCGCGCTCATGCTGTTCCACGACTCTCGCCGCAATGCGCGGGCCGGCGCCGACGGTCGCATGCTCACGCTGCGCGAACAGGACCGCTCGGTGTGGGACCGCGCGTCGATCGGCGAAGCGAACGCATTGCTCGAGCGCGCGATCGCGCATCGCCGCACAGGCGTGTATCAATTGCAAGCCGCGATCGCCGCGCTGCACGCGAACGCCCCCGCGCCGGACGACGTCGACTGGCTCGGCATCGCGGCGCTGTACGGCCGGCTCGCGGAGATCGCGCCGTCGCCGGTCGTTGCGTTGAACCGCGCGGTGGCGATCGCGCAGGCGGACGGCCCCGCCGCGGGTCTGGCCGCGATGAATGCGGCGGGCGTGACGGAGCTCGACGGCTACCATCTCTACCACGCCGCGCGCGCCGATCTGCTTGCGCAGCTCGGCCGCCGCGCCGAAGCGCGCGCAGCGTACGTGACTGCGGCCGGCTTGGCGCGCAACGAGCGCGAGGCGGAGTTTCTTCACGAGCGCGCCGCGTCGCTCGGCTCGTAAAGCGACCGCCTGGCAGCGAGTGGGAGGGTCAGTTTGCCGGAGAGCAGGGTCGCCTTGACTATATAGCAAAGCAAGCGTTAGGAGGAATGCCCCGATGCTGCGATGTGCGGCGGCCCTGGCCGTCCTAGCTTCGATCTTGCTTTGCAGCCCAGTTGCGAGCGCGCAACCGCCCAGCGACTTCACCGCGTGCAAAAAGGCTGCGAAAACCGCGCAGTTGTTGCCGATCCACTTCGCTACCGATCGCCACAGGCTCGACGATGTCGACGGCCACATGGTCTTCGACGGGGACCGGCCGGCGTTTCACGGCCTCGTCGGTTTCGACAACAGCTCTTCCGCGACCAATCACGTCGTCACGCTCGGCATTTTGGACGCGAACGGCGAACCGCTCGAAAGTCCGCCGGAAGTCAGATTATCCGGGCGGCAATCGCCCGGCCCGTCCAAGTACACGCCGTTCGTGTCGAAAGTCCTCGATTTGGCTGCGTCGCCGGACACGGATCTCGTCGTCTACGTGCACGGGTACAACACCACGTTCAAAGGCGCAACCGAGGCGGCGTCGACGTTGCGTCTCGGACTGAGCTGCGCGACGAACTTCAAGCGCAAGATCCTCGTGCTGTTCTTCGCGTGGCCGTCCGCGGCGAAGCTCCTCAAACCCGGCGACGACGAAGTGCGCGCCGAATGGGCATATCGGGATTTCAAAGACTTCATGGACGGGCTCTACGCGCAGCTCTCGGCGCGGTCCGGAGCCGCGGCAAAGTGGCCTTTCGCCGTCGCGCACAGCATGGGCAATCGGTTTCTCATGTACGAGATCGACCGCTGCGAAGGGCTCACCACGGATAATAAGCACCGGCAGTGCTTTTCAAAGGTCGCGTTCGTCGCACCCGACGTCGACAGCAGATATTTTGCCGATGTGATGTTCTTGCACCCGTACGCGATGGAACACGCTACGATCTACGCGTCCGCACGCGACAAGGTGCTCTGGGCGTCGCAGTACTTCCACGGGGAAGCTCGGGCGGGTGAAGGCGGGAACGAGCTGCTCCTGTTCAACTCCGACAAGATCGATACCGTGGACGCAGGCTACATGCAGGCCGGGTCGATCTGTCATACCTATATCGATCGTCCCGTCTTGCTGTTCGACATCGCCAAGACGTTTTTCGAGCCGGATGCGCCGGTGCCCGACGCGCCGACGCGATACGTCGCCCAGCGCGGGGGTGAAAAGGCTCCGAAGTACTTCGAGATCGTCGAGAACGAGAAATCACGCACCAAAGCCGCCTGTGTTGGAGTGCCGCTTCGGGGGCAGCGCTACTGAGCAGACCCGCACGCTAGGGCGACCGTCCGGCGGCAGGATTTCGCGGTGCCCCGGCGCACGACCGGCGTCGCGGTATGAGAATCCTGATCGTCGGCGGGGGTGCCCGTGAGGACGCGCTGTCGTGGCGGCTCGCATCCTCGCCGTCGTGCGAGGCGCTGTTCCACGCACCCGGCAACGCCGGCACCGCGGCGCGCGGCACGAACTGGAGCGACGTCGTCGCGACCGACGCGCGCACCATCGTGCGCCGCGCGCAAGACGAGAAGATCGATCTCGTGGTGCTCGGCCCCGAGACGGCGATCGCTGCCGGCGTCGGCGACAAATGCCGCGACGCGGGCATCGCGGTGTTCGGCCCCAACCGCAACGGCGGACGCCTCGAGACGAGCAAGGTGTTCGCCAAGCGCTTCATGGAGCGCCACGGCATCCCAACCGCGCGCTTCAAGGTCGTGCATAACATCGATCAAGCGAAGCGCGCGCTCGACGGCTGGCGCGGCGGCGCCGTCGTCAAAGCCGACGGGCTCGCGGCGGGCAAAGGCGTCGTGGTGTGCGACGACGCGGCGGAAGCGCTGGCGCTGCTGACGGAATGGTACGGCACGAGCACGATCCCGGGTGGCGGACACGACGTGGTGATCGAGGAGAAGCTCAGCGGACGCGAGGTCAGCGTGTTCGCGATCGGCGACGGCCGCGCGATGGTCCCGGTCGCCGCGGCGTGCGACTACAAGCGCGCCGGCGACGACGACCAGGGCCCGAACACCGGCGGGATGGGGGCGTACTCGCCGCCGTCCGGTTTTCCGGAGAACTTGCTGACGATCGTGCGCGAGCGCGTCGTCGCACCGGCGCTGCGCGGCTTGCTCGCCGAAGGCGAGGAGTACCGCGGGGTGCTTTACTGCGGGTTGATGCAGACCGTGAACGGACCGTACGTGATCGAGTTCAACGCGCGCTTCGGCGATCCCGAGACGCAGGTGCTGATGCCGCGCGCCGGCGGCGACTTCGCGCGCTATCTGAAATCCGCCGCGGACGGCGCGCTGGAGATCGACGCGGCGACGTGGTCAACCGACGTGTGCGTCGGCGTCGTGCTCGCGACGTCGCGCTATCCGTTCGAGAACACCAAGGTCGACGGACTGCCGGCCGAGCTCGGCCTCGGCGCCGGCGCGACGGCGTTCTGGGGGACGTCGACGCGCACCGGCGACACCGTGTCGTCGCCGGGCGGACGCGTCCTCACCGTGACTGCGCGCGGCGGCGATCTGGAGACGGCGCGTGCCCGCGCGTATGCCGCGATCGACACGCTGAAGTCGCGTTTCCCCAGCGGCACCCCGCTCGCATACCGTTCCGACATCGCGCGAACCTAGACACACGCAATGATTCGCTTATCTCGGGTCGAGGAACCGGAGTCATTCCGGAGCGAGCGTGCAGAACGAGCGCGTCATAAAGTTCAGACGTTTCTCGCTCAGGACGAAAAATACCGCCGACAACACGGTATATCATTCGACGAGAGCATCTACCGTAGCTTGGACATAGTAAAAGCGCTGCATGGTATGTCCTTCAGTAAATGCTTCTACTGCGAGGCTAAGTATGGACTACGTTTAGACTTAGAACATTATCGACCGAAATCCGGCGCACTCGATCTCGGCGGTGGCTTCCATCCGGACCATTATTGTTGGCTGGCATATGAGTGGGCGAATTGTCAGCTAGCGTGCCCCTACTGCAGCCGGAACAAGGGGTCGAAGTTTCCCGTGGCCGGGCGAAGAGCTTCGGTTGGTGAAATAGGTGAAATTCTCAGACTTGAACACCCGATTCTGCTTGACCCGTGTAACGATGACCCAGCTGACTTCTTGACTGCCGATATCGAAACGGGCCATCTGATACCGGTTCACGAACGGGGAGCGGTCACGATCGAGTTACTCGCTCTCAATCGCGAAGAATTGGTCCGCGCCCGCAGAAACGTCGTATTAGAAACGCTCGCCTGGGCAGCGCGTTACGCCCGCGAGCCCTCCTCCGCTGATTACTGGGAGGACCGGTATCACTCGATAGAAACTGGCAAGGCCCGTTACGCAATGTTCGCGCGTGCAACAATAAGCCATCTCGCTGCTTTGCCTGGCTCACCACTTTCGGATCAAAAAATGCCGTGGGCAAGCGAGACCCTCTTAGCCGCTCCGTTTTCGGAAAGCCAATCAGTCGACCGGGAATTGCTTAACAACGCTGTCACGCGCTATGTCGAGCGGATAATAATCCGAAATTTTCGCGGAATAGAATCGCTCCAACTCGATGTTTCTATGAGCGACGAACGAGCGCCATGGTCCATAACGATCGGCGAGAATGGCGTGGGAAAGTCTTCAGTCCTTCATGCCATCGCCCTCGTTTTAAGTCATGCAGTCGGAATTGGGACATCCCTGACTCCAGGGGACGTTCTAAGGCACGGCTCTGTGTTTGGCTCGGTTGAGCTCAAGGTGTCTGGGGAACCGGAGCCTCTGGCTCTCCGGTTTCACCGCGGCCATTTATCATTTGATTATGAGGGGTCAACCCTCAGCATTCCAGTTGCTGGTTACGGCGCCACTCGTTTGCCGCCTCGTCGAGGAAGAGGCCCCCGCCGAGATCGTAGGGCGCACTTGAGGAATCTCTTCGACCCGTATTGGCCGCTGATCTCTCCCAGTCCGTGGCTCGCGTCGCGACGCTATGAGGCATTCGACTATGCCGTTCGAACGCTGCGTAGTGTCTTAATGATGAGCGATGATGATTCGTTTGCTCGCACCGACGATTCTGTACACGTTTCAATACACGGAACACCGATTGCTTTCGATCAGCTAAGTGATGGCTATCGCTCAATGACAGCTCTCATTGTTGACTTGATTGCGTATCTTCAAAGGGATCCTAAGCGTGGCCTTGAGTCCGTCGAGGGGATTCTACTATTGGATGAAATTGGAGCCAACTTGCATCCACGGTGGAAGATGCGAATTGTCAGCCTACTGCGAGCCGCCTTGCCGCGCGTTCAAGTATTTGCGACAACGCATGACCCCCTGTGCCTTCGAGGCACGCAGGATGGAGAAGTTTGCGTCCTACGTCGTATTGGAGGTCGCGTCACAGCAGTCGCCAATCTCCCTCCCGTCTCAGGACTTCGCGTTGATCAGTTGCTAACTTCGGAGTATTTCGGTCTGAGCACAACATTGGACCCAGTTTCAGAGGCTGAATTCGAGCGTTACTATCAGCTTCTTGCCAAGATTGATTCCACGTTAGAAGAACGAGATGAAATTGCGGCCTTACGTGATCAGCTAGAGCCGCGGAGCCTTCCTGGGCTCTCGCAGCGCGAGCGGTTGCTGCTCGATTTCGTGGATAAATTCCTAGTTCGTGCCCACGCTGAATCTGATCCCGAGGGAGTTCGGCGCTTACGACATGAAACAGAGGAGGAAATCCGAGCATCGCTGCACGCGTTAACCTTCGGTGATTACCCAGCATCATGATCCATGCTCATCGTGCTCGCGCTAAACGTCCCCACGTGTTGGACCGTCCGGGGAAGGATGGTCGTACGCCAAGCCAACGCGTGAAAGATCACTTTACTCAGCAGCCTGAAAAACCGTACGACTGGGACACGTACTTCCACTCCGACGTAAAGGACGCGCTGTATGCCGTTTTCGGGCCGAAGTGCGCTTATTGCGAGGGAAAGTATGCTGCGTTCCACGCTATGATCGTGGAACATTTCCGGCCGAAAGGGGAGGTGCTCGAAGAAGATGGTATGCGATTGCGTCCCGGCTATTTCTGGCTTGCTGTTGACTGGGATAATTTGCTCGCCTCGTGCATTGACTGCAACTCATGGCGATATCATGAGCTTGATACAGGTGAGCGGATCCGCCGTGGTAAAGCGAATCGCTTCCCGTTATCGGATCCCACGAAAAGAGCGCGGGCGCCAGGTGACGATGACGAAGCGTATCGCCTACTGATTGACCCAACGCGTGATGACCCGGCCCAATTCCTTTGCTTTACGGACCGCGGAATCGTGCGGCCACGCCAAACGCACGATTCAGAACGGCAGCGTCGTGCTGAAGTGTCAATCGATGTTTTCGGCCTCGATCGCCCGGAGCTAGTCGATCGCCGCCGAGACCTTGCGATCCTCGTTCTCGATAGAATCGAGGAGGTCCGATTTTACGCACGGCTCTGCGAAGACTATCCGAATGATATTCGGTTTGCTGCGAAAAAGGAACAGGCCCTCGCTAAGCTAGCGGAACTGACACATGAGAGCGCCGAGTTTTCGGCGCTTGCGCGTGATCTTGTAAGAGAACGCGGCTTCTTGCCGCCTCCATGAACACGCTTCGGGATCTCGCGTCGCGGCCGGCGCGCACGTTCTTCACGGTCGCGGGGATCGCGATCGGCATCCTCGCGCTCACGGTCGTCGGCTCGCTCGCGGAGCGCCTGCACACCATCGTCACGCGCTCGACCTCGCTCAACACCGACATCGTGTTCGCGAACATTCAGCGCTCGGTGCTGTTCTCGGCCGACGCGCGTCAAACGGTGCAGAAGGCATACGCGAAGCTCAAGACCCTCGACGGCGTGCGCACCGCGATCCCGGAAGTCGTGGTCCCGTATTCGAGCGGGAACGCGACGGGCCGTTTCGGACCGCCGTCGCTCGTATTCGGTTTCCCCGATCAGGCGCGCGCGTTCGAGCGCGGCCTGCTGGTGGTCGCGCGCGGTCGCGCCGCGGCGCCGCGCGAGGAGCGCGTCGCGATGATCGGGCCGGACTTTGCGGCCGCGGAGCACGCCGATGTCGGCGACGTGATCGCGCTCCAGGGCAACTCGTTCGAGGTCGTCGGCGTCCTCGACAAGACGTTCACCGTGTTCGACGCGGCCGTGGTCGTGCCGTTCGCCGACGCGCAGGATCTGCTGCGACAGGACGTGCCGGCGCTCCTCAGTTCGTTGCCGAGCGATCCCGTGTCGGCGTTCCTGGTTGCGCCGAAGCCGGGGACCGACGTCGGGCTGCTCGCGCGGCGCATCGCGCTGATCGACGGGCTCTCCGCGCGCGATCCGCGCGAAGTGGCCAACACCGTGCGCTCGACGCTGGGCATCTTCGACGCGATCGTGTTCGGCGCGGCGCTCATCGCGCTGCTCGTCGGCGCGTTCTCCGTGATCAACACGATGACGATCGCGGTGACCGAGCGCACGCGCGAGATCGGCATCCGCAAGGCGATCGGCGCGACCGACACGTCCGTGCTGCTTACGTTCGTCGGCGAGGCGGCGACGATCGGCGCACTGGGCGGGATCGTCGGGATCGCGCTCGGGCTGGGGGTCGTCGCGGCGATCGACGCGCGCAGCGCGGCCGGCGGCAACCTCCAGCTCTTCGCGATCTCGCCGCTGGTCGGCCTCGGCGCGTTCCTGTTCTCCGTCGCGCTGAGCGCGGTCGCCGGGTTCGTGCCCGCACTCAGCGCGGCACGTTTACCGCCGACCGTGGCGCTGCGCCGGTGAGCGAGCGCATCGTCGACGTGCGCGATGTCGTCAAGGTCCACGCGCCGGGGGCACCCACCGAAGTGCGCGCGCTGGACGGCGTGACGTTCGGCGTGCAGGCGGGCGAGTACGTCGCGATCGTCGGCGAGAGCGGCAGCGGGAAGACGACGCTGATGCACGTGCTGGGCGGGCTCGACCGCCCCACCACCGGCGAGGTGGTGATCGACGGCCACCCGCTCGCGCGCACGTCGCGCCGCGAGCTGGCCGCGATCCGCGCGCGCGCGATCGGCTTCGTGTTCCAAGGGTTCAACCTACTGCCGAACCTCGACGCGCGCGAGAACGTCGCGCTCGCTGCGCGCTACGCCGGCCATCGCGGCGACGCGCTCGCGCGCGCCGAGCGCGCGCTGCGCGACGTCGGGTTGGGCGACCGCATGCACCACCGCCCGTCCGCGCTGTCGGGCGGGCAGCAGCAGCGCGTCGCGATCGCGCGCGCGCTGGTGAACGAGCCCGCGCTGCTGCTCGCGGACGAACCCACCGGCGAGCTCGACTCGCGCACCGCCGAGCACGTGCTCGAGCTGCTCGGCGCGCTCAACGCGCGCGGACAGACGCTGCTGGTGGTGACGCACAGCGAAGCGGTGTGGCGGCGCGCGCACCGCGTCATCCGGCTCGCCGACGGGCGCGTCGTGGCGGACGATGCGGCGTAGCGCGGCGCTCGCGCTGCTCGCGGCGCTGGCGGGCTGCGCGCGGCGTCCCGCACCGGCGCCGCGCGCGGCGGCGACGCCCGGCCGCCCGGTGTGCATCGTCGTGCTCGGCGACTCGCTCGCGTTCGGCACCGGCGCGTCGGCGCCGCGCAACGCGTTCATCTTCCGCGCGTACCTGCGCGTGCGCGCGCAGCATCCGGGCAGCCGCATCGACAACGACGCGATCGGCGGCTCGACGGCCGCCGACGTCCTGCGGCTGCAAGCGCCGCGGCTGGCGCACGCGCGCGCGGACGTCGTGGTGATCTGCGTGGGCGGCAACGACGTCGTGCACCGCGTCGCGGCCGACAGCTTCGCGCGGACGTACGCCAACCTCGTCGCACGCGTGCGCGCGCTGCAGCCGCACGCGGCGATCGTCTGTTGCGGCGTCCCGGACGTCGGGCTGAGCCCGCTCTTCACCGGTGCCGACCACGACGCGGTCACGCGCCTCTCGCGCCAGAACGACACCGCGATCCGCGCGGTGGCACGGCGCGCGGGTGCGGCGTTCGTCGACCTCTACGCCACGACGATGCGCCAGCACGGCGACGTCAACCGCTTCCTGTCCGAAGACCGCTTCCACCCCTCCGACGCAGGCTACGCGCAGCTCGCCGACGCGCTCGCGCCCGCGCTGCTGCGCGCCGCCGCGCGCTAGATCCCCAGCTTCGCGCGGCCTTCGGCGTTGGGCGTGAGGTAGACGCGCTCGTGCGCGTAGTCGAACCCGACCGTGAACCAGCGCAGCACCTTGCCGCCGATCACGCCGTCGAGGTCTTGCGCGTAGCTGCGCTCCGACGTCACGCGCGCGCCCATCACGGCCGGTAGCGTGAATTGCCCGAGCTCGATCGTGCCGGCGAACACCAGGCTCGTCGAGAACGTGCCGCCGACGCCCGTCTGCGCGCCGGGACCGTCGAAGCCGCTGCTGGGCCCTTGCGGCAGCGCGCTCGGATTGCGGCGCGTGAAGTAGTCGAACAGCAGGAACGAGCCGTCCGCGCCGGTGTCGAGCCCGATGCGTTCCGCGACGGCGCCGTCGAACGACGCCGTGACGAGCGGGATCCCGCGCCCGAAGCGCGCCGCGAGCGCGGTCGTCTGCGGCCCGGACGGCGCGGCGTACGCGGCGGCCGGAACGACCGTGATGCGCTGGTGCTCGTAGTCCAGCGTCACGCCGAGCTGCGCGAGAAAGTCGAAGCCGAGCAGCCCGCCGATCCGCGCGCCGCGCTTCCCGGTCCAGCCCAGCGGGATCACGCCGACCATGACGTCGCGCAGCGCGAGCGGGCCGACGCGCAGCTCCGGCACGACGGCGCGCGCGTACGTCGCGCGGCCGGCCACGACGTGCGCGTGCTCGCCGTACTGCTGCAAGCCCGCGCGGCGCGCGACGTTCGCGTCGACGACGAGCCCCGACGCGCCGCTGTCGAGCACGAACTCGATCTCCGTGCTGCCGATGCGCACCGGCACGTAGATGTGCTCCACGAAATCGGCGGGCAGGTCTACGCTGGTCACGCCGTCCGGAAACGCCACCAGCGCGCGCCGGCTCGCCGGGCGCTGGAGCTCCGCGTCGCTCACGGTTCCCGGCACGTACTCGGTCACGCGCGAGTCGGTCGTCGTCTGCGCGACCGTGTTGTCGACGTGCCAGCGGTGCGCGAACACGCGCCCCTGATCGTCGCGCACGTCGTCGTACGTCGTCGACACGACCCCGGTGGCGATGAGGCGCTCGCGCCGCAGCACGTGCCAGGTCGCCGGGTCGACGTACTCCTTGCGGCCCCACCCTTTCGCGTTGAGCGTCGCGATCGCGTACGCGCCGGCCGGCGCGCGCACGCGCGTCACCGTGGTGGTGAACGTCTCTTTGTTCGCGCGCCCCGGGTCGGCGCGGTCGTCGAGCGTGACGCCGTTCTCGTCCTGCAGCCAGCGCTCGCCGTGCACCACGCCGGCTTCGGCGTGAAACGGCGGGCTGTCGTCGATGGTGCGCTCGTCGGCGCCGCGCACGAGATGCCGCTCGGTGGTGGTCGTGCCGTCGGACGACGTCGTGACGATGGTCTCGCGGTACGCGCTCGGTTCGCGTTCGGCGGCGCGCACGTTCGCGCGGATCTCCGCCGCGCTCGGCAGCACGTCGGCGCCGCGCGCGAGCGCGGGCAAGGCGACAGCGAGCGCCGCCAGCAGCGCGGCGGTACGGTGTGCCGCGCGCGCGTTCATTCGCGGATGCCCATCGCTTTGCGGCCCGCGGTGTTCGGCACGAGGTAGACGTGGCCGCTCGCGTAGTCGAGGCCGACGGTGAACAGCCGGAGGAAGTCGCTTCCGATCACCCCGTCGTCGCTGCCGAAGTCGTAGCTGCGGTCGTTGGTCACCCGATACCCGACGAAGTCCACGAAGTTCAGCGCACCGATCTTGACGCTGGCGAGCTGGTACGGACGCGTCTCGATCGCGCCGCCGACGCCGTACCACTCCATGTTGCGCAAGTCGCCGCCGCCGCCTTTGTCGACGAGCGCCTCGGGGTGCTTGCGCGCGAACGCGTCGAAGATCATGAACGTCCCCGCGTGGCCGGTGTCGAGGATGAAGCGCTCGCTCAGCGCACCGTTGACCGCGACGTTGACGTAGGGCGAGCCGTCGCCGATCCGCACGTCGAGGGCGATCACGTGATTACCCTTCGGCACGACGTAGTCGGGTTCGCGCACGGCCGTGACCTGTTTCTTCTCGTAGTCGATGGTCACGCCGAGCTCGGAAAGAAAATCGAAACCGAGCAGCCCGACGGCTTTGTAGCCGGGCTCGACCTCGTCGCTGTCCGGGATCATCTGGACCGCGACGTCGCGCATCACGAGCTCGCCGATGTGCATCTCGGGCACGATCGTGCGCGCGGTCGTGTAGCGCTGCGCCGTGACGGCGGAGCGCTCGGCGTAAGCGTGAAGGCCGAGCTGCCGCGCGACGCCGCTGTCGATCGTGATGCCGCTCGCGCCGGTGTCCAGCAGGAAGTCCAAGCCGCGCGTGCCGACCATGATGCGCACGACGATGTGCTGGGCACCGAATTTCGACGGCAGCGTCACCGCCGGCACGCCGGCCGGGAACGTCACGAGCAGCCGCCGGCTGTTCGGCATCGCGACGGCGGACGGGGGCACGTCGTCGGCGTCGTACGCCGTCACGCGGGTGTCGCTCGTCGTGCGCGCGTAGCCGTTCTCGACGTGCCAGTGGTGCGCGAACACACGCCCGCCGTCGCTGCGGAAGTCGTCGTACACGGTCGCGACAATGCCGTTGGCGGTCACGTCCTCGTCGCGGACCAGGCGCCAGGTCTGCGGATCGACGTACTCGCGCGTTCCGCGCCCGCGCTTGTTGAGCTCCGCGATCAGCCACGCCTCGACGGGCGCGTGCACGCGCGAGACCGTCGTTGTGGTCGGCTCAGGCTTGGCCGCTCCGGGATCGGGCTCGTCGATGACGGTCTGGCCGTTGTCGTTCTGGTGCCACTCTTCGTTTTTCGTTCGGCCGGACTCGGTGTGGAACGGACCGCTCTCCACGATCTGGCGCCATTCGCCGTCGCGCACGGCGTAGCGAACGGTGGTCGTCGTTCCGTTGGAGGACGTCGTCACGGTCGTCCGGCGGTATGCGTGGGGGATCGCGCGGGCTTCGCGCATGTGCTGCCGGATCGCCGCCACGTCGGGCGGCGCCTCGTCGGCGAACGCCGGCGCGCTCGGTAATAGCAAAAAAAAGGCCGGCAGAACACGCCACAACCGACTCGTCATGACTAGGAATTCCATCGCCCCGAAGGCCGCGCCTCTACAGGAGCGCCAGTTGCATGCCGGTTCGGTCGGGCGCGAGCGCGCGGTGCCGTGCGAAACGCGTCGCGCGGCACGCCGCGTGAACGTGGTCGGCGACCTCGCGCACGTACGCCGGCTCCGCATAGCGGCCGCGACCGAACAACCGCTCGTACCGTTCGACCAGCTCGGGCCGGGTCGAGCGCAAGAAGGCGAAGTACGCGTCGCGCGTGATCGTGCCGAGGTTGAGCGCGCTGTGCCACACGTGCGACGCGCCCGCGTCCGCGGCGGCGCGCACCACGGCGGCCAGCGCGGCCGGATCGTCGGTCATGCCGGGCAGCACCGGCGCGACGGCGACGCCGACGCGAATCCCGGCATCCGCGAGCGCGCGCACCGCGCGCAGCCGCTGGCGCGGCGGCGCGACGGTCGGCTCGATCTCGTGCGCGAGCGCGTCGTCGAGCGTCGCGATGCTGACGGCGACGCCGACGTCCGCGCGGCGCGCGCACTGCGCGAGCAGGTCGAGGTCGCGCACGATCAGCGGCGAGCGCGTCGTGACGTGGAACGGCGCGCGCGCGTCGCGCAGTGCGGGCAGGATACCGCGCATCAGGCGATAGCGGCCCTCGAGCGCCTGGTACGGATCGGTGGCGGTCCCGATCGCAATCTCTTCGCCGCGGTACGCACGCCCGGCGAGATCGGCGCGCAGCACCGCCGCGACGTTCACCTTGACGCCGAGCACCGAGCCCCACTCGCGCACGCCGTCGAGCTCGCGGTACGCGTGCGTCCCGCGCGCGTAGCAAAACACGCACTGGTGGATGCACCCGGTGAACGGGTTGAGCGACCAGGTGAAGCCCATCCCGCGGACGCGGTTGAGCGCGCTCTTCGCGGCGATCTCTTCGACCCGGACCTCGCTCGGCCGGCGAGCGATCGGAAGCTCCACCATCGAACAGGCGTTCGATGGTGCGCGAGCTGAAGCCTTCAGGTCTACGGCGCGGCTAGCCGTTCGTCCGCACGAAGCTGTTCCAGTACCACACGCCCCACGCGCCGACCAGCGCCGACCAGATGATCAGCGCGACGCCCCAGTTGGGCAGCCGGTTGCGCACACCGATCGCCATCAGCGCGAACAGGTACGGCAGAAAATCGAGCATGTGCCGCATGCCGAACTGCACCCAGCCGTTCAGGTAGTAGAGAAACGCCGGCGCGGCGACGAGCGCCGTCGTGATCCACAGCGCGACGACGACGTTGCGCGGAGTCTTCGCGAGAAATGCCAGCACGAGTGCGGGGCTGGTGAACGTGAGCGCGATGCCGAGCGGATCGGGTTTGACGTACGGCCACTGCGCGTGCTGCAGCCACTCGACGAAGATCGGCGCGCGAAAGAAGAACGAGTAGATCTGGTACGGCAGATACCCGACCTGGAACGGCGAACCGGTGGGCTGGCCCCACGCGTCGGCGTGAAAGTACACGGTGTGGCCGACGTCGACGATCGTGCCCCACATCAGCTCGTCGTAGCCGACGAACACGATCGCCCAGCACGCGAGCACGATGCCGAACGAGCGCAGCCGTTTCATACGCTCCGCGCGCGCCGGAACGATGCCGGCGAACGCGCCGGTCCACAGCCCCCACGCAAGCAGCGGCAGCGCCGCGACCTCCGGGAAGCGCGCGCCGCACGCGAGCACGCCGCACACACCGACGAGCCAACCGCGGTTCTTGCCGCACAATTCGACCAGCGCGCCGAGGATGAACGCCACCGCGCACAGGTGCGCGAGGAACCACACGTCGCCGAGCTCCGCGCACCACCACACGTCGGTACCGGCGACGAAGAACATCGCGAGAAAGACTTTCGTCGACAGCTCCGTCACGCCGAGACGCTCGGCGAGCACCCACGCGAGGAACGTCGCGACCGCGGCGAACGCGATCGCGACCGTGGTCTGGTTCGCGTCGTTGCCCCAGATCAACACGGACGGCAGCATGAACAGCGCCGGCACGGGCCCGTCGACGCCGTAGTAGTGGCCGTTGTACTGCACGGCATCCATCCAGCGGCCCGGCCAGTCGATCCACATTCGGCCGTGCAGCCACGCGTAGGCCACCCGCACGTAGTTGTTCTGCTGCGTGGAACGCAGGTGCGAGCTGATCAGGATCACGACGAACGTGACGGCGGCGGCCGCCGCGGCGCCGGAGAACCGGCGCAGCGGGGCCGCCACGGTCCGGAAACCAGACGCGGCGATCATCTTCGGCGCGACCGTTTCGTCCGAACGTAACCGGCGCCCCGCCGCGCGGGTAGGAGAAGACTGCAATGTACCAACGAGGCTCACCCTACGGCCGCTCCCCCTACGGCGGGCAGCCCCCCTCCGCGGCCGCAGGCAGCGGGATCAACTTGCTGGGCCAGGTCCTGGGGATCACCGGGGTCGGCTTCCTGATCACGGCCGTCGCGGCGTACATGTTCCGCGGTGTTTCTTACGGCGGCGGCATGGCGGCACTGCTCGGCGGCTTCGTGCTGCTGTTCGTGATGAACGCGGTGCGCAACAGCCCGCAGATCGCGCTGCTGTGGTTCTACGCGTTCACGTTCCTCGAAGGCATCGGCCTCGCGCCGGTCATCGCGGCGTACGTGAACGCGATCGGCCCCGAGGTGGTGGTGAACGCCGCGGCGACCACCGGCTTCGGGATGCTGGTGCTGGGCGGCGTCGCGTTCGTGTTCTCGGTCGACTGGCGCCGCTTCAGCGGGATCGCGCTCGGTCTGCTGGTTGCGCTCGTGCTCGTCGGGTTCGTCTCCATCTTCACCCACTGGGTGCATCCCGACACGTACTCCTGGCTGACGCTCGGCGTGTTCACGCTGCTGACGCTCATCGATTTCAGCCGCATCCGTGCCGGCGGCGACGGTCTCACGCCCGTCCAGCTCGCCGTCGCGATCTACCTCGACGCGATCAACATCTTCCTCGCGCTGCTCGAGCTCTTCGGTTCCCGCTCGCGCCGCTAACCGGCAACCGAAACCGGGACCGACCGGCCCGGTTCCCTAAGCTTGAAGTATGGCGCGCGCGTACGATCGGGAAGCGGTGCAACCCGCCGGTGACGTGCTGCACGAGGCGTGTGGGGTCGCGGGGCTCTACGCACCCGGCGAAGACGTAGCGCGGCTCGCCTACTTCGGGCTCTATGCGCTGCAGCACCGCGGCCAAGAGAGCGCCGGCCTCGCGGTCGGCGACGGACTGCGCATCGACAGCCATCGCCAGATGGGCCTGATCACCGGCTCGTTCGACGAAGCCATCCTCGGCCGGCTCAAAGGCTTCGTGTCGATCGGCCACACGCGCTACTCCACCACGGGCAGCTCGGTGATCGTCAACGCGCAGCCGTTCGTCGAAGAGTCCGAGCTCGGGCAGTTCGCGTTCGCGCACAACGGGAACCTCACCAACGCCGACGAGCTGGCGGCGCTGCTGCCCGACGACGTTCGCCTCGCCGCGACGTCCGATTCGGAGATCCTCGCGAAGACGATCGCGCTCGCGCCGGGCCCGACGTGGACCGACAAGATCCGCGCGGTGATGCGCGTCGCCGAAGGCGCGTACTCCGTGGTGATGCTGACGCGCGACGCGGTGTACGGTTTCCGCGACCCGTGGGGCGTGCGCCCGCTGTGCATCGGAACATACGGCGACCGCGGCTACATGATCGCGTCGGAGTCGTGCGCGCTCGCGACCGTCGGCGCGCACTACCTGCGCGAGATCGCCGCCGGTGAAGTCGTGTGCATCGACGGCCGCGGCATTCGCACCGAGCACACCGAGGTGGTGAAGCCCGCGTCGCTGTGCATGTTCGAGTACATCTACTTCGCGCGGCCGGACAGCGTGCTGAGCGGGCGTTCGATCTACATGGCGCGGTATCAGATGGGCCGCGCGCTCGCGCGCGAGCACCCCATTGAAGCCGACGTGGTGATGGCGGTGCCCGACAGCGCGATCCCCGGCGGGATCGGCTACGCGTCGGAAAGCGGCATCCCGTACGTCGAAGGCCTCATCAAGAACCGCTACATCGGCCGCACGTTCATCAGCCCCGACCAGAAGATGCGCAGCCAGGGTGTGCAGCTGAAGTTCAACCCGATCGTCGAGAACTTGCGCGGCCAGCGCGTCGTCGTGGTCGACGACTCGATCGTGCGCGGCACGACGACGCCGCGCATCGTGTCGCTGCTGCGCGACGCCGGCGCGCGCGAAGTGCACCTGCGCATCACGTCGCCGCCGATCGTGCACCCGTGCTATCTCGGCGTCGACATGGCGACCTACGCCGAGCTGATCGCCGCGAATTTGAGCGTGCCGCAGATCTGCGAGCGCGTGGGCGCGGACTCGCTGGGCTACCTGAGCATCGAGAACTTGGTCGAGTCGACGGGCCGCGACCGCGGCGACTTCTGCCTGGGCTGTCTGAACGGCCGCTATCCCAGCCGGCCGGCAGCCTCGAACGGCAGCCTGCAGACGGACATGCAGCCCGCGCTCAAGGCCTGACCTCGCGGGCCGCACGTTCGCGGCCGAAAACCGGACCATGACCCACATGGGATTGCCGGCCTTCGTCCGCCAGGTGCACTTCATCGAAGACCGGGTGACCGCGCTCGAGCGCGCCGTCGATGCCGTCCAGGCCGCGACCGGTGCCGGCTGGGTCGCCGCGTACACGCCCGACGCCGACGGCGGCGCCTTCACGCTAGGCGCGGCGGCCGGGGACATGCCGTTCGGGGAGCTCGACGCCGTCGACCAGGACGACGAAGCGCTGGTCGCGCTGCGTGCCGAGCGCGACGTGCTCGACGCGCCGGGCGGTTCCGTGCTCGCCGGGTCGCTGTTGCTGCCGTTCGTCGCCGCCGGGCGGATCCGGGGGCTGCTGGCCGTCGGCGCCGTGCCGTACGCGTACACGGCCGCGGAGCGCGAGGCGTTGCAAACCGTCGCCACGGCCGTCGGCCTGGCGCTCGAAGTTCTACAAGGGCGGGCGTTGGGGCGCGAGCTGGCGCGCTGGCGCGAGCGCGCGGAATGGGCGGAACGCGAGCTCGCGGTGCTGCACCGCGTGCTCGATCAGCCGGCGCCGGGTTCCGACGCGGCGGGCGGATCGCTGGCCGGGAACGAGTCGGCCTCGGCCTCGTCGTAGTCGTCCAATCCGTCCTGCGCGTCGTACTCGGCCGGCTGCTCGGGCGTCTTCGGGTCGCTGACCGGCGCGCCCGGAGCGTTGGGCACGTTGGGTTCGGGCACGACCGGCTCTTGCGGGTTCATGCCGGTCGTGTACCCCGTGATGGTCAGACCGCGGCCGTGACCGAAGCCTTCGCGACGCCGTTGGTGGGCGTGCCGTTCTTCGCGAGGTCTTCGACCATCGTGACGAACGCGCGCACCGGCGTCCCGGTCGGCCCCTTCGCCATGAACGCCGACTCGGCGTCGAGGTAAGCGGTTCCCGCCACGTCGAGGTGGATCCACGGCGTGTCGCCGACGAACGACTTGAGGAACGCGGCCGCCGATTCGGCGCCCGCGGCGCGGCCCGCGCTGTTCTTGAGGTCCGCGATCTCGCTCTTGACCTGCTGCTCGTAGTCCGGGTAGATCGGCAGGCGCCAGTAGCGCTCGCCGCAACCGGCCACGACCTTGAGGAAGCGGTCGACGAACGCGTCGTCGTTCGACATCGTGCCGCTCGCCGCGTGGCCCAGCGCGACGACGCATGCGCCCGTCAGGGTCGCGGCGTCGACGATCTTCGTCGCGCCTAATTTGCGCGCGTAGCACAGCGCATCGGCGAGGATGAGCCGGCCTTCGGCGTCGGTGTTGATCACCTCGATCGTCTTGCCGTTCATCGCTTTGAGCACGTCGCCGGGCTTCATCGCCTTGTGGCCGGGGAGGTTCTCCGACGACGGCACGAGCCCGATCACGTTGATCTTCGGGTGCAGCTTGCCGATCGCCCACATCGCGGCGATCACGCCGGCGCCGCCCGACATGTCGTACTTCATCTCGTGCATGTTCTCGGCGGGCTTGATCGAGATACCGCCGCTGTCGAACGTCAGGCCTTTGCCGACGAGCGCGAGCGTCTCGCTGGACGACGGATCGCCTTTGTACGTCATCACGCTGAGCGTCGCGGGCTCGTCGGAGCCGCGCGACACGCCGAGCAGCGAGCCCATCCCGAGCTCTTCCATGCGCTTCTCGTCGAGCACGTCGACCTCGAGGCCCGCATCCTTGCCGAGCTCTTTCGCGCGCGCCGCGAGGTGCGTCGGCGTCATGTCGTTCGCGGGCGTGAGCGCCATGCGGCGCGCCGCATTGACCGCTTCGCCGATCACGCTGCCTCGCTGCGCGCCGGCGTCGAGCGTGGCGCGGTCGTACGTGCCTGCGAGGATCGTGACGGAGTCGGTGACGACGGGCTTGTCGGGCTCGGTGCGATAGATCGTCGTGTCGATCGTGCCCGCGATCGCGCCTTCGGCGACGAACGACGCGGCGAGCATCGCATCGGCGCCGGCCGGCAGCGCGATCGCGATCGCCGTGACGCCGCGCTTGCCGAGATAGCGCACCGCGGTGCCGGCGTACTTTGCGAGACCCGCGGCGTTGAACGTGCCGCGCTCGCCGAGGCCGACGACCAGCACGCGTTTGAACGGCGCATCCTTCGCGTGCACGAGGGACGTCTCGTTGGCCTTGCCGGAGATCTCACCGCCCGCGAGGATGTCGGCGATCGCGCCGCCGAGCAGCGTGTCGACCTCCGCTGCGACGCCGTCGACGGCGCCGCCCGCGAAGACCGGCACGACGAGCGCGCCGGTCGCAACCGACGTCGGCGCGTCGTTCGAGACGTGGACCTGCATGGATTCCTCCGGAAGGACAGAAGCGGTCGAGCGACCGTGATTGGACAACCTGCACCCGATTCGCGCGCCGCCCGCGCGGCCCTCCGATGACCCTCCGGCACGGCGGCGACGACGCGTACGCGCGGGCTGGGGTCGACATCGACGCAGGCAACTTGGCGGTGCAACGGTATCGCGACGTGACCTCCGGTTGGACGCATCCGGACCAACTCGGTTCCCTCGGCGGCTTTTCGGGTCTCTTCCGGCTGCCGGGGGACGGCAAGCGGGCGCTGGTGGGCTCGACTGACGGCGTCGGCACGAAGATCCTCATCGCGTCGGCGCTGCGGCGCTACGACACGGTCGGCGCCGACTTGGTCAACCACTGCGTGAACGACATCCTCGTCACGGGCGCGGAGCCGCTGTTCTTTCTGGACTATCTCGCGGTCGGCAAGCTCGACCCCGAGATCGCGGCGCTGGTCGTGTCGGGCGTGCACCGCGCGTGCCGCGAGAATTCGTGCGCGCTGCTCGGCGGCGAGACGGCGGAGATGCCGGGCGTGTACCGGCCCGACCACTTCGACCTCGCGGGCACGATCGTCGGCATCGTCGACCTCGACGACGTCCCCGACCCCAACCGCGTGCAACCGGGCGACGCCATCGTCGGATTGCCCGCCGTCGGTTTGCACACCAACGGCTACACGCTCGCGCGCGCGCTCATCGCCGAAGACGAGTACGGCGCGCCGTTCGGCGAGTCGACGTACGGGGACGCGCTGCTCGCGCCGCACCCGTCGTACCGCGAGCCGGTGCGCGCGATCCAGCGCGTCGCCGCGGTGCGCTCGATGGCGCACATCACCGGCGGGGGATTGCTCGAGAACGTGCCGCGCACGCTGCCCGAGCACGCGGCGGCGGTGTTCGAGCAGACGCGCTGGGCGGTGCCGCCGATCATGGCGGAACTCGTGAAGCGCGGCGAGCTCGCGCACGAGGAGCGCTATCGCACGCTCAACATGGGCGTGGGCTACACGCTGATCGTGCCGATCGCCGACGTCGACCGCGCGCTCGCGGCCGCGCCCGGCGCGCGCGTCGTCGGCTTCGTGCAGCCGCGGCGCGACGGCGAGCCGCGCGTCGTCGTCCGCCCCGCGCGCGCGTAAGCACACGACATGGCGGTGAACCTGCTCGCCGCGCTCGACGACGAGCGGTACGGTGTGACGGCGCTCGCGCGCGCGCACGACGTTGCGGCGCGTGCGGGCTACACGCTGCGCCGCGTCGACGGCCCCGATGCGTTGCTTGCCGCGTGGATCGACTTGGAGTTCGCGCCGTCGTGGTGGTCCTACGAAGCGGGCGCCGGGAGCGCGTGGATCGCCGAGCGCGACGGTGCGATCGCGGGCTTCGCGGCGTTCGGTGCGCGCGGTTTGAAATTCCCGTGGCTGCGCGCGTGGCGCGGCCGCGACGACGCCGGCGTCTTCGGACCGTACGGCGTTGCGCAAGCGCATCGCGGCCGCGGGATCGGTGAGCTCTTGCTGACCGCGGCGCTGTGTAGTTTGCGCGCGGCGGGGTATGCGTTCGCGCTGATCCCCGCGGTGCGCGGCGAACGGCTCGTCGAATCGTACGTGCGGCGCACCGGGGCGTCGGTCGCCGACGAGTTCACGTACGACGTCGGACGGTTTCGCGCGACGATCCTCGCGTCCGGCGCCGGAACGAACGCGCGCAGCGTGCTCGAGCGCGTGCGCGACGGACGGTTGCCGCTCGACGTGCAGGCCGTCGTCGCGAACGACGCCCGCGCCGGCGCGCTGGATGCGGCGCGCGAGCACGGCGTCGGTGCGGTCGCCGTCGAATGGGACCGCGCGAACGAACCGCGCGCGAGCTTCGACGCGCGCGTCATCGACGCGGTCGCGCGCACCGAGCCGCAGCTGGTGCTGCTGCTGGGCTGGATGCACCTGTTGCCGCCTGAGTTCTTACGGCGCTTCCCGGAGACGATCAACCTGCACCCGTCGTTCTTGCCGCTCGATCCCGCGGCGGACCGGGTCGTCGCGCCCGACGGCACCGTGATCCCGGCGCTGCGCGGCGCGCACGCGCTGCGCGACGCCGTCCGCTACGGGATCCCGTGGTCGGGCGTGACCGTGCACTACGTCACCGCGGCGACCGACCGCGGCCCGGTGCTGGTCCGCGTGCCGGTGGCCGTGGGCGGGGTCACGGACGAAGCGGGGCTGCGCGAGCGCATCCGGCCGGTCGAGTTCGACGCCGTGGCGGCAGCGATTCGGCGGTGGACCTTCGAACGGTAGGGATCATGCCTTTGCCGCTCTTGGTCGCCGCCGCCGTCGGGTGCTGCGGCGTGACCGGCGTCGTCCGCTCGGCCGACGGTGCCCCGCTTCGGGCGCACGTCCACGCCGTCGGCTCCGCGACCGCCGACGCCGACGCCGACGCGCGCGGCAATTTCCGCTTCACCGCGCCGCCCGGTGCGTACCGCGTCACGATCGTCGCGGCCGGCTACGCGGTGGCGCAGACCGACGTCGTGGTGCACGAGGACGAACGGCTCGACGTCACGCTCGAGCCGCTGGGTTCGGGCAGGTTGCGCGAGATCGGGCGGGTGGTCGTCGACGGCCGGCTCGCGCTCCCGCACAGCACGGTGCCGACGCGCGAGATCACGCGGCTCGACCTCGACGCCAACGGCTTCGACCGCATCCTCGACGCGCTCGCCACCATCCCGTCGCTTTCGATGACGCGGCCCGACGCGGGCACGGCGAGCGCGACGGCGGTCGTATCGCTGCGGGGCCCCGATCCGTCCGAGACGCGCATCGCGCTCGACGGCCAGCCGCTCAACAACGCGAACACCGGCGATCTCGACCTCGCGTCGTTCCCCAGCTCCGTGCTTGCCGCGATCGACATCAGCGAGGGGCTGGGCCCGGAAGACACGCGCGGCGCGGACACCATCGGCGGCGAGATCAACCTCGTGTCGCTGCGCCCGACCGCGACGCCGCAGCGCATGCTGCGGCTGTCGGCCGGCTCGTTCGGCACGACGTCCGCCCAGATCAACGCGACCGGCCGCGTGTCGCGCTTCGGGTACGCGCTCGCGCTCGGCAGCGCGCATTCCGGCGGCTACGTGCACGATTATCCGGTGACGCTGCAAGTGCCCGACGGCAGCGGCGGGACGACGGACGTGGCGACGCGCATCGGCTCCGCGACCTCCGTCTCGACGTCGCTCGTCAACCTCACGTACGACTTCACGCCGCGCTCCACGCTGCGCGTGCGCGCGCTCAGCGTCAACAGCGTGCGCGACGAAGGCGCCGCGCAGACCGCGCCGGTCGACCCGGCCGTCGATGCACCCGGCTCCGCGTTCGTCGGCAGCGGGCCGGAGACGTCGGCGCTGAGCGTCCGCGCGACGCTCGCGAGCCTGACGGTGCCGCTGGGCGCCGGAACGCTTTCGATCAGCAGCGGTTTGTCGAGCGACGCGACGGCCGTGACGCGCACGCTGCCCGACGCGGGCGCGTTCTCGCCGTACGACGTGTCGCTGGTCGACCGGCTTGCGACGACGAGCGCAGAGTGGAGCCGCGCGATCGGCACCGCGACGGTGGCGTTCGGCGCGCAGGCGCGCTCCGAGACGCTCGCGTCGGCGGATCAATTCGTGCAAACGCTGCGCGAGACCGGCACGCAAGTGTGGGTTCGTGCGGGCGCGGACGTCGGGCCGCGGCTGCGCGTGGCCGCGAGCGTCGTGTCCGCGCATTGGTCGACGTTCGGCACGAGCACCGACGGCAGGCTCGGGCTCGCCTACGACGACGGACACGACGGCACGCTGCGCTTCGCGGTGGGCACCGGCTTTCGGGCGCCACTCCTCAGCGAGCTGTACACGCTGCCCGTCGCCGACCTGACGCCCGACCAGAACTGCGTCGGTGCGAACGGCAACCGCAACGAGCACGCGGAGCACGCGACCGAGTACGAGCTCGGCTACGGCAAGCGGTTCGGTACGACCACCGCCGACGTCACGCTGTACCGCACCAACCTGCGCGACCCGATCGAGGTGTTCTACCCGCTCGGCACCGCGTGCCCGCTCGACGCGATGGGAAACCCGATCAGCACCGTCGTGGCGCAGTCGTTCCCGGTCAACGTCGGCAACGTGGTGTACCAGGGCGGCTCGCTGCGCCTCGCGCACCGCTTCGGCGCGCTGTTCGCGAGCGCGGAGTACGGTGTGAACGCCGCGTATCCCACCACGCTGCCCGGCGTCGTCGCCGCGAACCCGACGTCCGGCTCGAACCTCGTCGTCGGCCAGCAGTTCGGCAGCATCCCGATCCAGACGTTCGCGTTCGGGCTGCGCTACGCGCGCAACGGCGTGCACGGCGCGGCGAACCTCACCGCGAAGAGCGCGAACAACGAGCTCGCCCAGCCGCACTTCGCGACGGTGAGCGCGGCGTTCGGGAAGACGTGGAAGAACGTCGACCTCACGCTGGCGGGCACGAACTTGACGAACGCAGTGAGCGGGCGCTTCACGCGGCTCGGCCTGGGCACGCCGTATCCGACGCCGTTCGGATTGCAGCCGCGCGACGCGCTCGTGCTGGACCCGGCATCGTTCCGGCTGATCCTGACGCTGCGGTGAGCGCGAACGACGACGGACTGGTTCGTCTCGCGGTACCGGTCGGACCCGACGATCACGTGCGCGGGCCGGCCGATGCGCGCGTGACGCTCGTCGAGTACGGCGACTTCGAGTGCCCGTACTGCGGCGTTGCGTACCCGGTGGTGAAGGAGCTGGAGAGGAAGTACGCCGGCACGCTGCGCGTCGTGTTCCGCAGCTTCCCGCTCCAGCAGCACCGCCACGCGCAAGCCGCAGCCGAGGCGGGCGAGTACGCCGCGGACCACGGAAAATTCTGGGAGCTGCACGATACGCTCTTCGAGCACCAGCGCGCGCTCGACGGGCCGCACCTGCTCGGCTACGTGCGCGCGCTCGGCCTCGACGACGCGGCGCTCGCGCAAGCGCTGAGCGAGCATACATATACGGGGATCGTCGAGGACGTGAAGCAGGGCGGTGAGGACGGCGGCATCCCCGGCACGCCCGCGTTCTTCCTCAACGGCGTGCTGTTCGAGGACGAGCCGACCCGGGAGAACTTCACGCACGCGATCGATTGGCTGCTCGAACGCGGCGATGTCCGTTGACGTGCAGCGCGTGCGGCGCGCGGATACCGCGGAGCTGATCGCGGCGAACCGCGACAACACCGCCTATCACGCGCCGTGGGTGACCCCGTTCACCGACCAGGCCGGCTTCGACGCGTGGTTCGGACGCGGCGTCACGGGCGCGAACATGTCGCTGCTCGCGCGCGAGCGCGGCAGCGGCGCGCTGGTCGGCGTGATCAACCTCAGCGAGATCGTGCTCGGCGTCTTTCGCAGCGCGTACCTGGGCTACTGGGGCTATGCGGCGACGGGTGGCCGCGGGCTGATGACGCACGCGCTGCGCGCGGCGGTGGGCTTCGCGTTCGATGAGCTCGGACTGCACCGCGTCGAGGCGAACGTGCAGCCGGACAATGCGCGGTCGATCGCGCTCGTGCGGCGTGCCGGCTTCAGCCGCGAGGGTTTTTCGCCGGGTTATCTTTTCATCGACGGTGCTTGGCGCGACCACGAGCGCTGGGCGCTCCGCGCCGGCGCGCCTTGAGCGTGACGGTGTCGGCGGCGCTGCGCGCGGGGAACGTCCAGAACTCGCCGGCCTCGAACGTCTCGCCGTCGAAGCGCACGTCGACCTCGTTCTCGAGCGGAATCCACGTACCGGTTTGCACTACGCCGCGCTTTCGAACGGCGTTGCGCTCGCCGTCGCGGGACCACATAAACGTCGCCACGCCCGCGGAGCCGCCGAGCTCGATCGTGATGCGGTACAGCGGGTTCTCGAGCCCGGTGTAGCCGCTGCGCACGGTGATGGTCGGTGTTTCGCCCGCCGCGCGGCGTCGCGAGCGGCGGCGTAGGCCGCGCACCGTCGCAACGAACGCGACCGCGACCAGGCCGAAGATGACGCGAACGATCATGCCGCATCCGCCGAGAGGAACGGCAGGTTCGGATCGGCGACCAGCGTGCGCGGGTCGACGCGCGCGACGTCCGCGCGGCGTTCGGCGGCGGCGGCGATCATCGCGGCGTTGTCGGTGCAGAAGCGGCGCTCCGGGATGAACGCCGGAACGCCGCGCGCCGCGCCGAGCGCGGCGAAGGCCGTCTGGAGCGCGCCGTTCGCGGCGACGCCGCCGCTCAGCACGAGCCCGCGGTAATCGCCCGCATCGAGCGCGCGCGCGACGCGATCGATGAGCACGTCGATCACCGCCGCTTGAAAGGACGCGGCGACGTCTTCGCGCCGCGCGTCCTTGCCGGCATCGGATTCCAGAAAATACCGCACCGACGTCTTCAAGCCCGAAAAGCTCATCGCGAGCGAGCCCGGCTCGGGCCGGTAGCGCGGGAACGCGAACGCGCGCGGATCGCCGTCGCGCGCGAGCGCTTCGAGCGCGGGTCCCCCCGGAAAGCCGAGACCGAGCAGACGCGCGGTTTTGTCGAATGCTTCCCCGGCCGCATCGTCACGCGTCTTGCCGAGCACGCGCAGCGCCGTCGGCGAACGCACCTCGACGAGCTGCGAGTGGCCGCCCGAGACGAGCAGCGCGAGGAACGGGTACGGCGGCGGCACGTCGCGTTCGAGAAACGCGGCGAAGAGGTGGCCGTGGAGATGGTTGACCGCAAAGAGCGGCAGCCCGGTCGCGAACGCGAGCGCCTTGGCCGCCGCGACGCCGACGACGAGGCTGCCGATGAGCCCGGGGCCCGACGTGACGGCGATTCCGTCCAGCTCATCGAGCGCGACGCCGGCGCGCGTGAGCGCGTCGTCGACCGCCGCGGACAGTAGCGCCGCATGGCGCCGCGAGGCGATCTCGGGGACGATTCCGCCGTACTTCGCGTGGAACTCGTCCTGGTTGGTCGAGACGTTCGACAGCACGCGAACGCCGTCGCGGACGACGGCCGTCGCCGTGTCGTCGCAGGACGTCTCGATCCCCAGCAGCAGCACCTACGATGGGACTCGTAGCGCCCTGGCGCCGGTTGCGGTATGGTGCTCGGGTGCGTTTCGATCCGCGGTATCTGGCCGTCGCCGCGTGCGGCGGGAGCGCGTTCCTCGACATGTACGCCACCCAGCCGCTGCTGCCCGATTTGCGGGCGGAGTTCCACACGGGCGAGGCGGCGGTCGGCGCGACGATCTCCGTGCTGACATTCGCGTGCGCGCTGGCGGCGCCGTTCGTGGGCCCGATGGCCGACGCGATCGGCCGCAAGCGCGTCATCGTCAGCGCGATCTTCGGTTTGGCGCTGGTGACGTTCGCCGCCGCCGGCGCGACGACGCTGCACGCGCTGCTCGTGTGGCGCTTCGTGCAGGGGCTGTTCATGCCGGCCGTGTTCGCCGTGACGCTCGCCTACATCGCCGAAGAGTTTCCGGCGGCCGTCGGCGGGCGCGCGGTCGGCGCGTACATCGCCGGCAACGTGTTCGGCGGTTTCTTGGGGCGCTACGTCACCGCGCTCGTCGCAAGTCGCTGGGACTGGCACGCCGCGTTCGTCGTGCTCGGCGTGCTGAACGTCGTCGGCGGCGCGATCGTGCTCGTCGCGCTGCCGCGTGCGACGCGCTTTGCGAAGCAGTCGTCCGCGCGGGAAGCCGTGCGCGCGATCGGCCGGTTCGCGCGCGATCCGGAACTGCTCGCGACGTACGCCGTCGGCGGCAGCGTGCTGTTCTCGCTGGTGGCGGCGTTCACGTTCGCTACGTACCATCTCGCCGCGCCGCCGTTCGGGCTCGGCACGGTCGCGCTGGGCAACGTGTTCTTCGTCTATCTCATCGGCGTCGTCGTGTCGCCGCTCGCCGGCCGGCTGATCGACCGCGTCGGCCACCGCACCGCGCTGCTGCTCTCCGTCGCGACGAGCGCCGCCGGCGTGCTGGTCACGCTGATCCCGTCGGTCGCCGCGATCGTGATCGGACTGGGAATCATGTCGACGGGCGTGTTCGCCTCGCAAGCCGCGTCGCAAGGCTACATCGGCGTGATCGTGCACGAGCGCCGCTCCACCGCCGCAGCGCTGTACCTCACCGTGTATTACACCGCCGGCGGACTCGGCGCGGTGCTGCCCGCGATCGTGTGGTCGCGCGGCGGCTGGCCCGCGACGGTTGCGCTCGTGCTCGCCGTGCAGGCCGTTGCGGCCGCGCTCGCCGCGCTGTTGTGGACGCGGCGCGCGGTCTCGACCGAGGTCGTCGCACCGACCGTCTGACTACCGCCGAGCAGCCACCTTCGCCGCGAGCTCGTCCGCGAACTCGTCGACGGTCACCGTGCGTTTCGCGTCGTTGCCGCGCTCGTTGACGTTGACGGTGCCGTCCGCGAGCTCGCTTTTTCCGACGACGAGAATATATGGCACCTTTTGCGTCTTCCAGTGGCGGATCTTGTAGCCGAGCTTCTCGTTCGACGCATCCGCGTCGACGCGGAAGCCGCGCGCGCGCAGTTCGTCGCGCACGGAATAGGCGTAGTCGAGCTGGTGCTCGGAGATCGGCGCCACCACCGCCTGCACCGGCGCAATCCACGCGGGGAAGTTACCGCCGAAGTGCTCGATGAGCACGCCGAAGAAGCGCTCCAGCGAGCCCGCCAGCGCGCGGTGGATCATCACGGGGCGGTGGTCGACGCCGTCCGGGCCGCGGTACTTCAAGTCGAAACGCTCCGGCAGCGTGAAGTCGACTTGCACCGTGCCGAGCTGCCACTTGCGGCCGATCGCGTCGTGCAGGTTGATGTCGAGCTTGGGCCCGTAGAACGCGCCGCCGCCTTCGTCGATGCCGTACGGCAGGTTGTGCGATTCGAGCGCGCTGCGGATCGCCGCCTCGGCGATGTCGTCGGTCGGACCGCGCAGATCGCCCGTGCGCGTGCTCAGGAAATATTCGAAGTCTTTGAAATCGAATGCTTCCATCAAACGCAGCGCTTCGTCGAGCGTCTGCTCGAACTCGGCCTGCAACTGCTCGGGCGTGCAGAAGAGGTGCGCGTCGTCCTGGGTGAAGCCGCGCACGCGCGTGAGGCCGTGCAGCGTCCCGCTCAGCTCGAATCGGTAGACGGTACCGAACTCGCTGTAGCGCAGCGGCAGGTCGCGGTACGAGCGCCCGTCGCTCTTGTAGATGAGGATGTGCCCCGGGCAGTTCATCGGCTTGAGCCGGAAGCGCTGGCCCTCCACCTCGATCGGGCCGAACATGCCGTGCGCGAAGTTCTCGAGGTGGCCCGACGTCGCGTAGAGATCCTCGTGCACGACGTGCGGCGTCACGACCGGCAGGTACCCGCGTTCTTGCAGCCCTTCGCGGATGAACTGCTCGACGATGCCGCGCATCAGCGCGCCCTTCGGGTGCCAGAAGATCAGTCCGCCGCCGGCGAGCTCGTCGACGTGGTACAGATCGAGCTCGGCGCCGAGCTTGCGATGATCGCGCTTCGCGGCTT
Organism: Candidatus Elarobacter sp.; assembly: GCA_035943995.1. Lineage (GTDB taxonomy): Bacteria > Vulcanimicrobiota > Vulcanimicrobiia > Vulcanimicrobiales > Vulcanimicrobiaceae > Vulcanimicrobium. The sequence continues at coordinate 65,416 of DASZBS010000028.1, read as the reverse complement.
CTTCCAGAAATTTGTGGTAGTCGTCCAGCTCTTGCTGCGTCGGGAACGCGGTGCCGTAGATGCGCTGCAGCATCGCGTTCTTGGAGTCGCCGCGCCAGTACGCGCCGGCGACCGACTCCAGCTCGACGGCACCGATCGCGCCCGTCGAATCCGCGTGGCCGCCGCGACAGAGGTCGGTGAACTCGCCGATGGTGTACAGCGTGATCGGCTCGTCGTCGGGGATGCCCTGCGCGAGCTCGACCTTGTACGGGTTGCCGCGGAACGCGTCCATCGCTTCTTCGCGGGTGACGCGGCGGCCGGTCATCGGGTAATCGGCCGCCACGATCTCGCGCATGCGCGCTTGCAGCTTCGCCAGGTCGTCCGGCGTGAACGGCGTGCCGCGGTCGAAGTCGTAGTAGAACCCGTTCTCGATCGCCGGGCCGATCGTCGGCTTCGCTTCGGGATAGAGGTCCTGCACGGCATACGCGAGCACGTGCGCGGCGGTATGGCGGAGGTGCGCGATGTCCACGCTGGGTTCGGTCGTCGAGGTCGTCACGCGCTCCTCTTCGCCGTGCGAGTTCGGCGTGCCTCACGGAACACGTCGGCGTGACGAAATCAGCGGACTCCGGTACGATCCCCGAGTGATTCAAGCCGCCGACCACGAGCGCCACGGCGCCGGGACCCAAACGATCCGCGACCTCGTCCTCGGCATGGCCGACGGCCTGACGGTGCCGTTCGCGCTCGCCGCCGGCGTCACGGGCGTGGTGGCGGCGAGCGGGATCGTGGTCACCGCCGGGCTCGCCGAGATCGTCGCGGGCGCGATCTCGATGGGACTGGGCGGCTACTTGGCTGCGCGCAGCGAGGTCGCGCACTACGCCAAGGAATATGCGCGCGAGATCCGCGAGACCGAGGAGATCCCGCACGAAGAGAAGGCCGAGGTCGCGCAGATCCTGCACGGCTACGGCGTGCGCGAGCCCATCCTCACGCGCGTCGTCAACGAGATCACGAGCGACCGCGAGCAGTGGGTCGCGTTCATGATGCGCAACGAACTGGGTCTGGAACGTCCCGACGAGCACGCGGCGCCGCGCAGCGCCGCGCTGGTCGGCGGCGGCTACGTGCTCGGCGGCATCTTCCCGCTGGCGCCGTACGTGTTCATCCCGAACGCGCACGACGCGCTGTGGTGGTCGATCCTCTGCACGTCGTTCGCGCTGCTCGTGTTCGGCGCCGTGCGCGCACGCGTGCTCGCGACGCCGCTGCTGCTCGGTGCGCTCCAGACATGGTTCATCGGCGCGCTCGCCGCCGGCGCCGCATACGGGTTGGCGCGGCTCGTATCGCACGGTTCCGCGTGACGATGCAGCGGTGCGCCCAGACCTCCTAGTTTTTGGGATCGAGAGCGGCCTGTGCGTCGTGGTCGCGCTGTGCGCGATCGCGTACGCGATCATGCGGCGACGCAGGATGCTTCGCATGTGCGGTGTGACCATCGTGATGCTGAGCGCGCTGATCATCGCCGAAGTGATCGGAGCCGCGGTGCTCGACTTCGGAACGCCCGCGACGGTGACGGCGCAACCCGCTCGACCGACGGTAGCCGGCCCGGATACCAAGGCATTGCAAGAGTTCTCAACGTCGTGGGCGACGATCGTGCGCGTCAGCGCTTCGGCGTTTCGCGCGCACGATGCGGCCGGAGAATATTTGCAGCACGGAGATGCCGTCGAGGCGGCCGCCGAGCTGAAGAACTGCCAGGCCACCGCGAGCGGCATCGTGACCGATTCTCGCGCTCTCCCGCTCGATGTCAAGAATCGTGCGGATTCGGAATTGCTGACTGCCGTCGAGAAGATCGGCGAAGGGCTGACCAACGGGTGCAAGTCTGCCCGGTCGTATCTCGACACGAGCGCTCAGTCCGACTTCACCGCCGCGCATGCGCACTTCTCCGATGTCGTGGAGGGTCTCGTGCAAGCGGAATCATTGGCACGCTTGAAATTCCAGAGTTTGGGCGGCGATCCCGACACGTTGCTGAGCTTCAAGACGGCGTTGCGCTAAAAACGATCCGGCACCGCGCTTGACAAGCCGTCCGTATCATGCAAGCCTTACTGAAGCGGCGCCGACGGCGAAGCGGCGCTTTTTCTGGGGGCGAGGGAGCGGCGGATTGCGATGACGACGGCGTGGCGTGAAACCTATCAGGGCGGCAGCCCCGAAGCCGAACGGCTCGCGTTCGAGCGCATGGCCCAAGACATCATGGGCGTTCAGCTCACGTCGCAGAAGCGCGCGAAGGCGAGCGCGGTGCGGCGGACGTTTCATGCCAAACCGATCTTCGCGACCGTCCATGCGTCGCTGCGCGTCGTCGACGAGCTGCCGGAACACCTGCGCGCCGGCTGGGTTCAGCCGGGGCGTACGTACTCGACCATCGTGCGCTTCTCGAATGCCAGCAGCGTGCCGCAGCCCGATGGAACGCCCGACCTTCGCGGTGCGGCGCTGCGCGTCGGCGTGTCCGCGGACGAGCAGCACGATCTGCTCATGACCAACTTCCCGGTGTCGCACGCGCGCAACGCGCACCAGTTCGTGGAGTTTGCGAAGGCGACCGCCGGCGGCCCGTTGAGCAAGATCGCCGGACTCATCGGGTTGGCGTTCAAAGTCGGGCCGCCCGAGACGTTGCGCATGCTCGAGAACATCAAGGCGGGCCGCAGCCGGAACGTGCGCAGCATCGCGCTCGAGACGTTTTGGAGCCGAGGAGCGAGCCGCTGGGGCGAAACGCTCGCGGTCCGCTTTCTGCTGCGTCCGGCGGACGGCACCGCGCCCGCGCCGAGCTCGCCCGCGAGCGCGGCGAACGATCTCGCGTGGGAGCTCGTGAGCCGGCTGAAGTCCGGCGACGTTCGCTTCGAGCTGTGCGTGCAGCCGTTCGTCGACGAAACATCCACGCCGATCGAGGACACGGCGGTGGAATGGACGGAGCGTATCTCTCCGCCTATCCCGGTCGCCGTGTTGACGATCCAAAAGCAGGTCGTCGGAGCGGCGGCCCGGGGTGACGCGCAAGCGATCGAATCGCTCAGCTTCAACCCGTGGAACACCACGGACGAATTTCGTCCGCTCGGCAACTTGAACCGTGCGCGCAAGAACGTGTACGACGCCAGCTCGGCGCACCGGCTGAGCCAGCGCTGGGTGACGCCGACGCCGCTGCGCAATGTGCTGTTCGGCGCGGTGTCGCGCGGTGTATTCCACGCCGTCAACGCCGTCGTCGAATGGCACCGCCTGCCGCCGAAGGTCGGCCTGCTGAACCTCGACGCGTTTCGCCACGTGCTGCGGCGCGACAACCTCATCGATACGGACATCCCGGAAGCGCCACCGCGGCCGCGTCCCGTCCCGCCGCAAGTCGCCGAGGACGTTCGCCTGCATCGCACCTACGACGGTACGTTCAACGATCTCTCCGCGCCGAAGATGGGCTCCGTCGATGCCGTCTTCGGGCGGAACCTGCGGCCGGTCTACCGCCCGGACCTGTTCGACACGCCGAACGCGGTCGTGGTGACGGAGCAGCTGCTCAAGCGCGAGTCGTTCATCCCGGCAACGATCGTGAACATTCTCGCAGCGGCGTGGATCCAGTTCCAGGTCCACGATTGGGTGGACCACGCGCGCTATGCGCTCGACGGCGAGCACGACGTCACGATCCCGATGCCGCCGGGCATGACGGTGCAGAACCGCACCGGCGGCGATGCGGAAACGGTGATGCGGCTCGCGGGCAACACCGAGCTCGAAGGCGACATCGCCGGTGCGCCGATCCTGTTCGGCAACAACACGTCGCACTGGTGGGACAGCTCGGAAGTCTACGGCAACAACTTCGTGAACAACCAGCGCCTGCGCGACGACGGTAGCGCGAAGCTGCGGCTCCCCGGCGGCTACTTGGCGGACGACGTCAGCGGCCAAACGGTCACCGGGTTCAACTTCAGCTGGTGGCTGGGCCTGGCCGGCATGCACACGCTGTTCGCGCGCGAGCACAACGTGCTGTGCGACGAGCTGCGCTCGCATTACAAGACGTGGGACGAGGAGCGCATCTTTCAAACCGCGCGGCTGATCGTCTCCGCGCTGATCGCCAAGATCCACACGATCGAGTGGACGCCGGCGATCCTCGCGACGAAAGCGATCGACATCGGGCTGAACGCGAACTGGAGCGGGGCGCCCAAGGACTGGCTCACCCAGCTCGGGATTTGGCTGATCGACTCGCATTCGCTGACGGGCATCCCGAAGACGATGCCCGACCACAACGGCGTCCCGTTCACGCTCACGGAAGACTTCGCGACCGTTTACCGGCTGCATCCGCTGATCCCGGACGACTACACGTTCTACCGCTGCGACGACGGCGGCAAGATCGACGATACGACGTTCGACAAGATCCAGGGTACGGCGGCGGACGGCTACATGCGCAACACGGGTCTGAACAACGTCCTCTACTCGTTCGGCATCGCCAACCCCGGCGCGATCACGCTGCACAACTTCCCTGCATCGCTGCGCACGTTCGTTCGCAACGAAACCGAGATCGTCGACCTCGCGGTCGCGGACATCGTGCGCACGCGGCGCCGCGGCGTGCCACGGTACAACGATTTCCGCGCGGGACTGCACAAACCGCGCATCACGCGGTGGGAAGACCTGACGGCCAACCCCGAATCGGTCCGCCGCCTCAAGGACGTGTACGGCAACATCGACATGGTGGATACCGTCGTGGGCCTGCTGGGTGAGAATCCGCCTGAGGGGTTCGGCTTCAGCGACACGGCCTTCCGGATCTTCATCTTGATGGCGTCGCGGCGGCTGCAAAGCGATCGTTTCCTGACGGTCGATTTCAGACCGGAGATCTATTCACCGTTGGGCATGGATTGGATCGCGAACAACGGCATGACCAGCCTGATCTTGCGCCACTGCCCCGAGCTTGCCGGCGTGCTCCCGCGCACGGCCAGCGCGTTCGCGCCGTGGCGAGCCATCGTGCCGAGCGGTCTCGGCAGTCCGTGATGAGCGAGCCCGGGTTCGACGACTTGCTGCAGCGCCCGCTGATCGAGGCGTTGTGGGGCAGGCGAACGCACCGGGTCAGCGCCGGTACGTCCATCCGCGCCGGCACGATGAGCTATGAATCGGACGGAATTCGCGCGCCGTTGACCGAGCTCGAAGAGGCGGTGCTGATCGCGGTGACCGGCTGCACCGGCCTCACCATGCCCGACCGCCCGTTTCAAGATCCGGCGAGCGGCAAGCCGATCATGGCGAAGCCCAACCTGAACATGGCAGGGCGCACGGCCGGCAGCCCCGACAACGCTCAGGGCACGCACTTCTTCATGATCAACGACCAGGGCACGTTCTATCTGCGAAAGCTCCCGCCGGCGGACGACGCCCCGTTCAGCGCCGACGCGTTGATCGAGCGAGCGCGGCAGTCGAAGGTCAAGGTGCTCGACCACCGGATCGACGTGAAGGCAGACCAGCGCGATTTTCCCGCATACCTCGATTCCAATCGCTTCATGTCCAATCTGCCGGGGACGACGATCTTGCTTCCGGTGGTCGATCTCTCACGGCAGTACATCAACGGCATGATGTACCTGCTGACGCAGCCCGACGGCGCGCGGCCCACGATCGTGGACGACCGCAATTTCTACGCGCCGGCCGGCGTGAAGGCATGGGTCAAGCGCGGTTTCCTCAACAAGGACATCAAGGTCCCGCTCGGGGTGCTCGGCCCGCTGCGAACGCAGATCGAGGCGGACCTGCTGCTGCAAAATTTGATGCTCGTCGCCGACTCGATGGGACTGGGCGCGTGGATCCACGGTGCGTTGACGCCGGCGGTGCTGCTCGGCGACCCGAAGTACGCGCCCACCTACGGCAAGATGCTGGGGTTCGACATCACCACGCCGCGCTGGCGGCTGATGGACATTCTGCGCTGGCAGATCCCGCTGCCGAAATATGCGAACCTGCGCACCAACCCCATCGGCTTGCAGCACGACGGCGAGTATCTGATCAAGGCGATGTGCCCGCCCTACTACGCCACGATGTCGGAGGCGGTCGACGCGGTCGTCAAGGACAAATTCGGCCCGAACGGTCTCTTCCGCGACCAAGCGCTGTTCGCGAATATCTACAAAGACGACTACGGCACGCGCTATCTTTCCGAGGCCGCCGACTACAGCGACGACGTGATAAGCTGCGTGCGCGACATCTGCACCTATATCTACGAGACGCACGGCCGGTTCCCGGCGCATTGTGACGCGATCCACGTCCCCGGGGTGTGGCTGCAAGCCCATCACGTCGAGACCGGATATTACGAGCGCTTCTTCAAGCACGGGCTCGATGCGCGCCATCAGGAACACGACCGGCGATGGCACGGATGAGGCGCCGGCTGAGCCCCGGAACTGTACGCTTTCGTTACGTTGACGCAGGGCGCGTCGTCGCGCCGCGGCAAGACGCATTCTCACTGAGTTGTGTCGTGTTGGGGAATATACATCGGATGAAGGCCCTTTTTAGGAGCGCTGCGGTTCTTGCCGTGGTCGCGCTCGCGGCGTGCGGCGGCGGCGGCGGTGGTGGCGGCAGCAGCGTCACGCCGCCTCAGCAGACGATCGCGAACACGTCGTCGCCGTTCTACCTGCCGTCGAAAGCGGGAAATCGGTGGGTGTTCAGCACCAACGGCTCGATCACCGATGCCGGGCGTTACACCACGAATTGCGGCGGCTGCGTGATCCAAGGGCAGCCGACCGAAGGGATGGACATCTTCGACACGACCGGCGTCTATTCGACCACGTTCTTCTTTGCCAAGACGGGTTCGGGACTGACGGGCGGCACGATCGACACCTTGATCGGCACCTCCACGAACCACGGCACGAACGTCAATCTGGTCAGCGACGGCGCAGGTCATTACGGCATCCCCGTCAACGACAGCGCCGCGTTCGCCGGTGAAAACTGGTCCAACGGCGGCGGGACGTCGACGATCACCGCCGTGAACGGAACGCAGGCGTACGGGGCTTCGGGGATCATCCAGAGCATCAACACCGACCACCTGACCGGGCCCGGCTTGGACGTGCAGTTCGGCTTCGCGCGCGGCGTCGGTTTCACGTCGCTCACGGCGAGCGGTCAGACGGCGACGCTGACCTCCTTCAGCATCGATGCGGCGAACAGCCTGTCCGTTGGCCGCAGTACGGATTCACGGACGTCGGTCGCGACGGGGACCACGACGCCTGCCGCAGCGCTCTCGTTACTGCGCGCGCTCTTCTGATCGGCGCCGCCGGTAGCGATGGATTTGTGCGGCGCGCGTGGTGCCACGAAACGAAGAAGACCTCGCGCATCGCGCGAGGTCTTCCGGACGTGGTGGGCGGCAGAAGGATTGAACTTCTGACCTCTACAGTGTCAATGTAGCGCTCTCCCACTGAGCTAGCCGCCCGTCCAAAGCGTGAGTGTAGCCGATGCAGCGGGTCCGCGTCAAACCCCTCCTCCCGACGCTTGCTTAGGGCGTCAGCTCGCGGTGCGCCGGCGCAGCAACCCGCCCAAACCGCCGGGGACGAAGAGCACGAGCACGATGAACAGCACGCCGAGCAAGAACAGCGGTTCGGACAGCGGCACGCGCAGCACGCCCGGCAGCGACTGCACGGTGCCCGTGTTCGCGAGGGCGACGAGCCGGAAGTCGAGGTACTCGTACACGACGCCGCCCAGCACGGCGCCCCACAGCGTGCCGACGCCGCCGAGCACGACCATCACCAGCAGCGCGAGCGTGAAGTCCGCGGTGGTAACCTGCGGGTTGGCGCCGCCTTGCAGCAGCAGGTACACGACGCCCGTCGCGGACGCGAGAAACGCCGACAGCACGAACGCGCCGAGCTTGTAGAGATACGGGTTCAGCCCGAGCACGGACACGCGCCGCTCGTTCTCGCGGATCGCCTGCCACACGCGCCCGGCCGGCGAGTTCACCGCAAGCCACGCGATCGCGTACACCACGAGCAGCAGCACGAGCGCGATCCAGTAGAGGTTGTGCGTGTTGGTGACGCCGACCAAGAACGACGGCAGCACGTCGCCGCCGAGCGCGAGGCCTTCCTCGCCGCCGGTGAGCGCGCCGGGGTTCTGCATCACCAAAATCGAGCCGGCTTGCGCGAACGCGAGCGTCACCATCGCGAACGGGATGTCGCGCATGCGCAAGCAGACTGCGCCCAGAATCAATGGGAGGATCAACGAGACGACCGCCGTGAGTGCGAGCGCCGCCGGCAGCGACCAGTGCCAGCGCGCGAGCGCAATCGCCGTGGTGTACACGCCCGTCGCGAAGTAGAGCGCGTGCCCGAACGACAGCAGCCCGACGTAGCCGAACACGAGGTCGTACGTGAGCGCGAGCGCGCCGAACACGAAGCACAGCCCCAGCAGGTTGAGCGTGCCAGGGGCGTTGAGTGCGCCTTCGAACACGCCGGGCAGCGCGATGCCGATCGACGGCAGCGCGACCAGCACGACGAGCGCGACGGCGAGCACGATCGTGCGCGCGCGCGGCGTCATTGCGAAGCCCCCGAGAACCCGCCGGGCCGCACCAGCAGCACGACGGCGAGCAGCAGGACGACGGAGAAGTCGCCGACGCCGGCCGCGCCGTAGAAGTTGAGGAACTGTTGCAGCACGCCGACGACCACCGCCGCGAGCGCGGAGCCCGTCACCGAGCCGAGCCCGCCGATGATCACGACGATGAACGCGAACAGCAGCATCGACGTGCCGCGGCCGGGATCGATCGTGCCGAAGTACGTCCCGGCCAGCATGCCGGCGAGCCCCGCAGCCATGCCGCCGATCGCGAATACCAGCGTGAACGCGCGCTGCACGTCGATGCCCAAGGCTTGCACCATCGCGCGGTTCTCCACGCCGGCGCGCACGATCAGCCCGAAGCGCGTGCGGCGCAAGAAGAAGAGCAGCAGGCCGAACACGAGCGCGGCGATGACGATCACCAGCAGACGCGTGTTGGGGATGTTCGCGCCCACGATCGTCGTCGTGCGCGTCATCCAGGCGGGGAGCTGCAGCGTCTTGGGGTCGCTGCCGAAGCCGCCTTGCACCAGCGAGATCGTCGCGAGCGCGAGCCCGACCGTCACCAGCACCTGCCCGACGTGGCGCGCGTAGAGCGGCCGGATCAGCACGACCTCCGTCAACGTGGCGAACACACCGCCGACGATGACGGCGATGACGACCGCGACGATCCATTGCATCTCAGCCGACGCACCGCCCGCGAGCCGGCTGCTCACCGACCAGCCGGCGTACGCGGCGACCGTGAAGAACGCGCCGTGCGCAAAGTTCAGCACGCGCATCAAGCCCCAGATCAACGACAACCCGGCCGCGATGAGGAAGTAGAGCGCACCCAGGCCGAGCCCGGTGATCAGCAGCAGCGCGAACGTCGTCACGACAGTGACTCCGTCACGTCAGTGGCTCCCCGCCGCGGCGAGACCGAGGTGGCGGCGCGCGAGCGCCGGATCGCCCATCAGCTGCTCCACGTCGCCGGTGAACGACACGCGCCCCTGATCGAGCACGACGACGTCGCGTACCAAGCTGTGCGCGACGCTGAGGTTTTGCTCCACGAGCAAGATCGTCGCGACCTCGGCCGCGCGGCGCAGCGCGTCCACGACGTGCCGCACGACCAGCGGCGCGAGCCCTTTGGTGGGTTCGTCGACCAGCAAGATGCGGTTGTCGCCGTTGAGCAGCGCGCGCGAGAGCGCGACCATCTGCTGCTGCCCGCCCGACAGCGTCCCCGCTTTTTGCGCGGCGCGCTGCTCCAGCTCGGGGAACAGCTCGTACACCAGGTCGTAGCGCAGCGGCGCACCGGCGCGCTCGGCGAGCCGGAGGTTCTCTTCGACCGTGAGGCCGGCGAACACGTCGCGGTCCTCGGGCACGTACGCGACGCCGCGGCGCACGATCTCGTGCGTCCCGAGGCGCACCGTCTCGTCGCCGTCGAACACCACGCTGCCGGTGCGCGGCACGAGCCCGAGGATGCCGCGCAACGTGGTGGTCTTGCCGACGCCGTTGCGGCCGAGCAGCCCGGTGATCCCGCCGCGCCGCACGCCGAACGACACGCCCTGCAAGATGTGCGACTCCCCGAAATACACGTTGAGATCGCGCACGTCCAGAAGGGGGGTCACAGCGGGTCCCCGAGATATGCGGACTGCACCGTCTCGTTCGCGATGATGCGCTCGGGCGTATCGATCGCCAGCAGCGAGCCGTGGTGCATCACGGCCATGCGATCGGCGAGCTCCATCACCAGGTCCATGCGGTGCTCCACCATCAGCACCGTCTTGTGCTGGTCGCGGTGGATGCTGCGGATCAGCGCCATCATCTCCGGCACGTCCTCGACCGCGAGCCCGGCCGTCGGCTCGTCGAGCAGCACCACCTGCGGATCGCCGCACAGCAGGATCGCGAGGTCGAGCTTGCGCTTCTCGCCGTGCGACAGCGACGCGGCTTTCGCGGCGGCGCGCTGCTCGAGCCCCACCGATGCGAGCGCCGCGCGCGCGCGTTCGAGCGGCTCGTGCTGCCGGTCGGCGAGCACCCACAGCCGGTTCGAACCGCCGAGATACGCCTGCGCCGCGAGGCGCGTGTTCTCCAGCGCCGTGAGCTCGGAGAAGATCGTGGAGGTCTGGAACGTGCGTCCGATCCCCAGCCGCGCGCGAACGTACGGCGGCGCGGCGGTGATGTCGGTGCCGTGCAAGACGATGCGCCCCGCGGTGGGGCGCGTGACGCCGGACAACAGGTTGAACAGCGTCGTCTTCCCGGCGCCGTTCGGCCCGATGATCACGAGGAACTCGCCCTCGGTCACGTCGAGCGTCACGTCGTCGACGATCACGGCGCCGCGGATCCGCAAGCCCAGCCCAACGGTGGACATCACCGCGGCGCGCGCCGTCTCGATCACGGGTTTACTTGAACGGACGTACCGGCGGCGAGACCGCCCCGAGCGGGATCGTGCGCACGAGGTGCGGTTCGAGGTTCGGCGCCGAGCCTTCCAGCTTCGCGACGAACATCGGCTGCAGCATCGCATGATCCGCCGCGCGGATCGTCTGCATGCCCTTGGGCGCTTCGAACGACCAGCCTTCCAGCGCGGAGATCAGCTTGCCGACGTCCTCGCCGTCCGCTTTTTCGACCGCGTGCACGATCATCTCGGCCGCGACGAAGCCGTCGGGATGGAAGAGGTCGGGCACTTTGTTCTGCTTCTTGAGCGCGGCGATGAGCGCGTCGTTCGCCGTGTTCTTCGGCGCGCGGTAGAAGTAGTGCGACAAGAACTGGATCTTCGAGGCGGCTGCGCCGAGCGTATCGTACGACGCGCGCTGATCGAGCCCGCTCACGACGCGCGTGGATCCGAACACGCCGGAGTCGTCCAGCGCTTTCCACATCGCGGGTGCCGTCGCACCGGCCCACGCCGGGAACAGCAAATCCGGTTTGGCGTCCTTGATCTTTTGCGCGAACGGTGCGAAGTCGTTGGCCGAGAGCGGCGCCAGCACGGCGGTGACGTCGGCGCCGCTGCCGCCCAGGATCACGCGCACCGCGTTCGCGTTGGCTTGGCCGAACGCCGAGTCTTGCGCGAACACGGCGACCCTCTTGCCGCGCAGGTTCGAGCCGACGATCGTGCCGGCGGTCAACACGTCTTGATACGTCTGCCGCCCGGAGCGGAACGTGTTGCGGTTGTTGCCGGTGATCGCGTCGGCCGCCGCCGCGCCGGACACGAACAAGACGTTGTTCTCCTTCGCGACGGGCGCGATCTGCAGCGCGACGCCCGACGCGGTCGATCCGCCGACGATCTTGTAGCCCTGGCCGATGAGCTCTTTCGCCGCCGCGACGGCCTTGGCGGGATCGCCCGCGTCGTCGCGCTCGGTGACGACGATCTTGTGGCCGCCGGCCATCCCGGTGTGGTGCGTCGCGTAGTCGAGCCCGATCGCGAAGCCCTCCGCGTACTGCGCGCCGTACGACGACAGCAGCCCCGTCTTCGAATAGATCAGCCCGACGTTGACGGGCGCTTTCGCGCCGGCCGCCTGCGCCGGAACGGCACCGCCCAGCGCGACCAGCTCGACCACCAGCGCCGACGCCGTCAGCGCCGCGAGCACTTCACGTATCCTCAAGACTCTCTCCTCCAGTGTGTCGCGCACCGGTGATTCGTTCGGTGGCGCCGTGGCCCGCAATACACCCTGACCCCACCAATCTCATGCATCCAGGCGCCCGCCCGTGCGAATCGTTTACTGACAGCCGGCGGTCATGCGGGCGCCGTGGTCGGCGGCCTGGGCCTCGTCGTCGGTGATGTATTTCGTGCGCTGGATCAGAACGTCGGCGGCCGCGCGCAGCTTCGGGTTCCAGGTGTTCCGCCGGATCAGCATCTTTTTCGCGCGGCTGGACGCGTCGATGCCGGCGGTATGCATCGAGCCGCTGTTATTTCCCGGAACGCCGTGCGTATCGGGGTTCTCGAGGACGGCCATCTCCGCTTCGTCGGAGAGCTCCACCATCTTGAGGAGCGCGGTGCCGGCTTCGTTGGCGGCGCGCTTCTGGCGGTCCAGCGCGGCGTCCAGCGCGTCGGCGAACGCGTTCAGCTCCAGCTTTCGCGTGGGATCGGTCGTCGTCGCGGCTTGCTCGCGGAGCTGCGCGATGCGCCTGCGCATGTCGTCCGCGTTGCCTTTGATTCCACCGATCAAGCGGTAGAAGACGTCGACCGCGCGCCGCCGTTTCGCCGGGTTCTCCTCGGTGTCGAGGTCGATTCGGTGCAGCGTGCTGCTGAGCAGGTACAGGGCGCGGTCGTTGCCGAGCGTCCCCGCGATCGCCTCGTTCGCGCGGTTGATCATCGTGCTGCACGGCGAGAGCGCGCGCACGCGGCCGATCTCTTTGAGCGGTTCGGGCGGCACGCCGGGCGGCGGCGACGCTTCGGGCGCCACGGCGAAGAGAAGGACGAGCAACGGCAGCATGCTCACCATCGTCGTCCTTCCCTGCGCGAAGCGCCGCGCGCGGTCCTGTTAGCCCTTTTGCTGTTTGACGGGCGCCTCGCGACGGTTGAGCACGAGGATGCGGTCCGCGTGGCGCGCGCCGAGGAACTTCTGATCGTAGAAGACCTTGACGAGCTGCCCGGAGTGGAGCGACTTCATTTGATACGTCGTCTTGCCGTCGGCGGAGAAGACGCGATCGAAGTGCGGGACGAGCAGGAAGCCCAGCTCCTTGCCGGTCTTGTCGTCCTTGATCTTGATGTTGCTCGACGAGATGTGGACCAGGGTTCCCTCGACCCACGACGAGCCGACCTTCGCGGCTTGAGCGGGCGTTGGGGCGACGACGGCCGTCGCGACCGGGATCGCTGCGACGAGCGCGGCGAGCAGATAAGTACGCATGCGCCCGTTGTACCCGCTACGCCGCTTTTTTTCGTCCCGGCGGCGGGCGCTTGGTACGTTTCGCCTGGCGGACGGACTTCGCGAGCAGGTCGCCCAGGGGCTTGCTCTCGCGCTCGATGATGCGCTCCACGAGGTCGATCACCGCGACCTCGTGCTTGTCGAGCGCATGCTGCGCGCGCGACACTTCTTTGTGCACGAGCTTCAGCGCGCCGTTCTCGAGGAACTCAGCGATGACGCCGGGATGGATGTACGACTTCTTGCACACCGCCGGCGTGTTGCCCAGCTTCTCGGCGACGCGTTTGATCGCTTCGGTCACCGCGGTCTTCGCTTCGCCTTTGCCTTCGATCTCAACGGCCGCAAGCTCGAGCGCGCAGCTCATCGTCGCTTCCCACGTGCGAAAATCTTTGGCGGTGAAGTCGCCTTCGGCCATCTCGCGCAGGTAGTCGTTCACGTCCTCGGAGTGCACCGGATGCGGTTCGCCGTCGTCGCCGACGTACTCGAACAGGTTCTGCCCCGGCAGTTCCTGGCTCGCCTTGACGATGCGCGCGACGCGCTTGTCCTTGACCTCGATCTCGTGCTCTTTGCCGCTCTTGCCGCGAAAGCGGAACGTGACCTTGGAGCCTTTCACCTCGGCGTGCTCTTCATGCAGCGTCGTCAGGCCGAACGAGTCGTTCTCGCGCGCGTACTCTTCGTTCCCGACGCGAATCGCCGTCGCTTCGAGCAGCGACACGACGGTCGCGAGGATCTTCTCGCGGGGCAACCCGGGCTTCGCGATGTCGCGCGCCACCGCCGCGCGGATCGACGGCAGCGCCTTCGCGAACTCGATCATCCGGTCGAACTTGGTCTCGTCGCGGATCGCGCGCCAGCGCTTGTGGTAGCGGTACTGCTTGCGGCCGCGCGCGTCGCGGCCGGTCGCCTGAAGATGGCCGTTTGCTTGCGGACAGATCCAGACGTCCGTATAGGCCGGCGGGACGGCGAGCGATTTGATGCGCGCGATCTCCTTGCGGTCGGCGATCGGTTTGCCGTCCGCGGCGATGAACGCGAAGCTCTTGCCGCGCTTCACCCGCCGGATGCCGGGGATCGCGTCGGTCGTGTAGCGCAGCCCCGCCGCCTTGGCGGCCTCGGGTCCCTCGGTCGGCAGCATCAGGGGGTCTTCTACCCGTCCTGACGGGGGCGCCAAAGGGCTTTGACAGGCGTTGCCCCTTCCCGGTAGAATACGCCGGTTCGCCAAAAGCGAGGGACGTGGGCGCGTAGCTCAGTGGGAGAGCATCCGCTTCACACGCGGGGGGTCGTTGGTTCAATCCCAACCGTGCCCACCATCTCTCTCGTGGCGTTGTAGCTCAGTTGGTTAGAGCGCCGCCCTGTCACGGCGGAGGTCGTGGGTTCGAGCCCCATCAACGTCGCCAGTCCGGGCGCCGGATCTCGTTTGAACGAGGTCCGGCGTTCGTGTTTGCGAACCTCGCGGCCGTGGCGTCGATCGCAGTCGAGCACTTGACGAAGCGCTATCCCACGGGGACGGTCGCCCTCGCCGACGTCAACTTGGACATCGCGGACGGCGAGTTCGTCGCGGTCGTCGGACCCAGCGGCTGCGGGAAGAGCACGCTGCTGCGCATCATGGCGGACCTCGACGTCGCGACCTCGGGTTCGGTGACGATCGAGGATGCCGCGGTGCGTGCGGACGAGCTCCCGAGCGCGACGGTGTTTCAAGAAGCGTCGCTGTTTCCGTGGATGCGCGTCGACGCGAACGTCGCGGTGGCGTTTGATTCGCTCGCGGTTCCGCGCGAGGACGTGCGCCGGCGCGTGAGCGACGTGCTGGGCCTCGTCGGATTGGGCGACCGCGCGAGCGCGTGGCCGCACGAGCTGTCGGGCGGGATGAAGCAGCGCGCCGCCGTTGCGCGCGCGTTCGTCACCGATCCGCCGGTGCTGTTCATGGACGAGCCGTTCGGCGCGCTCGACGAGCAGACGCGCGTCGGGCTGGTGAACGAGCTGATGCGGTTGTGGGAGCGCTCTCCCAAGACGGTCGTGTTCGTGACGCATAGCATCGAGGAAGCGGTCACGCTCGCCGACCGCGTCGTCGTGCTATCGGCCCAGCCGGGGCGCATCAAAGAGGTCATCCCGATCGATTTTCCCCGGCCGCGCGACGCCGTCACGATCCGCGGCTTGCCGCGCTTCGGCGAGCACGTCGTGCACATCTGGGAGCTGCTGCGGTGACCGGGCTGCGCTGGCTGAAGATCGCGGCGCCGCTGTCGCTGATCCTGCTGTGGCAGATTGCGGTGTCGACGAAGTTGCTCAACCCCGGGCTGTTCCCCCCGCCCAGCGCGATCGCGGCGAACTTCGTCGCGTACGCGAGCAGCGGCGAGCTCGCGACCAATGCGGCGGCGACGCTGTCGCGACTGCTCATCGGGTTGCTCATCGGCGGGATCCCCGGCACGCTGGTGGGTTTGGCGATGGGGATGAACCGCTGGGTGCGCGCGTATTTCGGGCCCGTGATCGCGCTGCTGTACCCGATCCCCAAGATCGCGATCCTGCCCCTGTTCTACTTCATCTTCGGCACCGGCGACGCGGCGAAGTGGGCCGCGGTGGCGGTCGGCGTGTTCTTTTTGATGGCGATCAACACCGAGGCCGGCGTGCGGCAGATCGAGACGATCTACCTCGACGTCGCGCGCGCGTACCGCATCCGCCCGGCGACGTTCTTTTTCCGCGTGCTGTTGCCGGGCGCGCTGCCGAACATCTACGCGGGGCTGAAGCTGAGCATCGGCATCGGCATCGTGCTCGCGGTTGCGGCGGAGTACCAGCTCACCCGGACGGGGCTCGGCTTCGCGATCTTCAACGCGCAGCAGCTGCTCGACGTCGAGCGCTTGTATGCTGCGTTGGTCGCGGTGTCGCTGCTGGGCTTCGGCCTCGCCGCGCTCGTCGATGCCGTCGAAGCGGTCGCGATACCCTGGCGCGCGCGTTCGCGCGTGTGACCGCGCACACGAACGTTCGGATGTGACGGCCGCCACCATACCCCAATTCTAATAGGGCCGTCGAGGCCGAGTTGGACTGTCTGGGAACGAGCGAGCCGTGGACGCCGACGGAGCGACGACTGCTCGCAAGCACATTCGGGCTCTCGTGATCGGGGGCGAGGCCGGTGAGGTGTCGCGCTGGGCGGACGCGGCACGCGACGACGTCTCCCTCGACCTGCGCTACGCTGCCGACATCGCCGCGGCACTGCGCGAGGTGGAACGGCACGAGCTCGACGTCGCCGTCGTCGCGACGAGCTTGCCCGACGGCTCGTACCGCGATCTGCTGCGCGCGCTGCACGTCGCGCGCGAGGAGCTTCCGGCGATCGTAGTGGGCGCGCTGGACCGCGACGCGATTCGCGACGCGTGTGCGCTCGGCGCGATCGACGTGGTCGCACCGGCCGATCTCGCGCGGCTCGGGCCCGCGATCTCGCGCGCGCTGCGCGACGCGGTGCTCGCGGGTTCGCTGCGCCGCACGCGCGCTTCGGCGACGCTGTTCGAGGAGGCGCTGCGCCGCACGCGCGACGATCTCGCGGTCGTCGCCGTCGATGGCGAAGGTGCGGTAACCGTGTATGCGACGCGCCACGACTTGGTCGGCCGGCCGCTGAACGAGCTGCCGTTCGTGCGCAACGCCGGCGAAGCGCGAGCGCTCGCCGACGCCGTCGGCGATTTGCGGTCCGCGCGGCTGACGCTCGCCGAAGGAACGCTCGCCGTCGAGCCGCTCGCCGCGCCGCGCTCCGACCGCCGCTACGTCGCGATCACGCTCGAGCGCAGCGGTCGCGTCGAGCGCGACGAGCGCGATCCCGTTACCGGCCTGCCGCAGCGCCCGGCCTTCGAGCGCCACGCGCAAGCCGCGCTCGCCGAGTGCGGTCGCAACGGCAACTCGCTCGCGGTGCTGTTCCTCGATGTCGACCGCTTCCGCGTCGTCAACGAGCTCGGCGACCACACCGCCGGCGACACCGTGCTGCGCGAGATCGCGGCGAGGCTGCGCGACGCGCTCCCCGAGACGTACGTCGCGCGCTTCGGCGGCGACGAGTTCGTGCTGCTGCGCTGCGAAGACGTCCCCGGCACCGCGCGCGCGACGGCCGCAGCCGCCGCGGCGGCGTTCGCGGCGCCGTTCTGGGTCGCGGGCAAACCGGTGTATCTTACCGCGAGCATCGGCGTGGCGACCGCACCAGACGACGCGACGGATGAGCTCGCGCTCATCGGCACGGCCGAGGCCGCGGTGTTCGAGGCGAAGCGGCTCGGCCGCAACATGGTGCGCTGGTACCGCTCGCCGGGCACGATGTCGTCGCTGGAACGCGTGCTGACGCGCCGCGACTTGCACGGCGCGATCGAGCGCGGCGAGTTCGAGCTCTACTACCAGCCGATGTACGACGTCGACACGCGCGCCATCCACGGCGTCGAAGCGCTGCTGCGCTGGCGCCACCCGCTGCACGTGCTCGTGCTGCCGGACCGTTTCATCCCCGTCGCCGAAGAGTTCGGGCTCATCGAGGAGATCGGCGCGTGGGTGCTCGACCGCGCCGTTGCGCAAGTGCGCGCGTGGGCCGACGCCGGCATCCCCGCCGTTCGCGTGAGCGTGAACGTGTCGGCGCGCCAGCTCGACGGCGACATTCTCCCGGCGCTGGTGTCGCATCTTCTCGCCAAGCACGGCGTCGCCGCGTCGTGTCTGGAGATCGAGATCACCGAGTCGTCGATCATGCGCGACGTCGCCGCCGCGGTGCGCCTGCTGCGCGCGTTGCGCGAGCTCGGCGTGCTGGTGTCGATCGACGATTTCGGAACCGGCTATACCTCGCTCGCCTTTCTCAAGCGCCTGCCCGTCGACGCGCTCAAGATCGACCGCACGTTCATCGCGGACGTCGCCAACGGCACGTTCGACGGCGCCGTCGTTCGCGCGGTCACCACGCTCGCACGCGGCCTGGGCGTGCGCACGGTCGCCGAAGGCGTCGAGGCCCAAGCTCAGCTCGACCGCCTGCGCGCCCTCGACTGCGACGTCGTGCAGGGCTTCCTCCTGTGCCGTCCGCTGCCCGCCGCGGCATGCACGACCGTGCTCGCCGCCGCGGAAGGGTGGCCGACCGACCCGCCGAACCCGGGTAGGTCGCGCTCGCGACGGCGCCCAGATAGCTCAGTTGGTAGAGCACAGGTCTGAAAAACCTGGTGTCGACAGTTCGATTCTGTCTCTGGGCACCAGACCGGAAACCCCGCCACAACACTGTTTTGGCGGGGTTTTCCGATTTAGGCCGCCGCGTCTATAGTCTGTACTAGGACTTCGATCTTCCTCGCGATCAAATCGTAATCATCGGGGGCGGACGGCTTCACCGCTAAGAGCGATCGTACTGCCGCTTCATCGACACCGAAGGGTTCCAGTTCACGCGCAAGCCCTACGAGGTCGTGAAAGATATCAGCCTGGTAGCGCTTTCTCGAATCGCGACGAAACGAGTCGATCAGCGCCTGCCTATCCATCGCCGCCTCTTGGTCGCCTTCCTCGCCGATCGACTCTAATAAGATGTTTCCTTCGCGGAGTCGCAAGTCGTCGGTAAGCATGCTGATCTTGGAACGGAGGCGATCGCAATTACTGAGGACCGGCGCTTTACGATGTGCAAGGTCCGAAGCTTCTCTCGCGGCCATCCGCGTCTCCCTGAGGTGAAGAGCACGCCAGAGCCAGGCCGCAGCCCCAATAGTCGCAGTGAAGAAGAGTATCCGGTGTGATTCAACAGAGCCGGGCCAAATCGTCATGGCGATTGCTAACAAAGCGAGCCCGCCGCCCGGGGCTTCTGGAGTCCGAAGCGGCCGAACAGCCTGCATCTTCATGCGCCGATCCATGTTGACCGCATATAGCGCGAATGGAACGACGATCCAATACGCAATTGTCTGAAGATCATCGCCGGTAGGCAAGGCGCACACCCATTCAGCCGGCGTTCGTCGGAACCCGCGCTTCGCCTCGCTGCATCACTTCGGGTTCGCTGATCAACGCTAGCCGTTCGGTGCGCGCGCGGCGAAATTGCTCGTCCCCGCGCGGTCGTCGATGAGAGTGCGCGAATGAGACGGGTCATTGTGAATCCCGCGCTCCACGTCTCGGCAACGTCAGCCCGACAATGTTCTGCCGCACATTCGCCCTACCCAGCAGGGCAAGTTAGTTGGCAGGTGGCATCACCCGACACACACTCCGCAAAGTGCCGAAGTCGAAAAGGGTGCCACATGAAGATCGTCCCAAGCCTCATGGCTTTCGCCCTCGCCGTCGTACCGGCCGGCGCTCTCGCGATCACGCCGCGCAAGCCGCGGTGACGTCGACCGATCCGCCGATGTTCAAACGATTCTGCGCCGTGGTCGCCGGGCTCGCGCTTCTCTTTTCGCCGGTCGCAGCATCCGCGTCGAAGCATAAGACGACGGCGAGCGCACCGGTCAGGGTCGGGTCTCTCCAGCTCTTCAGCAGCGAAAGTGCCGCGCAAGCGCATTGTCCGCGAGATGTGGTCGTTTGGCTCAACACGAATAGCGGCATCTACCACGAGAAGGGGATGCGCTGGTACGGCAACACGAAGTCCGGCGCATACGTCTGCCGCAAAGAAGCCGCTGCTGCCGGTGACCGCGATACGCGGAACGGCCAGTAACCAGGAGCTAACGTGTTGAGAATACTGTTGCGCATCGTCACCCTCGTTTCGATCGTGAAGTTCATCGCGAACCTCATCGGCCGCCGCCGTAACGGCGGCCGGTAGCCGAGGCCGACTGAAGGCAGCGCAATACGACGCAAGCGAGGCGTCGTCGCTCCACGAAAATTCGAGCTGAAACGAAAATCCCGAACTTTCTTTTTCAAAAGTCCGCGAAAACGGAAACTCGCGAAACCGCGCTCGGTTCATGGGAACGCCAAAGAGAAAGGCGCAAAACTGAATGAACTCCACCACCACTGCGTTTCCGCGTAGCGTCCACGAAGAGTACCTCGGTATCGTGCAGCTCGCGCGCACCATCGACAAAGCGAAGATGGTCGCGAACGGCACCATCGGCGAGTATCACTACAACTGTCCGATGGATCAGGCGCTCTTCACAGAATTCGGGATCGACGGCACGAAGCTCGCCGCGGTCGTCGCGGACGTCGTCAAGGATGCCAGTCACGGCCCGGCCGTCGAAGCGTACTTGAAGCCGCTCGTCAAGAAGAAGTCGCCGCTCGACATCGAGCGCTTCAACCGCGACACGCTCGGTCACAAGCCGACCGGCGAGAGCCTCGCGGCGTTCGAGACGCTGCGGGCGAAGATCGCGCCGGATCGCACGGACGTCACGACGTGGCCCGATCTGCTCGACCTCGACGAAGGCCGATCGGTTCCAAAACGAACCGGGGGAGTCTAACCCGACCCGAGGGCGCCGAAAGGCGCCCTCTTCTTTGTGACGTAAGGAGATCGCTCTTTGAACGACACGAACTGCACGGTCTCCGTCGCGATCAAGTCCTACAATCATGCCGCGTACGTGCACGAGTCGATCGCGAGCGTGCTCGCGCAGTCGTTTCAAGACTTCGAGATCCTCGTGACCGACGACGCCTCCACCGACGGAACCGCAGATGTCGTCGCGCGCTTCTCGGATCGTCGCATCCGTTTCGAACGCCTCGAGCGAAATCGCGGGATCTCGGCGGCGATGAACGCCACGACGGACCGAGCCCGGGGCGAGTTCGTCGCGATCCTCAACTCCGATGATTTCGCGCTGCCCGGCCGGCTGCAGACTCAGGTCGCGTTTTTGCGTGCAAATCCAGGGATCGCGGCGGTCTTCGGGCACCCACGCGTCGTCGGCGAGGACAGTGAGCCGGCCGGCGGGTACGAAGGAGTGTTCGCCGTCCCGTTCTCCGGCGGGAGTGCGCCGCGCCAAGCGTGGCTGCGGCACTTCTTTTTTCACGGGAACTGCCTCTGCGCGCCGACCGCGATGATCCGCCGCTCGGCGCTCGGTACGGGACGCTACGATCCGCGGCTGACGAATCTGCAGGACCTCGACCGATGGATTCAACTGCTCGAGCGTCACGAGATCCACGTGTTGCCCGATGAGCTCACGGCGTTCCGCGTCCGCGCGGGTAACCGCAACATGAGCGCACCGCGCCGCGACACGCTGCTGCGCGGCGTGTTCGAGACGTTCGAGATCCTCAAGCGTTACGGCCGCTTCGGACGCACGTTCTTGCGCGAGATTTTCGCCGAAGACATCCTGCGCCACGCCATCGACACGAGCGGCCCGATCGGCATTTGGCTTGCGGAGATCGCGCTTACCGTGCCGTCGGCGGTGCACCCGCTCTTCGCGCTCGACGCACTGTTCGAGGCGGCGACCACGCCGGACGACTTCGACCGGTTGCGCGAGTTGTCCGGAACGGTCGACGCGTTTCGCGTTGCCGAGCCGCCGACCTGAGCCCGCGGACGCTGAGCGCGCGGAGGATTCGGACAAACGCGCAAGCAAGCACGAATTCGTTCGTCCCCGACTCTCATCAGACTTTCATGTAACCGGAACAATGCGCCAAACGAGTTTACCGAGCCCGATCGCCACGCACGAGGTTTTCGATCTCGAGCACATCGCCGACCCGACCGGAACGCTGTACGTCGGTGAGCTCGCTCAGCGGGGCCGCGGTCCGTTCGACCGCTTCTACTTCATCACCGGCGTGCCGCGCGGCGAGCGGCGCGGAGGCCATGCGCACATCGCGCAAGCCGAGTACTTGATCTGCATCCAAGGCCGCGTCGACGTGCACGTCGAGGCGGGCGGTGACGCCGAGATCGTGCCGCTCGACCGCCCGGGGCGGGCGCTGTATCTGCCCGCGGGCTACTGGCGCGAGCTCGTCGACTTCGCGCCCGGCACGGTGCTCGCCGTGCTCGCGGTCCATCCGTTCAGCGAAGCCGACTACATTCGCGACCGCGACGCGTTTCGGCGCTGGGAGAACGACGTTAGCGGGTGAGCCGCGTCGCGTACGTCAACTTTCCACGGTTTGCGGAGCGCCACGGCGCGGAGCTGGGCACCGTCATGGCGGCGGTGGTCGATTCCGGGATCTACATCGGCGGGCCGGAGGTCGCCGAGTTCGAGCGCGCCTTCGCGGCGTATTGCGGAACCGCGCACGCGGTCGGCGTCGCGAACGGGTTGGAGGCGCTGGAGCTCACGCTGCGCGCGTGGGGGATCGGCGCCGGCGATGAGGTCATCGTGCCGGCGAACACGGCGATCCCAACCGCGCTCGCCGTCACGCACGCCGGCGCGCGGCTCGTGCTCGCCGACGTCGAGCCCGACAGCGGGTTGCTCGACGTCGCCGCCGTCGAAGCCGCGCTGACGCCCGCGACGCGCGCGATCGTCCCGGTGCACCTCTATGGGCACGCGGTGGACATGGACCCGCTCCGCGAGGTCGCGGCGCGCGCCGGTGCTCGCGTGCTCGAAGACGCCGCGCACGCGCACGGCGCCGCATACCGCGGCCGCCGCTGCGGCGGGCTTGCCGACGCCGCCGCGTTCAGCTTCTACCCGACCAAGAACTTGGGCGCGTTCGGCGACGGCGGCTGCGTCACCACGAACGACGGCGAGCTCGCCGCCGAGCTGCGGCTGCTGCGCAACTACGGGGCCACGACGAAATACGAGCACACCGTGCGCGGTTTCAACAGCCGGCTCGATCCGCTGCAGGCGGCGGTCCTGCGCTGGAAACTCGACCGGCTCGACGCATGGAACGAACGCCGCACCGGGCTCGCGGCGATCTATTTCGCCGAGCTCGCGGACGCGCGCGGCTTGGAACTGCCCGCCGTTCGGCCGTGGGCGGCTCCGGTATGGCACGCATTCCCCGTGTGCGTGCACGACGGGCTGCGCGACGCGCTGCAGCGCGCGCTGCTCGACGACGGCGTCGAAACGAACGTGCACTACCGCGTGCCGATCCACCGCCAACCGTGCTATGCCGGCGAAGGCTGGCGGCCGGGCGCTTTCCCCGCCAGCGAACGGCGCGCAGAGATGCTGCTCAGCTTGCCGCTCGACCCGTTTCACACCGACGACGAGATCCGGCGCGTCAGCGCAGCGGTGCGCGGCGCGCTGCGCCGCGTGCGAGCCGCATGACGGACGTCGTCCTGTTCGGCATCGGCTCGCCGCTGGTCGCCGAATACGCGGAGACGTGCCGGCGGCTGGGCTACCGCATCGTCGCCGCGATCAGGAACCGGCCCGGCCCGGTGTTCTTCGCCGGCGCGGATCTCATCGTAGACGTGCATGATCTCGCGCCGGCGCTGCGGCACGCCGCCTGCTGGTGCCCGATGTTCACGCCGCACAACCGCGCCGCTGCGGCAGGCGAAGCCGCCGCGCTGGGGTTCACGTTTGCGCAGGCGCTGATCGATCCCACCGCGATCGTCGCATCGACCGCCGTGATCGGCGGCGGCAGCTTCGTCAACGCGGGCTGCATCATCGGAGCGGACGCGAACATGGGCGAGCACGTGGTCGTCAACCGCGGCGCGACGATCGGCCATCACGCCGCGCTCGCCGCCTTCGCGTCGGTCGGCCCCGGCGCGATCCTCGCCGGGCAGGTGACCGTCGCGACGGGCGCTATGATCGGCGCGGGCGCCGTCGTCTTGCCGCAGGTCGTCGTCGGCCCGCACGCCGTCGTGGGTGCCGGCGCGGTCGTGGTCCGGGACGTTCCGGCGGGGGCCAAGGTGTTCGGCAACCCCGCCCGGATCGTGCCGCCGGCCGATTAAGCGGCGCCTGGTGGGGCACACCCATAGGTGGGACGCAATGCCCACTGTCCCACGCCTCGGCCTCACCGGCCGGGGCGTTGTCTCGTGGCCGCCGCATTGCTTCGGCCGCCCGGTGGAGAAGAAGTCGGGGATGCCGGAACGGGAGCGCGCGGCGCAGGAGCTCGACCAGCTGGAAGGCGGCGCGGTCGCCATCATTCGCGACGCGTACCGGTTGTTCGCGCCGTGCTGCGTCTTGTGGTCGATGGGTAAGGACAGCACCGCGCTGCTGTGGCTGATGCGCAAAGCGTTCCTCGGCGTCGTCCCGATGCCCGTGGTCCAGCTCGACACCGGCATGGAGTTGCCCGAGGTGTACGCGTTTCGCGACCGCATCGCGCGCGAGTGGAACCTCGACCTGCGCGTCGAGATGTGCCCGCCCGAGGAGTCGTGCGATCCGGCGCTGCCGCCGCAATCGCGCGCGGCGGCGCGTAAGACCGAAGGCTTGCGCGGGCTGCTGGCGCGCGAGGGTTACCGCGCGGTGTTCGTCGGCATCCGCCGCGACGAGCAAGCAACGCGCGCGAAGGAACGCCTCGTGAGCCCGCGCTCGCTCGACGGCGGCTGGAACGTGCGCGAGCAGCCGCCGGAGTTCTGGGGCTACACGCTGACCGAGATCCCGCACGGCGGCCACGTGCGCGTGCATCCGCTGCTCGCGTGGACGGAGCTCGACGTGTGGCGCTATCACGCGCAGGACCACATCCCGTTCGTGTCGCTGTACCTCGCGCGCGAGGGCATGCGCTATCGCTCGCTGGGCGAGAAGAACATCACGACGCCGATAGCCAGCGACGCCGCGACGCTCGACGCGATCATCGCGGAGCTCGCGGCCACGCGCGAGCCCGAGCGGGCGGGGCGCACCATGGATCATGAGAGCGAGGCGTCGTTCGAACGGCTCCGCACGGGCGGGTACATGTGAGCGACGCACGCATCGTCGTACTCGGCCACGTCGATCACGGCAAGTCGACGCTGATCGGCCGCCTGCTGCACGACACGGGCGCGCTGCCGCCCGCGCGCATCGCCGAGATCGTCGCGAGCAGCCGGCGGCGCGGCTTCGCGACGGAGTGGGCGTTCGCGCTCGACGCGCTGCAGGACGAACGCGATCAAGCCGTCACCATCGACACGACGCGCGTGTGGTTCCGCTTGGGCGAGCGGCGCTTCGCGATCATCGACGCGCCCGGTCACGAGGAGTTTCTCGCCAACGCGATGACCGGCGCGAGCGACGCGGACGCGGCGATCCTCGTCGTCGACGCGCAGCGCGGCGTCGAGGACCAGACGCGCCGCCACATCTATCTCCTCGGACTGCTCGACGTGGCGCACGTGATCGTCGCCGTCAACAAGATCGACGGCGGCGTCGAGCCGGAGCTCATCGCCGCGGCCGGCTACGCCGCGCGCGAGGCGCTCGAAGCGGTCGGCGTCGCGGTAAACGCGATCGTGCCCGTGTCCGCCCGCGACGGCGACAACGTGGCGACGCGGTCGGAGCGCACGCCGTGGTACGGCGGTCCGGCGCTCACCGAGCTGCTCGAAGCGGTCGTGCCGCGCGCGGACCGCGCCGCGCACGAGCCGCTGCGCATCTGGGTGCAGGATGTCTATCGCCGCGGCGACGAGCGCATCGTCGCGGGGACGGTGCGCCAAGGGCGCATCGCGGTGGGCGACATCGTGCGCGTGTCGCCGGCCGGCACGACCGTTCGCGTCGCCGCGCTGCGCGCGTGGCCGAACGACGTGCGGTCCGCCGGCCCGGGCACACCCGTCGGCGTCGTGTTCGACGCGCCCGTGTACGTCGACCGCGGCGACGTGCTGTCCCACGACGCCGACCCACCCGTCGTCGTGCGATCGCTCCACGTTCGCGCGTGCTGGTTCGACCGCGAGCCTCCGCACGTCGACGAGACGATCCGGCTGCGCGCCGGCAGCACGGACGTGTCGGCGCGCGTCGTCGCGGTGCTCGAGGCAGTCGATCCCCGGACCCTGCAGCCCGCCGAACACGGGCTCGCGTCGCGCGGAACCGTCTATGCGCTCGCGTTACGGACCGCGGTGCCGATCGCACTCGACCAGGACGAACGCTGCGCGATCGCGCGGCGCGGTCTGCCCATCGCCGCCGCGCACGCCGTCGAGCTGCACCCGCAGGGCGCGAACGTGTTCGCGTCGTCGCACCTCGTGACGTCGGCCGAGCGCGCGGAACGCAACGGCCATCGCGGGCTCGTGCTATGGCTCACCGGTTTGCCGGGCGCGGGGAAGACCACGATCGCGATGCACGTCGAGCGCGAGCTGTTCCGGCGTGGCTACCGCGTGTACGCGCTCGACGGCGACACGCTGCGCAGCGGGCTGACGAGCGATCTCGACTTCTCCGACGAGGGCCGGCGCGAGAACATCCGCCGCGTCGCGGAAGTCGGCAAGCTGCTCGCGGACGGCGGCGCGGTCGCGCTGATCTCGCTCGTCTCGCCCGCCGCGGCGGACCGGGGACGCGCGAAAGCCATCGTGGGCGACGCGTTCCGCGAGGCCTTCGTCTCCGCGTCGCTCGCCACCTGCGAATCGCGCGACCCCAAGCACCTGTACGCGCGCGCACGCGCCGGCGAGATTCGCGGCTTCACCGGCATCGACGCGCCGTACGACGTCCCGGAGCGGCCGGACCTCGTGCTCGACACCGAGCGCAACGACGTTCGCGCGAGCGTCGCGGCGGCGGTCGAGTTCGTGGTCGACTCCGTCCGCCTCGCGGCGTCCATGGCCCGCGTAAGCGCGCCGTAAGCGTGGCGGGGCACAATCGGACGGTCTCGCCGTCAGAAACGGGGGTGCCGTGCCGAACATCGAGATCATCGTCGACGGGGTGCAGTGCCCGAGCGCCGATCCCCGCCTGCCCGATGCCAAAGTCCTCGGAATCGTGCGCGACGCGGAGGCCGCGGTCGCGGTCGAGATCCTGCCCGAGCTCGTCGATCCGCAGCCGCTGATCGATCTGATCCCGGCGGAGCTCCCCGTGCGCTCCATCCTGCGCTTCGCGGGGTCGTGTCAGGAGTCGCGCTGCGCTCATTTCGGGGCCGGAAAATGCGGGCTCGCGACGCGCGTCGTGGCGCAGATGCCCGAAGTCGTCGACCGCATCGCGCGGTGCGCGATTCGTCCGCGCTGCCGGTGGTGGCGCCAAGAAGGCATCGCCGCGTGCCGCCGGTGCCCGCAAGTCCTCACCGAACCACTCGCGCCGACCGACCTCATGGTGTCGGTCGCGACGCCGTCCGCCTCAGGAGCATCAGCATGAGCAACGAACTCAACCCGCAGCCGCTGCCGCCGGTGCAACGCGGCAGCATCGACATCGGACACCTCACCGAGACGGTCACGACCGCGATCCAGCGCTCACTCGGCCAGCATAAGGGCAAGGCGGTGTTCGTGAACCCGCGCATCATCATCGGGATCATCGCGGAGCCGCAACTCTTTCAGCACGGCGGGGCCGAGACCGAGCAGTAAGGCGCCGGCTTAGCGCGAGCGCATCGCGGCGACGCAGTCCGCGATGCGCTTTTCGCGCGTCTGCGGCCGCTTGGCGTCCTGCACGGCGAGAACCCACTCTTTGCGGTGGCTGAACGCCATCGCATCGAATGCGGCGCGCATCTTCGCGCTCTCGAGCGCGCGCCCGAGGTCGTCGGGGACGTCGATGGTGCGTTCGGCCGTGTCTTCGCGCAGCGTCAGCGTCACGCGGTCGCCGCCGGCGACGCCCGCGCCGGCGCGCACATCGGCGTTGACCGCGAGCATGTGGCAGCCGCCCATCGGCGACAGCGAACTGCGCCACGTATGGCCGTTGATGGTCGCGACGACCGGCACGCGGCTCTTGCGGCCGAACCACCGTACGACGTCCGCCGTTTCCACGCGGATCCCGCACGCCGCGCTGTCGGCGGCTTTCTCGACCGTCGTGTCGATCCGGATCTCACCGACAGGTGAAGGTGTCATCGCTGCGCCGCCGATTCGTGCGAAGCGCGCCCCGCTCCCGCACGGCGCGGTTGCGACCCGACGCAAAGCGGGTACGCAGTCGGCAAAGGAGGGACTGCCGATGGCAACCCGTTCGACCACGACGCGCCGGAAGAAGAGTTCCGGCCGCAAGAAGACCACGACGGCGCGCAAGAAGACGACGGCCCGCAAGAAGAGCACCGGTACGCGCAAGAAGACGACCGGCGCGCGCAAGAAGAGCACCGGCGCTCGCAAGAAAACGACCGCACGCAAGAAGAGCACGCCGACCCGCAAGAAGTCGACCGGCACGCGCAAGAAGTCCGCGAACGGCCGCAAGAAGGCCGGCGGCCGCAAGAAGAGCGCGTCACGCCGCAAGTACAGCAAGGGTGCGTCCGAGACCGTGCACACCGAGATGAAGCGCTACAAGAGCGGCAAGGCGCGCAGCGGTCCGGGCGGCAAGGGCGGCAAGGTGAAGAGCCGCAAACAGGCGATCGCGATCGGGCTCTCCGAAGCGCGCGCGGCCGGGAAAAAGGTCCCGAAGCGGCGGACCGGCGGCCGGAAGAAGAAGGCCTGACGCGCGGTCGCGCGGTTAGAAGTCGTAATCTATCGTGACGGGCGCGTGATCGGAGAAGCGCTCGTCGCGATAGATCGACGCCGACCGCACGTGCGGCGCGAGGTCCGGCGTGACGAGCTGATAGTCGATGCGCCAGCCGAGGTTGTTCTCCCAGGCGCCTTTCCAGCCGGACCACCAGGTGAACTGTTTCTTGTCGTCCGGCCGCGCGACGCGGAACGCGTCGACCCAACCGACGCGGTCCAGCACGTCGTCCATCCACGCGCGCTCTTGCGGCAGAAACCCCGTCACGCCGGTGCACGACTTCACGCTGAACACGTCGATGTCGAGGTGCGCGATGTTGTAGTCGCCGCACACGATGAACGGATGCCCTTCGGCCTTCATCTGCGCGAGGTTGGCGATGAACCGGTCGAGGAAGTTCTCCTTGACCGCTTGGCGCGCGGGGCCGGTCGTGCCCGACGGCACGTACAGCGACGCGACCGACAACCCGTTCTCGAAGTCCATCCGCACGAAGCGGCCTTCCGCGTCCATGTCTTCCATGCCGAGGCCGCGCACGATCCGGGCGGGCTGCTGCTTGGCGTAGACCGCGACCCCGGAGTAGCCTTTTTTCTGCGCGTCGACGAACGCGTAGTTGTAGCGCGTGAGATCGAGCGCCTCGGGCGGCAGCTGGTGCTCCTGCGCCTTGGTCTCCTGGAGACACAGGACGTCGGGGTCCTGAGCGTCCATCCAGGTGAAGAAGCCCTTGCGCGCAGCAGCGCGGATCCCGTTTAGGTTGCAGGTGATGACGCGAAACACGACCTCGAAGATTGAGCCCGGAAGCTTCCCGATCCCTCGCGAGCGCGACGCGACGCTGCGGATCGGCGACCGGACGGTGGGGGTCACCAACCTGCACAAGGTCTTCTTTCCTGCGACGGGCGCGACCAAGGGCGACCTGCTGCAGTACTACGCGGACGTGTCGCCGTTCCTGATCCCCATCATGCAGGACCGCGCCCAGGTGATGAAGCGCTGGCCCAACGGTCAGACGGGCGAGTTCTTCTACATGAAGCGCACGCCGCCCAACGCGCCGCCGTGGCTGCGCACGTGCCCGATCGAGCACGGCTCGGGCAGCGTCATCGCGTTCCCGATGGTCGACGACCTCGCGTCGCTGCTGTGGTTGGTGAACCTGGGCTGCATCGACCTCAACGAGTGGTACTCGCGCTGCGACGACACCGACCGCCCCGACTACCTGCACTTCGACCTCGATCCGGTGAAAGGCGGCGGGACGTCGTTCGCGACGGTGCGCGCGTGCGCGCTGCACGTGCGCGACGCGCTGGTGGACCTGGGCATCACGCCGTACGCGAAGACGTCGGGCTCGGCCGGCATCCACATCTACGTCCCGATCGAGCGCGGCCCGTTGCAGAAGGACGTGTGGACGTTCGCCAAAGCGTTCGCGCAGACGATGGAGCGCCTGCACCCCGACGTGATCACCGCGGAGTACCGCATCGCGAAGCGCCCCGCCGGCCGCGTGCTGGTCGACTACAACCAGAACGCGTGGGGCAAGACGCTCGCGTCGGTGTATTCGGTGCGCGCGACGCCGCGCGCGACGGTATCGACGCCGGTGACCTTCGAGGAGATCGAAGCGGGGATCGAGATCGAAGACTTCCGGCTCGACAACGTGCGCGACCGGTTCGTGCAGGTCGGCGATCTGTGGGCGCCGCTCGCGCAGAAGACGGGCCGGCTCGACATGACGCGCTTCATCCCGGAAAAGCCCGCGAAGAAGCCGCGCGGCGTGAAGCGCGCGGAGGCCGCGGACGGCTGACGGAGCGCCCTCAGCGGCGGAGGCGCCGGTGTGCGCGCTTCGCTGCGCGCCATGCGCCGCGCCACGATGCGCGCGCGTCGTCCTGCGCGAGGATTTCGAGCGCGGCGAGCTGGCCCGCCAGAAATGCGTGCTCTCCGTGCGCCATCTCCCGTAAGCGGCGGC
This sequence comes from Candidatus Elarobacter sp., assembly GCA_035943995.1. Lineage (GTDB taxonomy): Bacteria > Vulcanimicrobiota > Vulcanimicrobiia > Vulcanimicrobiales > Vulcanimicrobiaceae > Vulcanimicrobium. The sequence continues at coordinate 34,991 of DASZBS010000028.1, read as the reverse complement.
AAGCGGCGACCGCGTCGTGCTCGTCCCCCAAGATCGTCTGCACGCGTTCGGTCGCACGCGCTAGCGCGCGAGCCGGGCGCCCGGCGACCGGCGCGACCGCTTCAGCCGCGTAGCGCACGCGTTTTGCGGCGATCCGGATCCGGTGCAGCTCGCGGTCGGACGGGGGGCGCGAACGCTTCCGCACCCGCTTGCGCAGCGCCGACCAGGCATCGTCCACGATCGCGGGGATGGCGTCGCACGCCCGTTCGTCCGCGGCGGCCGTCAACGGCGGGCGGTTCGCCGCATCGACCAAGTCTTGCAGGAGCGAAACGTAGCGCTCGTCGCGGAGCATCGCGCGGACGCGCTCGTACGCCACTTCCCGCTCGCCGCGGAACGGCTGCAGCAGCTCGTCGAGTTCGCCGCGGTCGGCATCCGGAAGCGCTTCGCTCCGGTGGCGCAGCCCGGTGATGAGCACGTCGGCGTCGCGCGCCGCCGACAGCCCGTCTTGCAGCCACGATAGCCGTTCGCGCAGCGCGCACGCCCATTCCGCGTCGAACAGCGGCAAGAACGTGCGAAGGTCGCTGCGCAGCCGCCGCACCGCGACGCGCGCATGATGCACGACCTCTTCGTTCGGCTCGAGCCGCAGCTTCGCGTCGTAGCGAACGATGCATTCGACCGATGCGGCGAGCGCGGCGCGTGCGACGTCGCCGATCCGAGCAGCCGCATCGAGCGCGGGCGGCTCGATCTCCGGCTTGCGTTCGACCAAACCGTCCATGCCGCAGCCTCCGCGAAAGGGAATGAAGGAGACAATGTTCTTCGAACTCCACGCCGGCCTGCCGCGGGAAGGCCCCGGCGACGACGCGTCCACCGAACGCGCGCTGCGGATGCTGCTGAAACTGCCGGCGCGGTCGCGGATCCTAGACGTCGGCTGCGGCCCCGGCGCGCAGACGCTCGTCCTCGCCCGCGGGACGGGCGGCACCGTGACGGCGGTCGATCTGCACCAGCCGTTTCTGGACGAGCTGATGCAACGCGCCCGTGCCGCCGGGCTTGCGGAGAACATCCACCCGATGCGCGCGTCGATGGACGCGCTGACGTTCGTGCCGGACTCGTTCGACCTCGTCTGGTCCGAAGGCGCGATCTACATCATGGGCTTCGAACGCGGCCTGCGCGCGTGGCAGCCGTTCGTGCGCCGCGGCGGGTACGTCGTCGTTTCGGAGCTCAGTTGGCTCGTCGACGACCCGCCGGCGCCCGCGCGCACGTTCTGGGAGGAAGCGTACCCGGCGATGCGTCCGGTCGCCGAGAACCTCCATACCGTCGAACGCTGCGGCTACGAGCGCTTGGCGAAGTTCGTGTTACCGAAGTCAGCGTGGCTCAACGACTATTACGCACCGCTCGCGCGCCGGATGGACGCGCTCGAACGCGACCACGCGATCGATCCGGCCGCGCTCGAGTTTCTCGCGGACCAGCGCCGTGAGATCGATCTCTTCCACGTGCACGGCGACACGTACGGCTATGTGTTCTACCTGATGCGCCGCCCGTAACGTATCGAAATTCGTGCGCTCGCAGCATTGATGCGAACGCATGTTCGTGCTATAATTTCACCGCGAAGTATTTCGCGATTTATTACTAAAGCGGCCCGGCCGGTGTTCGAAGCACCGACCGAGCCCGTCACCCGATGAGGTAAACATCGAATGACAACCTGCGAGTTCGACGTATTGACGTCGAGCCCTCGGCGCGGTTTTTCCGCTGCCGAAAGCCGTCCGTTTGATCAAACCGGCGAGGTGACCGCGTGATGGCGCCGCTCACCGAGTTCCACGCCACGATGGCGGACGTGACGAACGACGAGCACCAGAACATGGACGGCCTGGTGCAGGCCGCCGACTTCAATGCCGACGGGGTCGTCCGCTTCCTGCAACAAAACGGGATCGATGCGAGCGCCGACGAGTCCACCGGCGGCTTCCGATATAGGGCCGCCGATGCCACATGCGCGTCCGAGGTACTCTTCGCGTGTGTCTGTCTGCGCGCGTCGATAAGCTACTCGATCGAGGCCGCCTACTATTGCATGAAGGCGAGGCGATGAATGTCCAAACGTTCGTCGTCGCCTCATTCGACGCGGTGCAACGGACATCACCGCGCCGTTCTGGTAGAGCCTCTGTCGGCACGCCTCATACGCCTTCGCATCGCACGCGGCTACAGCGTGTACGAACTGGCGGCAGCAGCCGGCATTTTCGCGGGCACGATCAAACGTCTGGAATCCGGCAAGCCCGCCGACAAGCGGGTCTTGCCTGCCCTTGCGGCCATACTCGACGTGTCCGTATGCCTACTCGTATGTGGCGATCACAACTGCGTCAAACGAGCCTGCGTTCGACCGTCGTCCACCGGCACGAAGTCATCGGCGGGCGCGACGTGATACGATCGATTCAGGAAGATCCACGCCCGGAAAGCGACCGGGATCATCCGGCGATTCCCCGAAATGGAGGTTCAGATGGGGAATGTCGGTTCAAGACTGAGTTCGAACCTCGGCCGTCATGTGTTTGGCGTGGCGTCTTTGGCCACCGGCCTCGTCACGCTGGCCTGGCACGAGTACAGCGGGCCGCATCAACTGCGTTACATCGTGTACGCCGCCGCCGTTGCCCAGATCTTCGGCGGGGCTGCGATTGTGTTCCGTCGGACCGCGAAAACGGGCGCAGCCGTCCTTGGAGCAGGTTATCTCGTTTTCGCCTTGCTGTGCGTGCCGCGAATCGTCGCCGCACCGCAGATTTACAATAGCTGGGGCAACTTCTTCGAGCAGTTCTCTCTCGTGACCGGAGCGGCGATCGTTTATGCGCGCTTTTCATCGGCATGGGCACCGGGGACGCTTCGCCGGAACGCCCGTATTCTGTTGGGCATCTGTGCCATGTCATTTGCCCTCGAACAGGCGTTTTATCTCGACCCTACCGCTCAACTCGTTCCGAAGTGGCTTCCGCCAAGCCAGATGTTTTGGGCGGTAACGACGACTGTTGCGTTCGCCCTCGCGGCGGTGGCTCTTCTCACGAATCGAATGGTACTTCTCACAAGTCGCCTGCTGACCATGATGGTCGTGATCTTTGGGCTACTCGTGTGGGTACCGTTGCTTCTTTCGAATCCCCACAGCCATACGAATTGGAGCGAAGCCGCCGAGACCTTCGCGATTGCCGGAGCAGTATGGGTTCTTGCTGATCTGCTCGGCGGCTATCGGCTTCACGGCCATCGCCCGCGATGACGTGAGATTGCCCTAGCCAATACAAATTTCAAAGTGATATGAACGCCACCAAGGACTGTGTGAGGGAGCGTTCGAGTGCGGCTGCCCGGGTTTCTGCGTGACCTTATCGGCGCGATGACGGTGCATGCCTGCGATACCGCGCAAGCAGAGCTGCGCGCGAACTTCGTAGACGGCCGCGAGACGCTCCGTGAGGTCGCCCAGTCTATCGTTGGACGACTGTTCGATGCCGCTCGGGAGGATGTTCGCCGGGATTTCGAGCGCATGGCCCTATTCGGTCTCCTGTTCCGCTCTCAAGCTGACCAATCGCGGAGAGTGGATTCCATCGACGCGACCCTTGGCGTCGTTCTCACGGCGCTGCTAGTCCTCGCTCCGATCGCGTTTGACAAGGGACCGACGCAAGCCGACAAATGGATTGCTCTCGTCGGGTTCGGAGTGCTTGTCGCGGTCATCGGCCGGGGTTTGTTCTTCGTCCTCGCCCGCGAACCGGACGCGCCCGCTTTGGGCGCGAAATTGCTCGGTGACCTCAAAGAGCCCGTTGCCGGAACGCTTGAAGAGCTCCGCTCTGCAATCAGTCTTAGCGCCGCGAATCCTCGACAGATGGCCACAAAGAACGAGGCCGTTCGCCGCGGGGCCACCAATGATCTCGTTCAGTTGATCGCTGAACGTGAGCATTGCCTCGATTTAAAACGCTTTCATCTCGGGTTGGCACTCTCACTCTTCGTCGTACTGACCGGGATCATCGGTTGGCGCGACGTGGTACAATCAACACCGGAGGTTCGTAGAAATGGCCCTGTTCGCATTCATCGTGAAGTTGTGGAATCGGCTCATCCGCCCCGGCGTGCCAAAACCGATTCCGGAATACGAGGACCTGACCTACGATAAGGTCACGCAGTGGCGCCTCTAGCCGGCTCTAGCGCCTCGTCGCCGATCACATCATCTGCCGAGGTATCGTCGGCGAGATCCGTTGTTACGACGCGAACAGCTTCGCCGCCGCAGGTACTTCGACGTCGGCGAACGACAGCTCGCGTTCCAGCCGGAACCGCGTCACCAGCTCGCGCATGCGCTCTGCGGTCGCGTCCAGCGTCAGGGCTTCCTCGCGCACGCGTGCCACGTCGTCTTCCATCCGCGCCGTCGAGGTGGACACTTCGGTCGTGTTGCGCGCGTTCTCGTCAGCCGTTGCCGCGATTGCGCCCATCGCGCGTGCCAGCTCGCCGGTCTGCGAGGCCATCTCCTCCGTTGCCGAAGAATTCTGCTCCACGACCGCGTTGATCGAGTCCATCGACTGGCCGACGTTGCGCGCGCCTTCGGCCATCTCGCGCATCGCTTCGGCGATGTCGCCGACGCGGCCGACGGTGCGGTCCACCGCCGCGATGATGTCGTCGAGCGCCGCGCTGGCGGCGCCGACCTTCGCCGTACCGCGGTCGGCGATCGCCGCGCCCGCTTCGGCCGCCCCGACCGCTTCGCGCGTGCGGCGCTGCACCTCCACGATGAGCCCGCCGATCTCTTTGGTCTGGTGCGACGCGGACTCCGCGAGCTTGCGCACTTCGTCGGCGACGACCGCGAAGCCGCGCCCGTGTTCACCGGCCCGGGCCGCTTCGATCGCGGCGTTGAGCGCGAGCAAGTTCGTCTGATCGGTCAGCGCGTCGATCGTCTCCACGACGACGCCGATCTGCGCCGACAGCACGCCGAGCTCGCGGATCTTCGCGGCCGCGTCGTTCACGCCGCGCTGGATCGCCTTCATGTCGTCGATCGTCTCGGTAACCGCTTTGGCCCCGCTCTGCGCGGTCGTGCGCGTCCCGTTGCCGTCGGCCGCCAAGCCCGCTGAGATGCCGGCGACGCGCTCGACGTCGCCGGCCATGCGTTGCGCGTCGCTCGACGCGGTGCGCACCTGCATCGCCTGATCGACCGCGCCGCGCGCAATGCCCTCGATCGCGCTCTCGAACTGCCGCACGATCACGTTCGACGTCTCGGCCGCCGTCGACAGGTCGGTCGAACCGGACGCGAGCTCGCGCACCGCGAGGCCGACGCCGCCGACGACTTCCGCCGAGCGCAGCGCCGCGAGGTGCAGTGCCTGCGCGTGCTCGCCGAGCTCCGACGATGCGCCTTGCAGCGCGAGCACGACCTCGCGCAGCGTATCGGTCATGCGCGCGATCGCGTGCCCCAGGCGGTCGCCTTCGCTCGCCGGCACGACGCCGCGCGAAAGGTCGCCGTCCGCGATCGCGGCCGTATGATCGGCGAGCGCGCGCTGGTACGCGACGATGCGCGCGAACGCGCCCGCGACGCGGCCGAGCTCGTCGCGGCCGGGCCGCGTGACCACGTCGTCGACGCGGCCTTCGGCCAGCGCCTCGGCGTCGCGCGCGAGCGCACTCGCGTTGCGCGAAAGCGGCCGCACGACGAACCACAGCAGCACGAGTACCACCACGATGGCGCCACCCGCGGAGACGAGGATGGAGAAGAACGCGCGCGACACGGCCGCGTTCACGGCGTCGAGCGAGACGCCGTCGTACAGGATCGCGATCGCCTCACCCAGATTGTTGTGCACGATCGCGTAGTGGTTCACGTACGGCTGGCCTTGGATCGGGCTGACCCCGTCGAACTCTTGCCCTTTGTCGAACGCTTCGCGCGGCGCGCCCGTCAGCTCGCCGCCGACGACCCGCTTGTCGTTCTCCGTGAGCGTCGACGCGATCGCGACCGGTTTGCCTTTGATGATTTGATAGATCACGGCGTCGGCGCCGGTGACTTGCTTGACATGGTCGACCACGGAGTTGTCGCCGTTGACGATCGCTTCGCCGAACGCGAGCTTGCCGAGGCGCGTCACGCCGATCTCGCCGCTCGCCGATGCGAAGCCGCGCATCACGTCGGCAGCCGTCGCGACCCGGGTGCGCATCTCCGCCTCGACGGTCTGCGCGACGTCCCGCCGCACGACGTAGAGCAGCACGGCCGCGAACGCCAAAAAGACGGCGGCGGTCACCACCAGGATCTGCGCGGCACGAGAACGGTGCCACCAGTCGAAGGCGCCCATCGGTTTCCTCTCGAGGCTACACCCCCAAGCTTCATCGGCCGGAAGGGAGCGACGCTTGAACCGGGCGGGGGTCCGGGGGGCGTCGGGCGGGTAGAAACCGGCGATGATTCCGTTCGGCTACCCCCCTATGGAGATGCGCGCCGTCTCCGACGTCCCCGACGGGCCGCAGTGGCAGTACGAGCCCAAGTGGGACGGCTTTCGCTGTCTGGCGTTCCGCGAGGGCGCCGACGTTGCGCTCCAGTCGAAGGCGGGCCAGCCGCTGGGGCGCTACTTCCCGGAGATCGTCGCGGCGCTCGCCACCCTGAAGGCCCAGCGGTTCGTGCTGGACGGCGAGCTGGTCGTGCCGCTCGCCGGCGCGTTCTCGTTCGACGCGCTGCAGCAGCGGATCCACCCGGCCGCCTCGCGCGTCACGATGCTGTCGAAGTCCACGCCCGCGTGGTACCTCGTCTTCGACCTGCTGTCGGAGGACGGCGACGATCTGATCGAGCTGCCGCTGTCGGAACGGCGCGCGCGGCTCGAGACGTTCGCCCGCGCGTTCGACGGCACGACGCTGCGCCTGTCGCCCGCCACGCGCGACCGCAGCGTGGTCGACGACTGGTTCACGCGCGTAGGTGGCGCGCTCGACGGCGTGATCGCGAAGCGCGCCGACGCCGCATATGCCAGCGGCTCGCGCGACGCCGCGGTGAAAGTGAAGCGCTCGCGCACGGCCGACTGCGTGATCGGCGGCTTCCGCTACGCGAAGGGCTCGACGACGCAGGTCGGTTCGCTGCTGCTCGGGCTCTACGACGACGCCGGGCTGCTCGACTACATCGGTTTCTGCAGCGCGTTCTCGACCGAGGAGAAGAAAGCGCTGATCGGGCGCTTGCGGCCGCACGAGGGGGAGCCTGGCTTCACGGGCACCGCGCCCGACACCGCGCCGAGCCGCTGGGACCGCGATCCCGGCCGCGACAAGAGCTACGTGAAGCTCAAGCACGACCTCGTGCTGGAAGTGTCGTTCGACCAAGTGACGTCGGGCCGCATCCGCCACGGCACGAAGCCGGTGCGCTGGCGCGTCGACAAAGCGCCGCGCCAATGCACGGTCGAGCAGCTTGCGACGCCCGGCCGGGCGCTCGCGCTGTTGGACTGAAGCCCCGCGCGTGAACCGTCGCAAGGCATTGATCGCAACGGCGGCGGTCGCCGGCGGCGTCGTGCTCGCGGGTGGCGGCGCCGCGTTCGCGGTCTTCAACGCGCCGCTGCCGCCGTATCCCGATCCGCCGCCGCTGCCGGGGCGGCTGACGCCGGCGCAGATGCACGCGGACATCGCCGCGTTCGCGCAGACGCTCGTCGAGGTGGGTGCCGATCCGTTCGCGACGACGTCGCGCGCCGCGTTCGACCGCGCGCGCGCCGAAGCCGACGTACGCTGCTCGTCGCCGCTGGGTATCGGCGCGTTCTACCTCGCGATCGCGGAGCTCCTCGCGTCGCTCAACGACGGCCACGTCGGCTTCGGCGACACCCCGTACGACTGGTACCTGTATGCGGGTCACCGCGGCTTCCCGTTGCATATGAGCATCGACGCGGACGACACGCTCGTCGTATTTGGTGACGCAGCCGCGCCGGTTCCGCGGGGGAGTACGATCGACGCGATCGGCGACCGTTCCGCGGCCGATCTCGTGCGCCATACGGTTGCGACGACCGGCGGACAAACGTCCGCGCTGCGGCGCCTCTTCGGCCGCCCCGCGTCCGTGCTCTACGCGCTCGACGGCGCGCGTGCGGAGTACCGCATCACGTTCACGCCGCCACGCGGCGCGACGCGCACGGTGGCGTTGCCGGCGCTGACCTTGCGCGAACTGAACGCGCGCAATGCGGAACACGATCTTCAGCCGTACGCGTTCCACACGACGCACGACGACATCGCGGTCATCGAGTACAACAAGTGCATCGACGCGCCGCGCTTCGACGCGTTTCTGCACGACGCGTTCACGCGCATCCGCGCGGCGAGACCTCGAGCGGTCGTCGTCGACATCCGCCGCAACGGCGGCGGCAGCGACCGCGTGAACGAGCGGCTCTGGCCCTACATCACGCAGCGCCCGTACGGCTCGCCGCAGGGGTCGCGCTGCCGCGCGTCCGCGCGCCTGAAGCGCGAGTACGGCATCTTCGCGTACGCGCGGCTCTACGACGTGGCGCTGTTCGCGCGGGACGGCACGATCGTCGACGACGCGCCGTCCGCGAAACTGAAGACCCCGCCCGACAACCCGCTCCGGTATCCGGGGCCGGCCTACATGCTCATCGGGCCGAGGACGTTCTCATCGGCGCTGAACTGCGCGCTGATCGCGCACGACTACGGTTTGGCGACGCTCGTCGGAGAAGAGACCGCCGAACCGGTGAACAGCACCGGCGAAGTCTATTACACGGCGCTACCGAACAGCCATTTGGTCGTCGGCGTCACGACGAAGGTGTTCTACTCGCTGGCGCACCCGCCGCGCGAGGGCGTCAAACCGCAGATCGTCGCCAAACGCACGATGCGCGACATCGCGCTGAACCGCGACCCCGGCTTGGACGCGATCCGCGCCCGCCTTGGCTAGGAGCTAGGCGGCGATCGGCGGGATGCTGACGATCGTCAGCTCGTAGGCGAGGTCGATCTCGATTTGGCAATCGAGGCAGCGGATGCGAAGGCCGAGCGTCGCTATGCCGGGCTCGTCGTGCTGGTGGCCGCAGTCGGGGCAGAGGTAGCGCGTCTTCATGAACCGACAGTACGAGCGGCTAGTGCCCACTGGGTGGCATTGTGAGCCGAGGCCCGGCCGCTAGGGACCGGCGCTCGCCGCGCCGATACCTCGTAGGAATGCCGGTTGAGCGTCGTTTCGAGCGCGTTCTCGAAATCACGCGGGACATCTTACGCCTCCGCGAGCTCGATCTCGCCTTGGAGTCGATCGCGCGCGGGGTCTCCGACCTGTTCGGATTCAAGTACGTGACGATCGTCCTGGCCGACGGCAACCAGACCGGCGAGATGACCCGCCGCGTGATGATCGGGTACGACGCCGCCGCCGTGCGCGAGCGCAAGAACGAGCGCGTCGCCAAGGCCGAGATCCTCGCGGTGCTCGCGCCCCACTACGAAGTGTTCGAGAACGCGTACTACATCCCGGCGGAGCGCGAATTCCACTGGGAGCAGGCGATCTTCGCGAGCGAGACCGACCGCGACTCGCCGCGCGCCACGCCGGACTCGTGGCACGAGCGAGACTCGCTCTGCGTGGTTCTGCGCGATCCCGAAGGCGAGATGATCGGCTACCTCAGCCCCGACATTCCGGCCGACGGGAAGATCCCGTCGCGCGAGACGATGCGCGGGCTGCAGCTTTTCGTCAATCTGATGGGGCTCGCCCTGGCGAACGCGCAGGCGCACCGTGCCGAGGTGGAGCGCCGCCGGCTGCTGGAGGCGAACCAGGCGCGGCTGCGCCACGAAGCGACGCACGACGCGCTGACCGGCTTGCCGAACCGGACGTTCTTCCAAGAACGGCTGGCGGCGACGCTCGAGCACGCGCGCTCGCATCCCGACAGCGTGTATTCCGTGCTGTTCGTCGACCTCGACGAGTTCAAGTCGATCAACGACTCGTTGGGTCACATGGCCGGCGACGCTTTGCTCATGGTGGTCGGCGAGCGCATGCGCGCGCAGATCGGCGACGACGACTTCATCGCGCGGATCGGTGGCGACGAGTTCGCCGTGCTGCTCGCGCACCGGCGCGATCTCGGCCAAGTCGAGGACTGTGTCGAAGCGATCCAAGACGCGCTCGTGGCGCCGATGCTGGTCGACAGCCGCGCGGTTTACAACACTGCGTCGATCGGGATCGCGGTGATCGACCCGAACGAGGAGCGCATCGAAGAGGTGCTGCGCAACGCCGACACCGCGATGTACCACGCGAAAGCGCTGGGCCGCGGCCGCCACGCGTTCTTCGACGACCACATGCACTACGAGGCCGCGCGCAGGCTCGCGCTGACGAGCAACTTGCGCGCCGCGATCGAGAACGAAGAGTTCAGCGTCGACTATCAGCCGATCGTGCGGCTCGACAACGCGCGGCTGACCGGATTCGAGGCGCTCGTGCGCTGGCGCAACCCGGTGACGGGCGAGATCCTGCCCGGCGAGTTCATCCCGCTGGCCGAGGACGTCGGGCTCATCGTGCCGATCGGCCGCTTCGTCTTCGTCGACGCGTGCCGCCGCCTCGCGGAATGGCGCCAGCGCGCGCCGCTGCTGGATTTGCGCATGCACGTGAACCTGTCGGTGCAAGAAGTGCTCGAGCCCGACCTCGACGCGTTCGTCGCGCGCAACCTGCGCCGCTTCGGCTTGTCGTCCGACGACATCGTGCTGGAGATCACCGAAGGCGCGGTCATCCGTTCGAACACGCTGTCGCTCGGTTCGCTCGCGCGCTTGCGCGCGACGGGCGTGCACCTGTGCATCGACGACTTCGGCACCGGCTACTCGTCGCTGCGCTACCTGCACCAGCTCCCGTTCGACGCGATGAAGATCGATCGCTCGTTCGTGGAGAGCACGCACGGCGGCATCGGCAGCACGCCCATCGTTCGCATGCTGATTCAGCTCGCGCGCTCCTACGACATCGACGTCGTCGCGGAAGGCGTCGAAACGGCGCGCCAAGCGGAAGAGCTCATCGCGCTCGACTGCGAGTTCGCGCAAGGGTTCCACTTCTACCGGCCGATGAGCCCGGAAGCGGTGGGCGCGCTGCTCGACTCGACGCTGACCACCGCCGCGGCGGGCTGACGCCGCGCTGGCGGTCACGGCCCCGGCGCACGATGGTCGAGAAACAGCTTCACCTTCGCGACTACTCCGTCAGGTATAGTGCAACCCCGCCGGGCCGGGGCCTCGTCGGCGGCAGCACGTGCCTCGGCGGCATCTTCGACTATACTCGACCCATGGAGCAGCTCGCAGGAAGCGCGTACGACGCGCGCGCGGCACTCGGCGTGGTGGTCATCGCGATGCTGCTGGCGTTCGCGGCGCCCGCACGCGCGGACGACGCGAGCCCGCCGCCGTGCCGCATGCCGATCGCCGTCGCGCTCGCCGACCGCCCCGGCACCGGCCGCACGACGTCGACGGGAGGCTCGCCGTGCGTCGTCCTGCCAGGCGAGATCGTCGTCGAAACCGGTTTTCGGCGGCAGATCACGACGTCGTCGGGGAACAGCGTCACGCTCGCAGACGTCCGCTGACGTTCGTGCGCGCCGGCATCGCAAAACGCCTCGAGCTCGGCGTCGCGCCGCCCGCGCTTCAATCACGTGCGATCACCGGAAACGCGCCGTTCGACGCGGCCCGCGGCACGACCGACCTCGTGCTGGCCGCAAAGTATCTGATCGTGGATACCGGCGTGGCCCAAGGCTCGCTCGGCGCGGCGTACGCGCCACCGACCGGAACGGGCGAGTTCACCGCGGGCGCGCCGACGTTCTCGCTGTCGGCGAATCTCGGCGTCACGCTGAGCCCGCGCCTCTCGCTGACGACGAGCCAAGTCTTCGGCACGGCAACCGGCGCGGACGCGAGCGGCGCGAACCGAACGTTCTTCGTCTACGCGCCGTCGTTCACGCTCGCATACGCGCTCGACGGCGCGACCACGCTGCTCCTCCAAGACGCGCTCGTATCACGCCAGGGGCCGCTGCTCCCGGCGGGCAGCCGCGGCTTCGTCGCGCTGCAGCGCGCGGTCGGCAGCCGGCTCGCACTCGATCTCGATTACGAGATCAACCTCGCGTCCCGCACGGGCTCGTCGAAAGCGGTGGGCTTCGGTCTGGTGTGGATCGCGGCACCGGGGCGCAGCCGGTGATGATGAAAAGCGTTCAACCTTCCGCCGCAGCCGCGAGATCGTCACCGTACGCCGAGCCGATCGCAGCTCGCAGGCCGCCTACGTCACCTGCGCGGACCGTCGTGACGTTCGCAACGTCGCCGAGCCCGCACGCGCTCGACGCGATGACCGGCAGACCCATCGCGGCCGCGCGGAGCAATCGCCGCGGCTGATTCTCGACGTACGCCGGCAACGCAACGCACGCCGCGTTGCCGAGCGCAGCGTCGAACGAGTCGCGCCGCTCGACGGAAATACCGTCCCAAAATCCCGGGCTTTCGAGATCGTTGCCGGTAAGGATCACGTGCAGTTCACGGTCGCGCGCGACGTCGCGCAGCTCGTACGCGCCGGCGCGCCCGAGCGTCGGCGCCGCAAAAACGACCGCGCGCGAACGAAGCGCCGTCGCCGGTCCACGAACGAGACCTGCCGCCGCCGGAGTCGCCCACGGAAGACGCACGGCACGCGAACCGAACAGCACCGCGACCGCCGCATGCGGCGTGATGACGGCGCGCGCGGCTGCCAGCGCGCGCTCTTCCGCATCCACCAGCCGCGGATCCGCGCGAAAATCGCGCAACGTTGGGCTCTCCGGATGACGCGCGAACGCATCGTCGAGCGCAGCTTGCACGTGGCGCATCGGGATGCCCGTCATGAGCACGTCGTACGTGCGCCCGCCCAGATGCCCACCGGCCGACAACGCCGGCAGCAGATGCTGCATGACCACGAGGTGGTTGACGTCGTACGACAGCTGCGACGCGAAGCGTGCCGCCATCCGATCCGCCCACGCCAGCAGCAGACGCTGCCGCGCGGCGCCCTGCCGCGCGACGCCGCGCGACCGGTACGAACGCAGCAGCGTGAGCAGCGGGCTCTGCCGAACGGCGCCGGCCCGCGAGGTGTCCCATCGATAGTTTCCCACGGAAAAGTGCTGCCCGTCGACCGGCAGCACCATGACGTCATCGCGTTCGATGACCGAGGCGACGTACACGTCGTACTCTGGCCAGTAGCCATCGAGCAAGAACGCGGTGCGCTCCGCCGCCACCGGCCGCCGCCGAAGCGCCGCATGGCGAAAACACTGCTCCACCCCGCACGTCGCGCAATCTCCGGTCGCGTGCGCGGCCGGCGCGGCTGCGGTGTCTGCATGCACGCGCGCGACCGGCGCACCGGCCGGCTCACCGCCTGCGGCAACACCAGCACCCCAGAACCGAACGCTGAGCTTATCCGCGGTGAGCGCCGCTTCGATGCGCACGTCGTGCGGCACGCGAAAACGCAGATCGACGTAGTTCCAGAACACCGTCGCGTCCCGGCCGATCTCCGCGAGCGAGCCCGGCACGACGGCGGTGTGCGCATGCCGTTCGACGATCTCGAAGCCGGCGGACAGCGCCGCGTCGTACAACGCATTCGAAAGCTGACACAGCCCGCCGCCGACGCTCGGCACCATGCAGCCCTCGCGCAGCTCGCGCCCGCGAACGTACCCCGCCCGCCGCGTCGCGCGCCCGACATGCCGCCAGAAGCTGAAGATCGCCTGCGCCGGCACGACGACCCCGTCGATGCGCCGCACCGCGACACGAAGATTCTGCACCTTGCCGAGCGTGAGCCCACGCTCACCGGGATTCACACCGGCGCCACCCCAAAGCGGACCTGTCGATTCCGCAAGCAGCACGTCACCGGGACGAATGTCACCGCGCCGGTACGTCCTCATCCCGCCGCGCAAATCGCGAACGGCCCGGGCCAGTTGAAGCACCCCGGCCTTGGCGCGAAATCGCGCCGCGGACAACGCCGTCGGAACCGCCGCCATCGCCCGCATGATTCTTCAGGGCCGCAACACCCACCCGGTAATCCCGGTCAACCGCACGAACCCGACGCGTTCGAGAATCGGCCGGCTCGTCTCGCGAGCATCGGTGGTGAGATAGCGGTATCCGTGCCGCCGCGCCTCGTCCGCCCGGCGCGCGACGAGCGCGCGATAGATGCCCAGCCCGCGGTGCTCGGGCAGCGTGCTGCCGCCCCACATGCTCGCGAACGACCTGCCCTCGGGCAGATTGAGACGCCCGCACGAAACGGGCCGCCCGTCGCGATACGCCACGAACAGCGCGATGCCGGCGTCCTCGAGCGACTGCACGTAAGCCGGCGCTTTCCATTCGCCGTCCCGGCCGAACACGGCGCTCGTCACCACGACGAAATCGTCGACCCCGGCCGCGTCGGTCACGCGCCGAATCTCGACCCCATCGCGGGCCGCGAGATCGGCGTGTGCCGGCGCACCGAGGTCGAGCACCATCAACGTCTCGGACTCGTCGGCGACGAACCCCGCGCGCTCCAAGATCGAAGCAAGCCCCGCGGGCCGATCGTGCTCGTACAGCTTCCACTCGAGCTCCAAACCCGTCCCGCGCGCATACGCCGCCTGCTCGCCGACGGCCACGACCGCGGCTTCGCGATCCGGCAGCTCCCAAAACAACACGACGTTCCAAAGCCCGACCGAACGCACGACGGACCCGACGCGCTCGTAGCGAACGCCGGCCGCGCGAGCCGGATCCTTACGCATCGTCGCATCGAACAGTTCGAGAATTTCGACGGGGTCCACGTCATGCATGTACCACATCGCTGCCCGACGCAACGGCGAAGTGTCCTAGGACCGTCGCATCGCGAAGCGAAGCGGCGAACACCGTGATGTACCACCCACCACGCCAACCGGTGCCCGGACCGCCCGTCGCGCCGACAGAGATCGATCTCGTGTTCAACGTGCGGCCGTGCGGCACGTGCGCGTTCTTCTGGCCGCCGAACCCGGGCGATCAGCCGTACGGGCCGTATCCCGCGTACGACTTCGACGAGAACACGCCGCCCGAGAACGAGCCCCCGCCGCACAGCCCAACGTCGTTCCCATGGCTCAAAGGCACGACGCAACCGGCGGCGTTCCCGAACCCCGAGGTGGTCGACGGCTGCCGCAAAGCGCCGATCATGTCGATCGGTATCAACCCGAACCTCACGGCGTTCGCACCCGGCCAACTCGGCGCATCGTGGTGCTACCCGAATTTCTCGAGCGACGGCGGCACCGACGAGTGGACGAAGTTCGCCTACTACTACCGCTACCGGTCGGTCTTCCAAGAACGCTTCGACTTGCGCTTCGCGGAGCGGTTCTTGCAATCCGAAGGCAAGATCGTCGCCGCGCGGCCCGGCATCGTGACGAGCGTTCCGCGCGTCAGCGACGCACCGGGCTTCACGATAACGGTGCGCTACGACGGCGACACGCAGGACACAGCGATCGCCCTCCCGGGCACGCTGGGAACACCGCGCTACGTCGTGCTGTTCAACGCGTCACCGACGCCGTCGCCGACGAACCGGTTCGCGCAAGGCGACGTGATCGCCGCGCGCCTCGACGTGCCCGCGGGCCGACCGGCCGAGATCTACGCTGAACAACAAGCCTACTACGAGCAGATCGTGCCGACGCTAGCGCAGTTCAACGCGTTCCTGCGAAGCCGCGGCCACGCAACCGCAAACGTCCGCCCGGGCGAGGACGTAGCCCAGCTCGACATGGTCGCGTGCGCATCGCCGCACTGGGGCCCGCCATGGCTAGGCGGTACGCCGGACACGGTCTCGACGATCATCCACAACTGCGTGACCACGAACGCCTGGGCCCTAAAACAACTGGTGCAAACCCGCCCGGCCGTCCTGTTCTTGGTGAGCGAAGCATCGTACACGATGTTCGCCGCCGCCTTCGGAAACCTGATCAAAGCGGACCCGCCGCTCCCGATCACGCCCGAAGACACCGACTTCACCCTCCTGCGCGCAACGACCAACCCCGCGCACCCGGTCATGTTCGAGTTCTCGACGGAGATCGACGGCCGCCCGTACACGATCTCGACGCAAATCGTCATCGCACCGCACTTCTCGTACAACTCGAACTACCAAGCCCAATTCCGCCTCAGCCCAACCGCATGGACGCAATTCCAACAAACCTACGCGGACTGCGCGACGTTCCTGACATCCGACCCACGCATCCAATTCCAAAACGTCGCCTCGTTCAGCCCGTTCGTCGCCTTCATGATCGCAAGCGACGCACTCAAGGACGCCGTAATCGCCGAGCTCCAAACAACCTGGCCCGACGCAGCCGCAATCCTGATGCGAGGCTACTACGACGCCCACGCGATGCTCGCCAGCGTCCTAGAAGAAGCATTTCAAAAAGGCAAACTCGCCTACACCGACCCGTCCGGCGACAAGCCGGGCTTCCTGACGCGCGCGGACGGCCCATGCACGTTCTGCGTGAACGACTTCTGGCAATTCCCAAAAGGCTGCCCCTACGACAAACCCGCCGAACCCCAACTCCCACTCGGCTTCCTAGAACAAGTCGCAGCCCAAATCATCGCCTCAGCGGCAGCGTCCCAAGACCCCGCAAAGAAAGCCGCCGAGACAAAACAACTCACGGACATAGTAATCAAACCAACATCGCCTTGAGGCCACCCCTCAGCGCCATGATCGTGGCGCAGGCTTCGACAAGCTCAGCCTGACAAGAACGGAGTCGCCGTCTTACTGCCCATGTCGCGGGAGCGGCTACACCGCAATGTCGGGGTCTGTGAGCGAGCGGAGCGCCGGAGGCGCGGGAGCGTCGCGAAGACGAAGCGGCCC
The DNA here is from genome assembly GCA_035943995.1 of Candidatus Elarobacter sp. Lineage (GTDB taxonomy): Bacteria > Vulcanimicrobiota > Vulcanimicrobiia > Vulcanimicrobiales > Vulcanimicrobiaceae > Vulcanimicrobium. The sequence continues at coordinate 18,337 of DASZBS010000028.1, read as the reverse complement.
TCGCACAGGAAGTGCGAGGGCCGCGTCCCCGTCATTGCGGTGTAGCCGCTTCCGCGACTACGACCACGCCGCTAGTGAACCAAAAACCCAACCAGCAACAAAGCCACGATGTTGAGCACCTTGATCATCGGATTGATCGCCGGCCCAGCCGTATCTTTGTACGGATCCCCAACGGTATCACCGGTCACCGCAGCCTGGTGCGCCAAGGATCCCTTGCCGCCGTAGTGCCCGTCCTCGATGTACTTCTTGGCATTGTCCCACGCGCCGCCGCCCGACGTCATCGAGATGGCGACGAAGATGCCGGTCACGATCGCGCCGACGAGCACGCCGCCCATCATCTGCGCGCCCGCGGTCCCAGGCAGGATGCCGGTCACGGACAAGACCACGATGAGGATGGGTACGCCGATCGGGATCATCGCCGGCAGAATCATCTCGCGCAGCGCGGCCTTCGTGACGATGTCCACGGTGGTACCGTAGTCCGGCTTTTGCGTGCCGTCCATGATCCCGGGCATCTCGCGGAACTGCCGCCGCACTTCCTCGACGACGGCGCCGCCGGCGCGGCCGACCGACTCCATCGAAAGCGACGCGAACAGATACGGGAGCAGCCCGCCGACGAGCAGGCCAGTCAGCACGTACGGATCGCCGATGCTGAAGAGCGAGTTGAAGAGTTTGGTGTCCGCCATGTTGCAGAGCGCGCCGGACGTCTCGTGGCATTTGTTGCTGAGCTCTTGCAGGAACGACGCGAACAGGACGACCGCCGCGAGCCCGGCGGAACCGATCGCATAGCCCTTCGTGACGGCCTTGGTGGTGTTGCCGACGGCGTCGAGCGGGTCGGTGACGCCGCGCACGCTCTCGGGCATCTCCGACATCTCGGCTATGCCGCCGGCATTGTCCGTGATGGGACCGAACGAGTCGATCGCGACGATGATCCCGGCCATCGAGAGCATCGCCATCACGGCGATACCGACGCCGTACAGGCCGCCGAACGCAAACGATACCAGGATGCCGACGACGATGACGAGCGCCGGCAGCGCTGTCGATTGCATCGAGACCGCGAGGCCCGCGATCATGTTGGTCGCATGCCCGGTGAGCGATGCCTTCGCGATGCGCCGAACCGGGCTGTACTGCGTGCCCGTGTAGAACTCGGTGATGAACGTGATCAGGCCCGTGACGATCAAGCCCACGAGCGCGCACGCGAAGATCTGCGTCGTCCCGATGAGCTGACCGCTCGGCAATGCAACGCCGCCGTGGCCGAACTGCGCCTGCGCCACGACGTAGAATGCAATCGCCGAGAGAACGCTGGCAATGATGAGGCCCTTGTACATCGCGCCCATGATCTTGCCGGGCGACGGCACGTCGTTGGCCGACATGCGTACGAAGAGCGTACCGATGATGGTTGCGATGATCGATACCGCCCCGAGGATCAGCGGGAACGTCACGGCGCCCGCCATCTTGGTGCCGAACAGCAGGTGCCCCAACAGCATCGCCGCGATCGTCGTTACCGCGTACGTTTCGAACAAGTCCGCTGCCATGCCGGCGCAATCGCCGACGTTGTCGCCGACGTTGTCGGCGATGACGGCGGGGTTGCGCGGGTCGTCCTCGGGGATGCCGGCTTCAACTTTGCCGACGAGGTCGGCGCCGACGTCGGCGGCTTTGGTGAAAATGCCGCCGCCGAGGCGCGCGAACACCGAGATCAGCGAGCAGCCGAACGCGAGGCCGATCAGCGCCGCCAGGCTGTCTGATTCGGGCGACGCATGGCCGGCATTGATCGTGCTGACGATCCAGTAGTAGCCGCTCACCGCGAAGAGGCCGAGCCCGACGACGAGCAAGCCGGTAACCGAACCGCCCTTGAACGCGAGATCGAGCGCCGGCGCGACGCCGCCGCGCGCAGCTTCCGCCGTGCGAACGTTCGCCCGCACGGAGACGATCATGCCGATGAAACCGGCCGCGCCCGACAACACGGCGCCGATCATGAACCCGACCGCGGCTTCCCAGCCTAGCGGAGCCGGCAAGAAGAAGATGATGACGAACAGGATGACCGCGACGACGGCCACGGTCCGGTACTGACGGCGCAAGAACGCCATCGCGCCTTCCTGGATAGCCGCCGCGATCGACTGCATCGTCGCGTTACCGGCTGGCTGCTTGAGCACCCAGGTAGCTAAGTAGGCACCGTACAGGATCGCGATGAGGCCGGCGATGAGGCCGAGCTCGATCCCGAGATTTTGCGTCAAACCGATGGTCACGTTGGTCCTTTATCCGAAAACACAAAGAAAGGGCCCGACCCGCGGGCACTTCGAACGGTCCAGCGTTTAGCACGGTAAGGTTGGTGTCCTCTGCGGCAAACGGGCCTTGCCGGGCCGGGCGCGAAGGTGGCGCCCGGCATGGAGACGACCGAATTCCTCGTCGTGGGCTGCGGACCGGCGGGCGGAACGGCCGCTCGTGAAGCGGCGCGCCGGGGCATCGCGACGGTCGTGCTGGAGCGCGATCCGGTCGTGGGCGCCAAGCGCGTGTGCGCCGCCGGGCTGCCGCCCGGGTTCTGCGAGAAGTTCGACCTGCCGCGCTCGATCGTGCACCTCGACCCCGCGACCATCACGCTGACGACCGCGAAGATGACGTACGCGTTCAGCGTCGGACCCGCGCACACGACGACGCGCGAAGAGCTCGACGGCACGATCGGCGAGCTCGCGCGCGGCGAAGGCGCCGAGATCCGCACGGGCGCGCTGTTCCGCGGGCTGACGCGCGAGCGCGACGGCATCGTCGTCGAGTACGCCGACACGCAAGCCGGCGCGCGCAAGACGATTCGCGCGCGCAGCGTGTTCCTCGCGCAGGGCTCGACCGCGCGCCTCGACGACGTCGACCCGCGCTTCCGCCACGCCGGCTGGAACGCCGGCCTGATCACGTGCTTGCAGTACCGCGTGTATCCCGAACGCCCGGCGACGCCGCAGACGTACGCGACGCTGGAGATGCACTACTACGTCAGCCCGATCTCCGGGCGCAACGTGATCGCGTGGATGTTCCCCAAGCGCGACCATCTGTCGATCGGGCTGGGGATCCAAGCGAAGGTGGCGGGCGCCGTGCTGCGCGCGGAGCTCGACGCGTTCCTCGCGACGGTGGAGCGGCGCTTGTTCGCGGGGATCCCGTACACCGTGCGCGAGGAGGGCAACCTGTTGTACGGTGGGCTCCCGCGGGCGTCGATCGGCGCCGATGGAGTGATGGTGGGCGGAACGGCGGCCGGACTCGTCGACGCAACGACGGGCGAGGGCATTCACGAAGCGGCGACGACCGGACGCCTCGCGGCCGAGGCGGCCGGCACCGTGCGCGCGGGCCGCGCGGGTGACGCCGCGCCCGGCTACCAGCGCGCCGTCCGCCGCGCATACTACGGAAGGCTCGCGCACCGCCATCACCTGATGTCGTTTCTCGAACGCAAGCCCGCGCGGTTCGACGTGCTGTTCCGCCAGCTCGCCGGCACGCCGCGCTTCGCCGCGCTGCTGCAGCGCGACCGCAACGACTTCAGCCCGTGGGAGTGGCTGTATCTCTACGCGCAGGCGGCGCGGTTCTCGCTCGCCGCCGCGCGCGTCTGAACGCGACATGGTGCGTTTCGTCGTCGAGCGGATCGTGCGGCTCGTGCTCGTGCTGCTGGCGATCACGGTCGTGAGCTTTGGGTTCATGCACGCGATCCCGGGCGACCCGATCGCGCTGCGGCTGGGCGAGCACGCCAGCCCGCAGGAGGTCGCGCACCTGCGGTCGTCGCTGGGTTTCGACCGGCCGGTGTGGATGCAGCTCGTGCTCTACCTCGGCGCCGTCGCGCACGGCGATCTCGGCCAGTCGGTCTTCGACTCGCAGCCGGTCGTGCAGAAGCTCGCGGCGTACTTTCCGGCGACGCTCGAGCTGACGCTGAGCGCGATGCTGTTCGCGGTTCTCACCGGCATCCCGGCGGGTGTGATCGCAGCGGTGCGCCACCGCAGCGCGGTCGACGCGCTCACGATGAGCGCAGCGATCCTCGGCGTGTCGATTCCGGTGTTCTGGCTCGGGTGGATCCTCGTGTACGTCCTGGCGGTGCTGCCGTCGCACGCGGGGCTGAACCTGTTCCCGATCTCGGGCCGGCTCGCGACGGCCTACCTCTACACCGTCCCCGTGCGCACGCATCTGGTGTTCGTCGACGCGCTGCTGGCAGGCAACGGGCGCGGGGCGCTCGACGCGTTATGGCACCTCGTGCTGCCCGCCGTGACGCTCGGGACGATCCCGCTCGCGATCATCGCGAAGATCACGCGCAGCGGGATGCTCGACGTGCTGTCGTCGGACTACATCAGAACGGCGCGCGCGAAGGGGCTCGCGCAGCGCGCGGTGGTGATCAAGCACGCGCTGCGCAACGCGCTGATCCCGATCATCACGATCCTCGGCTTGCAGACGGGCCTGCTGCTGGGCGGCGCGGTGCTGACGGAATCGGTGTTCGCGTGGCCCGGCGTCGGCCGGCTCGCGTTCGAGGCGATCTCGAACCGCGACATGCCGCTGATCAACGGCTGCATCCTGTTGTTCGCGACGGCATTCGTCGTCGTGAACGCGTTCGTCGACCTGCTCTACGCCGCGGCCAACCCGCGAATCCGGTACAGTTAGCGAACGTGCTGGACATCTCCGACGGCGAGTTCGTCGCGCTGCGCGACCTCATTCGCGACCGCTTCGGCATCTGGTACGACGACCAGAAGCGCTTCCTGCTGCTGAGCCGGCTTTCGACGCGACTCTCCAAGCGCGGCTTCGAGACCTACGGTGCATACGTCAACTTCCTGCGCTGGGATGCGCACCGCGAGGACGAGTGGAGCGACCTCGCCTCGGTGCTGTCGAACAACGAAACGTACTTCTTTCGCGAGCGCGCGCAGCTCAAGGCGCTGGCGGACAAGATCGTCGACGAGCTGCTCGCCCGCTCGCCGCGGCTGCGGGTGTGGTCGGCGGCGTGCTCGTCCGGCGAGGAGCCGTACTCGCTCGCGATGACGCTGCTGGAGACGCGCAAGGTCCCCGACGCGCTGCTGTCGATCCGCGCGACCGACATCTCGCCGCGCGTGCTGGAGCTCGCCGACAAAGGCTTCTACCGCGCGCTGTCCTTCCGCGCCACCGAGCCCGGGATGATTCAGAAGTGGTTCGCGCCGCAGGGCGACGGCTTCGTGGTGAACGACCGCGTGAAACGGCTCGTGTCGTTCGGCCGTCTCAACCTGCTGGAGGGCCCGCGCGTCGCGGCCGAGGGGCCGTTCGACGCGATCTTCTGCCGCAACGTGCTCATCTATTTCGACAAGCCCACGCAGAAGCGCGTCGTCGAGTCGTTCGCGAAAGCGTTGCGCCCGGGAGGCTATCTGTTCTTGGGCCACGCGGAGTCGCTGTTCCACCTGACCGATCTCTACGAGCCGATCGTCGGCCCCGAAGCGATCGTGTACCGCCTGAAGGCGCCGGTGCCGGCGTGAATCCCCGGGTGATCACCGTCGTCGTCACCGACGACTCGGCGTTCATGCGCCGCGCGATCCAGAAGATGCTCGAGAAAGAGCCGGAGATTCGCGTCGTCGGGACCGCGGCGTCCGGCGAAGAGTGCATCGCGATGGTGGAGCGGCTCAAGCCCGACGTCGTGACGATGGACGTCGAGATGCCGGGGATCGGCGGGCTCGAGGCGGCGCGCTCGATCGTCGAGCACCGCGGCCCGCCGGTCATCATGGTGAGTGCGCTGACGCGCGACGGCGCCGAGACGACGTTGCGCGCGCTGGAGCTCGGCGCGGTCGACTTCATCCCCAAGCCCGACTCCGCGCTGATCGACATCGTCAACGTGCAGCGCGAGCTGGTCGAGAAGGTCAAGCACTTCGGCTCCCGCGGCGCATACCTGCGCGCGATGCGCGAGACGCTGCGCATCCAGCGCGGCGCGCTCGCCGGCGCGCGCCCGCCCGCCCCGCCGCCCCGGCCGCCGCCGCGGCCGCCGTCGACCGCGCGCCGCAACGGCTTCGCGTGCGTCGCCATCGGCACGTCGACCGGCGGTCCCGTCGCGCTGTCGCAGATCTTGCCGAAGCTGCCGGCGGGCTTCCCGATCCCGATCGTCGTGGTGCAGCACATGCCGCCCGGCTTCACGCGCCCGCTCGCCGAGCGGCTGGACGCGACGAGCCGCATCGAGGTCGTCGAAGGGGCCGACGGCATGCCGCTGGCAGCGGGGGTGGCGGTCATCGCACCGGCGGGCAAGCAGTTGCGGCTGGTGCGCAGTCTCGGCGCGGTGCGCGTCGCGCTGGGCGACGATCCGCAGCGCTCGCTGCACGTGCCGAGCGTCGACGCGATGGCGGCCTCGGTCGGCGAAACGTATGGTTCCGGTGCGCTCGGCGTGATCCTCACCGGGATGGGGCACGATGGCGTGGCGGGGTTGCGAGTGCTCAAAGAACGAGGCGGTTATGTCCTTGGGCAAGACGAGGCCAGCAGCGTGGTCTACGGCATGCCGCGCGCTGCCGCGATCGCGGGGCTCGTCGATCGCGTGATCCCGCTCGACGCGGTCAGCCGCACGCTTTGCGAGCTGACGGGCACGGCGTATGCGCCGGTTTAACCGACCTCGAACGCAAAGAAGCGGCTCGGCGAGGGGAGGTCTCCCCGCCCTGCGTGAACGTCCCGGAAAATCGGGGTGGGTGTCCCGTCAGACGTCCCATGATGGGAGCGGTCAGTGAAAACAGTCCGGGCGAGCGCGCATTACGTCATCGGCGGAATCGAGCTCAGTCGCGAAGAGATCGTCCACAAGTATCTGCACCTGGTCAAGTACGTGGCCGGGCGGATTTCGATCAACTTGCCCCCCAACGTCGAGATCAACGACCTGATCAACGACGGCATCCTGGGCCTCATCGACGCGATCGAGAAATACGACGACGCGCGCGGCGTGAAGTTCGAGACCTACGCGATCACCCGCATCAACGGTGCGATCCTCGACGCGCTGCGCGCGCTCGACTGGGTCCCGCGCGCGGTCCGCCAGCGCGCCCGCGAGCTGGAGCGCACGTACCAGGCGCTCGAGATCGAGTACGGCCGCGCGGCGACCGAAGAAGAGGTCGCCGAGAAGATGGGGATGACGCTCAAAGAGCTCGACGTCCTCATGCAAAAGATCCGCGGCACGTCGGTGCTCTCGCTCGAGGAGTTTCTCCCGAACGAGCGCGGCTACGAGATCCCGCTGCTCGACACGCTGCGCGACGACGGTACCGAGGTCACCAACGCCGTCGAGGCGCGCGAGGTCAAAGCCGCGCTGGTGCGCGCGGTCGACGACCTGCCGCCTCAAGAGCGCACCGTCATCTCGCTGTACTACTTCGAAGGTCTCACGCTCAAGGAGATCAAGGGCGCGCTGAACGTGTCCGAGTCGCGCGTGTCGCAGATCCACGCCCAAGCGGTCATCCATCTGCGCACCAAGCTCAAGGCGCTCAAGTCCGACCTCGGCTACCGCGACGGCGACCCGACCGTGAAGCAGAAGTACACGCGCAGAGCCCCCACCACCGCGCCGGGGGATGTCGGGGCCGCGGGTTAGGCCCAAGGAGCGCGCCGTGGCGATTCGTCCGACCGACTTTCAATCCGCGATCTCGCAGGCGTCGCAGATCGCGCCGCTCGCGCAGCGCGCCGAAGAGGCGCCGCGCGCCGCGCAGCAGGCCGCGCAAGCAGCGTTCGCCGCGGACGTCGAGACGCGCGAGGAGCGCATCGACGAAACGGCCGAAGGTCTGGGTAACCGCGTCGACACGAACGCCGAGCGCGACGCGCGCGGCGATGAGTACGAGCCGCGCGAGCGGCGGGCGCGCACCGGTTTCGAAGCTGCCGGCGATGCGGGGCTCGACGAGCCGCCGCATTTGATCGACTTCACGGCCTGAGATGAGCGGCGTCGATCCGCTCGCCGCGTTCGTCGCCGGCGGCGGCGATCTCGCCGCGCTGATCGACACCGAGCTCGCGCAGCTCGCGGCCGACGCGAAGGCGCTCAGCGCGCTGCTGGTGGAGGGCATCGTCGTCAACGCGCGCGTGCTGCCGTCGAACGGGCTGACCGATCTGCTGGAGATCGCGGGCCGCCGCGTCGCGGCGTCGCTGCCGCCGACCGTGCGGCCCGGCGACGTGCTGCAAGTGAAGGTCACCGGGTTCGACGGCGGGCGCATCCTGCTGCAGATCGTCGCGACCGGCGCGGACGCCGCGGTCGAACCGGGGCCGCCGAACGTGCCGCTGGCGCCGGACCGCGCCGCGTTCGTCGCGGCGTCGATTCGGCCAGCCGGGGCGAACGCCGCGCCTGCGCCGCCGAACGCGGCCAGCGGCGCGCCGGGCGGCGCAACGGCGCCCGCTCCCGCTAGCACACCCGCGGTCGCGGCGCCGGTCGATGAGTTGCCGCCGCTCGCGGTCCCGCCCACGCGGCCGGGGATCACCACGGATTTCACGTCGGCGGTGTCGCGCGCGAACGTGACGCCGTCGGCTGCGGCATCACCGGCGGGTGCTTCGCCGCCGCCGGCGACGCCGCGCGGCAACGTCGTTCCGCCGGGTGAGCCGTCGTCCATCGAGGCGCGCGTCGCCGCGTCGCGTGCGACGGTCGCGCAGCCGGGCGCGCCGGCGCCGGCTTCGGACGATCTCGCGCCCGCCGCGATGCGCCGCGCGCAGCCGTTCGTCGCGCCGCCGCAGATCGGGGCGAAAGCGACGTTGCCCACCGTGCCGCCGGCGGCGCGCGCGACGGGGCTCGCCGCGTACGCGCAACCCGTCACGTTGCTGCGCGCGCTCAAGCTGCCCGTCACGCCGAGCACCGTCGCATCGGCGACCCTCGCGCTGCAGCGGCCCGATCGCGTCCCCGCGGCGCTCGCCGCGCTCGAAGCCGCGCTGCCCGCCGCGAGCAACGACGCGCAGGTTGCGACGCTGCGCACCCTGCTCGCGTTCGTCGGGCGCATCGATCCGCGCTCGCCCGCGCTCGCGGCGCAGATCGCCGCGTACGTCGACCACGTCGTCGACGGCACCGAACCGAAGCTCGCCACGCTGCTCGCCGCGGCGCGCGAAGCCGGCGGCGTCGCGTCGTCGGCGCAACCGGTGGCGCAACCACCGCAGTCGCCGCCGCTGCCCGCCGCCGTCGTCGCCGAACGCAGCGCGGCGCTGAGCGCCGATCTCAAGCAGACGCTGCTCGCGGTCGCTGCCGATGCGGCGACGCCGGCGTCGCTCGCACCGTCGCTGACCGGCGCGCTCACCGCGCTCACCGCGGTGCAGGTGCACGCGGCGCAAGCGCTGGCCGTGCATCCCGATGGGCTCGCGTTCACGATCCCGCTCACCACGCAGCACGGTCCCGCGAGCGCGCAGATCACCGTGCAGCGCGAGGCGCCGCAAGGCCGCGGCGCGCCGCTCGACGGTGAGAACTTCCGGGTCGCGTTCGTACTCGACACCGCGCACTACGGCACCGTCGCGATCGACCTCGTCACCGTGGGGCGCGACGTCACCGTGGACGTGCGCACCGATTCGGCGCCGGCGATGCGCGCGTTCCGCGACGCGCTCGGCACGCTCACGGCGCGCCTGGAGTCGCTGCGCTATCGCGTCGCGTCAGCCGGCGCGTCGGTCGGCGTGACGTCGATGGTCGCCGCCGATGCACCGCCCGCGCCTCCCGCGGATCCCGACGCGACGGTGGACCGGTCGGCATGAGCTCGCGCTACTACGACGCGCGCCGTAACGCGCCCGACCGCCCCGCCGCCGCCGCGCTGGCCTACGACCCGCTCGGCACCGACCCGCCCGAGATCGTCGCGCTCGGCCGCGGCCTGCGGGCCGACGAGATCGTGCGCCTTGCCCGCGAGCACGACGTCCCCGTGCACCAAGACGCCGGGCTGGTCGAAGCGCTCGCCAAGCTGGAAGTCGGGCAGACCTTGCCGCGCGAGCTGTACGCCGTCGTCGCCGAAGTGCTCGCCTTCGTCTATGCCGTCGACGCGGGGGCGGCGGGGTAGCCGGAGCCGGCACCGAATCTGGCCTCCGTGAAAATACGGAGAATCGCGGCGTTCGTCGCCGCGCCGCTGCTCGCGTGCCTGGTGCTCGCATCCGCTCGGCCGGCGGCCGCGGCCGATCCCGCGCCGGTCGTCACGCACCATACCGTGACGGTGGGCGGGCGCGCGATCGCGTATACGGCGCGGGCCGGCACGATGCCGCTGCACGACGCGAACAACGACGAGATCGCGCGCGTGTTCTCCGTCGCGTACACGGCCGACGGTGAGAGCGCTCGCACGCGCCCCGTCACGTTCGTGTGGAACGGCGGTCCGGGCTCGTCGACCATGTGGCTGCACATGTCGTCGTACGCGCCGGTGCGCGTCGCGATCCCGTCCAACGCGACCGCGCCGCCGCCCGGCACGCCGCTCGCGCCGAACCCCGACTCGCTGATCGACACGACCGATCTGGTGTTCATCGACGCGGTCGGTACCGGCTACAGCCAGATCACCGGCAAGGGTACGCCCAAGACGTTCTTCGGCATCGACGAGGACGCGAAGGCCTTCGATCTCTTCATCCGCGCCTGGGTCACCGAGAACGACCGCTGGGCGTCGCCGAAATTCTTGTTCGGCGAGTCGTACGGCACGATGCGCGCCGCGACGGTCGTCGACCGCCTGCAGCGCGACGGCATGGCGGTGAACGGCGTCGTGCTGCTGTCGTCGGTGATCGATTACAACGCGCTCGACAACGGCCAAGGTCCCGGCGAGGACTACGGCTACGTCAGCTTCCTGCCGACCGAAGCGGCCGTCGCGTGGTACCACCATAAGGTCGCCGGCAGCCCGCCGGATCTCGCGCGTTTCATCGACGAGGTGCGCGCGTTCGCGCTCGGACCGTATGCCGACGCGCTGATGCGCGGCGATACGCTCGACGCGGCGACGCGCCGCGCGATCGTCGCGAAGCTGCACGCGTACACCGGCCTCGACGCGACGTACATCGACCGCGCGAACCTGCGCATCGATCCCAGCCGCTTCCAGCACGCGCTGCAAGGCGACGCCGGCCTCGCGACCGGACGGCTCGACGGGCGTTATCAAGGCCCGGAGTGGGATCGCACCGCGGATTCGACGTCGTACGACCCCACCAGCGACGACCTGCTGACCGACGCGATGGTCGGCGCGTTCAGCCGCTACGTGCGCGACGATCTCGGCTACCGCGTCGACCGCCCGTACCTGGGCACGAACTACGGCGTGGTGGGCGCGCACTGGAACTTCCGCCGCACCGGCTCGATCGTCGCGCCCAACAGCGCGCGCGACCTGCGCAACGCGATGACGAAGAACCCCTACCTGCGCGTGTTCGCCGCCAACGGCTACTACGATCTGGCGACGCCGTTCTTCGGCACGGAGTACACGCTGAACCACCTCGGGCTCGACGCGTCGCTGCGACCTCACGTCGAGTACGGGTTCTATCCGTCGGGGCACCTGGTGTACCTCAACGACGAGTCGCGCCGGGCGTTCAAGTCCGATCTCGTGCGGTTCTATCGCGAAGCGGCGGGCCGCTGACGTGCGCCGCTCGCTGCTCGCCCTGATCCTCGCCGCGTCGTTCGCCACCGCCGCGCCGCTGCGCGCGAACGCGCAAGCCGCACCCGTCGCGACGCCCGCGCCGGTGTTCCATCCCGTGCCGGGAGTCAAGGACGCCGTTACGCATCATACGCTTGCGGTCGGCGGGCGCCGCATCGCGTACACGGCGCGCGCCGGCTCCGTGTTGCTCAAGGACGCGAACAACGACCCGACCGCGAGCATGTTCTACGTCGCCTACACCGCCGACGGCGCGAGCGCGCGCACGCGGCCGGTGACGTTCTTCTGGAACGGCGGGCCGGGCTCGTCGACGATCTGGCTGCATATGGGCTCGTTCGGCCCCGTGCGCGTCGAGGTGCCGAAGAATGCGGTGCAGCCGGGGCCGCGCCCGACGCTGCTCGAAAACGAGTCGTCGCTGTTGGACACCAGCGATCTGGTGTTCGTCGATGCAGTCGGCACCGGCTGGAGCACCGTCGTCGCTCACGGCAAGACGTCCGATTTCTACGGCGTCGACGAGGACGCCAAGGCCTTCTCGCAGTTCGTCCAGCGCTGGGTCACGCGCAACGCGCGCTGGCAGTCGCCCAAGTTCCTGTTCGGCGAATCGTACGGCACGACGCGCGCGGCGAACGTCGTCAACCTGCTGCAGACCGCGGGCATGGCCGTCAACGGCGTCGTGCTGCTGTCGTCCGCGCTCGACTACAACTTTCTCCCGATCCGCCAAGGCCCGGGCGAAGACTACGCCTACGTCGGCTACCTCCCCACCGAAGCCGCCGTCGCGTGGTACCACCACAAAGCCGCCGGCAACCCGCCGGATCTCGCGCGCTTTGTGGCCGACGTGCGCGCGTTCGCCGGCGGACCGTACGCGCAGGCGCTCATGCGCGGCGACTCGCTCGACGCGGCGACGCGCGCGGGCATCGTCGCGAAGCTTCACGCGTACCTCGGCCTCGACGAGAAGTACATCGATGCCGCGGACCTGCGCATCGATCCCAACCGCTTCGAGCAGGAGCTCCTACGCAGCGAAGGCCGCAGCGTCGGCCGGCTCGACGGCCGCTACACGGGCGAACAGATCGACCGCAACGGCGCGTTCCCCGACTACGACGCGTCGGACACGATGACGTCGGCGGCGTTCGTGGCGGCGTTCAACCACTACGCGCACGACGTGCTGCATTACCGCGACGAGCGGCCCTACGACGTGCTCGACCTCGGCGTGAACCGCGACTGGAAGTACCAGCGCGGCGAGGACTCCAGCGCCCCGAGCGTCGTCGCGGACCTTCAGTCGGCTGTCGTGCAAAATCCGTCGCTCCACGTGCTCTCGGCGAACGGGTACTTCGATCTTGCGACCGGGTTCTACGGGACGGAGTATTTGCTGAACCACATGGGGCTCAATGCCGATCAGCGCAAACGGCTGCACTACGCGTATTATGCTTCCGGGCACGAGGTGTACCTGAACCACGATTCGCTCGTGCAGTTCAAGGCGGATCTCGTGCGGTTCTATCGGGAGGCGGCTGGGCGGTAGCGCATCGTGGCGCGGCGCGATCGTTCGCAGAGGTCGAGGGCAGCTTGCGGCCAGGTTGGGAATGTGAAGGAGAAGCCGTCCGCTAGAAGCTTTCCGGGGATGACGCGGCGGCTTTTTAGGACGAGCTCGGGTTCGGTGCGCATCAGTGCTGCGCCGATCGTGATCAGCCACTCTGGTGACGACAATCCGAATGCTGTGTGTGATGCCGTTCGGAGCTCGCGCATGAACGCGTCGTTCGGGAGTGGGTTCGGGGAGGCGACGTTGACGATGTCCGTCAGCGATTGGTTCGCGATGATCCAGTCTACGGCGCGGAGGAAGTCCGCTTCGTGGATCCACGAGACGTATTGGCGGCCGTTGCCGGCTCGACCGCCGAGGCCGCGGCGTGTCAGCGTAAGCAGCGTGTCGAAGATGCCGCTGCGGTCCGGGCTCAACACGACGCTGGAGCGCAGCTTCACTTTGCGTGTGTGCGGTGTAGCGGCTTCGTCGACGGCACGTTCCCATGCTTGCGCGACATCGATGCTGAAGTTCCATGCGGACGGGGCGTCCGGTTCGTTCCGGCCCATGATACCCGTCGCTTCGTCGTTGGGGGCGTCGTAGCGGTGGGCGTAGATCGTCGCGGTGCTCATCTGCAGCCACGTTCTTGGCGGGCGCTTCGACCATGCGATCGCCTGACCGATGGCGAGCGTCGAGTCGACGCGCGATGTCATGATCTCGCGGCGGTTCGCCGGTGTGTAACGGCAGTTCACGCTGCGGCCGGCTAGGCCGATCACGACGTCCGCGTCTTCTAATTCCGGCGTCCACGGGCCGAGTGTTTTCGCGTCCCAGGCGACGGTACGCCACGGCGCGGTGTGCGGTGTTCGGCTCAGCACGACGACGTCGTCGCCGGCCGCGTGATAGGCGCGGGCGAGGATCGTCCCGACTTGCCCGGTGCCGCCGGCGAGCACGATCTTCAACGCCGTCCTCCTTTCAGGAGGGGTGCTAGGCGGCCGCGCAGCTTGGCGATGCCGCGGATCGCGGCGGTCGGCAGGCGCAGCATTTCGTCGATGAGCGCGGTGAGGGTCTCGAAGAGGCCGAGCATCGCGGTGATGCGCGCCTTGACGACGGGGTCCGCGTGCGTGTCGGCGGCGAGCTGAGCCGCGCATTTTTTGAGAACCGCCAGGGTCGGGTCGATCTCGCGGCGTTTGCGGGCAGCGGCTAGCGTCGTGAACATCTCCCACACGTCGGAGACCGCTTCGTAGTGATCGCGGCGGTCGCCCAGAACGTGCACGACGCGGACGACGCCCCAGCCTTGCAGCTCGCGCAGGCTCGTGCTCGCGTTCGAGCGGGCGATCGCGAGACGCTCGCTGATCGCGCCCGCGTCAAGCGGCTCGCTCGAAAGGTAGAGGAGCGCGTGGATCTGCGCGACGGTGCGGTTGATGCCCCACCGCGCGCCGAGCTCGCCCCAGTGCAGGATGAACGTCTGCGCGACCGGGGAGATGGCTGGTTTGGCTGACATTTCTGTATGGACAGAAATAACAGATCACATGAGGTCATGTCAAGCGAAACTCGTCGTATTAGTATATTGCTTGCCTTGCCAGTCGATATCGGCTATAATGCGCCAAATCGTTTGGGGTGGGCGTTGCGTCAGAATTGAGCAGTTTCGATAATGCTCGCTTCTGCTCGACCTCGTAAGCCTGAATTATCAAGATGCAGTTTCAAGGAACGCCTGTGTGAAGGCGAGCCAATGCGATGACCGTGCCGTAGGAGACCACCTGTGATCGACCCGGCAGTAAAGAAGCGCTTCTTTGAGGAGTATCTGGCCTATATCGGGGCCGTACTCGAACCAAATGAGCTCGAACTTAAGAAGCTGTTCAGGCAGTGGAGAGATGTCCAGCACTGGGCGTCTCAGGCCCAATCCAGCAGCCGGCCCTCGCCATCACCAGTTCAGCGAGGCCGCACGCGAATCAAGCGTCCCGAGAGCGTCGCCGACAAACTCCTCCGAAAGCCGAACGACTACCCAGAGGGCTTCGCGATGAGTAGCGTCACGCGCATGTGCGATACCCTCGGTGGTCGTGTGATGGTTTATTTCCTCTCAAGTCTTCCACTCGTCGACCATGAAATTCGGCAATGCCCATTACTTGAGGTTTCACCCACTGACGGGCCTAAGGCATATCTGAATCCCGATGTCTATGCCCGGCTCAGGCTAAGCGGTTTCGAGCTAAAGAAAAAAGAGAGCGGCTACCTGTCGCTACACTATATTGTCCGCTTCAGGGAAGGGGTGTTGCCGCACGTCGAGCGGCCTTGGTTTGAATTGCAGGTCCGCACGTTGGTCGAAGACGCTTGGGGCGAAGTCGAGCATCTATTAGGCTACAAACCGAATAAGCAAACATCATTGTCTGTGAAAGCTCAGTTTAGGATCATCGCGAGTCAATTGGCGGCCATTGACGACCATTTTGACCTGCTACACGAGATTCAGTCGAAGTCCCAGGAGCGCGCAACCACGAAGAACAGCAGGGCGTTGCTCAATGCGGAAAACCTACCGCTAGTGCTCAGTGAGTGGTCTATTGGCGTTGCTCAGAACGAGGTCGATAGCCTACTAAAGCTGTTGTCTTCACGCGGTTTCAAGACAATCGGTGAATTTCGGAAGAATGCTGCGGACGGCAGGATCGACGAAGTCCGCAAAATCTACGATTCCTATGCCGAGCGAGCGCCGAGGGACTTTGAGGCTGTCGCCGCTCTCGCGGCGATCAACAAGCTTCCATTCGAGAAGATTTCGGAGACGATAAAGAGCGATATAGACGTCTTGAATGCATGGCACGATCTCGATCCTCGCGCGCCGCACAATTCCCGTTAACCGGGCCGCCCATTCGGCTGCCCGAAGTTACATCGCCAGTTTCGACATTGGCGGGAAGCCGTGTTGGGCGCGGCCTTCGTCCGCGTCGTTTTTTGCCGTTGATTTGAAGAGTTCGAGGTGGCCGTCCGTTGCGAGGTGGCGGTATTTGTCGCGCAGGCCTTGCAGTGCTACTTCGTCCAGTGGGGTGAAGCCGTCCGCGATACGCACGTGGTGGTCGAGGACTGCTTGCGAGTCGATGCCCGTTACCGTCGTCAGGACGCCAGGGAGCGACATCGCGTAGCGCAGCGCGTCGTCGGGGTCGATGCGACCCGCTTCGAGCATGCGGCCTTCCGCGAAGGCTTTCATGCCGATCGCGTGGATGCCGCGTTCGCGGGCCAGCAGGAGCACGTTCTTCTCGAAGCTGCGGTAGCTCGGGTCGAGGACGTTCAGCGGCATCTGCACGGTGTCGAAAGGAAAGCCGCGCTCGATCATCTCGCGGTGGATGCCCGGGTGCTTGTGGCCTGTAAAGCCGACGAAGCGGACCTTGCCGTCGCGCTTCGCGCGCTCGACCGCTTCGAGCACGCCGCCTTTGGCGTAGTGGCGCGCGGGGTCGTCGTCGTAGACGCACTCGTGAACTTGCCACAGATCGAGGTGGTCGGTGCGAAGGCGGCGCAGCGACTCTTCGAGCTGCTGCATGCCGACGTCGGCGCCGCGGCCGTGCGTGCAGACTTTCGTCATCAGGAACACCTGATCGCGGCGGTTGCCGTCGGCGAGGGCTTTGCCCATCCGTTCCTCGCTGACGTGCTCGTTGTACTCCCACGCGTTGTCGAGGAAGGTGATGCCTGCGTCGACGGCCGCGTGCAGGAGCCGAATCGCTTCCGACTCCTCTTTGACCATCCCGAGGTGGTAGCCGCCGAAGCCGATCGCCGCGACGGCGACGGCCGGCGCGATCTCGCGCTGCGGTATCATGCGGGATTTCTACCCGCCGGATGGGACTTCGCTCGCCCGCCGAATGAACGCGCTTCGTGAGTTGGTTCGGGAAGATCAAGACGGCGCTGGCGCGGACGCGGGAAGCGTTCGGGGGCGAGCTCGAGACGATGGCGCTCGCCCGGCGGCCGGTCGACGAGGAGCTGTGGGACGACCTCGAGGAGATTCTGATCAAGGCCGATTTCGGCGTGCCGACCACGACGAAGATCGTCGACGCGCTGCGCGGCGTCGCCAAGCAGGACCGCTACCAGACGAGCGACGAGGTCGTCAAGCGCTTTCGCCGCGACGTGCAGAATTTTTTGACGCTGCCGGATATGGAGCTTCACCTCGCGGCAAAGCCCGCGGTGATCCTCGTCGTCGGCGTGAACGGCAGCGGTAAGACGACGACGATCGGCAAGCTCGCGTCGCTGCTGCGCGCGCAGCGCAAGCGCGTGATGGTCGTCGCGGCCGACACGTTTCGCGCCGCGGCCGCGGAGCAGCTCGAAGTGTGGGCGAAGCGCGCCGGCGCCGAGTACGTGCGAGGCGCGGAAGGTTCGGACCCGTCTTCGGTGGTGTTCGACGGGATGACCGCTGCGAAGTCGCGCGGTGTGGATGTCGTGCTGGTCGACACCGCCGGGCGCTTGCAAACGAAGACGAACCTGATGGAAGAGCTGAAGAAGATGCGGCGCATCATCGAGCGGGAGACGGGCGCGCCGCCCGCGGAGACGCTGCTCGTCGTCGACGGCACGACCGGGCAGAACGCGCTCTCGCAAGCGAAGCTCTTCAACGAAGCGACGCAGCTCACGGGCGTGGTGGTCACCAAGCTGGACTCGACGTCGAAAGGCGGCGTACTCGTGGGGATCGTCGATCAGCTCGTGGTGCCGGTGAAGTACATCGGTTTGGGCGAAGGACAGGACGCGCTCGCGCCGTTCGACCCGGCGCAGTTCACCAAAGCGCTCTTCGAGATCGCGGCGGCGTAGCATGGCGGCGAGAGTGCTCGAAGGTACCGTTGCGCTCGTGACCGGCGCGAGCTCGGGGATCGGTGAAGCCACAGCGTTTGCGCTTGCCGCGCAGGGCGCCCGCGTCGCGATCGTGGCGCGGCGGCGCGACCGGCTCGACGCGCTCGCGGAGCGCATCCGCGCGAGCGATGGGGACGCGCTCGTTCTCGAAGCGGACGTGACCGACGAACGCCGTGCGCGCGCGGTCGTCGCGGAAACCGTGGCGCATTTCGGACGGCTCGACACGCTGGTGAACAACGCGGGCGTCATGCTGCTCGGCCCGATCCCGGACGCCGACGTCGGCGAGTGGAAGCGAATGCTCGATCTCAACGTCTCGGCGTTGATGTATTGCGCGCACGCGGCGTTACCGCACCTGCTGCGGGCCGCCGCCGGCGGGCCACGCAACGTCGCGGATCTCGTCAACGTCAGTTCGGTCGCCGGGCGCAACGCGCGCGCCGGCGCCGGCGCGTACAACGCGACGAAGTTCGCCGTCGGCGCGTTCAGCGAAGCGCTGCGCCAGGAAGTGACCAAGAAGCAGGTGCGCGTCAGCCTCGTCGAACCCGGCGAAACG
>DASZBS010000027.1:0-74126 GCA_035943995.1 Candidatus Elarobacter sp. | reverse complement strand
GTCGACAACGTGCCGCTTGGAGGCACGATCGCAATGAGCGTCGACGGGTCTGGGACTTTTGGCTTCGTCAGCGGTTGGGGCCAATCCGACAACTTCGGTTGCAGCGTCATGTACTGATGCGTTCCGCTCCCGCGCGCGCATACAACCGCAAAGGTTGTGTGCCGCGGGGGAGCGGCGTCTTATCCGGGCGCGACCGCTTCGTAGACGGCGATCCTTCGGCGCCACTCGTCGGGCACCGCGATCGAGCGGTTCGCTTCGTAGTCGAACGCGACGAGCGTCGACAGGCCGTGGCCGACGCGCTCGTCACCGCGCCACAACTCGTACGTGAAGTCCAGCGACTTCGTGCCGATGCGCGACGTGCGGCAGCCCATCACGAGCCGGTCGCCGTACTGCGCCTGCCGTTCGTAGTCGAAGCGCTGCGACGCCATGATGACGTTCTGCGGCGAACCCAGCGGCTTGCCGAATGCGACCTCACAGTAGTCGATGCGCGCCGTCTCCATGTACGTCACGTAGACGGCGTCGTTCACGTGGCGGTAGTAGTCGACGTCGCGGAACACCACCCGGAAGTCGTACCGGTAGCGAAAGTCGTCGAGCGCCATCGCGTCAGCGTTCACCCTTCGATAGCGTCAGGGTGACACCGGCGTGCGCGACTTTTGCGGTGGTGCGATGCGCCACACCGCGTCCGCGAAGTCGTGGACGTCGTCTTCGGTGGTGTCCCAGGCGGTCATCCAGCGCGCGACGTTCTTCTCCGCGTCCCACATGTAGAACCGGCGCTCGCGCTGCAGCGGCTCGATCGCGTGCGGCGGCAAGATCGGGAACACGCCGTTCGCTTCCACCGGATACGCAAGCTGGACGACGTCGTCGAGATCGCGCAGGCGGGCGGCGAGCAGCCGGGCCATCGCGTTCGCGTGCGCGGCGTTGCGCAACCAGAGGCCGTCGCGCAGCAGCGCTTCGAATTGCGCCCCGACGTAGCGCATCTTCGACGTCAGCTGCATCCCCTGCTTGCGCGTGAACGGCAGCGCGCCGGCCGCCGGATGACCCTTCGGGAACACGATCGCCTCGCCGAACATCAGGCCGTTCTTCGTGCCGCCGAACGTGCACACGTCGACGCCCGTATCGACGAGCATCGTGCGCACGTCCACGCCCAGCGACGCCACCGCGTTGGCGATCCGCGCACCGTCGAGGTGGAACAGCAGGCCGTGCTTGCGTGCGACGGCGCCGAGCGCGCGCAGCTCGTCGACCGTGTAGACCGTGCCGACCTCGGTCGACTGCGAGATCGAGATCGCGCCGGGCTGGACGTGGTGCTGGTCGCCGACGCCGCGGATGTTGCGCTCGACGTCGTCCGGCGTCAGCTTGCCGTTCTGAACGGGCACGTCGATCAGCTTGCCGCCGCCGAACCGCTCGTAGGCGGCGCACTCGTCGACCGCGAGGTGCGCGCCCGCCGGGCAGATCACCGCTTGGAACGGGCGCAGCGCCGAGGCCAGCGCGACGACGTTCGCGCCCGTGCCGTTGAACGCGAAGAACACGCGGGCGTCGTCGCCGAGCAGCGCTCGGAACGCCGCCTCGGCGCGCTCCGTGTACGGGTCGTCGCCGTAGGCGGTGGTGTGGCCGACGTTCGCGGCGGCGAGCGCGGCGAGGACGGCGGGATGAACGCCGGCGTTGTTGTCGCTGGCAAAGTGGCGGTCGGGCATCGCCCGACTACTACGGCGCGGTGCCTACCGATGCTTCTGCGGCGGTGAAGTCCGAGTAGTCGGCGACGAGCTCCGCCTTCATGCGCGGCAGGTCGATCGTCGCGGCCTGCTTGGCGACGTACGCATGCCCCGCGACGGGCGCGTACGTCTGCACGAGCGTGATCGTGCCGCCGTCGCCGCGCGACCAGGTTGCTTTCAGGATGCGGCCGTGCTCCGGATCCAGCGCGACGTCCAACTGCTTCACCATCACCGGAGTCTTCGGCGTCAGCCTCAGCACCGGGGCGGCGGGCGTCGATTGCGGTGCGAACGCGATCGCGTAGCGGTCGGGCCAATGCGACGGGTCGCCCAGGTCGTACTTCATGTCGGAGAACGCGCGCGCCACCAGCGGGACGCCGCGGAACACGAAGCGGTAGAGGCCCGGTCGCTTGTACCAGGAGTCACCGTGGAGCGTCATGCGGATGAACGGGAAGACGCGCATGCGGACGTGGAGCGCGACCGACGCCTTGTACTCGCCGGGCTGATCCGGCGCTGCCGCGAGCTCCGCGAGGACGGCCGGGACCGACGGCGGCTCGTCGGCGGCAACCGCACAGGGGGCGATGGCGAGGAGCGCTGCGAGCAGCACCGTCCGCATAGGCCGATTCTACTCCCGACGCCGTGGGAGAAACCTGGCAAATTGCTGATCCTCATCGGCCGCTAAGGCGGCTGCCCGTAGGGACAGGGCGAACGTGCGCGCCGCCACAGTTCGGAGGATGGAGCTAGCGGCGGACCGCGCGCTTGCCGCGCGCGGCGGTCATCAGCTCGGCCGCGTGCTCGAGCGCGACGCCGCGCTCGTCGCCGGACAGCATGCGCGCGATCTCGGCCCGCCGTGCGTCGCCGTCGAGCGCCACGGCCGCGATCGTCGTATCGTCGCCGCGCGCGCGCTTGCGCAACGCGACGTGCGCGTCGCCGTACGACGCGATTTGCGCGAGGTGCGTCACGCACACGACTTGCGCGTCGCGCGCCAGCCGTGCGAGCCGCGCGCCGACGGCCGACGCGGTCGCGCCGCCGATCCCCGCGTCGATCTCGTCGAACACCAGCGCGGTCCGCTCGCGCCGGTCCGCCAGCACGACGACGAGCGCGAGCAGCACGCGCGACAGCTCGCCGCCGGAAGCGACGCGCGCCAGCGCGCGTTCGGGCTCGCCAGGGTTCGCAGCGAAGCGCAGTTCGGCACGCTCGGCGCCGTGCGGGCCGATCGCATCGAGCGGCTCCAGCGCGATGCGCAGCCGCGCCGCCGGCATCGCGAGCGCGCGCAGCTCCGCACCAACGGCGGCTTCGATGGCCGCTCCGGCTCGCGCGCGCTGCGCGCTCAGCGCCGCGGCGCGCTGTTGCAGATCGCGCTCGAGCGCGTCGGCGTCGCGCTGCGCGGCGGCGACGCGCGCATCGCGGTCGTCGACGTCGGCGATCTCGCCCGCGAACGCGTCGCGCTGCGCGTGCACCGCGGCCAGCGAGCCGCCGTACTTCTTCTTGAGCGCGTCGAGCGCGTCGAGCCGCGCGCCGACGGCGTCCAATTCGGCGGGGTCGAGCTCGACCGCGTCGCGCTCGCGCGCGATCCGCGCCGCGAGCTCGTTCGCATCCGACTGCAGCGCCGCGGCCGCGCCTGCCAGCTCCGCGAAGCGCTCGCCGTAGCGCGCGAGCCCGAGCAGCGCGGTTTCGGCTGCGCCGAGCGCGTCGACGGCCGCGGCGTCGTCCTCGAGCGCCGCGCGCGCCGTCGCCAGCGAGGCGAGGATGCGCTCCGCGTTCGTCAGCACGTCGCGGCGTACGCGCAAGCGTTCGTCTTCCTCGTCGTCCTCGAGCGCTGCCGCGTCGATCTCGCCGAGCGCGAAGCGCGCGAACTCCGCGCGCGCGCGCTTGCGGCCGTCGTCGTCGCGCAACGCATCGACGCGCTCGCGCGCGGCGCGCAGCTCGTCGTGCAGGCGGCGCACGTCGTCGCGCAGAGCGAGCGCTTCCGCACCGCCGGACCGGTCGACGAGGTCGAGCGCGTAGGCCGGCGCGAGGAGCCGCTGCGCCTCGTGCTGCGAAACCAGGTCGACCAGCGTGCCGGCCAGTTCGCGGAGCTGGCTCGCGCTCGCGGGCATGCCGTTGATGCGGCCCTGCGAGCGGCCGGACGCGAGCACCTCGCGCTGCACGATGAGATCGTCGTCGTCGGCGAGCGCGAACCCCGCCTCCGCGAGCCGCACGCGCAGCGCCGCATCGGGCGCGATCTCCAGCGTCGCCCGCGCGCGCTCGGCCCCGCCGCGCACCGTGTCGCCGTCGATGCGCCCGCCGAGCGCGAGCTCGAGCCCGCCCAGCAGCATGGTCTTCCCGGAGCCGGTCTCGCCCGTGACGACGGTGAGCCCCGCGGCAAAGTCCAACTCGGCGCGCACGATCAACCCAACGTTCTCAACCGTCAAACGCAGCAGCGTCATCGGCATGTCGCGCTCCGTCTTCATTTCTTGATCGGCACGCCCCATTGGAGCTTGTCTTCCAGCCGGGCGAAGAACGCGCCGGAGCGCACGCGCGCGAAGCGCACCGGTTCGGCCGCGCGGTGCACGATGACGCGGTCGCCTGCGATCAGGTCGGCGGCGACGACACCGTCCGTTTCCAAGTTCGCGCGCGTCAGCTCGCCGTCGCAGGTAATCTCGATCGTCGCATCGCTCGGCACGATCAGCGGCCGCGCGAACAGCGTGTGTGGCATCAGCCCCGCGACGCCGAGCGCGTCGACGGCCGGGTGGATGATGGGCCCGCCGGTACTCAGGAAGTACGCCGTGGAACCGGTCGGCGTCGCGACGATCACGCCGTCGGACGGCAGGTGCGCGATCATCTCGCCGTCGAGGATGAGCCCGAACGGTGCGAGCCGCGCCTGCGCGACGCGCCGCACGACGACCTCGTTGAGCGCGAAATGGATTTCGGGGGAACCGGCGACCAGCGCGTGCAGCGCGACGCGCTCGTCGATCTGCACGTCACCGTCGAAGACGCGGGCCAGCGCGGCGAAACCCACCGCGTTCGACTCGACCTCGGTGAGGAAGCCGAGCCGCCCGGTGTTCACGCCGAGGATCGGCAGCTTCAGCGGGTGCGCGATGCGCGCCGCGCGCAGCAGCGTCCCGTCGCCGCCGACGGTCACCAGCAAGTCGGCATCTTCGAGGGTGCACGTCGCGGCAAACCCCAGCGCATCGGCATCGCCGTCGCATAACCCGACGCGCAGCCCGTGCTCGCGCGCGATCCGGGCAACCTCACGCGCCGTCTCCGACGCGTGCGGCCGCTCCGCGTTGACATACAGCATCACGGCGTTCACGGTGCGTGCGCCTCGCTGACGAGCGCGTCGAGGCGCGCGTCGTCCACTTCGTCGCCTTCGCGGCGGAGCTCGTAGAAGAACTCGACGTTACCGGCCGGGCCGCGCAGCGGCGAGACGGTCGCCGCGACGACGCGCACGCCGGTATCGCGGACCGCGTCGCGCACCTCGCGCAGGATCGCCGCGTGCACGGCGGGGTCGCGCACGACGCCGCCGCCGCCGATCCGCTCGCGGCCCGCTTCGAACTGCGGCTTCACCAGCGCGACGATCGCGCCGCCTTCGCGCACGTACCCGACGGCGCGCGCGACGATCGTGCGCAGCGAGATGAACGACGTGTCGATCACCACGAGATCGAACCCGTTCGGGAACGCGTCGTCGCCCAGCGTGCGAAAGTTGGTCCGCTCGATCACCGTGACGCGCGGCTCGCTGCGCAATTTCCACGCGATCTGACCACGCCCGACATCGAGCGCGGTGACGTGGCGCGCGCCGTGCTGCAGCAAGGCGTCGGTGAACCCGCCGGTCGACGCGCCGACGTCGAGCACGTCGAACCCGGTGACGTCGAGCGCGAAGTCGCTCAGCGCGCCGGCGAGCTTGTCGCCACCGCGGCTGACGTATTTCGGCGGTTCTTCCACCGTTACGCGTGCGCTCTCGGGCACGTGCGTCCCCGGCTTCGTCGAGGGCTCGTCGTCGACGCGCACTTTCCCCGCCAGGATCAGCGCCCGCGCCTGCGAGCGCGTGAGCGCCGTGATCTCCACGACGACGGTATCGAGTCTACGAATACGGTCATGGACCGAGCGCAGCGTCATCGTGCGCTGCCCGGACTGCTGTTGCGAGGTCGAACCCCGGGGCCCCACGCGTAGCGTGGGGGGCCAGGATTCGCCCTTCGGGCGAATCCGTCGGTCCGAAGGACCGCGGCGCTCCGCGCCGGGGTGCTTCGCACCCTAGCCTGGGGCGGAGCGCCTTTATAACTTAACTTCGTCGTCATCCAGCGCGTCCTCGACCGGACGCGAAGGTGCGGGCGGCGCGTTTACCGCGTCGATCGCCTGCTGCGCGTTCTTGAGCAGACCTTCGCAGCGCCCGACGAGCTCCTTGCCCTCGGCGTAGAGCGCGACCGCGCGTTCGAGATCGGGTTCCTCCGTCTCGAGCGATTTCACGATCTCTTCCAGTCGCTGGAGCGAGCCCTCAAAAGAGGCTGATCTGTCGTCCGCCATGCGTCCCTTCGCGTTCGACGCGCGCCGTGAGGCTTCCGCGAGCCAGCTGCGCCCGGATCGTCGATCCCGGCGGAACCAGCCCCGCATCCGTCAGCGGGCGCCCGTCCTCCGCCGTTACGATGGCATAGCCGCGTTGCAGGATCGCTTCCGGATCGTGTCCGCTCAACGACGCCCGGGTCGTGTGGAAGCGCGCTTCGCGCCGTTCGAACAAGCGCACCATCGCCGCGTCGAGACGATTCGCCATCCCCAGCGACGTCCGCCGCGCGCGCGCTACGCGCAGCGCGGGATCGACGCGCGCGAGGCGCGCCGCGAGCTGGGACACGCGGTCGGACCGGCGGCGCAGCAGCGCCGGGACGTCGCGGGCGAGCCGGTCGCGAAGCTCCTCGAAGCGCCCGCGCCGCTGCGCGAGCCGCGCGGCCGGCGCGGCGGCGGCGAGCCGGCGCTCGAGCGTGACGAAGCGGTCGCCGCCCACGCGCACGCGCTCGCGCGCCGCCGACGCGAGCCGGCGCGCGGCGCCGTCGACGTGCTGGCGCCGAACCGTCACGGCGCGGTCGGTGTCGCGCGCGAGCGTGCGGCGGCGCTCCGCCACGAGCGCGAGGAGGTCGTCGCGGCGCGGCAGCACGGTCTGCGCGGCGGCCGACGGCGTCGGCGCGCGGTGGTCGGCGACGAAGTCGGTCAGCGGCGCGTCGGCTTCGTGACCGATCGCGGACACCGTCGGCACGCGCGACGCCGCGAGCGCGCGCACCACGCGCTCGTCGCTGAACGCGAACAGGTCTTCGAACGAACCGCCGCCGCGCGCGACGACGAGCAGGTCGACGTCCAGCGCGGACGCGCGCGCGATCGCACGAACGATCTCCGGCGCCGCGCGCTCGCCCTGCACCGGCGCCGGCACGACGATCACCTCGACGTGCGGCGCGCGCGCGCGCGCCTGGGTGAGGAAATCTTTCGCCCCGTCAGCGTTCTCCGACGTGACGAGCGCGACGCGGAACGGAAACCGCGGCAGCGCGCGCTTGCGCTCGGGCGCGAACAGCCCTTCCGCGGTCAGCCGCGTCTTGAGCGCCTCGTAGCGCCGGTGCAGCGCGCCCGTGCCGCCTTCGGCGGCGACGTCGAGCACGCGGAGCTGATAGCGTGACGCCTTCGCGTAGGTTTGCACGCTACCGTACGCGATCACCTCGTCGCCGTTCGCGAGCTCGGGGAACGTCGCCGCCGCCTCGCTGAACGCGACGCAGTTGAGCAGCGCGTCGCGGTCCTTGAGGTCGAAGTAGGCGTTGCCGTTGGCTTGCAGGCGAAAGTTGGAGATCTCGCCGCGCACGCCGAGCCGCGCGAACGCGCGCTCGCGCGTGAACAGCCCCGCGATGTAGTTCGCGAGCCGCGAGACCGCGACGACGCGGACGTCGGCGCGCGTGCCGCTCGTCACGGCGGTGCGGTCGCCGATCCCGCGGGCTGCGCGTCGAGCCGCACGAACGCCTGCCCGTCGCCGACCGTGTCGGGCGGCGGCGTGAGCGGCACGATCGTCGGCGGCACGCGCGGCGCCGTCGCGACGTGCGTGACCGTCGACGCCGGACCGGCCGGCGCGGCCGCGTGGCGATGACGGCGGTACGTCGTCGCGGGCGTCGTCGTGGTGTCGTCCGCCGCACCGCACGTGTGCACGGGCTCGGTCCCGGCGACGAACACTTCGTCTTTGCCGGTGCCGCACAGCTTGAGCTTGTGCACCTCGCCGATCGGCATGACGAAGTCGTGCGGCTTCGTCTTCTCGAGCGCTTTCTTCATGAAGCGCGCCCAGATGCGGGCCGGGATGTTGCCGCCGTACGACTCGTTCATGCGCGAGTAGTTGTCGTTGCCGATCCAGACCGCGGCCACGAGGTCGGGCGTGTAGCCGACGAACCACGCGTCGCGGAAGCTCGACGTGGTCCCCGTCTTGCCGGCGGCGGGCCGCCCGATGTCGGCGTTGGGGGAACCCGTGCCCTCTTTGATCACGGACTCCAGCATCGACGTCGTCACGTACGCGACGCCCGCGCTGATCACTTCGTTCTGCTGCGGATAGGTGTTGTCGAGCACCGGCGTCCCGATCGTGTCGCGAACCAGCTTGATCGGCGTCGGCGGGATGTGGACGCCTTGGTTCGCGAGCGTCGCGTAGCCCGCGGCTTGGTCGAGCGGCGAGACCCCCGACGAGCCGAGCGCGAGCGACAGCGTCGGATCGAGCGGCGCGGTGACGCCCATGCGGTGCGCGTACTCGACGATGCGCTCGATGCCGATGTCCTGCGCGAGCTTGACGGCGACGACGTTGCGCGACTGGGCCAGCGCATAGCGCAGCGTGATCGGCCCGAGGAACCGCATGTCGTCGTCCATGGGTGCCCAGCGCGTGCCGTCGCCCATCGGGTAGCTCACCGGCGTGTCCTCGACGATCGTCGTCGGCGGTTTCCCGCTGTCGATCTCCGCGGTGTAGACGTAGGCCTTGAACGACGAGCCGGGTTGGCGGTGCGATTGCCACGCGCGGTTGAACTGGTTCGTCAGCGAGAACGGCGTCGCACCGCCGACCATCGCGAGGATCTCGCCGGTCGACGGCTTGATCGCGACGAGCGCGCCCTGGTGCGCGCCGATCCCCTCGGCGACGGCGCGCCCGACGCCCCACGTGACCGCGTCTTGCGCGATCTCTTGCATCGCCGGATCGAGCGTCGTGTAGACTTGCAGCCCGCCTTCGAACGTCGCCTGCGTCCCGAACTGCTCTTCGAGCAGATGGGTGACGTACGTCGTGAAGTAGGGATAGCGATACGACTGCAAGCCCTGCGGCCGCTCGCCGATGAGCCGCAGCGGCGCGCGACTGGCATGGTCCGCCTGCGCGCGCGTGATGTAGCCGCCCTCGACCATGCGCGCGAGCACGTGGTGCTGGCGCAGCTTCGCGTGGTCGAGGTTGACGTACGGGGAGTAGTCCGACGGTGCCGCCGGCAACCCGGCGAGGATCGCGGTCTGCGCGAGCGTCAGCTTGCCGATGTCCGTGCCGAAATACGTGTGCGCCGCGGCTTCGATACCATACGCACCGGAGCCGAAATAGATCAGGTTGAGGTAGCGCTCGAGGATCTCGTCCTTGGTGTAGTAGCGCTCGATCTCCATCGCGAGCAGCGCTTCCTGGATCTTGCGCGAGTACGAGCGCTCGTTCGACAGGAAGAGCCCGCGCGCGAGCTGCTGCGTGATCGTCGAGCCGCCTTGGAGCTGCTCGTGCCGGTAGTCCGCCAGCGCGGCGCGCGTGATGCCGACGAAGTCGACGCCGTGGTGCTGGTAGAAATGCCGGTCCTCGGTCGCGATGAACGCGTCGCGCACCTGCACGGGGATCTTGTCGATCGACACCCACGTGCGGTTCTCACGGTAGAGGTTCGCGAGCTGCACCCCGTTGCGCGCGAACACGCGCGTCGACCGCGACGGCTGGTAGTCCGCCATGCGGTTGATATCGGGCAAGTTGCGCGAGTACGACGCGACGATCCCGGCGACGACGCCGACGAACAGCAGCACCGCGAACAGCACCAGCACGGCAAGCGTCTTGACGATGCGCCCGACGATCCGCCAGGCACCGCCGCCGCCGCGCTTGGCCGGCCGCCGCCGCACGACGCTGCGCGGCCGCGCGATCGAGCTCACGCCGTCACCGTCCCCAAGATACGCCCGAGCACGCCGTTGACGTAGCGCCCCGAGTCCTCGGTCGAAAATTTCTTCGCCAGCTCGACGGCTTCGTTGATCACGACGGCGGGATTGGTCTCCTTGCGATGGCGCAGCTCGAACACGCTCATGCGCAAGATGATGCGGTCGATGGTCGGCAGACGGTCGAGCGTCCAGCCCTCCAACCGCGGCGCGATCAGCGTGTCGGACTCCGTTTCGTTCTCCAGCGTGCCCATCACGAGGTCGCGCACGAACGCCCGCCCGTCCGATGAGTCGTCGCGCGCGAGCAGCTCGGTAAGGATGTCGCTCGCCGGACGTTTCCCGACCTCGGTTCCGTAGAGCGCCTGCAGCGCGATCTCGCGCCCGTGCCGCCTCGAAGTAGACATTCTAAAGGCGCTCCGCCCCAGGCTGCGCGCCCCCCACGCATAGCGTCGGGCCCCCAGGCCGACCTCGCAACAACAATTCGGGCGGCGCATGATATTCCGGCGCTCGGTCCATCACCAGGATCACGATACGGCCGCGGCTCTCCGGTCCAAGAACGCGGGCAGCCAGCCGACCCCGATCCCGCCGGCGCGGAACTGCGGGTCGCCGAGCAGCTCGCGGCAGAAGTCGACCGTCGTCTTCACGCCTTCGATACGCGTCTCGCTGAGCGCGCGTTCCATGCGCAGGATCGCCGA
This sequence comes from Candidatus Elarobacter sp., assembly GCA_035943995.1. GTDB lineage: Bacteria > Vulcanimicrobiota > Vulcanimicrobiia > Vulcanimicrobiales > Vulcanimicrobiaceae > Vulcanimicrobium. The sequence goes on along the minus strand of DASZBS010000027.1, from coordinate 63,592 downwards.
CTCGCGCGTGCGCCCGACTGCGATGATCTTCGCGAGCATCGAATCATAGAACGGCGGCACCATCGCGCCGCCGTAGACGTGCGTGTCGACGCGGATGCCGGGCCCGCCCGGGAACACGACCGTGGTCAGCGTACCGGCGGCGGGCGCGAAGTTGTTCTCGGGATCCTCCGCGTTGACGCGCACTTCGATCGCGTGACCGTGCGCGTGCAGATCCTCCTGGCTGAACCCCAGGTGCTCGCCCGCCGCGATGCGGATCTGCTCCTTGACCAGGTCGACGCCGTAGATCAGCTCGCTGACCGGGTGCTCCACCTGGATGCGCGTGTTCATCTCCATGAAGTACACGTCGCCGCCGTGCACGAGAAACTCCAGCGTGCCGGCGTTCGTGTAGCCGACCGCACGCGTCGCCGTCGTCGCGATGTCGTGCAAACGATCGCGGATCGCCGGGTCGAGCTCCGGCGCGGGCGCCTCCTCGATCAGCTTCTGGTGCGACGGCTTCTGGACCGAGCAGTCGCGCTCGCCGAGGTGCACCACGTCGCCGTGCTCATCGGCAAGCACCTGCACCTCGATATGACGCGGGTTGACGATCAGCTTCTCGACGTACATGCGCCCGTCTTTGAACGACGCTTCCGCCTCGGCTTGCGCGGTCGCGAACGCGGTCGACAGCTCGTCCGGCGCCGACACGGCCCGCATCCCCTTACCACCCCCGCCCGCAGTCGCCTTGAGCAGCACCGGATACCCGAGCTGCTCGCACACCACGCGCGCCTCGTCGACGTTCGCGACGATGTCGCTGCCGGGCGTCGTCGGCACGCCGGCCTGCTGCATGAGCCGCTTCGCCGTCGCCTTATCGCCCATCGCGTTGATCACCGCCGGCTTGGGCCCGATGAACGTCAGCCCGTGATCGGCCGCGATCTCGGCAAAGCGCGCGTTCTCGGCAAGAAACCCGTACCCCGGATGAATCGCATCGCAGCCGCTGACGAGCGCCGCCGAGATGATGTTCGGGATGTTGAGATACGAGCGCATCACGGGCCCGGGCCCAACGCAAAACGCCTCATCGGCATGCCGCACGTGCAACGACAACCGATCGGCATCCGAAAAAATGGCAACGGTAGCAACGCCCAACTCATGACAAGCGCGATTGATGCGAAGCGCGATCTCACCGCGATTGGCGATCAGAACCTTGCGAAACATCAGCGCTCGATCGCGAAGAGCGGCTGGCCGTACTCGACCGGTTGGCCCTCGGTGACGAAGACCGCGACGACGCGCCCGCCGCCGCGCGAGCGGACGGGGTTGCGAATCCCGAGCGTCTCGACCGAGGCCAGCTCGCGGTCGCCGTCGAGCTCCTGGCCCTCGGCGATCGGCGGCCGCACGTGCCGAACGACGCCGACGACATCGCTCGACACGAGGTCCGCGCGGCGCTCCGCCGGCACCTCCGGCTCTGCAACGGGCAGGGCGGCGCCGGCCGGGACAACGGCAGCGGCGCCCACGCGAGGCGCGCGGCGCAGCTCGATCTCCGTATCGCCGTCGCGGACGCGCAAGCGGGCGAACCCGCCCTCGGTCAGCGCGCCGGCGAGCGCGCGGGTGCGCGCGGCGATCACGTCTTCGGTCATCCGGCGTCGGGTTCGACGCTCCGCGGCGCCACCCCCGGGCGGGCGTACGCATGCGGCATAGGTCCTGCCGATACATGGTACGATGGACCCAGGAGGTGCGCGCTTGCCAGCCGCCACCATTGCCACGGAATCGGCGTTCGTCCTCGTCTACCCGCACGGCCTCGACCTCGGCCCGGCGGCCTGCGACGCATTGGACCGGGCAGGCATCGCGCATCTCCGCGCTCGCTTCCCCTACGCGACCGACGACACGAGCATGCGCATCGTCTACGTCATCGACGAGACCCGCCTGCTCTCGCTGGGCCCCCGCGCGACGATCGAGCACGCCCTGGAGCTGATCCACCAAGCTCAGACCGCCACGACCGTCATCCTGGCAGAACGCGGCTCCGCCGCCGCCTGGCTCGCGACCAACCCTTACGTCGGCGGCTGGGTGGTCGCACCCGCCGACGGCACGGCGCTCGTCGCCACGGTCCGCAACGCGGCGCAGACCCTGGCCGCCCGCGAAGACGTCCGCACCGCCCAAGGCGAGAGCGAACGCCTCCTCCAGATCGGCCTCGCCCTCTCGGCCGAACGCGACGTGACGAAGCTCCAGCAGACGATCGTCCGCAACGCACGCGAGTTCACCCGCGCCGACTCGGGCTCGCTGTACCTGCTCGAAGAGGGCGAGAACGGCGAACGCGTCCTACGCTTCGCGGTAGCCCAAACGGGGCCCGACGACCACGGCGCCTATCTCGGCGCGGTGCTGCCGCTGTCGCGCACGTCGATCTCCGGCTACGTCGCCCTGAGCGGCGAGACGGTGCGCATCGACGACGCGTACACGGTCCCCGACAACGCCGAGTACCGCGTCAACCGCAGCTTCGACAAAGCGAACGGCTACCGCACGATGTCGGTGCTCGCCGAACCGATGCGCGACCACGAGGACGCGATCGTCGGCGTGATCATGCTGATCAACCGCAAGCCGGACTTCACCCTGGTCCTGACATCCCCCGCGCACACCGAAGAGGTCGTCGAACCGTTCAGCTCGCGCGACGAGCACGTGCTGCGCTCGCTCGCATCCCAAGCCGGCGTAGCGCTTGAGAATAGAGCGCTCCTCGACTCGATCCAAGATCTCTTCGAACAATTCGTGCGCGCATCGGTCAAAGCGATCGAAGTCCGGGACAAATCGACGCAAGGCCACTCCTCGCGCGTAGCCGACCTGACATGCCTCCAAGCCGAAGCCGTCAACGCGGTCCAAACGGGCATCTTCGCCGACCTGAACTTCAACGCCGACCAAGTCCGCGAGATGCGCTACGCCTCGCTCCTCCACGACTTCGGCAAAGTAGCGGTCCCGGAGTACATCTTCGGCAAAGCGAAAAAACTCCCGGACGGCCGCATCGACGCAATCCGCCTGCGCTTCCTACTGGCCATCGAGCAAACCACCGACGCCCACCAACGCGAAGAGCTACGCGCCCTCCTAGCGCACGTAGAAAACGCCAACGAGCCACGCATCATCTCGATGGAGATCGGCAACGTCCTGGACGCCCTCGCACGCATGACCTATCGCGACCTCGACGGCGCACGCCCCCTCCTCGACCGCAGCGAACTGGAGTTCCTACGCATCCCACGCGGCTCGCTCTCCACCGACGAACGCCGCAAGATGGAACAACACGTCACGCAATCATTTTATTTCCTACGCGAGATCCCATGGTCGAAAACCCCATGGCAAAACGTCCCGGAGATGGCCTACGGCCACCACGAACACTTGGACGGCACAGGCTACCCCCGCGGCCTAAAAGGCGCGGAAATCCCCCCACAAGTCCGCATGCTGACGATCAGCGACATCTTCGACGCCTTAACGGCCAACGACCGCCCCTACAAACCCTCACTCCCAGTAGAACGCGCCCTAGACATTCTGGTCCGCGAATTCGCAGACCGCGGCAAAGTAGACCGCGACTTACTAGACCTGTTCATAAAAAAACAAGTCTACGAACCAGTCCTAACGGGCCGAATCTAACAAGCCGACACCGTGCCGAAGGCGGTGGCGCGACGTCGCCGCGCCACAACGCAAACCCTACGGCCGATACACGAGCCCAACACTGAGCACGGGCACAACGACATGCGTGCGCAACTCACTACGCAACCGCTCAAGATCAGCCCGGAACGCGGGATCGTTGGCCAACGGCCCGGTAGCCGCGGCAGTAGCAGTGCCGTTACGCACGAGCACACCACCGTCGAATTCCAGCGCAAGCCCACGGATGAGCCCAGTCCCGGTCCCGACACCCGCATACATCGAAGGCCGGTCGAACCGCACGCGCGCGTTGACGCTGCCGGTGCCGCTCAAAGGATAGAGCCCGTTGCCGATGCGAACCAGCGCGCCGACGTCGCGCGCGACGTTGTCGATACGGTCGTTCCCGAACACGAGCCCGCCGCTGATGCGATAGCGCCCGGCATGCGGCCGATAATCCGCGATGACGCCGACGTTGTTGTAGTGCGTCGTCGACGTGTAGGGATTGCCGTCGTACCGAGCCTCCTCGGAGACGCTCAGCGCATTCGTCGTGATGCGAACGCTGAAGTCGTAGAGCAGCGGCTTCTCGAGCGTGATCCCGTGCCCGATCGTGCTGGCGTGAACGCCGGTCGACACCGACGAGAAGAGGTCGGCGCGCGCGGCGAGGGGCACGGCAACGAGCGCGAGGGCGAACGACGCGGCGGCGAGGCGTCTCATCGCGGTGCCAGTTCGACGACGCCGGCGCGCTCTCCGGGCGGCAGCGCATCGCGCAAGCCGGCGTAGCGCGCGTCGATCTCCGCGAGCGGGACCAGCGCGAAAGCACGCTCGTGGAGCCGGGCGTGCGGGATCGTCAGCTCGGGACCGGCGAGCCGCACGTCACCGTAGACGAGGATGTCGAGGTCGAGCACGCGCGGCCCCCAGCGGAACGTCGTCACGCGCCCGGCTTCGGTTTCGATGCGTTTGAGCGCGGCGAGCAGCGCGTGCGGGTCGAGCGCGGTGTCGACGAGCGCGGCCGCGTTGACGAACGGCGGCTGGCCGGCAACGCCCCACGGAGCGGTGCGGTAGAGGGACGAACGCGCTAGCACCGTGCCGGTTTCGGTGAGACGGCCGAACGCGTCCCGAACGTTCGCTTCGGCGTCACCGTCGTTCGAGCCGATGCCGATCGCCGCGACCGGCACGTTAGCCGTTCACGGCAGGCGCTCGGCCTTCACGGAAGGCGCTCGGCCCAGCCGTCGGGGCGCCAGCCGCGCACGATCGCGTCGGCGACGCGGACGGCGTCGCGCTGACCCGGGACGTCATGCACGCGCACCACGTCGATGCCCGCGTCGATCGCGAGCGCGATCGCCGCGGCCGTCCCGAGCTCGCGCGCGTCGACGCCGCGCCCCGTGAGCTTACCGATCGTCGATTTGCGCGATGTCCCCAGCAGCGTCGGAAAGCCGAGCGCGACGAGCCGGTCCAGCGCGCGCAACACCGGCAAATTATGTTCGGGGAGCTTGCCGAAGCCGATGCCGGGGTCGAGGATCACGTGCTCGGCGGGGATGCCGGCGCGCACGCAGCGCGCGGCGGCCGCATCGAGCGACGCGAGCACCTCGTCGACGACGTCGCGCTCGTACATCGCGACGGCCTTGTTGTGCATCACGACGATCGGCGAGCTCGTCTCCACGCACGCGGCGATCAGCTCGTCGGACGCGCCCCAGATCGAGTTGAGCACGTCCCCGCCGGCGGCGTGCGCGTCGCGGTACACGGCGGCCTTGAACGTGTCGACGGAGACGATCGCATCCGGCGCCGCCGCGCGCAACGCCGCGAGCGCGGGCAGCAAACGCGCGCGTTCCGTCGCTGAATCGATGGGCCGGTGCCCGGGCCGGGTCGACTCCGCGCCGACGTCGACGATGTCGGCGCCGTCCGCCAGCTCGCCCAGCGCACGCGCGCGTGCCGCATCGGCCCCCTGCACGCCGTCGCCGGAGAACGAGTCCGGCGACACGTTCACGATCCCCATGACGTACGTTCGCACGCCCCACGGAAGCACGCGCCCGCGCACGCGCAGCGCGCCGCGCGCCGTCACCGCGCGGTTAGACATTCGAGTTGGACTGAACGTTCGCCATCCACCATTCGCGCAGCTCGGCGACGACGAACGTCGAGCCGGTGACGACGATGATGTCGTCGCCTTCGGCGTTACGCCGCGCGATCGAGAACGCTTCGACGGGGTCGGTGATCGCACGCCCCCAGCCGCCCATCTCGCCGGTGATCGACGCGAGCCGCTGCGGCCGCGACGCGTTGCGCCCGGCGACCGAGAACGTCGTGAACGTGAACGACCCGTGCAGCGCCAGGAACGGCTGGATCACCTGCGCCGCGTCCTTCGACTCGCCGATTGCCATCACGAACGTGAAGCGCCGGTCCGGAAACGTCTGCGCCAGCGCGTGCGCGAGGTGCTCCGCCTTGTCCGGGTTGTGCGCGATGTCGAACACCACGCCGGGATGCGACGGGAAGAACTCCATGCGGCCCGGGATCACCGTGCGCGCGAGCCCGCTTTCGATCTGCTCGCGCGACGGCCGCAACCCCGGACCGAGCTGCTCGAGCGCGCGCACCGCGGTCGCCGCGTTCTCTTGCTGAAAGTCGCCGAGCACGGGGAGCGAGATCTCGTAGCGGTCGTCGGGTGTGGTCAGCGCGAACGACTGGCCGTAGCGCTCGCCGCGCCGCGGCTCGATCGTCACGGTGTCGGCGACGGACACGAACGGCGCGCCCGCGGCGGCGCACGCGCGCTCGATGATGCGGCGTGCACCCGGGGCGCGCACGAAGCTCACGAGCGGGATGCCGGCTTTGGCGATGCCCGCCTTGTCGCGCGCGATGTCTTCGACCGTGTCGCCGAGGATGTCGGTGTGGTCGAGCGCGACGTTGGTGATGACGGCGACTTGCGGGCGCAGCACGTTCGTTCCGTCGAGCGTGCCGCCGATGCCGGCCTCGATCACGGCGACGTCCACCTCGCAGCGCGCGAACCACAAGAACGCGAGCGCGAGCAGCGTCTCGTAATACGTCGGGCGGCCGTACTCGAACGCGATGCGGTCGACCGCGCTCTGCATCTCGCCGATCAGGTCGCCGAACTGGTCTTCGGGGATCGCGAGCCCGTCGACGCGCGCGCGTTCCGTCACGCTGGTGAGGTGCGGCTTGGTGTGCAGCCCCGTGCGCTTGCCCGATGCTTGCAGCGCCGCCGCGATCATCGTGGACGTGGACCCTTTGCCGCTCGTGCCCGCGACGTGGACCGTCGGGTACGCGTCCTGCGGGTTGCCCAGCGCTTCGAGGAACGCGACGATACGATCGAGGCGGTTGGGCATCCGCCGCGACGCGTTCTCGTTGATCAGCCCAAGCAGGTAGGACTGCGCCGACTGGAAGGTCACCCTTCGTGGTACCCCGTGGGATGCTGATCTGTTGCGACGTCCGCAAGCAGATCCAGCGCGTGCGGCAGCGCGCCCGCGATGGCGTCGAGCGTCTCGCGGACGGCTTTCGGGCTGCCGGGCAAGTTGACGATCAGCGAGCGGTTGCGCACACCCGCGACCGCGCGCGACAGCATCGCGCCGCGCGTATGCCGCATCGACGCCGCGCGCATCGCCTCCGCGATGCCGGGCACCTCGAAGTCGAGCACCGCCACGGTCGCTTGCGGCGTGCGATCCCGAACACCCAGCCCGGTGCCGCCGGACGTCAGCACGAGCCGCGTCGGCCCTTCACACAGCTCGATGAGCGCGGCCTGAAGCGCGGCCGGGTCGTCGGGCAGCACGCGCTCGTCGTCGACGGCGAGCGGGTTGCCGAGCAGCGCGTCTTTCATCACGGGGAGGCAGGCGTCGGGCCGTTCGCCGGAGTGCGCCCGATCCGACAGGATGATGATCGACACGGGATGGACGGTACGCTCCGTCATGCCGGCGGCCGCCAGTCGCCCGATTTGCCGCCGGTCTTCTCCACCAGCCGAACGCTCTCGACCACGATCCCCTTGTCGACGGCTTTGCACATGTCGTAGATCGTCAGCGCGGCGACGGTCGCCGCGACCATCGCTTCCATCTCGACGCCGGTCTGGCCGACGGTCGTCGCGCGCGTCGCGATGCGCAGCGTCGTCGCACCGTCCCACGCGAAGTCGACGTCGACCGCGCCCAGCGGGATCGGATGCGCGAGCGGGATCAGGTCGCCGGTGCGCTTCGCCGCCATGATACCCGCGAGTTGCGCGGCGGCGAACGCATCGCCCTTCGGCAGCGTCGCCGCGCGCAGCGCCTCGGCGGCCGCCGGGCTCAAGCGCACGCGCGCTTCGGCGCGCGCGGTCCGCGCGGTCGCCGGCTTCGCACCGACGTCGACCATGACGAGCGAGCCGTCCTCGCGCACGTGCGAGAGCTTCGACATCGTCATAGGAACGCAAGATCCGTCGCCGTCGGCACCACGTCGTTCTCGCGAAGCCACGCGGCATCGTACAACCGCGACCGGTAGCGGTCCCCGCCGTCGCACAGCACCGTCACCACGCTGCTGCCGGCCGGCAGCGTGCGCGCGTACCGCGCGGCAGCCGCAACGTTGACCGCCGCGGAACCGCCGACGAAGAGCCCTTCTTCGCGCACGAGCCAATGCGCCATCTCGGTGAGCGTGCGATCGTCGACGCGCACCGCATCGTCGACCGGCGCGCCCCGGAAGTTCGCGACGATCCGCTTGATCCCGATCCCCTCCGCGTTCGAATCGCCCTCGACATCCATCGTTCCGCTCTTCACGAAGCTATACAGCGCCGAGCCGTACGGATCGGCGAGCACGACGCGAATCGCGGGATCGTACGCCTTGAGCGCACGCCCGACGCCCGCAATGGTCCCGCCCGTCCCGGCCGCAGCGACGAACGCCGCCAGCGTACCGCCGGTCTGCGCGATGATCTCCGGCCCGGTGGTGCGCTCGTGCGCGTCGCGGTTCGCCGTGTTCTCGAACTGGTTCGCCCACACCGCGCCGGGGATCGACTCCGCGATCCGCCGCGCTTCATGGTAGTAGTTCGCCTCGTTCGTGTACGGCGCGGCCTCGACGACGCGCAGATCGGCCCCGAACGCGCGCAGCAAGCCGTATTTCTCGGGCGCCTGGTCGTCGGGCATCACGATGATCGTGCGATACCCGCGCGCGTTACCGACCAGCGTCAACCCGATCCCGGTATTGCCCGCCGTGCCTTCCACGACGACGCCGCCCGGCGCGAGCAGACCGCGCGCCTCGAAGTCCTCGATGATGCCGCGCGCCGCGCGATCCTTGACCGAGCCGCCGGGGTTGAGAAACTCCGCCTTGCCCAGGATCGTGCGCCCGATCGCGGCGGAAAGCTTCGGCAGCGCGATGAGCGGCGTGTCGCCAATCGCGCCGACGAACCCGTCGCGGGCGTTCGGCATGGTGGCGAGTGAGGGTTTCGGCACGGTGCGGTGAACGTCGTCCGACCAGGATGACGGTTCCTGTTGTACCGGACGGCGCTCTCGGGTTGTACAGCGCGGTCGGCGACGCATTCGCGGGCCGGCGGCTGGGCTTCGGCGGGCGCCGTGCCGCGCTTGCCGCGCGCTTTGCCGCGCACCGCCGCGGCGACGAAGCCACGGTCGCCGCCGCCTGGGTGGGCGGCGCGCTCGCCGAGGTCGGCCTGGTCGACGTCGTGCTGACGCCCGACGCGAGCCCGCACGCCCGCCTGTTCGCGCTCGCCGACGCCCCGCTCCACGGCGCGCGCATCGTCGCGGCCCTCCCCGGGCTGCCGCCCCAAGCCGCCGACATCGTGCGCTGGCACCGCGAGCACGACGACGGCACCGGGATCCCCGACCGCCTGCGCTGGGACGGCATCCCCACCGAAGCCGCGGCGCTGGGGATCGTCCACGCCTTCCTCGAGGCGGTCGAAGACACGGACGAGCCGCGCGGCCCCGAGGAGGCGCTGTTCACGATCGTCGGCGACAGCGGCCGCCGCTTCCGCATCGACCTCGTGCGTGCGTTCCGCGAGTTCATCGCGGCCAACCCGGGACGCTGGGACGAGCCGCTCGACCCCGGCGTGCCCGCCCTCGACGACGACCCCGCCCTCGCGGCGCTCGCGGCACGCATCGACGCGCGCGACGCGCGCAACCCCGGCCGCAGCGAGCGCCTCGCCGCGCTCGCCGGCGCGCTCGCCGCCCGCCTCGACCTCGACCCGAGCCGCGCCGGCCGCCTCGCGCGCCTGCTCGCCCTCGGCCACGCCGCCGACGTCGTCGTACACGACGACTTCGACCCGCTCTCGCGCCTGGCACGCGACCGCCGCGGCGCCGTCGCCCGGCGCGCCGCCGAGATCGCCGCCGCGGTCCCGCACTACGAGCCCGATTCGCCCTACCTTGCCGCCTCGGCCGCCTGGTACGAAGAGGGCGACACGAACCGGCTCGCCGGCGTGCTGGGCCTCGCGCTGGCGGTCGACGCGCTCGACCCGCTCGACGTCCAACGCCGGCTCACCGCCGCCGCCGGGACGCAGTTCGACCCCGACGTGATCCGCGCGTACCTCGCGACCCTTGGAGCACGCACGTGATCGAGCTCCCCGCCCGCACGAGACGCGTCTCCGGAACCCGTCTGCTCGACCTGTGCCGCGAGCGCGACGTCACCAGCCTCGTCGACCCGTTCATGGGGCTGCCGACGCACCTCAACGTGCTCAAGCGCCACGGCATCGCGGTGCACGGCGGCGATCTGCTGGAATGGTTCGTGCGCGCCGGCGAAGGGCTCGTGGTGAACGACTTCACGATCCTGCGCGAGAACGAAGTCGCGGAAGTCGTCGAAATGTTGCCCGGGCGCATCTACCCAACGGACTTGTTCCGGGCGTGGGAAGGCGTGTTCTTCAGCGAGGAGCAGTGTCGCTATCTCGGCGTCTGGCACGCGAACGTGCACGCGTTGCGCAGCGACGGCCAGACCGGGCTTGCGGTGATGGGGCTGTGGCACGTGCTCTGCCACTGGCTGCTGAAGGCGCGCCATCCCGACGAGATGGTCGACGTCGCGCCCAGCGAGCTGGCGTGGCTGTACATCCGCGAGACGGAACGCTGGGTCGTGGACAACGGCAAGCGCAACACCGTGCGCCGCGGTGACTTCGCCACGACACTCGGCAACGCTCGCGCCGACGCGGTGTATCTCGCACCGCCCGGGCGCAGTGGCGCGAAGCGGATCGATGCGCGGGTGTGGATGTGGGAAGCGTGGTGGCAGGGGGATCCGTATCTCAACGTCGAGCGGCTGTACCGCGATACGGTGTTCGGCAGCGGTACCAATGACGATGCTAGCTACGACCGCGCGATTGGCGATGTGCTCGACGCTGCGGATACTGCGCGGCATGTGATCGTGCAGTCGACTACGCGGGAGGCTGCGCGGTTCGAGCGGCTCGTTCGTGCGCATCGGCCCAATGTCGAGATCGTCAGTCCTAATGAGGATGAGCTCTACGTGATTGGCAGCCGATAGGGGGCTCGGCGGGGACGCGACGTTGCTGCGCCGGGGACGCTCCCGCCGCCGCATCCTGCGGCTCTGGTCGCTCGGTGCTCCGTTCGCTCCCGCCCTCCGGGCTCCGCGAACTCCGCAACGCCCCGTCGCAACAACGTCGCGTCCCCGCCTCCCGGCAAGATTTTGTTCGCATCAAAAAATAAAAAAAGGGGATGCTGGAGTTGCCCCTACGCGGAGGGTGGTTGCCGAAGCGGAGCTCCCCTTTTGTAATTCTCAGCGAAGTCGATCACCCTGCGCGTACGGGCAACTCCACCGTCCCCTTTTTTATTTTTTTGACATCGTTTCAACCGTGCCTGGCGGGGGGTCGTGCGGTGTTGTGGCGGGGCGTTTCGTAGCGAGCGGAGCCCGGAGGGCGGGAGCGAGCGGAGAACCGAGTGACCGGAAGCGCAGGATGCGCTGGAGGGAACGTCCCCGCCACAACACTGCACGACCCCCCGCCCGCCACGATCGAGTTGTTCAGCGCGTTGGTTCCGCGCTTTGGAAGCGGTACCAAACCAGGCACAGCAGCGCCAGGATGACTGCTACGATGCCGTGTTTCACGTGCACACCGGCTGGGATGAAGTGCCCTGTCCAGTACAGGATGGCGATGACGACGAAGACGGCGGCGAGGACCAGCGCAAGCTGTTTCATGCGATTACTTTCGTGGCGAAGAGAAGGAACGAGATCGCACCCGCCGCGATGCAGTACCAGGCGAACGGCGAGAGGTCGTTGTGGCGGAAGTAGCGCGTGAGGAACGCGACCGATGCGTAGGCGGTGATGCCCGCGACGATGCCGCCGACGACCGCCTGGACGAGCACGACGTGGGCGTCGGGTGCGAAGAGTTTCGGGAATTCGAGGAGGCTTGCTGCGAGGATGATCGGCGTTGCCAAAAGGAACGAGTAGCGGGCCGCGTCTTCGTGGTGCAGGTCGCGCAGTAAGCCGGCGACGATTGCCGAGCCCGAGCGTGAGATCCCGGGGAGCAGTGCGAGTGATTGTGCGAAGCCGACGAAGACGCCGTCGCGTGGTGTGAGTTGATCGAGGCGGCGGTATTGCTTGTCGCGTGCTGCGCCGGCTCGTGGTGGGGAGCTTGCGTTCGTTGTCGGGTGTTGGCGGCGGCGTAGCCATTCGCCGAGTAGCATGATGAAGCCGTTTGCGAAGAGGAAGAGCGAGACCGGGATTGGGGATGCGAACAGCTTCTTCACGTATGATTCCAGGAGTACGCCTAGGATGCCGACTGGGATCGTGCCGGCGACCAGGAGCCACGCTGTGCGTTCGTTCGGGTCGTCGGTGAAGCGGCCGCGGATCACGCTCGCTATGAAGGCGCGGATTATTGCGATCCAGTCGTTTCGGTAGAAGACGATCAGGGCGAGGGCGGTTCCAAGGTGGAGGACGACGACGAAGGCGAGGAATGATTCGGAGCTTTCGTCGACGTTCCAGCGGAGCAGCGCCGGGAGTAGGACCGTGTGGCCTAGGCTGCTTACCGGGAACAACTCGCTGACGCCCTGCAGTACTGCAAGGAGCATCGCCTGCACGAACGTCACAACGCCCGTCGGTTCGCACGCGGGGGAGGGTTTCCCGCTCGTGCGGAAGGCGACCGGGGTGAGTGAAGCACGCTCGCATCGGCGACTCTCGGATGCACCGCTGCTGGTAGCGTACACGATCGGCGACGAGTTCGCGGCCGCGCGTACGGAGACGTACGACGTCGGGTTGGGCGGGCTCGCGATGTTCGCGGAGGCGGAGCTCCCGTCGGGGCAGCAGCTCAAACTCGAGCTCGAGTTGCGCGGCGAGCCGCGCCCGCCGCTGCAGCTGACGGGCGAGGTGCGGTGGTGCCGCTACGACGCCGGTTTGGGCAAGTTTCGCACCGGCATCGAGTTCACCGACCGCACCCCGGAGCAAGAGAACCAGCTTCGCGGATACATCGACACGATGTACCAGCTTCGGGATCTGGGCGTGCTGTAGTTCAGCGACTCAGGCCGACGGCCGAGATACCCAGGACGCGGAAAATGCCCCGCCCAAAGGGCCGGGGCATTTTTGCGTCCGCAGACTTCTTGCGCTCGTCAAGAGCGCAAAAGTCTAGTCTATTGTGAGTTGAACTCCACGCTGAAGATGTAGTCCGCGGCGATCGGCTTGCAGTCGCGGATCTCGGTCTGGAACGAGGATTGGCGCGCGGCGCTGAGCGCGGCCGAGTTCAGGATCGCGCTTGGCGACGTCTGAACGCGGGTGCCCGTGACTCTGCTCTCGGCGTTGAGCGACACCACGACCTGCACGACGCCCGAGATGCCCTGCTGCTGCGCCATCGGCGGCGTGTCGGGCTCGACCGGGTGGATCGTCGTCGCGGCCACGTTCGGGCGTGCGCAACTCTGCGGCGTCGGCGTCGGCCTGGGCGTGGCGGTCGGCGCCGCGGTGGCAGGCGCAGGCGTTGCGGGCGGGGCCGAGGACGGTGCGGACGTGCCCTGGCCCTGCGGGATGCCTTGCGTGTTGCCGTTCGTGTACTTGTTCGCCGCTTCGGTCGGCCCGTTCGACTTCGACGTCGTCTTGAGCGTGTTGATCTTGATCTTGGGCTGCTGCGGCTGCGGCGTCTGCTGCGGCGGCGGCGTCTGCTTCGGCGGCGGCGTCGGCGGCAGCGTCGGATGCGGCGTGGGCGTGGGCGGCGGCGTCGGCGGCGGCGTGGGGACGCGCACGACCGTCACCTTCTGCGGCTGGTCTTCGGTCGTCTGCGTGTTCTGGAACTTCAGGAACGGCCCGCCGATCAGGTGCAGTGCGATCGAGATCGCAAAGCCGTACAGCAGAAAGTTCTTCGCGCGGTCGGCCGCCGGGGGCGGCGGGGCCGGCGTCTTGTTCGTCGCCATCTTAACCCCCCGATTGTCCTTCGGGCGTGCCTTCGACGTGGTTCGCCAGGCCGAACGTGGTGAGGTTCGCGGACTTGGCCGCGTCCATGACGCGCAGGATCGTGCCGAAGCTGGCCTTCGGGTTGGCCTTGATGATGACGGTCTTCAGGCCGCTGCCCGTGCTTTTCACGAGCTCGGCGAACTGCTGCTTCGCCTGCATCTCGTTGACGATGCTCGAACCGATCTGCACCTGGTTCTTCTCGTCGACCCGCACGACGATCTGCGACTGGTGCACTTTCTCGATGTTCTTGGCGTCGGGGAGCTTCGGCTCTTTGACGACCGAGGCGAGGATGATGAAGATGATCAGCAGGACCAACAGCACGTCCGTGAACGGCGTGATGTTGATCGTCGACATCACTTCTTCTTCGCCTTGTCCGGTGGAGACGGCCACGAAGTAGGTATCCTTCTCTTTCGGCTACGAGGTGACGAAGCCGACGTCGTTGAGACCCGCGATCTTCGCGGCGTCGAGGATCTTGATGATCTCGCCGTACGGCGCCTTGATGTCGGCGGTGAGCGAGACGTGCTTGTCGCCTCGGCGCGCCTTGACGTCGGCCATGTCCGCGTAGATGTGCTGGTCGTCCGAAGCCTTGCCGTCGACGAAGATCTTGCCGGTCTCGTTGACGAGGACTTCGATGCTGTCGGTCTTCTTCTGCTGCTGCACCGGCGTGTTGTCGTTCTTGTCGGGCAGCTGCTTCTCGAATCCCGGCGGCGCGACGAGCGCTGCGAGGATCATGAAGATGATGAGCAGGACCAGCAGCACGTCCGTGAACGGCGTGATGTTGATCTCGGCCATCACCTCTTGGTCTTGCTGAGCGGAGACCATGCTCATGAGTCGAGCCCCTCGGTCCTTAGGTTCAAGCCGGCGCTATTTCGTCGCCACGGTCGTCGTACCGGGCTGGTAGAGGTCGGTCGGGATCGGCGTGCCGGTGTTGTGGAAGTGGAGCATCTCGGCGAGCTGGTTGGCCGCCACGATCATCTCCTGGTTGTACGCCTTGATCCGCGTCTTGAAGTAGTTGAAGAAGATGACGGCGATGACGGCCACGAACAAGCCGGCCGCGGTGGTGATCAGGGCTTCCGAGACGCCCGCCGCGACGACGGCCGGGGTCGAGTTGCCCTTGAGGGCGATGTCCTCGAAGGCTCGGATGATGCCGAGCACGGTCCCGAACAGGCCGACGAACGGCGCGATGACGGCGATGGTGCCGATGACGCCCAGGTTGCGCTCGAGCGAGTTCAGGTTCTCCATCAGGGCGATGGAGAGCGCGTCGGTGATGTCGGCGCGGTTCTTCTCGCCGCGCTGCAGGCCGAACTCGAGAATCTTCGGCAGCATGCCCTTGTTCGAACGGCAGATCTTGATCGCCCCGGGGAGATCGTCGGCGGCGATGCGCTGGCCGATCGTGCGGAGCAGGCCCTTCGAGTCCGAGTGCTGGCTCGCGAAGAAGAGCAGCCGCTCGATGACGATGGCGACTGCCGCGACCGAGAGAACGAGCAGCATCCACATCGCGGGGCCGCCCTTTTGGATCGTTGCGAAAAATCCGGTGATTGCGTCCACGAGCTCTAGTAAAGCCTCCGAGTCTTCCAGGGTGATGGCGTCGGCCGGCGTTGGCGGGTCCGACGAGACGGTTGGCGGGGGCCCGAGCCCGGCGCGGGCCTAGGTGTTGGCGGGACCGGCGTCCATTCCTACTACTTGGGTGTGCCCATCTTGGCAAGCGCCGCGATCGCCTTGTCGATGTCGCCGTTGAGCTGCGTATCCGAGCCCGCGTTGGCCTTCGCCCTTTGCAAGAACGCCATCGCCGGTGCCGTATCGGGCTTACTCGCCTTGGGATCCATCATGTTCGCGACCGCGATCCCCGCGTCGTAGTTCGCGCGCGGGTCGTTCGGCGCGAGCGCGAGGGCCTTGTCGGCTTCGGCCTTGACGGCCTTCCAGTCCGGCTTGTCGCCCTGCGCGAGGATGTTCGCCGCCTGCACGTAGAGGACGACGGCGCGCGAGGGAAGCGCCTTCGCCGCGTTCTCGAGATCGGTGACGGCTTCGGCTTTGCGGCCGGCCTGCATCGCCGCAACGGCCTGCTGGTTGTAGTACGCCGCGAGCGTGTCGTCGACGCGCGTGTTCGACGGGTCGCGCTGCTTGAGCGCCTTCGCGAGCGCGAGACCCTTGTCGACCTGTCCGCCGAACACGTACGCCGTCGCGAGCGACGCGTCGATCGCGTTGATCGTCGCCGAGTCCGCGTTGCCGGACGACGCTTGCGCTTTGGCCTTCTCGAGGTCCGCGATGGCCTGCGGATACTTCTGCGCGTTGGCATACGCCGTGCCTTGGATGAACAGCGTGTTGACGTTCACCTGAAGCGCGAGCGCCTTGTCGGACAGTGCGATCGCCTGGTCGTTGTTCTTCGCTTTGAGCGCGTCGACGGCGGCATCGGCGTACGCCTTCGCCGCGACGATCTTGAAGCGGTCCGGGATCGTGCCCGCCGCGTCGAACGCGGCCGCCGCGCCCGCGGCGTCGTTGGTGTACGCGTCGGCGACGCCGAGCAGCGCCTGGGCGTTCTTGTCGTCCGCATGCGCGGCGATATAGGACTGCAGCTCCGTCTTCGCCTCCGCGAACTTGTTGGCGCGAATCAGCGCGTTCGCTTGCAGCAGCGTGCTCGAGTCGGTACCGGTGTCGTTGACCACCGAGGTGCCGCTGAACTTGAGCGCCATCGTGTAGAAGGCGTCGATGGGCTTCGCGTCCCGCACGCCGGGCTTGTACGTCGAGCTCTTCGCGATCTCGAGCGCGGCGGCGTCGTCGTTGTGGTTCGTCGACTTCTCGATCTTGACGGCGCCGATCGCGCCGTTCTTGTGCACGAAGACCTGCACCGTCACGGCGCCGGTGCCCGCGATGGGCGAGGTCGCCGTCCCTTGCTTGATGAGCTTGGGCGGCGTGTAGAACGTGCCGGTCTGCGCCGAGGCGGCGAGCGGTGCCGATGCGGTCGCGAGCGCGGCGAGCGCGAGCGCGGCGAGCAGGCGGGGAGTGCGGTCAGCCATGGTACCTCGTGACGCGGGATGGAGTACGAAACGAACGTGGGACGAGCGTCGCACGTTTCGGGGCCTCCGGTCCGGCCTCACCGCTACGTCGCGACCGGGCGCGGTTTTTCTGCGCTCGGCCCATCACCTGCTTGCTACGCGCCTCGTGGCCGCTCGTCGACTGACGAAAGTATGCCGTTCAGCGGCCGGAGAGATCGGGCCGGAGCCCCTTGGCTCCTTCGAGGTAGACGTGCTGGATCTCGTCGGGGCGCAACTCCGTGTTGATGTGGATGAGGATCCGGATGCAGCGCTCCAAACGTCCGGGTACCCCGATTTCCGTGAAATTCAACAGCGGCACCAGCGTCCAGCCCATGCGCCGGGCCGCCGCCGCGGGGAACTCGGAGACGAGGTCCGGGGTGACGGTGAACAGCGCCGACGCGACGTCGTCGGGCACGAAGCCGTTGCGCTCGACGATCTCGCGAAGCAGGCGCTCTGTCGCATCCAAGATGAGCGCCGGCTCGTCCCGCGCGACCGTGGTCGCCCCGCGAATCCCGCGAAGTTTAATGGCGCTCCGCCCCGGGCTCCGCGCCCCCCACGCCTTCGGCGCGGGGCCCCCACACCGCGCGCGCGCTCACGTTCATCATCGAGGCACCATTCCCCGAGGGCGCGCGCAACATCATGCTGGTTTCTCCGGCCCGGCGGCGTTTGCTTCGGCGACGAGGCGGCGGAGCGCGCTGAGCTCGCGATCGGTCGCCGGGCGGACGGCGCCGGGCGCGAGGTCGCCCAGCGAGATCGGCCCGAAGCGCAGCCGCACCAGCGCGACGACGGGGTGCTCCACGACCTCGAACATCCGCCGCACTTGGCGGTTGCGGCCTTCGTGAAGTGTGATGTCGACCAAAGAAACGTCGCGGCGCACGGCGACGACGCGCAGCTGCGCCGGCGCGGCGCGGCCTTCCTCGAGCCGCACGCCGCGCAGGATCTTCTCGACCGACGCGGAGTCGAGCCGGCCGCGCAGCGTCGCGCGGTACGTCTTCTCGACGCCGAAGCGCGGGTGGGTGAGCACGTTCGCCGTCTCGCCGTCGTCGGTGAGCAGCAGCACGCCGCTCGTGTCGTAGTCGAGCCGGCCCACCGGCACGACGCGCGCGGTCACGCCGGCGCGCCGCACGACGTCGGCGACGGTGCGGCGGCCTTCGGGATCGCGCATCGTCGTCATGACGCCGACCGGTTTGTGCAGCACGACGTACGAGCGCGTCGCCGACGGGCGCACGATGCGCCCGTCGACCTCGACGCGCGCGTCGTCGTCGACGCTCGTGCCGAGCTCGCGCACGACGCGTCCGCCGACGCGCACGCGCCCCGCGACGATCAGCTCTTCCGCGCGGCGGCGCGACGCAACGCCGGCGGCCGCGAGGTATCTCTGAAGCCGCAGGATCGGGTGGGCCCTAAACTTTCTTCAGGTCGAACGCGGTGACGAACTCGTCGTTGGTCTTCGTCCGCGCGAGCGCGGCGTAGATCCGCTGCGACGCGTCGACGGGTGCGACACCCGCCAGCGCGCGGCGCAGATCGCCGACTTTGTGCAGCGCGATCTCGCTGAGCAGCTGCTCTTCGTAGAAGTTGCCGCTGCGGATCAGGTCGACCGGCGGGTACGCGCGCGCTTCGGCGAGCTCGCGCGCGAGCACGACTTCCGCGTTCGCGAGCGGCGAGAACTCTTCGAGCACCAGCGCGTCGAGCGGCGCCGAACCGGACCCCACCGTTGCGAGCACGGTGAGCGAGCCGCCGCCTTCGACGGCGCGCGCTGCGCCGAACAATCGTTTGGGACGCTGCAGCATCGCAAGGTCCATCTGCGCGGGGTTGCCTTTGTGGTGCGAGATCGCGGCGTACGCGCGCACCAGGCGCGTCATCGACGAGATCAGCACGACCGCGTCACCGCCGAGCTCCGCGATGCGCTTCGCGCGCTCGAACACGAGCTCCGTGGTGGTGACGTGGTTGTCCGGATGCTCTTCGAACGTGGTCGCGACGACCTCGACGTCGAGCGTGCGCTGCAAGTGGGTGACGGCTTCCGGACGCTCGTCGACCAGAAGCACGATCACGTGCGCGTCGGGTTGGTTCGCTTCGATCGCGCGCGCGATGCGCACGAGCAGCGCGGAGTCGTCGGTGCGCGGCGGAGCGAGCAGCAGCGCGCGCTGGCCTTTGCCGAGCGGCGCGAACAGATCGAGCCCGCGCGTCGTGAGATCGCCGCGCGTCTCGAGCACGAAGCGCTGCGCCGGCGGTTCGACGCCGAGATCCTCGAAGATCGGGCGGCTGGCGAGCGACTCGGGCGGGTGGCCGTTCACGGTCTCGACCTTGACGATGCCGTAGTACTTCTCGTTCTCTTTGGGCTTGCGGACCTGGCCGGCGACGAGGTCGCCGCGCCGCAGCTCGAAGCGCCGGATCTGCGACTGCGAGATGTAGATGTCGTCGGCGCCGACGAGGTAGCCCTCGCGGCGCAAGAAGCCGTAGCCTTCGGGCAACACGTCGAGCACGCCGTTGGCTTTCTCGAGGCCGCTGCGCTGCGCTTGGATCTCGACGATCTGCGCGACGAGCTCGTCCTTCTTGATCTTCGTCGGAAGCTCGATCTCGAAGGTCTTGGCGAGCTCGTTGAGCTCCGCTTTGCTCATCTCGGCGAGCTGCTCGGCGCTCAGGAGCGGCGGCCCGACGGGCTGCGGGAACTCCGGCTGGGTGAAGACGTCGGCCTGTTGCGGCACGCCGTTCTCGTTGAAGCGTTGCCGGTTGCGCCGCGAGCGGCGGCGGCGGCCGCCGCCTTCCGGCTTGCCGCTGTGCTGGGGTCGGTTGTCGAACTGCAGCGAAGTGCTCCCTTGGGGAGACGGGCGATCCGCGCGACGGGGCCGGACCGGCGAGGCTGCCGGGGCCGCTCGTCGGCGCGCAGCGCCGAGGAACGAGAAGATCGCACGGATTGGGACCGCGCGACGCAACGGAGTCTACCACACAAGGCCTCAGGGCGACAAGGCGCGCGGTCCGCTGACGCTGGGGTTGCCGCGCGCATAGAAGCGCAGCGGTTCCTCGGCCGCCTTGGTGATGCCGATGCGCGGGCTGACGCCCACCGGCAGCACCACCCCGTCGTCGGCGACCCACAGTGCGGGGTCGGCGGTCAGGTCGGCGCCGTCGAACTCCGGGCCGATCGCGAAGGCCCGGCACAGGTTGCCGGGGCCGCGCGCGAGGTCGCGGTCCTTGACGACGCCCGCCCGGGGGCGCCCGCTCGGGCGGGCGCGCAGCGCGCGCATGGTCGCGATCCCGGCGACGGGCTCGCACGCCCGCACGAGCGCCGCCGCGCCCACACCCTCGCCCTCGCTGGTAATGTTGAGGCACCAGTTCGCGCCGTAGATGAAGTAGACGTAGGCGTGCAGCGGCGGTCCGAACATGGCGCGGTTCCGCTGCGTGCGGCCGCGAAACGCGTGCGAGGCGGGATCGTGCGGAAAGTACGCCTCCGTCTCGACGATGCGCCCGACGAGCGTCTCACCGTCGAGCACGCGCACGAGAAGCTTGCCGATCAGCGCGCGCGACAGCGCGAGCGTGTCGTGCGGGAGGTCGTCGGCGGTGAGGCGGTCAGCCGCAGTTGACGGACGCCGGTCAGGCGGCCGCGGGGGTGCGGAGGGCGATCTCCGCTCGGGCCCGCGTCTCGAGGTCGTGGGTTTCAATCGGTTCGCCGCGTTCGACGCGCGCCGCCGCGAAGCCGTGCAGGACGCAGCGGGTCTTGACGTAGGCCATCGCCAGCGCGGGCGGGACGCTGCCGCGGGCGTTGAGGTCGTCGACCACCGCCTCGTCGGGGAGGCGCAGACGGACGCGCGTGAACCCGTGGCCCCGCAGGTAGCCGCCGGCGGCCGCGACGGCCGCGTAGCCGAACTCGCGGCCGTCCAGCGCGGAAAGCGGCGCGGCGCTGAACGGGACCTTGGCGACGGTGCGCCCGCTGCCGGTCGCGATCGCGAGGTAGGCGATCCCGTTGCCGGTGCGGTCGGCGGAGTACCCGACGGCGACGTCGGCGGAGCGGTGGCGAGTGGCGGTGTTTTGCATGGCTCGTGCGATCATCCTATATCGAACATGTGTTCGAGTCAAGTCAACCGGAGTTGACCATCATGTCAAGCTGCGCGCGCGGCCAGCACCTCCCGGTAGAGCTCGAGTATTCGCCGCGTTTGCATCTCCACGGTAAACCGTGAGAATGCCAAATGTACGGCACTCTGATCGCGGCCCGCCGCCAATGCGTCGCGAATTGCGCCGGCCAGCGCCTCAGGGTCCGGCGCGACCAGCCGGCCCGCTCCCGCCAGAACGTCGCGCGAGGCTTCGCTGTCGGCCGCGATCACTGGGAGCCCAGCGGCGAGCGCCTCGGCCAACACGAGCCCCTGGGTGTCGGTCGTCGACGGGAACACGAAGGCGTCGACCGACGCGTAGATATCGGGCAGGCGCTCGCGCGCGAGCGCGCCGGTGAACCGCACGCGCGCCTCGACGCCTAGCCGGTGCGCGCGCTCCTCGAGCGCCGCGCGGTGCGGCCCTTCGCCCACCACCGCGAGCCGCAGTTCCGGCGAGCGCGCCAGCGCGTCGAGCGCGAGCTCGACGTTCTTCTCCATCCCGAGCCGCGACACGACGAGCGCGAGCGGCGCGTCGTCGTGCGCGCCGAGCCGCGCGCGCACGAGCGCGCTGCGCCGGCCCGCGGCGAAGCGCTCGACGTCGATCGCGCTCGGCACCACCGCGATCGGCGCGCGCACGCCGAGCTCGCGCAAACGAATCTCCATCGCGTGCGTCGGCACGACGACCGCATCGGCCCAATTCGCGTACCGGCGCGTCAATTCGGACATCGCGCGCTCCGTCGTCGCGCGGTCGAACGGCGCGTAGTGCGCGTACGCGTCCAATCGCGTGTGATACGTGAACACCAGCGGGATGCGATGACGGCGCGCGTACGACGCGCCCATCCAGCCGGTCACGAACGGCGAGTGCGCGTGCACGATGTCGAGCCCGCGCACGCGGCGGCGGTCGACGGCGTTCAAATACGGCACGCACAAACGGTATGCGGTTTGCGTCGGCAGCGGCAGCGACGGTATGCGCACGACGTCGCGCACGTCGTCGACGAAGCGCGGAAAATGCGGCGCGATCATCGTCACCTCGACACCGCGCGCGCACAAGCCGTCGTGCAGCGCGTCGATGCTGGCGACGACGCCGTTCACGATCGGTTTGTAGCACTCGGTGAAGAATCCGACACGCACGAGGATCACCGCATTCGCCGTTTGCACCCAGCACCATCCGCGTGGCGCGCCTGGCCGCGCGCGTATCAGAAGGTGGGTCCCGGGGACTACGACCCCCGTATTTGACGGGGTCGCGCCGGTCGTGGTACCGTACTCGGGTTCACCAGGGCCCCTTCGGGTCTTGGGGGCACTCGACCGAGCGTTCGTGCCTGTGGTGTTGCCGCCGCGGCCCAAAGTACGCTCGCCGACCACCGCTACGACGTCGAGTGCGGACCAGATCGAGCACGGATCCCTATGATCCGGGTTTGCTGGACCGCACCCTCCGCACGAGAAAGGAGTCGGACGATCCGCAACGATCTTCCATCACCGTTCATGACGACGGGCGTGCTCTCGCTAGGGTTGTTGATCCCGTTCGGAGCCGGTACGGTTCCGGGCCAGATCGCCAAAAAGGTCGCCGCCATCGCGGCACCGGCCCCCGCCAAGCACGTCACCTTCGTCCACGACGGGCTCACCGAAACCATCGAAACCAGCGCCGAGACCGCGGGCGAGCTCCTCGCCGAACGGAATCTGGTCCGCTCCCCCGACGATGCGCTCAGCGTCGACCCCGCCAGCCCCCTCACCGACGGCGAGACCGTCGTCTACCGGGCCGCCGTCCTCGTGACCGTCACCATCGACGGCCAGTCGCGTCTGTTGCGCACCCCTGCCGCCAACGTCGCCGGCCTGCTTTCCGAGCAGGGCGTCGCCTACGATCGCCACGACCAGGTCTCGCCCGCGCCCGCCAGCGCGCTCGGTGAAGGCGCCGCCGTGACGGTCAAGCACGTCGACTCCTGGACGGAGACCGTTCGCAAAGCGGTGGCCGCCAAGGTCGTCAAGCGCTATGCGTTCACGCTGCCGCCGGGCTCGACCAAGGTCCTGGACACCGGCACGCCCGGGGTCGCCGAGACCGCCTACGCCGTGACGCGCACCCCGGACCGCCACGCCGTTCGCAAGACGGCCCTGGTGTCGCGCATCCTGCGCGCGCCGCGGAGCCGGATCGTGGCGGAGGGGATCGGCGAGTACGCGGCGCTGTCGCACATCGCCGAGCGCGGCATCACCGGCACCCTCAAGCTCGCCAGCGCCGCGCTGTCCATGGTCGCCACCGCATACACCGCCGGGTGCGGTGGCTGCAGCGGCACCGGCATGACCGCCAGCGGCCGGCCCGCCGGACACGGCGTCGTCGCCGTCGACCCGCGCGTGATCCCGCTGGGCACGCGCATGTACATCCCGGGCTACGGCCACGCCGTCGCGGGCGACACGGGCGGCGCGATCCGCGGCAACCGGATCGACCTCGGCTTCAATTCGAACTACGCGGCGAACCAGTTCGGCCGCCGCTCGATCACCGTGTACCTGATCAAATAGCAGACTCCCGGGGCTGCGCCCCGGTCCGAAAATGGAGTAGTTTTGTCGTCTGCGCGTGAGTTGCTGGCGGCGCGCGGGATTCGGCCCAAGAAGCGGCTCGGCCAGCACTTTTTGATGGACGGCGGGGCGGCGACGCGGATCGCACGGCTCGCCGTCGACGCGCCGGGCGACCGGGTGCTGGAGATCGGCGCCGGGACCGGCGCGCTCACCGCGGCGCTGCTGCGGCTCGGCGCCGACGTCACCGCGTTCGACCTCGATCCCCAGATGGTCGAGGTGCTGCGCTCGCGCGACGACCTCGCCGGCGTCGAGATCCTGCAAGGCGACGCGCTCACGTTCGACTACGCCGCGTATGCCGGCGACGGCGAGTGGCGCGCGGCGGGGAACCTTCCGTACAATGTCGGCACCCCGCTGCTGGTGAAGCTGGCGTCGCTGCCGCGGCCGCCCGCGCGCATCGTCGCGATGATCCAGAAGGACGTCGCGGACCGGCTGCTCGCCAAGCCCGGGACGTCGCAGTACGGCAGCCTGACGCTCGCGATCGGGCTGACGATGGGCGTCGAGCGCGCGCTGACGGTCCCGCCCAGCGCGTTCTTCCCACGCCCCGGCGTCGTGTCGACGGTCGTCGTGCTGCGGCGGTTGGCCGAACCGCCCGCGGCCGTGCGCGACCGGGCGCGCTTCGAACAGGTCGTGCGCGGCGCGTTCGCGTACCGGCGCAAGACCCTGGCGAACTCCCTCACGCTCGCGCTCGACATCCCGCGCGAGCGGATCGTCGCGGCCATCGCCTCACTCGCCCTGCCTGCCGACATCCGTGGTGAAGACCTCGACCTCCGATCGTTCGCCGCTCTCGCCGACGCGCTCGCCTGACACCGGGTTCGTCTGGTGGCAGTCGCTGCTGTTCGCGGTGCTGCTGCTCGTCGCGATGTACGTCCCGGCGACGATCTTGCTCGCGTTTCTGATCGTCGCCGGCTGGGCGCACCTCAAAGATCTGCAGTCGCTGTCGTGGCCGCTGCTGATTGCGCAGCTGTGCGCCTATGCGGCGACGCTCGCCGTCATCTTGCCGCTGCTGCCGAGGCTCGCGCAGCGCACGTTGCCGAGGCTCGGGCTGCGCGCACCGCAGCTGCGCGACGTCGCGCTCGCGATCGCCGGCGCGATCGTGATGTTCGTTGCGTCGGTGGCCGCCGGCGCGGCGGAGCAGGCGATTTTCCACCTCAAGCCCGACGAAGTGCAGGTGCAGCTGTTGCGCGCCGCGCGCGGGCCGACGATCGGCGTGTTCGTCTTCTTCGCCTGCGTCGCGGCGCCGTTCGTGGAAGAGCTGACGTTTCGGGGTTTCATCTTCAACGCGCTGCGGCGGTATCTGCCCGTGTGGGTCGCCGTGCCAGGCTCGGCGATCCTGTTCGGCCTCGCACACTGGCAGCCCGGCAACGCGGGCGCGATCCTACCGCTCGCCGCCGCGGGCGCGGTCCTCGCGCTCGTGTACTACCGCTCGGGTTCGCTCGTCGCCTCGATGCTGACCCATGCGATCTTCAACAGTGTGACGGTCGTCCTCGTGGTCGTCTTCCACCAGGCCTGAGGCGCGTCAGCGTCAGCGCGGCGCAACCGGCACGCCGCCGCACAGCGCCGTGTTCGCGGGCCACGTTCCTACGCCCAGCGACGCGAAGAACGCGCGCGGATCCTTGTCGTACGCCGGACAATAGCCCGTGTCGCGCGGGTCGTATTTTGCCAGCAGCACGTGCGGGTTCGCCGCGGCGACGACGTAGGCGCCTTCGTCGGGACGGCGCACGACGACGTCGGTGCGCGCATCGCGCAACGCCGACGCCGCTGCGTACGCGCTTCGGTCGAACACGTACGGCCAGCGGCCGAGCTTGAGCACCGTGTCGTTGATCGTCAGCGCGCACAGAATCGCGCACACCAGCACCGGCGTCGCCAGGCGCGGGCGCTTTGCGACGACGTAGGCTGCCGCGAGGGCAGTCGCGGCGACGAGCGGCGCGGTCCAGTGCGTGCCGATGCGGGCGATCGGATACGCCCACGGCCGGTTGAACGCGAGCTCGGCGACGAGCGGCAGCGCGAGCAGCAAACGCCAGCGCAGCAGGAGCGGCGCGAACGCGAACGGCGCGAGCAGCGCGGCGAAGAACGCGAGCTTCTGCAGCGGTTCGTCGACGTGCAGCGCGTAGCCGGGCAATGACGGGTGCGCGTTCGTCAGCCGCTCCGCGACGACGAAGCCGAGCCCGTTGACCACCGCGAGCGCGGCGACGCCCACGCCGATGCGGCGATCCCACCACAGCGCGCACGCCGCGCCGAACCAGGCTAGGAATAGCGCCTGATCTTCCTTGAGACCGAGCAGAAGCTGCGCGACGACCAGCGACGCGACGAGCGCGCGCCGCCGCACCGCGAGCGCGCCGAGCGCGGCGAGCAGCGGCACGAACACGTTCTCCAAGAAGTTGCCGTACGCGATCCCTTGCACCGACGGCGACAGCAGGTACGCGATCCCGACCGCCGTCGCGCCGCGCGGCGTCGCGCCGCACGCGCGCGCGAACGCGCAGATCGCGAGCGCGGCCGCGGCGAGCGCGAGCACTTGCACCACGAGCAGCGTCTGCGCGAACGGGAACGCGGCCATCAGCGGCACCAGCGCGAGCAGCACCCACGAGTCGTGCACCTGCAAGTGCGCCCGGTACTCCGCGCCGTTCCACGAGCCGCGGCCGTGCGCTTCGCCCACCAGCCACTGCACGAACGTCCCCGTGTCCGCGCCGTAGCGCAGCGCGTACAGCTTGTTCAGATCGAGCGCGACGTACACCACCGCGAACACCGCGGCGGCGATCACCACGGCGCGCGTCGGCCTCACGCGCCGGCGTCCTCACGCCGCGTCGCAGCCGCCCGCGATGCTACCGTGTCGTCGACGATCGCGCGCAGGCGCGCGACGAAGCGCTCCGGGCGGAACTGCTCCGCGTGCGCGCGCAGCCGCGCCGGGTCGTAGCGCGACGGGTCGAAGGCGCGGATCGCGTTCGCCAGCGCGCGCGGCTCCGGCGCGCAAAAGAACGCGCCCGTCTCGCCGTCGATCATGGTTTCGAGCGCACCGCCCGCGGCGTACGCGATCGTCGGGCGGCCCGCCGCGGCGGCCTCGAGCGGGACGAGCCCGAAGTCTTCTTCCCCCGGCAGGATCGCCGCGCGCGCGGCGCCCACGAGCGCGTTGCGCGCCGCGTCGTCCACCGCGCCGTGGAACGTGGTGCGCGTGCCGAGCGCGAGCGCTTTGAGCCGCCGCTCGTCGGGCCCGGTGCCGGCGACGTGCAGCGGCACGCCCGCCAGCGCGCACGCCGCGATCGCGAGATCGATCCGCTTGTACGGCAAAAGCCGCGACACGACGACGTAGTAGCCGCCGTCGCCCGCGCCCGGCGTGAAGCGGTCCACGTCGACCGGGCACGGCAGCACGTCGGCGTCGCGCCCGTACCAGCGCCGCACGCGCTCCGCGACGTTGCGCGAGTTCGCGACGAAACGCGTCGGGCGCTGCGCCGCGCGCACGTCCCACGCCGCAAGCCGTTTGAGCAGCGGCCGAGCCAACGCGCCGGTGCCGAAGCCGCCGACGTAGCGCTCCGCGTCGAACACGAAGCGCGCTACGGTGTTGATGTAGCAGACGTGCACCGCATCGGGGCGCACGATCACGCCCTTCGCCCACGCGGTCGTCGACGACACGACCAGATCGAACGCGGACAGGTCGAACGATTCGAACGCGCGCGGGTAGAGCGGCGCGTACGCGCGAAACGCGCGCTCGCGCAGCGGAAAGCGCTGCAAGAACGACGTCCGCACGCGCGCGGCCGGCACGAGATCGCCCACGGCTTGCTCGTCGTACAGCGCGGTGTAGACGGGCGCTTCGGGCCACGCGCGCACGAAATGCGCGAACACGCGCTCCGCGCCGCCGCGCTGGTTGAGATAGTCGTGGACGAGCGCGGTGGTCAGGGCAGCGCCACCGGCGTCAGTTCTCGCTCGCGCGCGGCGCCACCAGCGCTACGTCGAACTTCTGGAAGTACTTCTTCGCGACGCGCTGCACGTCGGCGCCGGTGACGCGCGCGATCGCGGTGCCGATCTCGTCCGCGACGTCGGCGTCGAGGCCGTGCGTCACGGCGTTCCCGACCGCGAACGCGCGCTCGTCCAGCGAGACCGCTTCGAGTGCCCATGCGCCGCGCGCCGTCTCTTTGTAGCGCGCGAGCACCGCCGCCGCGAGCGGCTTCGCCGCGGCGCGCTTCACGAGCGTATCGACGCCGGTGAGGCCCGTCTCGGGATCCACGCGCGAGCCGTTGAGCCACAGGACGAGCTGGGCGGGTGCCGTGTCGTAGCCGTAGATCGTGCCGGCCGCGCGGAACACGGGCGCCTGCGTCGTCGCGCCCGGCCGCTCGAAGATCCCGGCGAGCACGGCGCGCAGCACGAGCGCGGCGGGGAAGTCCCGGTCGCCCAGCGCCGGCGCGGCGAACCCGAGCACGACGTACGGGGAGCCGACGTCGCGATGCGTCACGATGCGCCGCGGCTGGGCTCCGAACGGGCGCGTCGCGATCGTGGCGGCGGGCGCGGTGCCGGGGGCCAGCGCGCCCGCGAGCGCGCGGCCCGCGGCGTCGGTCGCGTCGCCCGTGCGGCCGACCGCCGCGACGACCGCGTCGCCGCGCCGGTACCAGCGCGCGAAGAACGCCTGCGCGTCCGCGGGCGCGAGCGCGGCGAGCGAGCCCGAATCGCCCAGCGCGGGCAGCCCGGCGCCGCCGCGATAGTAGGACGAGCGCAGCAGCTGCAGCCCGACGAAGCGCGGGTCGCCCTCCTCGGCGGCGATCCGGTCGGTGAGCGCGGCGCGCGCCGCGGCGACGGTGGCGGGGTCGAACGCCGGCGCGGCGAGCGCGCGGGCGACCAGCGGGGCGGTCGCGGCGAGGCCGTCGGGCGTGCCCTCGAGGTAGAAGCGGACGTGCTGCGCGGCGACGACGTAGCTGATCGACGCGCCGCGCGCATCCACCGCGTCCGTCAGCGCCAGAGCCTGCCCTGAGCCTGTCGAAGGGCCCCCGACCGGGGTGCGCAGCACGGACTCGGCAACCAGCGCGGCGAGGCCGCTTTGGCGGGCGGTCTGGCGATCGAGTCCGGCGCGCACGAACAGCTCGACCGCGGCGAGCGGCGAAGCCGGGTCGGCGTGCACGTACGCGCGCGCGCCGCCGAGGTCCACGACGGTGGTGCGGAGCCCGCTCGCCGCCGCGGGAACGGCGAGCACGGCGGTCAGCGCCGCGGCGGCGAGGACGCGGATCACGCGGGCTTCTTCGGCGCCGCCGGCGCTTCGGGAGCGGCCTTCGCGAACGTAACCGCGGCCGGCGGCGCGGAGAGATACCGCGCGGCGGCCTGCGCGACGCTCGCGGGCGTCAGCTTGGCGGCGAGCGTGAAGTAACGGCCCTGGAGGCCGCCTTCCGCGGGTGCGTACGCCGGATCGCCCTCGACGGCGTACCAGCCGTAGGTGTCGGCGACCTCGGCCGGCGATTCCATCATGCCGAGCAGGCGGTACACGAACCCGGCTCGGGCCGCCTCGAAGGCCGGCGCGGCCATCGGCGCGGCGGCGGCGGCGATGGCCTGCTCGACGATCGGGCGCGCCGCGGCAGCGTCGTCGCCGGTGATCGTCACCAGGAAGACGCCGGGATCGTGATAGGTCACGAACCGGCCCGTGACGGTCGCCTTGCGGGTGCCCAGCGCCTTGGCGACGATCCCCGTCTTCGGCGTGAACAGCGCGTCGGCCAGGAAGTCGAGCGCGGTGGCCGCGCCCTCGTCCGCGATCGGCGGCCCGACCCAGCCCAGCCCCGTGCCGGTGATGTTGCCGGTCCGGTTGAGCCCCGGCGTGCCCGCGGTGCGCGGTGCGGGAGCTTGCGCGGCGGCCGGCTCGGGCGCCGCGGCGGACGTGTCGCCGCTGCGCGCCGCCACGTTGCCGAGCGCCGCGGCGTCGACGTTGCCCGCCAGGACCAGGATCGCGTTCCCCGGCCGGAACGCGCGCTCGGCGAACGCGCGCACGCGCTCCACCGTCACGTCGCCCAGCGCCGCGGTGGGGAGCGTGCCGTCGTGGAACGGCCCGGCCGCGAACAGCGCCGCGCCCAGCGCGTCCTCGATGGCGTCCGGTTCCACCGAGCGCAGGAGAGCGTCGTCGCCCGCGTCGCGCTGGCCCAGCGCGAAGCCCTCGGCGGTCACGACCGGGGCGAAGAAGTCGGCCGTCATCGCCCGCACGGTCTGCGCGACGTGATCGGGCGGCACGAGCGCGGTGATCGCGACGCTGTCGGGATACGCCGTGACGCTCAGCCGCCCGCCGAAGCGCTCGACGAGCTGCGCGAGCGGGGTGCCGGTGATCGGTGCCGATGCGGTGACCGTCGCTGCGGCCAGCCGCGAAAGACCGGGCACCGGCGTCGCGTCGAACCCGCCGGCCGGGGCGCGGTACCACAGCGCGACCGCGGCGCCGGACTGCGCCGGGTCGGGCCGCAGCTCGTACATCACGCCGCCGGGCAGCGTCCCGGTGGCCGGGGCGGCCCCTTGGGCGCCCGCCGCACCCGTCACGGCGCAGACGAGAAGGGCCGCGGAAACCGCGGCCCTGAGACCCTGCCCTAAGCCGCTCACGCGGGTTCCGGGGAGATGTTGGGAGGCAGCCGCTTCGGGCGCTCCGGCCGGGCCTCGGGCTCCGGCGACCGCGGGGCGGCCAGCGGTTCGTCCGACGGGGGATCGACGGACGGCGCGTTCGGAGGCCACGGCTTGTCGGCAAGGATCGCGAGCACTTCCTGCGTCTCGACCGTCTCGTGCTCGAGCAGCGAGTTGGCCATGCGCTCGACCTTTTCCCAATTGACTTCGAGGATGGTCTTGGCATCCTCGTAGCAGCCGTCGATGATCTTGCGCACTTCGGCGTCGATCTTGCCGGCGATCTCCTCGGAGTAGTTCCGGTCCTCGCCGAAATCACGGCCGAGAAACACCTGATGGTTGCCGCGGCCGTACTGGATCGGGCCTAGCGTGTCGGACATCCCGTACTGCGTGACCATCCGGCGCGCCAACTCGGTCGCTTTCTCGAAGTCGTTCGACGCGCCCGTCGTCACGTCGCCGAACTTGATCTCTTCCGCGATGCGGCCCGCAACCGACATCTTGATCTGCGCGAGCAACTCGTTCTTGGTGACCGAGTGGCGGTCTTCGTCGGGGAGCGACCACGTGAGACCCAGCGCCATGCCGCGCGGGATGATCGTCACTTTGTGGACCGGATTCGAGTTGGGCGTGAGGCCGCCGACGATCGCGTGGCCGGACTCGTGGTACGCCGTATTCTCTTTTTCGCGCTGCGACATCACGACCGACTTGCGTTCCGGGCCGACCATCACGCGGTCGATCGCCTCGTCGCAGTCGTTCATCTCGATCACGGATTTGTTGCGGCGCGCCGCGAGCAGCGCCGCCTCGTTGAGCAGATTCTCGAGATCCGCACCGGAAAAACCGGGCGTGCGGCGGGCCAGCGTCTCGAGCGAGACTTCTTTGGAAAGCGGCTTGTTCTTGGAGTGCACGCCGAGGATCGCCTGGCGGCCGCGCACGTCGGCGCGGTCGACGACGATCTGGCGGTCGAAGCGGCCGGGGCGCAGCAGTGCGGGGTCGAGCACGTCGGGACGGTTGGTCGCCGCGATCAGGATGACGCCGGTGTTCTGGTCGAAACCGTCCATCTCGACCAGCAGCTGGTTGAGCGTCTGCTCGCGCTCGTCGTGACCGCCGCCCAGGCCGGCGCCGCGCTGGCGGCCGACCGCGTCGATCTCGTCGATGAACACGATGCAGGGCGCCGACTTCTTCGCCTGCTCGAACAGGTCGCGCACGCGCGACGCGCCGACGCCGACGAACATCTCGACGAAGTCCGAGCCGGAGATCGAGAAGAACGGTACGCCGGCCTCGCCCGCGATGGCGCGCGCGAGCAGCGTCTTGCCGGAGCCCGGCGGCCCGAGCAGCAGCACGCCCTTGGGGATGCGCGCGCCCAGCGCCTGAAATTTCTTGGGGTACTTGAGGAACTCGACGACCTCGCCCAGCTCTTCTTTCGCCTCGTCGACGCCCGCGACGTCGGCGAACGTGACCTTCGGCCGGTTCTCGTTGAGCAGCTTCGCGCGCGAGCGCCCGAACGACAGCGCTTGGCTGCCGCCGCTCTGCGCCTGGCGCAAGATGAAGATCAGCAGCAGCGCCATGATGATGAACGGGATGAACTGGAAGACGTACCCGAGCAGCGGCGTGGACGTGTTGTTGATGACGTTGATCTCGACGCCGTTCTGGCGCAGCGTCGAGAACAGGTCCTTGTCGTCCGGTGCGACCGTCGTGAACTTCTGCTGGTCCGTCAGCTCGCCGGCGATGTCGCGGCCCGTGACCGTGACCTTCTTGACCTTGTGCTGCTGCACGTCGGTGAAGAACGCGGAATACGCGAGCGGCGTGGTTTGGGTCGGGCTCAGCACGAGCTTATCCACGATGAAAATCACCAGGATGAAGATGCCGAGGACGACGAGGATGCCTTTGAGGTGCTTGCCCATTGGTTGCGAGACCCTTTTACCGTACTTCTCTTAGAACGTTACTCGGTAAGATACGTCTCGCGCTGTAATGGTTGACCCGGGTCATGCGGGGAGCACGTCCGGGCGGAGCTTCGCGAGATACGGAAGAGTCCGATACCGTTCCTGATAGTCCAGACCGTACCCTACGACGAACTCGTCGGGGCAGATCAAGCCGGTGTAATCGACCGTCACGTCGACCGCTCGGTGGTACGGCTTATCGAGGAGAACGGCCGCCCGGAGCGACGCAGGCTGCCGGTTGGCGAGCATGGCGCGCAAGTAGTGCAGCGTGTGGCCGTTGTCGACGATGTCCTCCACGATGATCACGTGGCGCCCCTCGATGGCGTGCGTGGTGTCCTGGATGAGCCGCACCTCGCCGCTGGAGCGGTGGGCGTTGCCGTACGAAGAGACCGCGATGAAATCGAGCTGCACGTCCGTAGGACCGCCCGGGGTCTGCGCGAGTGCCCGCGCTAGGTCGGCCGTGACGAACAGCGCCCCTTTGAGCACGCCGACCAGGATGAGGGAACGGCCGGCGTAGTCACGGGCGATCTCCGCAGCGATGCGCCGGTTCGCGGCGGCGAGCTCGCCGGCGCTGATGAGAACGCGCTCGATCCCGGGCGGGAGCGTCATGTCGTCCTGAGCCGGTGTCGAAGGGTGCATCCCGGACGCGTTCGCGCTCGCCCAAGCGCGAGTCCCGTCGGCGAGGCGGGACTTTACGGATCCGCGCCGCGTTCGCCGGCGTCGAGCATCGCCTCGATGCGCGCGAACGGCACGTCGCGCAGCAGGTTGCGTTTGCGCAGCTCCTCGCGCAGCGCGCGGCGCGCCTGCGCGCGCCCGCTGCGCTCGAGCTCGCCGCGCACGATCGCCGCGCAGCGCGCGACGGCGCGGTCGAGCCGCGGAAACTCCTCGCGCAACGCCGCGAGCGGCGCGCGCAGCGCGTTGCGCCGGTAGCGCGTCTGGTCGTTGGTGGGGTCGAGCGCGTACGGCAGCGCGCTGGCGCGCAGCTCCGTCGCGAGCTCGGCGTGCGTCACGCGCAGCACCGGGCGAACGAGGTCGATGCGATCGGTCAGCGGGCGCCGCGGCGGCATCCCGGCGAGCCCGTCGATCCCCGTACCGCGGAACAGCGCGAGCAGCACCGTCTCGGTTTGGTCTTCCGCCGTGTGCGCGGTCGCGACGGTGCTCGCGCCCGAAGCGGCCGCGAGCTCCGCGAGCGCGGCATAGCGCGCGTCGCGCAACGCCGCCTCGTCGTCACCACCGACGGTCGGGCGCGCGACGACGACGCGCCGCCCGAGGCGCGCGCCGACGGAGAGCACGACGCACTCGTCCTGCCCGGCGCTCGCGCGCACGCCGTGGTTGACGTGCGCGAGCACGACGTCGTAACCGTCCTCGCGCGCGAGCCGGTCGAGCAGCGCCGCGAGCGCGACGGAGTCGGGCCCGCCCGAGCACGCGACGCAAACGCGAACGCCGCGCTCGAAGTGCACGGCACTTCGAATCACGGCGTCCAGGGCGCGTTCGGGGCGAGCGCCGCGCACGGGCGGCTTAGTTCAGGATGATGTTCGACGTAGCCACGCTGAACCAGATCGTCGCGCTCTGCGGGTGTCCCGGCGGTCCGCCGGTGACGGTGCCCTTGCAGACGCCCACGTTCTGCGACGTGACGTTGAACGTGCGGTTGTTCGTGCCGGCCGCTGCTGCGACGGTGACGACGGCGCTCGCGCCGCTGCCGCACGTCGCGGGGTCGAGGGCGACCGTGAAGCCGTGCGTGCCGTGATCGGACCAGCCGACCTGCGCCGCGGTGAACTGCTGCGTCGAGGGGATGGTCGTGAACGCCAGCGTGGGCTGGTTGAAGTTCGGGTCGGTCGGGCGCTGCGTGTCGTTCGGCGTGCCCGGGAAGGTGACGGGTTGGAACGTGGTCTGCACCGTGCCCGCCGTCGCCGGCGCTTTGCCCGGGACCGTCGCGGTGATCGTGAACGGGTCGACGTCCGTGCCGTCATAGTTCAGGATCACGACGTCGTTGGGGCCGGCGACCGTCACGACGAGGCCGGTCGTGGCGCCGTCGGTGAGCGACGTCGAGCCCGACGCGTCGTTGTCGGTGAGCGTGAACGGGTTGTTGTAGGGCGCGCTGCCGACGATGAGCGCGCCGCTGGCGTCGAAGGCCTGCACGGTGATCGGTCCGGAGAACGACGTGCCGGCGTTGAGCGTCGGCGCGGTCACGGTGACCGTGCTGACGATGCCGTTGAGCTGTGCCTGCAGGTTCGGAGACGAGCCCGCCGCGATGGTGAACGTGAGCGTGTTCGTCGCGAGCTTGTTGTTGCTCGCGTCGAACAGGTCGAACTGATACGTGACCTGGCCCGTCGGCGCCGGGATCGTGACCGTGCAGGTCTCGCCGTTCGGCGATACCGTGCAGTTGCCGCCGGGCGCGGTCGAGAGCGGGAACGTCTCGGGGTTCAGCGCCGGCGGGACTTGCGCCGCCGTCGGCGGTTGTCCGTTGACCGTCTTCACGGTCACGACGAGCGTCTTGGAGTTGGGCGACACGAACTTCGGCGCGCGTTGCGCGGACGAGCTGCCCCGCGGCACCTCGAGCGTGAGCGTCGCCGAGCCCGCGGCGGGCGCGTTCGTGACCGGCGGCAGCTGCACCGGGGGCTGCTGGGGAGCAGGCGTCGAGCCGCCGCCGCCGCCGCAACCGGCGAGCAGGACGAGTGACGCGACGGCCACCGCGCGCATGTTCATGTGTCGTCGCCTCCGCGAGTACGTGACGAACCCCGGGCTCGAAGGCCCGGGGACGTACGAGTTACTGTTTGGCGTGACGGCCCGAGATCGTGACCGTGCCGCTGTTGACCGTGACCGTGAACTGCGCCGATCCGCCCGAGCCGCTGCTGAGCGTGATGTTGCACGTGCCGGCGTGCTGCGGGGTCACGGTCGCCGTGAACGTGTTCCCGGTCTGCTGCGGGTTTGCGATCGTCACGAGCGCGTTGCTGCCCGTCCCGCACGCCGGGTCCGGCGTAACGGTGATCTGCGACGTCGGTACCGATACCGTGATCGTCACGTTCTGCGCGAACGCGGCGCCCGTGCCCGAGAACGACAGCGAGCTGGGGCTGACGCTGAGCTGGCCGGGCGGCCCGGAGTTACCGGTGTTGAAGGGCGGCGGGTTCGCGCCGCCACCCTGGCACGCCGCGAGAAGCAGAGGTACGAGCGCAACAAATCCCGCTCGTAGAAAATTGCGGTATCGGTTCATCATCACTTTCCTTCGGCGCCCCCAAGTGAGCCCGATCACGGCTCGTACACCGGACGGTGAACGCTACCCTGCCGTCACCGGCTGGTGGACCGGGCGATCTCGCGTTCGACGTCGCGCGCTTGGATGTCCCTCCGCCGATCCCACAGTTTCTTGCCGCGGACCAGCGCGAGCTCGACCTTCACCCGGCCGTTCTTGAAGTACAGCCGCCACGGCACGAGCGTCAGGCCTTTCTCCGCGGCGCGCCCGGCGAGTCGCTGGATCTGCTCGCGGTGGAGCAGCAGCTTGCGCGGCCGGTTGGGCTCGTGGTTGAAGTGCGACGCTTCTTTGTACGGCGGGATGGTGAAGTTGAGAAGGAAGAGCTCGCCTTCGCGCAAGCGCGCGAAGGCCTCGTTGATCGAGACGTTGCCGCGCCGGATCGACTTGATCTCGCTGCCTTGGAGCGCGACGCCGGCCTCGAGCGATTCGAGCTTCTCGTACTCGTGGCGGGCGCGGCGGTTGTCCAGGGACGGCTCGGGCGCTTTGGCCGCGCGCTCCGCCTTGGCGGCGACGCGGGCCTGCTTCATCTTCGCCATCAGACGGCCGCGTCGGGTGCGCCGAGGCGCTCCTTCGCCAGCGGACCGGCCGAGACGAACGATCCTTCGGCGCTTGCGAGGACGGCGCCGTTCGCGTGCGCGACGGTGGCGTCGAGCGCGATCACGGCGCGGCGGCGCCACTTCACGGTGCCCGTGACGACCAGCGGCTCGCCCAGCGGCACGGCCGCGCGGAAGCGCAGCTGCATCGACGCCGTCATCCCGCGCTCGCCGATGCGCCCGCACGCGTGCGCCATCGCTTCGTCCAGCAGCGTCATCACGATGCCGCCGTGCGCGGTGCCGCGCCAGCCTTGAAAGCGCGCCGGCAGCGTGATCTCCGCACGCACCGCGTCCTCGCCGGCCGGGACGAACCGAAGTTGCATGCCGTCGGCATTGTAGGGCCCGCAGGCGAAGCAGCGCCCGTCGTCGACCGGCACCGCGCCGCTCACTTCTTCTTTTTCTTGGGCGCCGGCGAGCTCGACGGGAGCGGGCTCGGTGACGGTTTGCCGTACGCGCCGTCGTCGATGCGCTTGAGCAGCGTGCTGGCGTACGCGGTGTCGGTGCCCGCGGTGATCGACGCGCGCAGCGCGCGGCGCGCGTCGTCGGGTTTCTTCTCGTCGAGATAGATGCGCGCGAGCAGCGTGTAGCCGTGCTGGCCGGCCTCGCCGACGTGGCCGACGTCGGCCTGCAGCCCGCGCGTCGCGTACGCGACCGCGGCGTCGTACTGACCGAGGTCGTGCATCAGCGAGGCGAGGTGGAAGTAGATGTCGGCGTAGTCGGGCACGAGGTTCGGCACGTCGATCAGCGACGTCAGCGCGCGCTGCGGATCCTTGAGGTCCACTTGGTAGATGCGCGAGAGATACTCGCGCGCGAGCACGTTCTGCGGATCGACGGCCAGCGCGGCGACGAACTCCGTCTTCGCGCGGTTGGCGCTGCGCTCGGCCTCGCGCATGATGCCCAGTGCGGTGTGCGCCGCCTGCGAGGTGGGGTCGAGCTGCAGCGCGGCGTTGAGCTCTTCGCGCGCGTCGACGTTGCGGTCGCGTCCCGTCAGCGACACGAACATGTACGAAAAGCCCAGGCGCACGTGCACCAGCGCGCTCTTGGGATTCTTCGGCAGCGCGTCTTCCTCGGCGTTGACGAGCGCGTCGAGTTCGCCCGGCGTCTGCGCGGCGGTCGCGTTGAGGAACGACAGCGCCAGCGTGTTGTCGGGCACGACGGCGAGCGCGTGCTCGAAGCCGACGCGCGCGGCCGCGAAGTCGCGCGTGTAGAACGCGCGCAAGCCCTCGCCCAGCGGCGCGGTGAACGCGGCGTTGGCGTAGTCGTTGCGCGCCGCGGCCGGCGGCGCCGCGGGGACGGGCGACGGCTTGGGCGCGGGCGTCGCCGCTAGGAGCGGGACCGCGCACAGGGACGCGAGGACGAACGCGGCGAGAGAACGGCGCAGCACAGCGCGCCTGTCGTTCCCGTGGGTTCCCTCGGAACCCTCGGCTGCGGCCGAACGCACGACTTCCGCTTGGGTTAGCGCCCGACGGTGAGGCGGCGGGCCAGCGCGTCGGGCAGATGCGCCGAGGCGATCTTCTCCTGCACGCGCGCGATCGGGTACTCGACGCGGGTGACCGTCACGGTCTGCGTGACCGAGTCGTAGAATCCGAACGAGGAGCGCGGGTTGAGGTCGCGCGGCTGCCCGACGCTGCCGACGTTGAAGAGATAGCGCAACCCGGCGCGCAGCTTCACCTCGCCGCCTTGCTGCAGGTGCGCGTGCTCGATGGAGCCGTCGGGATCGAGCACGTACACCTCGGCGATGTGCGTGTGGCCGATGAAGATGATCGGCGCATCGGTGGCGGCGAACGCGCGCGCCGCCGCGGCCTTGTCGAGGATGTACTCGAAATAGTTCACCGGCGCGCCGTGCACGAGCAAGAAGTCCGGCATGCGAAACTCGTAGCCCAGGCTGTCGAGCCACGCGAGGTTCTCCGCGGTGAGCACGCTCTGCGTCCACTTCATCGCTTCGCGCGCCGCCGGGTTGAAGTACGCGAGGCCGAAGTTGTCGATCGCGGCGACGTCGTGGTTGCCGAGCACCGTCGCCGTCGCGCGCGCGCGGATCTTCTCGACGCACTCGTTCGGATTCGGGCCGTAGCCCACGATGTCGCCCAGGCACAGCAGCGCGTCGTCCTCGCGCAGCAGCGCGAACACCGCGTCGAGCGCCTCGATGTTGGAGTGGACGTCGGAGATCACCGCGTACCTCACCTGGCGGCCTTCTCCCGCACGCCGTCCAGCGCCTCGGCGAACGCGGCGGCGAAGGCCGTGCGCTGCGGCGCGGTGCCGACCGTCACGCGGATGTAACCGTCGATCGGCGGCGCCCACGGCTTGCGCACGAACACGCCGCGCTCGAGCAGCGCGGCCAGCATCGCATCGGCCTGTTCTTTGGTGCCGATCCCGATGCAGACGAAGTTGGTGGACGACGGCAGCGACGGCAGCCCGTGCCGCAGGGCGAGCGCATGGTACTCGTCGCGCCCGCGCTCGACCTCGGCGATCACGCCGCGCAGGAACGCGTCGTCGCCGAGCGCAGCGAGCGCGCCGATCTGCGCCGTGCGGTTGACGCCGAAGTGCAGGCGCAGCTTCTGAAACGTCGTCACCGTCTCGGCCGACGCGAGCGCGTATCCGATGCGCGCGCCGGCCATGCCGTACGCTTTCGAGAACGTGCGCGTGCGAATCGTGCGCGGGTCGATGACGTCCGGCGGCAGCTCCGCGAGCGGCACGAAATCGGCGTACGCCTCGTCGAGGAAAAGCAGCACGTCGTCCGGCAGCGCGGCGCGCAGCGCGGCGATCGTCGCGCGGTCGACGAACCCGCCCGACGGGTTGTCGGGATTCGCGACGTAGACCAGTTTCGCACCCGACCGCCGCACCGCGTCGGCGATGCTCTCCGGCACGATGCCGCCGCGCTCGTCGGGCTCGGCGAACTCCGCGCGCGCGCCGTACGCGGCCAGATGGTAGAACAGCGTTGGATAGGTGCCGCGCGTCGCGACGCACGGCTCGCCCGGCGCGCAGAACGCGCGCACGACGAGCCCCATCAGATCGTCGATCCCGCACGCGACGACGATCTCGCCGACGGTGCAGCCGTGGCGCGCGGCGAGCGCGCTGCGCAATTCGAGCGACTCGGGGTCGCCGTACCACGACGTCAGCGCGACGGCGTCGCGCATCGCCGCGATCGCGCGCGGCGACGGGCC
The DNA here is from genome assembly GCA_035943995.1 of Candidatus Elarobacter sp. GTDB lineage: Bacteria > Vulcanimicrobiota > Vulcanimicrobiia > Vulcanimicrobiales > Vulcanimicrobiaceae > Vulcanimicrobium. The sequence goes on along the minus strand of DASZBS010000027.1, from coordinate 24,494 downwards.
GAAGGCGCTCTCGTTCGCGCCCAGCCGTAGCATCTCGGCAAGCCCGAGCCGCCGCGCGAGCTCTTCGGGCGCGACGAACGGCGTCGACGGCGGCACCGCGGCGACCTGGGCGGTGGGCTGCGGGACCCGAGGTTGCGCGCTCACGTTCCTCCGACCCAGATGCGGTCGACGACGTTGCGTACGCCGCCGGTGCCGCGCGCCGTCGTCAGGATCGTGCGCTTGGTCTTCGCATCGGGCACGCTACCGTCGAGCGTCGCGACGCCGCGGTCGACGTGCACGACGACGTGCTGCACGCCCACTTGCGCGGTGATCGCCGTCTCGATGCGCGCGGCCAGCGCGACGTCGCCGACCTGCTGGCGCAAGCGCGGTCCGTTCGGGTCGACGCGCAGTTGATCGACGACGCGCTTCACGCCCCCGGTCGCGCGCGCGTCGGCGACCACCTTGCGGCGGATCGCGGCGTCGTGAACCGTGCCGCGCAGCGTGACGACGCCGGCGGTGACCGACACGCGCAGCGTGATCGTCGAGTCCGGGTCGTCGCCGATCAGCTTCGCTTTCACGGCGCTCAGCGTGAGCGCGTCCTGGAGCACCGCCGTCGCCGCGCGCGTGCCGAACGGCTCGGGCATCTTCTGCTGCGAGTTTTCCGTGCAGCCGGCCAGCGCGGCGGCGCCGGTCAGCACGACCGCCGCCGCGACCGCGAGCGCGCGGCTCATGCCGCCCCGCCGTATCGGATCAGCGTGACCGGCGCGCCGGCTTCGATCTCCGGGCACTCAGGACCGACCACCACGTAGCCGTCGGCCCGGGCGAGCAGGCTCGTGTGCGAGGAGCGCAGCGCCAGCGGGCGGGCGGCCGACCCGTCGAGCACGGCCGGCACGTACCACGTCCAGCCGGCGCGCCCGGGGAACGCCTCGGCGGCCACGGCGGCGACGGTCGCCCGCCGGGCGTCCGCCTGGCCGGTCAGCGCGCGGAACACGGGCGAGGCGATCGCGTCGAGGATCGTCAGGGCGCTGGTGGGATTACCCGGCAGGCCGATCACCGGCTGCACCCCGACGGCGGCAAGCACGGTCGGCTTGCCTGGCTTGACCCGCAGGCCGTGGACGATGACGCCGGGGTCGCCCAGGCCCTCGATCGCCGCGGGGACGTGGTCGCGCGCGCCGACCGACGAGCCGCCGGTCAGGACGACCGCGTCGGCGACCCGCAGCCCTTCGGCGATCCCGGCGCGGATCGCGGCGACCTCGTCGACCGCGCGGGGGAGGTGAACGACCTCGCAGCCGAGCGCCGCCAGCCCGCCGGCGATCGCCCAGCGGTTGGAGTCGCGCACTTGGCCCGTACCGGGCGTGCGGGCAACGTCGACCAGCTCGTCGCCGGTCGAGATGACCGCCACCACCGGCCGCCGGTAGACTTCCACCGCGGTCTCGCCGAGCGTGGCGAGCACGGACAGCTCGGCCGCGCCGATGCGCCGCCCGCCGCGCAGCACCATGTCGCCGGCGGCCATGTCGTCGCCGCGCGGGGTGAAGTACGCCCGCGGCGCAGGCGCTTGGGCGGCGATCAGCTCGCCGCCGCGCTCCTGCGCGTCTTCGACCGGCAGCACCGCGTCGGCGCCGGGCGGCAGCACGCCGCCGGTCGGGATCCGCATCGCCTCGCCGGCGCGCAGCGGGCCGGGCGGCGCGGCCCCCATCAGGATCGCGCCGACGATCCGGCGCGGCACGACGCCGTCGGCCGACCGGACCGCGAACCCGTCCATCGTCGAGCGGTCGTCGGCAGGGTAGGGCCCGGCGGCGACGGCGTCCCGGGCGAGGACGCGGCCGAAGGCGGCCTCCAGCGCGACCCGCTCCGTCCCCTGCGGGCGCACCGTGACGGCGCCGAAGTAGACCTCGAGCGCCTCGCCGGGCGCGAGGAGCCGTTCGGTCTCGAAGGTCGCACCGGGCCGCAGCGCTCGCATCGATCGCGGGTTCGACGCGCACGCGAAGGGTACCGTCGGCGGCGCACGGAGCGGGCCGCTCGCATCGCGAACGCACGGCGGCTGTGCTGAATATCGATCTCCTGCGGCGCGAGCCCGACCACGTCCGCATCGCCGCGCGGCGGCGCGGCATCGGCGCGGAGTTCGTCGACCGCGTGCTGGAGCTCGACCGCGAGCGGCGCACCGCGATCGCCGCCGTCGAAAGCCTCAAGGCCGAGAAGAACGCGCTGACCGCGCAGATCGCCAAAGCCGCCGACAAGAAAGCCGCCGCGGCCGAATTGCGGCCGCGCATCGCCGAGCTCGACGCGCGGATCGCCGCCGCGGGCGAACGGCTGCCGTCGTTCGACGAGCAGATCGCGGCGGCGTTATCCGAGGTCCCCAACGTGCTCGACGGCTCCGTGCCCGACGGCAGCGACGAGTCCGCGAACGTGCAGGTGCGCGCGTGGGGCGCGCCGCCCGCGTTCGGCTTCGAACCCAAGCCGCATTGGGAGCTCGGCGAGCGGCTCGGCATCTTCGACGTCGAGCGCGCCGCGAAACTGTCGGGCTCACGCTTCACGGTCCTGCGCGGCGCGGGCGCGCGGCTGTCGCGCGCGCTGGTGTCGTTCTTCCTGGACCGCGCGGCGCGCAACGCGTACGTCGAGATCAATCCGCCCGTGCTCGTCGCGCGCTCGACGATGTGGGCGACGGGCCAGCTCACGAAGTTCTCCGACCAGATGTACGCGTTCGAAGGCGACGACGCGAACGACGCGCTGTACCTGATCCCGACCGCCGAGGTGCCGCTCACCGCGCTGCACCGCGACGAAATCCTGCCGGGCGCGGCGCTCCCGATCCGCTACACGGCGTACACGCCGTGCTTCCGCAAAGAAGCGGGCGCCGCGGGGCGCGACACGCGCGGGCTGATCCGCCAGCACCAGTTCGAGAAGGTCGAGCTCGTGTGGCTGACGCTCCCCGAGCGCTCGTTCGACGATCTCGAGACGCTCGTGCGCAACGCGACGGGATTGTACGAAGAGCTCGGCATCGCGCACCGCGTGATGCTGCTGTGCGCGGGCGACAGCGGTTTCAACGTCGCGAAGACGTACGACGTCGAGGTGTGGTTTCCGGGCGCGAACGCGTACCGCGAGATCAGCTCGTGCTCGAACTGCACCGACTTCCAGGCACGGCGCAGCGGGCTGCGCTTCCGGCGCGACGCGACCGCGAAGCCCGAGTTCGTGCACACGCTCAACGGCTCGGGCGGCGCGGTCGGACGCACGCTCGCGGCCGTCGTCGAAAACTACCAGCGCGCCGACGGCGGCATCACCGTCCCCGAGGTGCTGCGGCCGTTCGCGGGCTTCGCGTCGATCGAGCCGGACGGCTCGACGCGCTGACGTGCGTTCGCAAAGCGAACGCTCGCGACATGGATGACGTCGTCGCGCGCGCGGTCGCCGTGCTGCGCGCCGGCGGCGTCGTCGGGATCCCCACCGAGACGGTGTACGGTCTGGCGGCGGACGTCTCGAACCCGCGCGCGATCGCGCGCGTGTTTGAAATCAAAGGCCGGCCGGCGGACCATCCACTCATCGTGCACGTGTACGACGTCGATGCGCTCGACGGCTACGTCGCCGGCATCACGCCCGCGCTGCGCGCGCTCGCGGAACGCTTCTGGCCCGGGCCGCTCACGGCGATCGTCGCGCGCGGGCCGCGCACGCCGCGCGCGGTGACCGGTGGTCAAGACACCGTCGCGGTGCGCGTGCCCGAGCACCCACTCGCGCGCGCGATCCTCGCGGCGTTCGGCGGCGCGCTCGCGGCGCCGTCCGCGAATCGCTTCGGCCGCATCTCGCCGACGACCGCGGAGCACGTGCGCGCGGATCTCGGTGACGAAGTCGATCTCGTCGTCGACGGCGGTCCCGCGCGCGTCGGCGTCGAGTCCACCATCGTCGATCTCACCGGCGCCGTTCCCGCGGTGCTGCGCGCCGGGGCGATCACCGCGTCGCAGCTCGGCGACGCGCTCGGCGCGCCCGTCGTGACGCGCGTGGGCGGTGCCGTGCGCGCGCCGGGCACGCTCGCGTCGCACTACGCGCCGCGCGCAAAGGTCGTGCTGGTCGATGCGGATGCCCGCGACGGCGAAGCTCGCCGCCGCGCGGAGACCGGCGAGCGCGTCGCGCTGCTGACGCTCCCCGACGATCCCGCCGCCGCCGCACGCACGCTGTACGCCGCGCTGCGCGCGCTCGACGCGGACGGCTATGCGTCGATCGTCGCGACGCTGCCGCCCGACACCGAGGCGAACGCGGCGGTGCGCGACCGCCTCACGCGCGCCGCCGCGCCGCGGGCCTGACGATCGCTCAAGCGACTGCCGTCGCGACGCCGTCGCGGCGCAGCCGCGGGAACGGCACCAGCCGCACGACCGCCGTGACGACGGCGATCAGCATCAGCACGTCGATCGCGGCCTGAACCGGCGAGCGGTGGTAGAGCGCGACGAACGCGGCGCTCGCGAACGAGAACCCGGGCTCGCCCACGTCGCCGCCGAAGGGCGACACCGTGCCGAGCGCGGCGATCGCCACCGAGATCGCGACGCACACGAGCACGGCCGCGGCGGCAAGCCGGCTGCGCACCGCCGCCAGCGCGGGCCCTACCGCGACGCACAGCACGAAGAAGACGTCGACGTAACGGCGTTCGCCGAAGTTCTGGGCCTGCGCGTCTTGGCTCTGCAGCGTCACGATCGTGACGACGAACAGTGCCGTCGCCGCGACGATCGCCGCCGCGAGGCGGCGCATCACGCCGCCGCTGCGCCACATGACGACCAGCCCGTACGCGGCGACGAGCACGAGCGGCGTGTACGACAGCAGACCCTTGCCGCCGACGAGCACGTGCAGCGCGGCCTGCGCGTAGTCGGCGGCGGAGTGCAGCGCGAACGGCTGCGGTTCGGTAGCGCCCGGCGGGATCGGCGCGGTCGTCCATACGCTGCCCGTGAAGGCCGTCGGAAGGATGCTGCCCGACACGTGCACGTTGTACGCCATCTGCAGCGCGACGACCGGTGCACCTGCGGCGAGCGCGATCAGCCAGCGGCGCGCGGGCTGGTCCAACAGCAGCACGGCGCTCGCGACCGCCAGCAAAATCCCGGCGGCGTCGAACGCGTATGCGAGCGCGAAGAACAGCCCGGCGAGCGCCGCGTCCGCAGGCCCACCGTTGCGCGCGCGCACCAGGTGATAACAGCCGGCAAGCCCGGCGGCGCCGCACGGCACGTGGTTCGTTAGCACGACGGCATACGGCAGCGCGAGCGTTGCGACGCCCGTCAGTGCCGCCACCGCGACCGCGATCCGGCGCTCGAAACCGAGCAGCCGCGCAAACGCATACGCGTACGCGCAGCCGATCGCGAACCACACGCCGACCGTGAACAGCGTCATCACGTAGATCGCGGCTGCAGGCGTGTGCCGTAAGCTGACGCCGAACGGCGCTGCGACCAGCACCACCGCGGTCGCGAGCAGCGAGAGCAGCGGCGGCTTGTCGGAGTACGTCTTGCCGCGATAGGTGATCTCGTCGCCGAGCTGTTCGGCGTACGGCGATCCGGTGATGACGAACGTCCCGTTCGTCGTGAGCGCGTCGACGGTCGCCACGCGCGAGCGGTCGCTCCAGGACGTCACGTGCGACTTGGTCAGCAGCGCGCAGAACGCGAGGGCGACCAGGAAGACGACGATCGTTGTCCGGCGGTCCACGGCGCGGCTGGTTTCCGGGCACGGCGAGCATGCCCTCTTCGGCATGCGCGGAGCGTTCCGGCCCGGAACATGGTGACCGTGGCTCGCCGCTTCGTCACGCTCGCCCTCATCGCCGTCGCCGCGCTGCTGCCGAGCGGCGGCACGGCCGCGCCCGCACCGCGGGCACCCGCCTCGCTGGGCGCGCTCGACGTGATCGCGCTCGAGATCTGCTACACGACGGTGATGGCGCGCTACTACCAGCCCGTCGATCCCGCGGCGCTGCTCGCCGGCGCCCGCGGCGGCATCGTCGCCTACCTCGCGTCGCGCGGCGTCACCAACCCGAACATCCCGCCCGCGTCGCCGCACGCCGACCGTTATCGCGCCGAGAGCGAGATCGACCGCGACGTCGCGCTGGCCGTCGCGCGCTACGGCACGCGCGTGCGCACCGGCGAGCTCGTCGCGAAGACGATCGAGAGCGAGCTCGCGGCGCTGCACGATCCGTACAGCCTGCTGTTCCGCCCGGCGGCGTTCAAGAAGTTCGTCGGCTTTCTGGACGGCAAGCCCGCCGCCGGGATCGGCGCGGAGCTCGATGTCGATCCCCAAACGCACGCGGTGCGCGTCGTCGACGTGTTTCCCGGCGCGCCGGCGGAGGCCGCCGGGCTCGCCGCGGGCGACATCATCACGAGCATCGACGGCGCACCGCCGCCCGCGACGACGCCGGCCGCGGTCGCGGCGGCGCTGCGCGGCGCGCCGGGCAGCACCGTGCGCCTCGGTGTATCGCGCGACGGCACGGCGCGCGAGCCGCTCGCGATCGTGCGGCGCGTCGTCGTCGCGCCCGACGCCACCGGGCGCGTCGTCGCCAACGCGATCGGTTACGTGCGGCTGCGCTCGTTCGGCGCGCAGTCCGCGCAGCAGCTCGATGCGGTGCTCGCGAAGCTGCGCGCGGCAAACGCGCGCGGGTACGTGCTGGACCTGCGCGCGAACGGCGGCGGGTACCGCGACGCCGCGATCGCGGTCGCGTCGCACTTCGTGCGCGGCACCGTCGTCACGATCCAGGAGCGCGGCGGCAAGCCGGCAGTGTTCGCCGCAAAAGCGGCGACGCCACCGCTTGGCGCGCCGCTCGCGGTGCTGGTGGACGGCGACAGCGCGTCGGCGGCGGAGATCGTCGCGGGCGCGGTGCAGGACGACAAGACGGGCACGCTCGTCGGCACCCGCACGTTCGGCAAGGGGCTCGTGCAGGAGACGTTCGCGCTGCCGGACGGCGGCGCGATCAAGCTGACGACGGCGCGCTATCTCACGCCGGCGGGCCGCGACATCGACAAGGTCGGGATCACGCCCGACGTCGTCGTCGAGCAACCCGTCGGCGCGCATCCCGGCGAGCCGGGCCGCGACGCGCAGCTCGACCGCGCGCTCGCGCTTCTCGGCGCGAGCGCTACGCCTCCAGCTCCTCGCGCGACGGCGCCGTGAGCGGTTCGACGAGTGCCGCGCTCAAGGACGGCGCGTCGGGCAGCGGGTGCTCTTCGTCGAGCGGGCGCTGCAGCGCGACGAGCACGCTGCCGTCGAGTAACGTGGTAACGCCGCGCAGCTCCCAGCCTTGCGCGCCCAGGAACGCAAGGGTCGGATCGCCTTCGGCCAGCGCCGCGGCGTTGGGCGTGAGCGTGTGGAAGGTGAAGTCGAACCGGCCGCGCATGCGCGGCTCCTACCCGAAGATGGTCCCGGTCTTACGCGCGAGCCGCAGCACCGACTCGTCGGCGCCGTAGGCGGGCAGGTCGCCGAGCGCGATCCACGCGAGCGCGTGCGACTCGGCGCTCGCGACCAGCGGTTCGGCTGGATCCGCTTCGAACGCGAAGCGCACGTCGTAGTGCTCGTGCGCGGGCTCGCCGGGCCGCGCCGGGATGGCGTGCACGTCGAGATCGTAGATCGCGTCCGACGCGAAGCGCAGCGACGTGAGCCCCGACTCCTCGCGGGCTTCGCGCAGCGCGGCGCCGCGCACGTCGGGGTCGCCGTCGACGTGACCGCCGAGCTGGAGCCACTTGCCGAGCTTGCGATGGTGCGCCAGCAGCGCGTGCGCCCGCGCCGGGTCGACGATCCAGGCGGACGCGGTGACGTGACCGATCGCGAGCGCGCGTTCGAACGCGTCGGGATGCGCAGCGACGAACGCTACCAGACGCTTGCGCATCGCGGCTTCGCGCGCGTCGGCGGGTGCGTAGGCGCGCAGCTCGTCGAGCAGGCGGGCGCGGGATGCGGTCGTCACGCCCGCAAGCGTTCGCGCGACGTTCGCGCGTTCCGCCGCGTTTCGTCCACCATGCTGAAGCGCTCGCTCCTCTTCGCCGCAACGACGCTCGCCGTGACGCTGCCGTTCGCCGCGCTCGCCGCACCCCCGCCGTCCGAGCCGCCGATCGGCGGCAACGGCGGGCGCGGCATGGCGATCCTGCGCCCGTGCGCGTCGGCGCAGCTCGCGGCTGCCGTCACGTCGCAGACCGGCGCGATGATGCACCGCGAGCTGCGCATCATGCTGACGAACGTCTCGCAACGCGCGTGCGCGGTCGACGGGTTTCCGGCGGTGCGGCTGCTCGACGAGCGCAAGGCGCCGCAGATCGTCGCCGAGTCGTTCTCGCGCACGCCGCGGCTGTTCATCATCGCACCGGCGCAGGCGGCGGCGTTCATGCTGCGCATCGCGACCGGCGACGGCGTGACGTCGTACCGCAGCGTTCACACGCTCGCGATCATCCCGCCGGGCGACACGGCGCCGATCCTGCTCGACGTCGAGCTACCCGTCGCGCCGACCATCGACGTGACGGCGCTGTTCCCCGCGGCGCTCGTGCAGTTCGCCGCGCCGCGATCGGGCGGCGAACAGCGCTGACGCGCGCCAAGAGCGCTAGCGCGCGAGCAGCGCGACGAGCAGCGGCGCGGCGACCGCGGTGAGCACCGCGCCGAGGCCTAGCGACACGCCCGCGACCGCGCCGGCGAGCTCGCTCTCGGCGGCCGCCTGCGCGGTGCCGATCCCGTGCGCGATCCCGCCCATCGCGACGCCGCGCGCGATCGCGCTGCGCACGTTCATGCGGTCGAGCAGCCACGGTCCGACCGCTGCGCCGAACGTGCCCGTGCTCACGACGAGCCCGGCCGCCAGCGCGGGATCGCCGTGCACGATGCGCGCGACGTCGATCGCGATCGCGGTCGTTGCCGACTTCACCGCGAGCGTCGCTTCGAGCGAAGGCCCGAGCGCGAACGCGCGCGCGCACAGGATCGCACCGGCCATCGTCGCGACGACGCCGCTCACCAGCCCGGTGAGCGCGGGCACGAGCTCGCGCGCGAATGCGGCGCGGTTGCGGAACAGCGGCAGCGCGAGCGCGACCGTCGCGGGGCCGAGCAAAAACGTCAGCACCTTCTGCGCCGGCTCGTACGCGCGCACGTCGAAGCCCGTCGCCAAAAAGCACGCGACCACGACGGCGGTCGAGAACAGCACCGGCGTCGTCAGCGGGTGCGCCCAGCGCCGCCGCACGGCGAGGCTCAATTGGTACGCGCCAACGGTGAGCGTCGCGCAGCCCAGCCCCAGGACGGCGAGGTCCAGCGGGGATCCGCCGCTCACGACCGCTTCGCCAGCCGTTCCGTGGTGATGCCCGCGACCGCGTAACCGAGCACGGTGCTGATCAGCAGCGACGCCACGATGCCCGTCCCGGCACGCGCGAACGTCGACCCGAACGCCATCACACCGACCGTGACCGGCACGAAGAAGAACGCGAGGTGCTTGGTGAGGAAGCCGCCGCCGGACTCGAACCATTCGCTGCGCAGCAGGCCGCTCGCGAGGCCGCCGAACAGCGCGCACATCCCGATCACGTTGCCGGGCACGGGCAGGTGCATCCCGCTCGCAAGCGCGCTGCCGCCCGCCGAGAACGCCCACAGCGCGGCCATCTGCGCGACCATTCTGACGACGCCGCCGAGCGTCGCGGCCCAGCGCGGGCTGATCAGCGGCCATGCTCGGACTGCCCGCGAAGGCGCCCGTAGCACGGCGGAAGAGAACGTGAGAGGTTCGGTGGCCATCCATGGACTCCGCGATCAGATCCGTTGATATGCCACCCGCCGCATCGTGTGATCGGGCGCCAGGCGACCTTGCTCCAGGGGCTTGTTCGCAGCTTCACGGCGACCGAACGAGAACTGAACACTCGGATTCCGAATCGCCGGTCGCCTTGCCGATCCAAAACACGTGAACCCGCAAGAACTGGCACATCTCGCCGACCACATGGCCGGCGCGATCGGCCATGTGCGTGGGATGACGGGTGCCATCGCCGCAAACGCGCGCCAACAAGCAGCCTCGCTGCGCGACGTGGTCGAGACGACCCGCGGCGCCGCTCGCGAGCTGGCGGCGACGAGCGCCATCGTGCACGCCGTGCGCGACGACGTGTCCGACGCGCGCTCCGCCGTGACGGTGGCCTCGCAGCAGATCGCCGACCTCAGCGGCACCGTGGACGGGCTGGCGCGCCACAGCCGGTCCGCGGCCGATGCTATCCACGAGCTGCTGGAAGCGAGCACGAAGATCAGCGCCGCCGTGAAGTTCGTCGAGGACGTGTCGGACCAGACGAACCTGCTGGCGCTCAACGCGTCGATCGAAGCGGCCCGGGCCGGCGTGCACGGCCGCGGCTTCGGCGTCGTCGCGCACGAGATGCGCAAGCTCGCGGAGTCGACGCGTGCCGCGACGACCGAGATGAAAGCGCTGCTGCGCGACATCGGCAACAAGGCGGGCGCCGCGACGGACGTCGTGAGCGGCACCGACGACGCGGTTGCGCTCGGCACCACCGCGTCGGCGCTGGCGGATCAGGCGCTCGCGTCGATCTCGTCCGCCGTCGCCGGCGTCGCCGGCGCGTTCGAACGCGTCGACGACACGATCGCCGGCCAGGCGTCGCGCATCGAAGAGCTCGAGCGTGCGACACACGGCGTGCTCGACATCTCGCAATCGCACCACACCGCCGCGACGGAGAGCACGCTGTCGGTCAACGCGCTCGCGCACCACATCAAGCGCCTGCAGATCGCCGAGTCTGGCGCCGTCGTCGCGCGGCGCGGGGTGCTGCGCGTCGCGACGATCCTGGGCGACTCGCCGTCCGCCGCGGCGTGGTCGCATTTCGCGGCGCTGGTGGAGCAGCGCACCGAGCGGCGCGTGCGCGTCGAGCTCGACATCCCGTACACGGGCAAGGGCCGCGGCGAGGTCAACGCGTTCGACGATCTGGTCGGCGGCGAGCTCGCGCTCGCGTCGGTCGGCTGCTCCGTGAGCGGCAACGTCATCCCCGCCGCGCAGTTGTTCGAATTGCCGTACCTGTTCGAATCGGCGGACCACGCGTTCGCCGTGCTCGACTCGCCCGCCGGCCAGGACGTCCTCGCGGAAGCGGGCGGCGTCGGTTTGCTCGCCTACGGCTACCTCGAGAACGGCATGCGCCACTTCACCAGCATGTCGCAGCCGATCCGCACGCCGGACGACGTGCGCGGGCTGCGCCTGCGCGTGATGGAAGCGCCCGTGTACCTGCACTTCGCCGCGGCGCTCGGCGCGGTCGCGACGACGGTCCCGTACTTCAAGCTGCCCAACGCGCTGGAAACCGGCGAGGCGCAAGCGCAAGAGAACCCGCTGACGAACATCCGCGGGCTCGACCTGCCGCGCGTGCAGCGCTACCTCAGCTTGAGCGCGCACAGCTACACGCCGCAGATCGTGTTCGCGAACCCCGCCGCGATGGACGCGCTCGGCAGCGACCGCGCGACCGTCGAAACGGCGCTGCGCGAGACGATGGCGTGGCACCGCAACCGCGCGCGCGAGATGGAGCGCGACGCGCTGGCCTGGCTGCGCGCCCGCATGGACGTGATCGAGCTCGACGCGAGCGCGCGCGACGCGTTCCGCGCGGCGACCGCGATCGTCGACGAGCACATCGACCGCCTCGTCGGCGCAGGCCGCTGCGCGAAGCTGCGCGCCGCCGCGGCCTCGCTGCGCCCCGGCCGCGGCCTGCGCGCGGCGCACGCGTGACGCAAGAACGTCGGCGGGGCGAGCGCCGCAGCGCTCAGCTCGCGATCTTCATCGAGCGGCGGCTAGGCGACCGCCGCCGCGCCGCGCGGCAATTCCTCGACCGGCTGCGTTCGTTTCTCGGATTGCCGCCGAGCTGACGCCGCTCACCGCCGCGCGGTGGTCTTCTTTCGCGCGGCGGTTTTCTTTCGCACGGCGGTCTTCTTCTTGCGAGCGCCGGCCGGCGTCTTTTTCGCAGCCGGCTTCTTGCGGGTGCCCGTCGCGCTCGGCGGGCCGAACTCTTCGCGCAGTACGGCCTTCGCGTCCTCGAGGATCTTCCGGCGCGCCGCGGGCAGATTCTTGCCGGCGCGATTTATGTAGAACGTCAGCATCGACATCGCCGAGCGGTACGGTGACGACTTGCGCCGGTTGGATTTCTCCGCGTCGCGCTCGAGCTCGTGCGCGATCGCCTTGGGGTCGTCCTTTGCGAACGTGCCGCCCGCGATGTCCATCGCGTCGCTGGTCTCGGTGACGTGCGCGGACCAATATTTCTTGTTACCCGCCGCCTTCGCTTTCGCCATGAGCAGACGGTACCCGCGGCGCTGCGATTTCTTCGCGGGAAAGCGCACGCTCGCAAGACGTTCACCCGGAGCGCTACCCCGGGCGGTCTCGACCGCGGGTCGCGCATGGCATACGATCGTGTCTGAGATGGAGCGGGTCAACGTCATCGGTATCAGCGGTTCCGGGAAGTCGTTCGTATCCGATGCGGTGAGCCGCGCGCTCGGGTTGCCGTTGGTACGGCTGGATGCGCTACGCCATGGCCCGAATTGGAGCGAGGTGCCTGACGTCCTCTTCACGGCGCGTGTTGCCGCCGCCGCGGCAAAAGACCGTTGGGTAATGGACGGTAGCTACCCGTCCGTTCGACTGTCGATCTGGGCGCGCGCCGACACGATCGTCTGGACCGATCTCGACCGCGGTGCCGCGACGCGACAGGCCGCTTGGAGATCGTTTCGAGACTGGGTGACGGGGCGGGAACCGATTCCCGGAAACCGCGAGCGCTTGCGCAACTTCGTCGAGCCGGGGCATCCCATTCGCTGGGGTTGGTCGAATCACGCTCGGTTTCGCGAACGCGACCAAACGTGGCTCGCCGATCCCCGATGGGCGCACCTGAACGTCGTGCGTCTCCGATCGCGGGCCGAAGTCGGCGCGTTCGTCAAGTCGCTGCAGGTACAACAAAAGCGTCGAGCGTGAGGAGAGAGTGGGATTCGAACCCACGAGCCCCGTTGAGGGCCTTCGGTTTTCAAGACCGACGCGTTCAACCGCTCCGCCATCTCTCCGCGTTCGCGACGGTTGTCCGGCGGCGCGAATTCGCCCTCTCGGCTACCGTTGTCGGGCGAGTCGTCCCTTGCTCGTTATCCGTGTAAAGAACGGATCAAGCCGTGCGAAATGCACGGGACACGGCGGCCTACCGTGCTATGCGGTGACGCGATGGACACGCCGGTCGACATTCCGCCGCCGCTGACGACGCCGGCCGAGCGCATGTCGTCGCTCGCCGGCGGCGAGTCGTCGGTCGCCGCACTGCACACCGACGGCCTCGCGGAAGTCGCCGACTGGACCGCTGCCAAAGTGCTCGTCGAGCACTTGTTCGCGCGCGGTCACGCGGAGATCCCCGGCATCGAGTACGCCGTCGGCTACCGGCTCGCGCACGGGCTCACCGGCGGCGACATCGTCGACGTCTACCACTTCGACAACGACGCCGTCTCGTTCTCGATCGCGGACATCTCCGGCAAGGGCAGTGAGGCCGCGATCCACGCGGCGATGGTCAAGTACGGATTGCGATCGTACGCGTCGCACGGGCTCACGCCAGAGAGCGTGCTGCGCGCGCTTGACCGGCTATATCTCGAGAACAACGCGTTCGAGCGCATCGAGTCGTTCGCGAGCGCGTTCTTCGGCATGGTCGACGCGTCGCGGCGCATCATGTACTATGCGTCGGGCGGTCACGAAGCCGCCGCGATCGTCATCCCCGGCGAACCCGCCCACCCGCTGCTCCCCACGGCGCCGCTGATCGGCGTCTTCGACGATCAGCATCATCTCTTCAAGCAACGACACGTCGAGTTGCCGCCCGGCACCATCTTCGTCGCCACGACCGACGGCGTCACGGAAGCGCGCGCGCCGGACCGCTCGTTCTTCGGGATGGAACGTTTCATCGAAACCATCGAGACGTTCGCCGAGGCGCCGGTCGAGACGATCGTCAAGGAGCTGATCGATCGCGCGCGCGCGTTCAGCCACGACAACATCCGCGACGACATCGCGGTGGTCGCCGCCCGCTTCTTGTAACGTGGCCGATCGCGCGGCGCCGGCGATCCTGCACGGCTCCCGCTGCACGCTACGGCCGTGGCGGCTCGACGACGCCGCGGCATTGCCGGAGGTCGCGAGCGATCCGGACGTCGTGCGCTACATGAACCACCGCTTTCCGTCGCCGTACACGCGCGCTGACGCCGACGCGTGGATCCGGCTCAAGCTCGACGAGCCCGACGTGCTCCACTGGGCGATCGAGGTCGACGGCGCGCTCGCCGGCGGCATCGGGCTCACGCCGGGCGTCTTGGAGCACGCGGGCAGCGTCATGATCGGCTACTGGCTCGGCAAGCGCTTCTGGGGACGCGGCCTCGCGTCCGACGCGCTCCGCACGCTGACGGCGCACGCGCTCGCGGCGCTGCGCCCGCGCCGGTTGTGGGCGAACGTGATGGCGGCGAACGCGGCGTCGGCGCGCGTGCTGGAAAAAGCCGGCTACGTGCGCGAGGCAGTACTCGCACGCTCGCTCGTCGACCGGCACGGCACCGCGCACGACGAGCTCATCTTCGTCTTTCCGCAGACTGCCGCCGAACTGACGTAGCCCGCTCGGCGCGCGCGCCTTCTCAGAGAATTCTCAGGTGCTCGGTATTCTCTAGTTGTACCGGCTCACCGGCCTGGAGGAGGCGCCCGATGAATCGCAGGCAGGCTCTTTCCGCGCTCGCAGTGTCCGCCGCCGCGTGCTTGGTACCGCGGCCCGCGCTCGCCGACGGGCTGATCCGCTTCCGCAACGTGTCGTTCCCGGGCAGCGTCCTCGTGGAGGTGCGAGTCGGGAGCACGCTCGACGCCGCCACGCTCTACGGCACGCAGAAGATCGCGCGCGGCGACATGTGGGAAGTCGACACCACCGGCGCGCTCGCGTGGTGGCGCCGCGAGCTCGCGCCCGGCGCGAACGACGGCCGCTACACCGCCTGGCAGCGCGTCGACTCGAGCCGGTCGGACGAGCGCGTCGACCTCTAACCGCTCGAGCTAGGCGCGCAGCACGATCCGCACCGGCCGCCACGGCTCCGCCTCGTCGGCGTACACCGTCGTGAGGATGCGCTCGGCCCACGCGCGCCCGGCGACGTCTTCGATCCCGGGCTCGCGCGAGTCGAACGCGCGCTGGCCGTCGTCCGTGTCGAGCAAGAACCCGTCGAACTCGCCGGCGCGGTCGTAGATCAGCCCGGTGATCTTGCCGGTGTAGCCGCGCCGCTCGTCGTCGTGCTCGTGGTGATGATGGTGCTCGTGCTCGTGCTCACCGTGATGCTGGTGCTCGTGCTCGGGCTGATGCTCGTGGTGGTCGTGGTCGTGGTCGTGCACGTGGAATTCCTTGCTGCGGCGATACGCCGGTTCCTCATGCCCGCCGGAACGCGGTCTCTCCCATGGCGCGCGAGCAGGAAGACGCTCGCCGTCCGGGCCGAAGACCGCACGATGGCGGTCTCACGGTTCCCGTTTCGCGCGCTAGCGGCCGCGCTCGCTCTCACCTTCAGCGCGTGCGCGCACGCCGGGAGTTCGGGAACGGACACCGCGCGCGGTACGTCGCGCGACGTCGTCCGCACGTTGATCGCCACCGATCCGCCCGGCTTGAACCCGCTCGTGTTCGACAACGCGCAGGTGTCCTATCTCGCGCCGCTGATCCACGGCTACCTGCTGCGCACCGACGGCGCCGGCCGGCTGATCCCCGATCTCGCGACCGCCGTGCCGGCGCGCGCGAACGGCGGGATCTCCGCCGACGGACGCACCGTGACGTACCATCTCCGGCGCGGCGCGCGCTGGCACGACGGCGCGCCGTTCGATGCGAAGGACGTCGCGTTCTCGTTCGCCGCCGCGGCGAACCCGGCGAACTCGGTCCCCGACCGCACCGGTTTCGATCACGTCGCGTCGGTGCGCGTGCTCGACCCGTACACCGTACAGGTGCGGCTCACGAGCCCGTTCTCGCCGTTCGTCGCATCGTGCTTCACACTCGGTGCGAACGACCCGTACCCGATCTTGCCCGCGCACCTGCTGGCAGGCAAGCACGACGTCAACCGCGACGCGTACAACTCCGCACCCGTCGGCCTCGGCCCGTACAAGTTCGCCGCCTGGGATCGCGGCTCGCGCATCGTCCTCGCCGCCGACCCGCATTACTTCCGCGGCGCGCCCGCGATACCGCGCGTCGAGATCATGATCGTCCCCGACCCGAACACGGCGGCGACGCTGTGGAAGACGGGCGCGATCGACTTCATCGTCGGCCGCGTGCAGCTCGGCCGCACGTTCCTCGACGCGCTGCGCACCCGCGCCGGCGCGCGCATCGTGCTGCAGCCGCACTATGAGTTCGACTTCGTGCAGTTCAACCTCGCGCACCCGCCGCTCGACGACGTTCGCGTGCGCCGCGCGCTCGCGGCAGGGTTCGACCGCAAGCGCATCATGCGCGAGCTCGACGGCGAGCTGACGCTCGACGCGGAGACGGATCGTCTGCCGGGCCAGTTCGCGTACGACGCGTCGATCGTGCAGCCGCGTTACGACCCCGCCGAGGCGGCGCGGCTGCTCGACGCCGCGGGCTGGCGGCTCGCGCCCGACGGCACGCGCCGCAAGAACGGCCGCGCGCTCGCGCTCGACTTCGTCGCGACCACGGAGTCGAAGACGACGGGGCGCTTCGGATTGCTCGTACAACAGGATCTCGCGAAGCTCGGCATCCGCGTCGACCTCAAGTCGTACACATACAATCAGATCTGGGCGGCGAAGGCCGACAACGGCATCTTCCAGACCGGCCGGTTCGATCTCGCGTTCTCCGGCTGGCAGCCCAACGTCGTCGCGGACCACTCGTACCTCTTCCGCTGCGACACGCGGCCGCCGAACGGCGACAACTTCGGCGGCATCTGCGATCCCACGATCGAAGCAGCCGCGCGCGAGGAGCTGGGGGCGAGCGCCGATCCCGCCCGCGAAGCCGCCGGCGACCGGGCGCTCACGCGCCGGCTCGTCGCGCAGACCGACCTCCTGTTCCTGGGCTTCAACCGCGAAGCCGTCGCCTACCGCGACGGATTGGAAGGCGTGGTCCCGTCGGTGACCGGCACGCACCTCTGGAACGCCTGGGCTTGGCATTGGGCGCGCTGACCGCGGTGCGCAACGCTACGAAGTAGCCGCATCAGCCGATGCGGAATGGTGCCGGGTGGCTACTACGGCGTCGCTCTCCTACGGTTCGTACCTCAAGATCCCGGAGCTGCTCGAGCTCCAGCAGCGGATCAGCGATCCGCCGCATCACGACGAGCTGCTGTTCATCCTGATCCATCAGGTGTACGAGCTGTGGTTCAAGCAGACGCTCCACGAGCTCGACGCGGCGGTGACGTATCTCGACGCCGACAATCTGCTCAAGGTCGCCAAGGCGTTTCGCCGCATCCACGCGATCCAGCGCATCCTGCTCCAGCAGGTCGACGTGCTCGAGACGATGACGCCGCAGGACTTCAACGCCTTCCGCTCCGGGCTCAACCCGGCGAGCGGATTTCAATCCGCGCAGTTTCGCGAGATCGAGTTTCGCTGCGGGCTCGCAGGCGACGAGAAGTACCTGCGCCACCTCGCGCTCACGCCCGAAGAGCGCGCACGGCTCGAAAAGCGCATGCACGAGCCGACGCTCTACGACGCGCTCAAAGGCTCTCTCGCACGGCACGGCTTCGACGTGTCGTCGCACGACGCGCTCGTCGACACGTTCCGCACGATCTACGAGCACGAGGAGCAGCACTACGCGCTCTACCTGCTGCTCGAAGATCTCATCGACTTCGACGAGGGCGTGCTCTTATGGCGCGGCCGCCACGTCGCGATGGTCGAGCGCATGATCGGCATGAAGCCGGGCACCGGCGGCTCGCTCGGCGTCGCGTATCTGCAGACGACGCTGCAGCGCCGCTTCTTCCCCGAGCTGTGGGAGGTCCGTACGGTCCTAGGCGGAGCGTACGGCTGACCGCTACGGCGTCGGCGAAGCCACCGGTGTCACGGTGAGAACTTGCGCGACGCTGCGCGGCGCGGCGAACCGCTCGTGCGCGCCGATCACGTTGAGCGCGACCGCCGCTTGCGCGCGCGTCACGGGCTGCTGCGGGCGGAACATCGCGATCGCGCCGAACGCGCGGCCGATGTTGTCGATCTTCGGCGACCCGTCTTTCGGATCGTCCTGCACGTCCGTCGCGACGGCCGCAGCGTACGTTTTGGCAACCTTGTCTTTGTCTTTCCAGGCCGGAAGGTTGTAGCGCGCGTAGCTGACGTCGGCGGCGTAGCTCTTCTCCACGCCGCCGCGGTCCAGCCCCGATTTGATCGCGATCATCTGCTCGCGCGTCAACGGCTGATCGGCCTTGAAGCTCTTGTCCGGAAAGCCGACTGCGATCCCGGCGTCGCTGAGCCCCTGCACGTAGCGAAAATCAGGGTCGCTCGGCGCCAAGTCGGAGAACGACGACTGCTCGGTCGCATCGGCCGCGTGGATCTGGCGTGCGGGCTGATCAATCCACACGGCGTTGTTAGTCTTGAACAGCCAGCGCACGAAATCGCGCCGCTGGACCGCATCGCCCGGATGAAACGGCCCGGCGGTCGCATCGAGCACGCCGAGCTGCGCGAGTTGGACGATCTCCTTCTGCCCTTGCACGCCGTCGACGTCGGTGAACCCGACCGACGCGAGCGGTGACGGCGCGCTCGCGGCGACCGCCGACGGCGCGCTGGCGCCGACCGCCGCGGAGGGCGGCATCACCGGGCTCGCGCTCGCCTCCGACGCTGCCGTCGACGTGGTACTGCTCTGGTCGTTCTTGGAGCACCCGGCGGCGGTGACGGCGCACGCAAGCGCGAGCATGACGATAAATGGCGTTCGCATCTCGCCCGGTACGCCGGGCCGGTGGAGCGATCCCTGCCCGCACGACCGCGCGCTTGAAGGGCTCCCCGCGGTGCGGCGGAAGGTCGCCGCGTGATCGCCACGACAACCGCCCGCGCGCGCGACCGCTTCGCGGGCATCGACGTCAACACGTGGCTCGTCTCGCACTCGATGGGCGCGCCGCCGCTCGCCGCGCGCGACGCGCTCGTGCGCTACCACGCGCAGTGGGCCGACGGCGGTCCGGAAGGCGCGTGGCCGGCGTGGCTCGGCGAAGCGCGCGCCGTCGCCGACGGGATCGGTGACATCATCGGCGCGCCCGCCGGTTCGATCGCGCTCGCCCCGAACGTGAGCCTGCTGCAGTCCGCGCTCGCGTCGTCGCTCGACTGGCGCGACGCCGAGCGCAACGAGGTCGTGTACGAAGCGCTGCAGTTCCCGTCGCTCGCGTACGTTTGGACCGCGTGGGAGCGCGCCGGCGCGAAAACCGTGCGCGTGCCCACCGACGACGGCAAGACGATCCCCACCGACCGCATCTGCTCGGCGATCACCGAACGCACCGCGGTCGTCGTCCTGTCGCACGCGTACTACCAGAGCGGCGTCGTGATCGACGTGCCCGCGATCACCGCGCGCGCACACGAAGCCGGCGCGCTGGTCGTGCTCGACGCGTACCAGACGACGGGGACGTATCCGTACGACGTCGTCGCGCTGGGCGTCGACGTAGCGGTCGGCGGCTCGCACAAGTGGCTGTGCGGCGGCCCGGGCTGCGGCTGGATCTACGTCGAGCCCTCGCTCGCACAACGCTTCGCGCCGATGGTCACCGGCTGGTTCGCGCACCGCGACCCATTCGCGTTCGAGCCGCCGCCGATCGATTACGCCACCGATCAGCTGCGCTGGGCGACCGGCACGCCCACGATCCCGGGTTACCTCGTCGCGAAAGCCGGCCACGACGTCATTCGCGAGCTCGGCGTGCCGTCGATCCGCGAGCACAACGTGCGGCTCACGACGCGTCTCACCGAGGCAGCGCTCGAACGCGGCTGGCGCGTCAACACGCCGCACGACGCCGCACGCCGCACCGGCTGGGTGGGCATTGACGTCCCCGGCGGCGAGCGCGTGCTGCACGCGTTGATCGAGCGGCGTATCTTCGTCGACTACCGGCCGGGCTGCGGCTTGCGCGTGAGCGCGCACTTCTACACGACCGATGAAGAGATCGAACACTTCCTTGCGACGATGAACGAGATCGTGCGTTAGACCGAGCACGCGCCAGGTCTTAGCTCGCGTCGCCGGAAGCGCGGCTCGGTCGTTCGACCAGCCGCGCTTCCAACATCGCACGAAACTGCTCGGCATTCCGAACGGCCTGCCCGCGCCGGTGGTTGTTGAAGAACGCGAGCGTCTCACGCACCCCGGTGGCAGCCCGCAAATCCGCCACCCGATCCACCCAAGGCTCGAGCTCCTCAGCCGAATACGAATAGTCGTACCGAAGATCGGGCGTCTCAGGCCGCCACCACTGCTTGAAGTTCCGCCCGTGAAAGCGCACGTACGCGACCTCACTGGTGGCATCAGCCGACTCCCGCAGCAACTTCGAAAAATGCGGCATGTCGACGTTACACCACCCGATCCCGAGCTCGCTCAACAGTTCCAACGTCGAATGCGCCTGCCAATCCCGATGCCGAAACTCCGCCACGAGCGGCAAGCCGGGCAACGCCTTGCGCAAAGCCCGCAACCGCTTCTCGGCATCGGCGGAAGGCTTGAAACTATTCGGAAACTGCGCAAGCCCACACGCGAGCTTCCCGCTCGCTACCAACGGCTTCAAAGCCGCCCGAAAGTCCTTCACTTCCGCAGGCAACGCGCTAACCCCAGCCGGCAAGTGCGTCGCCGCACCCGGCAACTTCACCGAAAAGCGAAACCCGTCTGGCGTGCGCTCCGCCATGGAAGCAAACGTGGCCGGAGCAGGCACGCGATAATACGTGCTATCGATCTCAACGGCAGAGAAGACACGAGAATAGATCTCGAGCATCTCACGCGCCTTGGTGCCTGGCGGATACAGCACCCCCACCCAATCCCGATAACTGAACCCGCACGTCCCAATCCAAACCCCAGGCACATCAGCGCTACGCGCCGTCAAGCCTCCCTGCAACTCCCCACCCAAAAGCGGCATCTGCATCACAGCACTTATCCCGCACGTGCACGCAAGACAACCACCGCGCTGCAACGCCTGCGCAAACCTCGCCGGAGGCGGCGGCGCGATGACGCCGCGACGGGGCGTCGCGGAGTCGCGGAGCCCTGGAAGGGCGGGAGCGACGGAGCGCCGAGCGACCGAAGCGCACGGATGCGCGCAGGGAGCGTCCCCGACGCGGCGTCGTCGCGCCGCCGCCGAGCCACGGAAACCCTATTCCGCCCGCTGCATCCGCTCACTGAGAATCCGCTGCGCCGCATGCAGCGCGGCAAACCGCTCCGCAGCCCGAGCATAGATCGCCTCGGTAATGGCATCGAGCACCGCGGGCTCGACATCGGGCGCATGCTCGGCGATCACCACGGGGATCGCGTCCCGAATCGCCCGCAACGCATCGTCCGTCGTCTCGCTGAGCTGCGCCGCAAGATCGTCGAGCGCCCCGGAAAACCGCACGGCGAGCGCGCGCGAGATCTCCTGCGTCGACTTCGCGAACACGTCCGGCAACCCGTCGATCTGGCGCTGCAACTGCTCGAGCGACGCGCGCGACACGACGACCATCTCCTCGTTCGATTCCATGCCGCGTACCACTGGCGGATGCGCGCCGAATCCCCTGCCGTCACACCTCGCCGAGCAACCGCTCCATCTCGGCGTGCAGCAGCCCGTTCGACGCGACGATCGACCCGTTCGCGATATCGAGCGGCCCACCGCCGATCGCGCCGGCACGCCCGCCGGCCTCTTCGATCAGGAGCGCACCCGCCGCGACGTCCCACGCTTTGAGATCCCACTCCCAGAACGCGTCGTAGCGCCCCGCGGCGACGAACGCGAGGTCGAGCGCCGCGCTGCCGTCGCGCCGCACCGCTTGCGCGCGGTCGGAGAGGTGTGCGAAATACCTGCCGTTGCGCGCGTACCCGGCGGGATTGAACCCCGTGCACACCATCGCACCGGACACGCTCGCAACGGACGATACGCGCACCGGCACGCCGTTGCACGTCGCCCCTCCGCCGCGCCGCGCGGCGTACAGCTCGCCGAGCACGGGCGCGTAGACCGCACCGGCCTCGACGACACCGCCCCGCTCGTACGCGATCGACACGCAGAACAGCGGGTAGCGGTGCGCGTAGTTGGTCGTCCCGTCGAGCGGGTCGGCGATGAAGCGCTCGTCGCCGCGCCCGCCGTGCGCGCCGCTCTCCTCGCCCAGGATCGCCGCGTTCGGAAACGCGGCGCGGATGCGTTCGACGATGAGCGCCTCGCTCGCGCGGTCTGCATCGGTCACGAGATCGTGCGGATGCTTCTCGGCGACCTCGCGCGGGTCGTCGAGCAGCTCGCACAGGAGCGTGCCGGCGTCGCGTGCGAGCGCGACGATGAACGCGAGCGGGTCCAACGGGGTCCTCCTCGGAAAGGCGCGACGATGAGAACCAACCCTTCCGGACGGCGCGACCGCGTCCTCGCGGCGATCGAGCTGCCGGCGCTGGGCGTCTGGCTGGGCGCGCTCGCGGGGTTCGCGTTCGTGTCGGCGCCGCTCGCGTTTCGCATCGTCGCGCCGCTCGACGCCGCCCGCTTCGCCGCGCTCACCGCGCACACGATCGGCGCGCTGACGCTGTGGGGCTACGTGCTCGGCGGGATCGCGATCGTCGCCGGGCTCGCGCGCGCGGCGGCCGCCGGCGACCGCACCTGGGATTTCGTGCGCGTCGCGCTCGTCGCGGTCGCGCTGGGCCTCGCAACGTACCAGCAGCACGCGATCGTCCCGCAGATGGAAGCGACGACCGACATCCACAGCGCCGCGTACCACGCGCTGCACGGCCGGTCGACCGTGGTCTACGGCGGCGTCGTGCTGCTGGTGCTCGCCGCGCTGATCCTCGGCGCCGCGCGGCGCGACGAGTGAACCGGCGCTAGTTGACCAGCAAGTTGTACTGGATCACCGCGGTGTACGTGCCGGCTGGTTGCGAGTTCGGCACGACGATCGTGAGATCGACGCAGTGCTGCTGCGCTTGCAGCTTCGCCCCGCTCCAGACTTTCTCGCCGGGCGAACCGGAGTTCCAGTAGGCGAAAAACGTCGGCGCGAAGTCGGGCGTCGCCCACGACAGATAGCTCGTGGCCGGAAAATTCAGGATCGGATAGGGACCAGTCCCGCTCTTGGCCGTGCCGGATCCGTAGTCGTTGAGCGCGTACGTCGCTTTGTCGTAGTAGGTGTACACCTCGAACGCGCACGGAAACACGGTCGTCCCGTACGGCACGTCGAGCTCCGGGGTGTGATCGATGAGCTTGAGGTACAGCGAGTTGGGGTCCGGCTTCGCGACGAACTGGACGGGGACGGGGGGCGGCTGCACCGTTGATTGCGCGATCAACGTGCCGCCGCCGGGCGCGACGTCCCAGGTATTGCCGGTCGACGCAATCTGGCGCGGCGAGAACGGATCGTCGAGCAGCCGCGCCAGAGCGGCGGCCGGCGCCGGTCCGGTGGGCGGCGCGGCGCGCCGGAAAAATCCGACGGGCGGCGGGCTCGGCGTCACGACGACGGTGATCACTTCGTCTTTCGTCGCGCGCACGCTCTGCAGCGCGTCCGCTTGCGAAAAGCCGGCGAAGACCGCGACGACCGCGAGCGCGCCGAGCGCGACGATGTTGGAGCGTCTCAATTTCCGATCACCGTATAGACGATGTACAGGTTGAACTGGCTGGTCGGGATCGCTCCCGGCAGCCGCAACTGGTAGTCGAAGCCTTGGACAACGTTGCCGGACGTCGGATACGACCACACGACGGAGCCCGCAGGCGGCTTGCCGCCGACGCCGGAGTAGTCGATCCCCAGCGCGCCGCCGGCGATCGGGGCTCCGGCGGTGCGAGCGAAGCTCTTCGCCGGCGTGTACGGCGTGTTGCTCGCGTTCGACGTCAGCCAGTAGAGCGTGTGCAAGAGCGGATACGTCGCGGGGCTCGGCACCGGGTTGCTGCCGTTCCAGTCGGTCGCGCCCTCGGCGTACACAACGAAGCCCGCGGCGTCGTTCGTCTGCACGCTCACCTGCGCGGCGTATTTGTAGATGTACTGGTAGCCGACGACCACGTTGCCGAAATCGACCGTCCCGCCGTTGAGCACCGCGCCGACGCCGGCCGCCGGCGTGGAACCGCTGCCGAAACCGCCTTGCGGGCCGAAGCCGGTCGCGTAGTTCGGAACGACTTGGGCGTGCACGGACGGCAGGATCTTGTAGTTGACTTGCGCCGACCCGTAGGCCGGGCCCGCGAGCGCGGGAACGGGGGCGAGCATCGCGGCGACGAGGAGAGCGGTGAGAACGCGCGTCACGTAGCCCATCAGTTCGCGATCAACGTGTAGGTGAGAGTGACGGTCTGCGTCTGCGACGCGCCGGCGACGTTCGCGGCGACGGTCACCTTGTACGACATGATGTTGTCGATCGGCTGGTGGCGAATGGCGCCGTTGTAGCTCGCGAGCGGCAGCGTTCCGACCGTCGGTACGATCGGGAAGTTCGCCGGTAGGCAGTCCGACCCGGCCGCGACGGTGTACCCGGCCGGCGGTGCGCCTGCAAAGGAGTGCGCTTTGTCGAGGCACGTGTCGACTTGGCCGCCGTTGGGCGCCG
>DASZBS010000026.1:0-2085 GCA_035943995.1 Candidatus Elarobacter sp. | reverse complement strand
ATCTCGTCGCGTCGTTCGGCTACACGATCGGTTTCTTGATCGTCATCCTCGGCCGCCAGCAGCTCTTCACCTAGAACACGCTCACGCCGCTGCTGCCGATCTTCTACGACCCTAAGGCATGGCGGTTCGCGAAACTCGCGCGCTTGTGGGCCGTCATCCTCGCCGGCAATCTGATCGCCGCGCTCGCGACGTCCGCGCTGGTCGCGTTCAGCGGCGCCTTCCCCGCCGACTCGCTCGCCGCGTTCGACGACCTCGCGCGCGCCGCGACGGCGCACCCCTTCTGGATTCTGTTCGCGAAAGCGATCTTCGCCGGCTGGCTGATCGCGCTGATGGTGTGGCTGCTGCCGCTCGCCGAAGGCGCCGCGGTGTTCGTCATCATCGTCCTGACGTACGTCGTCGCCGCGGCCGACTTCGGCCACATCATCGCCGGTTCGGTGGAGGCGTTCTACGGCGCCTGGCGCGGCGCGTTCGGCTGGAGCGACGTCGTCGCGTTCATCGTCCCGACGCTGCTCGGCAACTCGATCGGCGGCGTCGCGTTCGTCGCCGCGATCTCCACGGCCGAGATCGCGTCGGAACGCGGGCATCTCGGGCGCGACAAGGGAGCAAAGGGCCGCGGTGAGGACAAGGGACGCCGCACGCGGAAACCTCGCGCGAAGTGAGTACCGTGGAAGAACACAAGCCCAGCGTGTCGATGGACGAGATCACCGCGCTCGCCAAGCGGCGCGGTTTCATGTTCCAGTCCAGCGAGATCTACGGCGGGATCGGCGGCTTCTTCGACTACGGCCCGCTCGGCGCGATCCTCAAACGCAACGTCAAGGCCGCGTGGTGGCGCGAGAACGTCGAGCTGCGCGACGACGTCGTCGCGTTCGACAGCTCCATCATCATGCACCCGCGCACGTGGGAAGCGTCGGGCCACGTCGCCGCGTTCCACGACAAGCTCGTCGACTGCCGCAACTGCAAGCACCGATTCCGGGCCGACCACATCCCGTCGCTCGACAAATGCCCCGACTGCGGCATGACCGGCACGCTCACCGAGCCGCGCGACTTCAGCCTGATGATGAAGACGTCGGTCGGCCCGATGGAGGACACGTCGGCGCAGACGTACTTGCGCCCGGAGACCGCTCAGGGCATCTTCGTCAACTTCAAGAACATCTACCAGAGCGCGCGCAAGAAGCCGCCGTTCGGCGTCGCGCAGATCGGCAAGTCGTTCCGCAACGAGATCACGCCGGGCAACTTCACGTATCGCCAGCGCGAGTTCGAACAGGCCGAGCTCGAGTTCTTCGTGCCGCAGGACGGCAACGATTTGGAGTGGTTTCAAACCTGGGTGAACGCGCGCAAGCGGTGGTACAGCGACTACGGCGTCAAGCCGGACCGCCTGCGCTTCTACGAGCTCACCGAAAAAGAACGCCCGTTCTACGCGAAGGCCGGCATCGACGTCGAGTACCTGTTCCCGTGGGGCTGGGGCGAGCTGGAGTCGATCGCGCACCGCGGCACGTACGACCTCGACAAGCACATCGAGTACTCCGGCAAAGACTTGCAGTTCTTCGACGAGGCGTCCAAGCAGAAGTACACGCCGATCCTCATCGAGTCGTCCGCCGGCATGGACCGCACGACGCTCACGATGCTCATCGACGCCTACGACCGCGAGACGATCGTCGAAGGCGACAAGCAAACCGAACGCACGGTGCTGCGCTTCCATCCGAAGATCGCGCCGGTGCAAATCGGCGTGTTCCCGCTCGCCCGCAACAAACCCGACCTCGTCGAGCGCGCGCACGCGATCGAGCGCGCGCTGCGCGCGGACTTTCGCACGCAGTACGACGAAGGCAACGTCGGCCAGCTCTACCGCCGCCAGGACGAGATCGGCACGCCGTTCTGCATCATGGTCGACTATCAGAGCTTGGACGACGGCACCGTAACGGTGCGCGATCGCGACAGCATGAAACAGGATCGCGTCTCGACCGATGCGCTGGCGGGATTCTTGCACGAACGCTTGGGCTGACGGCGAGCCCGATAAGCCCTGCGCTCTGGTCGTTGCGTTTCACGGCTGCCTGCAGACGCAGGCGGACATCGGCACCAAGTTCATCG
>DASZBS010000025.1:0-18039 GCA_035943995.1 Candidatus Elarobacter sp. | reverse complement strand
CCCGCACCGGCGCCGGCCGCCGCCGCGCCCGCAGTCGTGGCGCCGCCGCCGGTCGCGCACGCGAGCGCGCCGCGCTACACCGGGCCGCAGATCATTCAAGGCGACAAGGTCATTCGATGAAAGCGAACGTCGCGATCGTCGTCGGCTCCAAAGGCGGGGCCGGCGCGACCAGCCTCTGCGTCGAAGCCGCCACGCATCTCGGCAAACGGATCGAGGTCGCGATCGTCGACGGCGACCTCGTCGGCCGGCGCGCGACCGCCGTGCTGCTCGACAAGGTTCGCGCGCTCGACGCCGCGCGCACGACGCCGAACATGGCGTTCATCGACGAGGGCCGCACGACGATCGTCGAGATCACGGCCACGCTGCACGGCGGCTTCACGATCAAACCGGCCGACGTGCAAGCCGTCGCCGACGACCTCGCGACCCGCAAGTCGATCATCATCGTCGACGCGCCGCAGCCGTTCGCCGCGGCGGTCCGCCCGTTCGTCATGCAGGGCGGCCGGTTCATCATGATCGTCGAGCCGTCGATCCTCGGGATCACGAGCGCGCGCGTCACGCAGCTGGAGTTTCAGCGCTTCGGCATCCCGCCCGACCGGCTCGACATCGTGTGCGTCACGCGCGATCCGCGCAACGCGCTGCCGCGCAGCCGCGTCGAGTCGGCGCTGGGCCGCCGCGTCTCCGTCGAGGTCCCGCCGCTGGGCGACCGCAAGCACGAGCGCGCGATCGAGATGTTCATCGAGCTCATCGCGAC
The DNA here is from genome assembly GCA_035943995.1 of Candidatus Elarobacter sp. GTDB lineage: Bacteria > Vulcanimicrobiota > Vulcanimicrobiia > Vulcanimicrobiales > Vulcanimicrobiaceae > Vulcanimicrobium. The sequence goes on along the minus strand of DASZBS010000025.1, from coordinate 17,288 downwards.
GCCGTCGGCGCAAGCCGAGCCGCTCACGCTGTCCGCATCGTCGCAGGCCCCCGTCGGCGACCGCCGGCTGGGACCGCGCCGGCCGATGGACCCCAAAGTCGTCTCGATCAACTCGGCCTCGTCGGCCGCCGCATCCGCACCGCAGTTCACGCCGCCGCCGTCGGCCGCGGCACCCGACCACACCAAGTACGACGTGCTCAAGGGCGAGATCCACGACGAGCTGATGCGCCGCATCGACCCGTCCAAGATGAGCCGCGCCACCGACGAGCTCGCGAAGATCCAAGAGCTGCGCGCGCACGTCGATTCCGTCGTCGGCGAGCTGCTGCTCGGCCGCGACGACGTCCTCTCCGCCGAAGAAGGCGCGCGGCTCAAGCTCGAGATCGTCGACGAAGCCGTCGGCCTCGGCCCGCTCGAAGACTTGCTGCGCCTGCCGGACGTCTCCGAGATCATGGTCAACGGCCCGAACAAGATCTACATCGAGCGCAACGGGCGCATCGAGGCGACCGGAAAACGCTTCAGCAACGACAAGCACCTGCGCGCGACGATCGAGCGCATCATCGCGCCGCTGGGCCGCCGCGTGGACGAGGCCGCGCCGATGGTCGACGCGCGACTTCCCGACGGCTCGCGCGTCAACGCCATCGTCGAACCGCTCGCGCTCAACGGCGCGATCCTCACCATCCGCCGGTTCGGCACGCGCCGCATCACGGCGTCGGACATCTTGAGCCTCGGCGCGTGCGCGCCCGAGCTGCTCGACTTCCTGCGCGCCGCGGTCGAAGCTCGGCTCAACATCGTGGTCTCCGGCGGCACCGGCTCGGGCAAGACGACGTTCCTCAACGTCCTGTCGAGCTATCTGCCCAGCCACGAGCGCATCGTGACGATCGAGGACGCCGCCGAGCTGTCGCTGGTCCAGGAGCACGTCGTGCGCCTGGAGGCGCGCCCGCCGAACATTCAAGGTGCGGGCGAGGTCCGCATCCGCGATCTCGTGCGCAACGCGCTGCGCATGCGGCCCGACCGCATCATCGTCGGCGAGTGCCGCGGCGGCGAAGCGCTCGACATGCTGCAGGCGATGAACACGGGCCACGACGGCTCGCTGACGACGATCCACGCGAACAGCGCGCGCGACGCGCTGTCGCGCATCGAGACGATGGTGCTGATGGCCGGCTACGATCTGCCGATGCGCGCCATCCGCGAGCAGCTCGCCGGCGCCGTCGACATGATCATCCAGCTCAACCGCCTGCGCGACGGCTCGCGCAAGGTGACCAACGTGTGCGAGGTCGTCGGCCTCGAAGGCGACGTCGTCACGACGCAGGAGATCGCGCGCTTCGACCAGCGCGGGATCGACAAGGAGAACAAGGTCCGCGGTTCCTTCGTCTTCACCGGCGTGCAGCCGGATTGCTTGAAGAAGTTCCAGGAGTACGGGATCACGTACGACGTCCGCGCGCTGTCGGAGATGGAGCGGGTCGCTTCATGGTAGCGGCGCTCGCACCGTACGCGATCGTCCTGGGCGTCATCGGGACGATCGGGTTGAGCGTGATCGCGACGTGGGACCGCGTCGAGCGCGCGCTGGAGAAGTTCGCCGGCGGCTTCGGCGTCGACATCGACCGCGCCGATCTCGGCCTGTCCGCGCAGCGCATCGGTGCGGTCCTCGCGGTTGCGACGGGGCTGCTGTGGTTCGGCCTCATCGTCGTGCTGCACCCGAACATCCTCAATGCCGCGCTGTACCTTCCGATCGCATTCGCCGTGACGGCGCTCGGGTTTCGCACCTGGATTCGCGCCAAAGTCGCAAAACGGCTCAAAGCGTTCAACGACCAGCTCGAGCTGGTGCTGCGCCTGATCTCCAGCGGCTTGCGCGTCGGCTTGAGCTTGCGCCAGGCGGTCGCGCTGGTGATCGACGAGTCGCCCGAGCCCGCGCGCACGGAGTTCGCGCGCGTCGTGGCGCGCGCGAGCATCGGCGTGCCGATGGACGTGGCGCTCGACGATCTCGTGAAGCGCGTGCCCAGCGACGAGCTGCAGATGTTCGTCGATGCGATCGACATCCAGTCCAAGACGGGCGGCAACCTCGCGAAGATCCTCGACCATCTCGCGGGCACCATCAAAGCCCGCCGCAGCATCCAGCGCAAAGTCCGTTCGCTGACGGGCGAAGCGCGCGCGAGCGGCTGGGTGATCGCCGTGCTGCCCGTGGGATTGGGCGTCTTCATCATGGCGACGCAGCCGCCCATGCGCGAAGCGATGTTCACTACCCCGATCGGGCACCTCAGCCTGATCATCTTCGTCGTGCTCGAAGTGGTCGGCGCCGGCTTGGTGAAGGCCATGATGAGGCTCGACGTCTGATGGGCATCGTTCTCGTCATCGCGATCCTCGCCACCGGCGCGCTGTTCGGCTTGGGCTTCGCCCTGCTCGACCGCGGCGACGACATGGAGCGCCGGCTCGCCGAGCTCGAACGCGGGGGACCGGCGACCGACGCCGAGCGCGGCGGAAAGATCGTTCGTTCCCTCGTCGACGAGAAAGAGCGCGCCGCGCTCGGCACGCGCTTCGCCGAAGCGGGCTGGTACTCGACGACGGTCGCCTCGTTCACGATGTGGCGCATCAGCCTCGCGATCGGCGCCGGCGCGCTGTTCGCGCTCGGCGCGCAGCTCTCGCAGATGTCGCTTATGATGATCGCCGTCGTCGGCGGCGGCGGGCTCGCGCTGGGATTCGTCGGGCCGTCGTTCGTGCTCGACGCCGCGTCGCGCAAGCGCAAGGCCGAGATCGCGCGCCGGCTCCCCGACCTGCTCGACATCGTGTCGACGACGGTCGAGGCCGGCACCGCGCTCAACGGCGCGCTCGCCATCGCGGTCACCCGCATGCAAGGCGCGCTGGCGGACGAGTTCCGCATGACGCTCTCCGACATTCGCGTCGGCATGTCGCGCACGGACGCGCTCACCGCCATGGCGCGCCGCGTGAAGCACATCGACCTGACGTCGCTGGTGACCGCGCTCGTGCAAACCGAGCGCCTGGGGGGCAACATCGCGCACCTGCTCGACGAGCTCGCCGAAGAGACGCGCAACCGCCGGGTCGCGCGCGCCGAGGAGCTCGCCGCGAAGATCCCGGTCAAGATGGTCGTCCCCATGGCGTTTTTCATGCTGCCGGCGCTGCTCGTGATGATCTTCGGCCCGGTCGCCGCGGAGCTGCTGAACCAATGATCACGCTCTTGTTGGCCATCGTCGCGTTCGCCGGCGCCGCGGTGCTCGGGCTCGCCGCGGCGCGCGGCGTGTGCGGCACGATCGCGGAGTCGCCGCCCGGCGGTCCGCCGACCGGCAACGTTCCGCACGCGGTGCTCGTGATCGGCGCCGGGGCGCTGGGCGCGGTCGCTGCCTGGCGCGGCCTCCCGCTGCCGGGCATGGCGATCGTGTGGCTCGCATGCGGGCTGCTCACCGCGATCTGGGCGGCCGACGTGGTGCGCGGCATCATCCCGGACGTGTTCACGCTCGTGCCGCTCGGCGCGATCCTACTGGCCGCGGCGCTCGCCGGCCACTGGGAAGTCTGCGTCGCCGCGGTCGTCCCCGCGATACCGTTCGCGCTCCTCGCGTGGCGGTCGGGCGGTTTGGGCCTGGGCTGGGGCGACGTCAAGCTCGCGATGCTCGGCGGCCCGCTCATCGGGATGCAGCACGCGCTGATGGCGTTCGCGCTCGGCTGCCTCGCGGCGGTCGTGGTCGCGCGCGTCCGCAAGGTCTCGCATCAACCGGTCGCGTTCGCGCCGTACATGGTGTCGGCGATCGCGCTGCCGCTCGCGCTCGTCACACCGGGTCTCTGAATGATGGGCGTGCTCTACAACCGGTCGACGAGCGAGATCCTGTCCGACCGCGTCGAGGTGGTGCGCACGCCGCCGCGGCCTATCGCGGCGCTGCTGCCGCGCCGCCGGCCGCCCGACGACGGCGGTCTGTGGTTCGACGACAGCGACGCGTTCCGCCGGCTCGGCACGCGCGCGCGCGCCGATCTCATCTTCCTCGACCGCGAGCTGTGCGTGGTGCGGCTCGAGCACCGGGTCGTCCCCGGCCGGCCGATCCTGTGGTGCCGCAATACCGACTCGGTGCTCGCGATGAGCGACGGCTTCTTCACGCGCGCCGACGTGCTCGTCGGCGACCTGCTGTGGTTCGAAGACTCGCTGTCGACGCTGCTCTACGCGGTCAGCTCGCGACCGGCGTGAGCGGTGACCGCCGTCGGAACGGTGGCCAACAGATGCACCGCGTTGCGCGCCGCATCGTCGAACGCGCGCTGCGCGGCGGCGATCCACGGCGCGGGCGGCTCGCCGGACAGCAGCGGCGCCGAGTGAAGGCGTAGCGCGGCTGACCAGTGCGCGGCGGCCGCATCGAGGTCGCCGCGGTCGTACGCGGCCGCCGCGACCTGCACGTGCGTGCCGAAGCGGTTCGCGGTGCTCACGACGTTGCCGAAGCGCAGCGCTACGGTGTTGCGGTGGACGACGAAGTACTCGTCGACGGCGTCGCGCCCCACGCACTCGGCGATCGCGCGGCGAATCGTGCTGCACGTGTTGACGAGCGCGTCGGCGGCGGCACGGCGTTCCATGTCCGGCCAGAACTCGTGCATCAGCTCGTCGCGCGTCGCGATACCGTCGCCGCGCACCGCGAGGAACTGGATCACCGAGCGCGCGCGGCGGCGACCGAAGCACACCTCGCCGTTGCCGATCGTCACGCGGAAGCGGCCGAACATGTGCACCACCGCGGGCGCGGGGCGCGCAGGCCCACGGCCGTCGCCGCGCAGCGACGCGACGACCGGGTTGACGCAATACGACTCGCCGGCGCGGTCGACGAAGAACGCCGCCTCGCATGCTTCGCGCAGGTCGTCCGTTCCGCCGGCGACGCCGCGCGCGATGCGGTCGAACGCCGTCGCCGCGAACGGGGCATCGGCCGCGGCTTCGTCGACGAGCTGTTCGATGAACGGGCGCGCCGTCGCGAGCCAGCGCGGGAACGCGCCGGCGAGGCTGCCGCCGATCGCCGCCGCGTAGCGGATCGTTCCGGCGACCGCGAACGCCCAGCCGCCCGTCGCCGCGAGAAAACGCTGGCGCTCCTTCGCGGTCGACACGACGTCGTGCGCGGCGCAGAACCGCTCGACCTCGCGGTCGTCGAAATGCAGCACCGTCGCGTCCATCAGCGCGGCGGGCTCGGCGAGCGAGACGCCGTCGAACATCAGCGTGTTGCGCACCAGGTAGACGAACCGCGCGCCCGCGGGTGCGGCGTTCGGAAGCTGCGCGAGAAACACGCGCCCGTCTGCCGCCGCGCGGTCGGCTCCGTCGACGACGAGCTCGCCGTCCGGGAGCACCGGCAGCAGCGCGCGCAGCTCGATTTCGGTCGCGCCGTGTCCGACCGTGAGCCAACGAACGGGCTCGCCGCGACGGCGCGCCCAGGCCGCGGCGGCGACGGTCTTTCCCGAACCCGGCTGCCCCGCGACGATGCGCACGCGCCGGGTCGCATTCCGGTCGAGCCAGTCGTCGAGGTGTTGCCGGACGATCGCGTCCGGCGGCAGCTTCGGGAGATCCGTCATCGCGGCGGCGCAGCGTCGGATGCGGGCATCCGGCCTTCCATTCGGCAGAGCTCGTCCGTGAGCTCGTCGGCGAACGGCGACAGCGCGGGGAACACGTCGCCGTCGAGAAACGGACCGCGCACGATGCGCAGCGCGGCGGCCGCGTGGTCGCCGGCCGTTGCGATCTCGTCACGGCTCGCCGCGTCGTCCGAGTCCGCGACGTGCGCGCGGACGCGCCGCGCGTCGACCGTGAAGAGGTCGAGGTTCAGCGCGATGTCGTCGCCGAACGAGACGTAGTGCGCGAGCGCCGCGTGACCGGTGATCGCCGCGAGCGCGCGGCGCATCGTGCTGCACGCGCTGCGCAAGCTCTGCGCGCCGAGCAGAGGGTCGGCGTCCGGCCAGAACGCCTGGATCAATTCGCGGCGGCTCGCGCGGCCGTCCGGGCGCAGCGCGAGATAGGTGAATATCTGACCGTCGCGGCGGCGGATCCATTCGACCCGCTGGCCGTCGAAGCGCACCTGCGGCGCGCCGAACAGCTCGACGGCGAACGGCAGCAGCGTGCTCGTCGACGCCGGCGACGCGACGCGCGCCCGCCGCGCGATCACGCGGTACGGGCGGCACACGCCGTCGGTGAGCTGCACGAACATGCCGCGCGCTTCGAGCCGGTCCAGCGTCGCGTCGTCGACGGGCTCGCCGTCGAACAGGCGGCGTGCGCGCGCGGCGAGCGCCGGTTCTTGATCGGCGAACGCCGCGTCGATGAACTCGTTGATGAGGCTGCCGCTCGCGCGCTGCCAGCGTTCGAGCGCGGCGTCGAGCGTCCGGCCTGACGACGCGGCGTGGCGGACGGTGCTGCAGAACGCGAACGCCCAGCCGTCGGTGTCCATGACGAGTCGCGCGATGTCGCGCTCGTCGCCTCGCACGACGCGCGAGCTGTCGACGAAACGCGCCGCTTCGTCGGGCGTGAACGCCAAACGCCCGCCGCCGCAAAGCGCGGCGAGGCCCAGCGAGATCAACCGCGTCGTCTCGAAGACTTCCCGCGTGCGCGACGCGTACAGGAACGTGACGTTCTCGGGGCCGTCGAACACCAGCCGCTGCAGCAGATGGCGCCCGTCGTCAGACGCGCGGTCGGCGTCGTCGATCAGGATCTCGCATCGCCCGGCCGACGCGAGCGCCTGGAGCAAGCGTTCCGTGTCCGCGACGGCGTCGAGGCCGAGCGCGTCGCAGACCGCGTCGCGGATCGCGGCGGCGCCGTCGCCCGCGCGCAGCGACAAGTACGCCGCCGGGAAGCGGGCGCGCGTCGCGTAAAGAACGAGCGCCGTGGTCTTGCCGCAGCCGGCCGGCGCGGCGAGGAGGCGGAGCGGGAAATCGGCGTGCTCGGCGAGCCAAAGGGAGAGCCGCTCCCGGTGGATGACGTCGGGGGCGAGCTTCGGCAGTCGTCGCTTCGGCGCAACGGCGAAGGCAGGCTCTTCCTGAGTCAGCACGGCCACAGTTCTCGCGTCATACCCCAACGGTCGGAAACTATGACCTTTGGCCCAGGACTTTCGGGTAAAATTCTGGTCAACCGAGGAAGGCGGACGACCCTGGCCGCATCCGGCGTTATGACCATGTGGCTCGTCCGGAACCGGACGACCGGCCGCGTCCTGGCCTGGCGCGTCCGGCGCGCCGACGGTTTTTTGGCGCGGACCCTCGGGTTCCTGACCCGCAGCTCGATCGCCGCGGAGGAAGGGCTGTGGTTCGAAGGCTGCGGCGCGGTCCACACGCTGGGCATGCGGACCGCGCTCGACATCGTGTTCCTCGACCGCGACCTGCGCGTGGTGCGGGCCGAGGCGCAGGTCCGGCCGCAGCGGCTCTATGTCGGGGCCCGGCGTGCCCACGTGGTCGCCGAGTTCGGGCCCGGCTTCCTCAAAGCCAACCCGCTCGAGCCCGGCGACCAGCTCGGCTTGGAGCCGGTCTAGCCTAGCGCTTCAGGTGCAGGGGGCGCACGAGCGACACGAGCCCCCGGCCCCGCTGCATCGTGACCCGGACCGTGTACGGCCCGGGCTGCGCGGGCGTGGTCAGCGTCGCGCTGCGCTCGCCGCGGCGGACGTCGGCGCCGGCGACCTCGAGGCCGTCCCGGTCGCGGACGATCTGGATGCGCGCGCCCTCGGCCGACGGCACCGTCACGACCACCGGCCGGCCCATGGGCGCGGGGTCGGGGCGAATAGCGAACGTGTCGCCGCCCGCGCCCTCGAGGACCGACGCTTCCGGCGGGGCAGTGGTGCGGTTGGGCGCGGCGGACGCGGCCGGCGTCGCTTGCGCCAAGGGTGAAGAGCTGGGCGAGGGGGACGCGGCCGGCTGCACCGCGGCCGGGAACGGCACGCGGGTCTCTTCGCGCGCGTCGCTGCCGTCGGCCCGGGCCACAAGGAGGTAGGGCTCGCGCGGGCCCGGCGGCGGCGCCGGAATTTGTAGGCTGCCCCGCCCGGACGGGGTCGTCGTGGCGTACCACGTCGCGCCGTTGCCGTCCACGACCGACAGGTGCAGGTCGCGCGCGTGCGCCGCGTAGCGAACCGTGACGCCCGCGTTGGGCCGCGGGGCGTCGACGGCGAGGCTGTCGATCCGGGGCGGCGGCGTGGCGGCGATGCGGATCGCCGGCGGCGCGGTGGCGCGAGCGTACACCGCGTCGCGCGCGTCGCTGCCGAACGCGTTCGCCACCGCGACGCGCAGGGAGGCGGCGCCCGGGATCGCGACGTCCATCGTGCCGGCTGCGGCGGGCAGCGTGCCGTGCGCGACGACGTCGCCGTGCGCGTCGCGCACTTCGTACGTGGGCGAGCCGTTGCCCGCGATCGCCCAGCGCGCGACCGTACTGCCGTTGGGGCCCGCGAGCAGCGTCGCCTCGACGACGCGCGGGCGCTCGGCCGCGACGCCGACCAGCGTCGCGCCGGCGAGCAGCCCGGCCGCGCCGAGCGCGATCACCGGTCCGGTCCAGCGGCGGCGTGGGCGCCCGCCGCGCGGCGGCGGCGCCTCGACGATCATGTGGATGCCGTCGCCGTGGACCTCGGCGGTGATACGCTCGTACGCCATCGACGCATCGAGCGCGAAGCTGGTGCGCACCGCGGCGTGCGGCTGGATCTGGACGGCGAGCGCGGCGACGGGGATCGTCTCGTCGAGCCGCAGGGCGCTCACCGTGGCGGCGAGCACGCCCGGCGTTCCGTTCGTCACGCGCAGCTCGTAGCGCGCGCCCGTATCGTCGACACCGAGCGGCTCGAGCTCGCACGCGACGGCTCCCGCCGGCGTCGCGAGGAGACCGCGGCCGCCGCGCGACATCGCGTCCGGGATGCCGAGAGCGCTGGTCCCCCTTCTCGCGATCACGTTCGTCGACGTGCTCGGCTTCACGATCTTGATCCCGATCCTGCCCTTCTACGCCGAGCACTTCGGCGCATCGCCGACCACCGTAGGCGCGATCTACTCCACGGTCGCCGTCGCCTCGCTTCTTTCTTCACCGTTCTGGGGCCGCTTGAGCGATCGCATCGGGCGCAAAGGAGTGTTGATCGCCGCCCAGGTCGCGGGCCTGCTCGGCTTCTCGCTGCTCGCAGCGGGAACGGCGTTGTGGACGGTGTTCGTTTCGCGCGCGATCGAAGGGCTGGGCGGCGGCGGGCTCGGCGTGACGCAAGCGTACGTGACCGACGTGACGACGCCGGCGAACCGCGCGCGCGCGTTCGGCCTGATCGGCGCGACGCTCGGTGCGGGGTTTCTGATCGGGCCCGCGCTCGCCGGCGTGCTCGTGCGCTACGGCTATCGCGTTCCGTTCGCGGTCGCCGCGGGCTTGCAGCTCGTTACGGTGATTCTGACGATCGTGCTGCTGCCGGAGTCGAAAGGTTCGGTGAAGACGGCGCCGACGTTCGCGGAGATTCGCGCGTCGCTGCGCTCGCCGCTGCTGGGGCGCTTGCTGATGACGCAGTTCACGTTCTGGATCGCGTTCACGTCGTGGGTGACGGTGTTCGCGCTGTTCACCGAGCGCGTGCTGGGCTACGGCCCCGCGCAGACGTCGTACCTGTTCATCGTGTCGAGCGTCGTCACCATCGTCGTGCAAGCCGGATTGATCGGGCGGCTCGTCGACCGGTACGGCGAAGGACGGCTCGCGATCGCCGGGCTCTGCTGCGCGGCGGTCGCATACGGCGCCGTGTTCTTCATCTCCGCGACGCTCGCGCTGTACGCGTGGGTGATGCTGTGGTCGCTGTCGGGCGCGCTGCTGCGGCCCGCGCTCGGCGCGCTGATCGCCGAAGCCGCGCCGGAAGGCCAGCGCGGGACCATCTTGAGCGTCAACGACAGCCTCAACAGCGTCGCGTTTCTGATCGCGCCGCTCGTCGCGACCGCGGTGATCCGCGTCAACCCGCACCTCGTCGGCATCATCCCGTTCGTGTTCGTGTGCGTCGCGCTGGCGATCGGCTACCGCATCTTCGCGCTGCCGCGCACCGCGCCGGCGACGACCGCGGCGTGACGTGGTCCGGCGAGCCGCCCGTGCGGCGGCTCGCCGGACCAGACATGCCCGTTACGGTACGGTCGCGTCGGTGTTTGCGCCGACCGGGAGCAAATTGAGTCCGCCGGTCTGCGTGAACCCGCTGCTCTTCCCTTCCGCGACGATACGGCGCTGGCCGAAGTCCAGCGTGAACGAGTCGGCGAGAACCGCCGGGTCGCCCCACGATTCTTGCGCCCGCGGAACGGTGAAGTAATCCCCTTTGAGGTGTTCTTTGCTGAAATCCAATTTCATGTAACCGTGGCGGTCGTGCACGAACGTCTCCAGCGATAGCCCGGGATGTTCGCCGGGGAAACGCAGCGGCAACGACTTTCCGCTGATGAGCTTCGACATCGAGTGGAGATGCCAGTACCCGATCGCGCCGATGACGAGATACGGGATGTCGATCGGCTGGTTTCTGAACCGGGTTCGCAACGTGAATCGCTGGTAATTGTGAACGTGCGCGGCAAAGACCGCATGCGGCTGGTTCCCCGAAGCGTTCACCGCTTGGGCGATCACGTCGATCATCGCTTGGCTGCCACTGTGGTGAGCGTCGCCGGAGTACGGCGGATGATGCAGGCACAGGGCGGCCGGCTTCTTCGCCTGGTCCGCGGCGCGCAGCTCGCCGGCCAGCCAGTTCGCCTGGTCCGCCTGGATCTCGCCGCCCTCGGGGACGTTCGAGTACAACCCGATGAAGCGCAGGTACGGCGTGTCCAGCGTCCAGTACGGCCCCGGCTGCGTCATGGCGGTTCGCGTGTAGTTGTGTCCTTCGGGCGTGATCACCGGACGCGGCGAGCAGAAGTTCCTCATCCACGCGTCGAGCGACGGCGGGGAACTCGGAACGGTGGGATCGACGTCCCCGTCGTGGTTGCCGGGAACCGACATGATGGGCGCCAGATAGTGCTCGTACGGTTCGTAGAACTGCGGCTCGTATTCCGTCGCGGCGCCGTAGAAATACACGACGTCACCGAGCATGTAGAAGAACGCGGGATGATCGCCGACGTCGGCACTCGCGAAGTCGCGTTCGAGATGTTGCGCGACGATTTGCTGGTCTTCCGGCTTGTTGATACCGCCGCAGTCGCCGCCGATGTGCGCGACGATGCGTCCGGCTTGCTGAATTTCGAGCATGCGTGCCGCGTCCAAGACGCTGCCCAGGTCCAGGCGGTACGGCGCCGGCCCCACGTGCGGCGGGAGCGGCTGGAATTTTCCGACCCTCGGAGCGGTGCGCGCTACGGTCAGCTTGGTTTGCGACGGGCGAGGTATGCCGAAGCCGAATTGGGCCGGATTACCTCGGGCGGCGGGTGCGGTACCCGTCTTCCGGCGTGGTGGCGGAGACTTTTTTCGTGCTGGCATGTTCGGTGAACCCCTTCGTCCGCGTGGAGCGAACGGTACAATGCGCTGAAGGCACACGGTCGTGCGCGTCGCGCGAGTTCACCTGAGGTGGACGGGTCGGAGCGCCGAGCCTACGAGCCAGCGCTTACCTTGGTTAACAGAGCTAGCTTGACCTGCTTACCTGGCAGGCAAAAAAAAACGCGCCGCTTCGGGCGGCGCGGGAGCCGGCGGGCGTGCCGACCGGCACGTCAGTGGACGGTTCAACCGCGGGGCGGTGCGCCCCAGCCCGACTGCACGTATGCGCCGTCGACGACGATCGCCGGCACCGTCGGGTCGCCGCCCGTGTACGCGAACATCTTCGCGCGCTGCGCGCGGTCGTTCTGCGCGTCGTACACGTCGTACGGGTAGCCGAGCGCGTCGAAATGCTCGCGCGCCCGCACGCAGTACGGGCACGTAGGCGAGACGTACATCTCGATGCGGTGGCCGGGTTCGAGGCGCTGGAGGTCCATGCCGCTGCGAACAGCGCGCCGGGCGGCGAAGGTTACGCCGCGATCAGCCCGGACCCGCGCCGAGCGCGGTCGCTTCCGCGGCTTGAATCGCCAGCGTGAGCTCGCGCAGGAACGAGGACGCGTCCATCACGATGCCCAGCGTCTGGTGCGAGCCGCGGTCGGTGAGCTTCGTCACCGAGGCCGGGTTGATGTCGACGCTGACGGTCTTGCACGTCGCCGGTAGCAAGTTGCCCACGGCGATCGAGTGCAGCAGCGTGCACACCATCAGCGCCATGCCGATCTCCGGTACGTGCTTGCGCATCGCGCGCTGGCACTCGATCACGTCGGTGATCACGTCGGGCACGGGGCCGTCGTCGCGGATCGAGCCGCACAGCACGACGGGGATGTTTTTTTGGTACGCTTCGTACATCACGCCGGCGCGCAGCATGCCGGTGTCGATCGCTTGGCGGATGCCGCCGACCGCGCGCAGCCGGTTGACCGTGCGCAGGTGGTGCACGTGGCCTTCTTCGGCGGGGAACGCGTCTTCCAAGTTCACGCCGAGCGACGTGCCGAAGAACTGCGACTCCATGTCGTGCACCGCGAGCGCGTTGCCGGCGTAGAGCGCGGTGACGTAACCGTCGCGGATGAGCTCCTCGAGATACGGGCCCGCGCCGGTGTGCACGATGGCGGGGCCGCCGACCAGCAGCACGCGCTTGCCCGAACGCAGTACCGCGAGCAGCTCGCGCGCGATCTCGCCCAGCAGCGCGTGGCGCGGCTTCTCGCTCGACACCGCGCTCGCCATGAACTCGAACACCGCTTTGCGGCGCTCGCGCTGCGGCACGCTGACCTTGACGCCCGCGTGGCCGACGATCACCGCTTCGCCCGCTTTCACGTCGGACGGCGGGACGGTGGAGGCGCGCGACGCTGCCGCGCCGCCGTCGACGAGCACGATCGCGCAGTCCATCTCCGGGTTCGCGACCGGCATCCACATGCCGTTCACGCGCACCTCGGTCGCGTAGTTGGTCGTCGCGTAGAACTGGTCGGGCAGCACGCCGTCGGCGGGCGCGGGCTCCGTGGCGACGTCGCCTTCGTCGACGACCTCCGCGCCGGTCGCACGCAGCAGCTCGAGCACGTCGTCGAGATACGCCGCGTTGTCCGCCTCGACGCGCAACCGCGCGTACGACGGGTCCTTCTTGGTCTGGCCCGAGTCGAACTCTTCGATCACGTACTCGGCGCGCTCGTGATCGGTCAGGATCCCGAGCACGCGGTTGAAGATGCCCGAGTCCAGGATATGTCCGCGCAGCTCGATCCGGCGGACGAGGCCCGGGGACGGCGAAGCGGAGGAGGACATGGGCCTCGTGTTCGTACCGACGCCGCTCGGCAACCTCCGCGACGTCACGCTGCGCGCGATCGACGTGCTGCAAGACGCGACGCTGATCGTCGCCGAGGACTCGCGCGTCGCGCGCCGGCTGCTCAACGCGCTCGGCATCGGGACCAAAGACATCTGGACGTATCACGAGCACAACGCGCGCACGTCGACGGCGGCGATCCTCGCCCGCGCGCGCGCCGAGACCGTCGCGGTCGTCACGGACGCCGGGACGCCGGGGATCAGCGATCCGGGTTCCGCGCTCGTCGCGGCCGCGCGCGCGGACGGCGTGGCCGTCGAGGTGCTGCCGGGGCCGGCGGCGTTCGTCTGCGCCGCGGTGCTGTCCGGGTTCGATCTGCGGCGGTTCGTCTTCGCCGGCTTTCCGCCGCGCGCCGGGGGCCAGCGGCGCGCGGCGTTTCGGGCGGCGCTCGCCGACACGACGGTGTGGTACGAAGCGCCGCACCGCATCCGCGACAGCCTCGCGGACCTCGCCGCCGTCGCGCCTGACCGGCGCGTCTTCCTCGTGCGCGAGCTGAGCAAGCTGCACGAGCAGCAGGCGCTCGGGACGGCGGCCGAGGTCGCAGCAGCCATCGACGAGCCGGTGCGGGGCGAGATCGCGTTCGTGGTCGAGGGCGGCGCCGACACCGAGCCCGCCGAGGCGATCTCCGAGACGGACCTCGACGCCGCGATCGACGCGCTGCTCGCCGAGGGGATCACGACCTCGGCTGCCGCGAAGCGGCTCGCAGACGCGGGCCACGGCGAGCGCCGCCACCTGTATTCGCGCGTCAGCGAGCGGCGCGCGAGCGCGCTTCCCGAGCGGCGCGCGAGCGCGCTTCCCGAGCGGCGCGGAGGCCGGGCGGAACCGGGGTGACGAAACGGCCCGGGTGCCGCCCCCGCAACCTCGCGCCGACGATCGCAAGCCGTTCTACGTCACCACCCCGATCTATTACATCAGCGGAACGCCGCACATCGGTCACGCCTACACGTCGATCGCCGCGGACGCGCTGGTGCGCACCGCGCGCGCGCACGGCCCGGCGCGCTCGCTGACCGGCACCGACGAGCACGGCCAAAAAGTCGCCAATGCCGCGGCGGCGGCGGGGATGACGCCGCAGCAATACGTCGACTCGCTCGCGCCGAAGTGGCGCGAGCTCGCGCCCGCGTTCGACGCGCATTTCGACGACTTCATCCGCACGACCGAGCCGCGCCACGTGCACACGTGCCTCGCGCTGTTCGACCGGATGCGCGCGAACGACGACGTGTACGAAGGCGTATACGAGGGCTGGTACTGCACCAACGACGAGACGTTCTGGCCCGAAGCGAAGCTGGTCGACGGCCGCTGCCCGAACCCGGAGTGCCGCCGCCCGGTGCAGTGGCTGTCGGAGAAGAACTGGTTCTTCCGGCTTTCGAAGTACAACGTGCCCCTGCTCGAGCTGTTTCGCGGCGATCCGAATTTTCTGCGGCCGCAGGCGCGCTACAACGAGATGCTGGCTATCTTGCAAGAAGGGCTCGAGGACTTCTCGATCTCGCGCTCGTCGTTCGACTGGGGGATCCCGCTGCCGGGCGGCGGCGTGCTGTACGTGTGGTACGACGCGCTGATCAACTACATCAGCGCGCTGGGGTGGCCCGAAGACGCCGACGGGCTGTACGCGCGGTTCTGGCCGGGGATGCACCTGATCGGCAAGGAGATCGCGCGCTTCCACTCGATCATCTGGCCCGCGATGCTGATGTCGGCGGGGTTGCCGATCCCGCAGCGCGTGTTCGCGCACGGCTGGATCACGAGCGACGCCGGCACGAAGATCAGCAAGTCGCTGGGCAACGCGATGGACCCGTTCGCGATGCGCGACGAGTTCGGCGCCGACTCGCTGCGCTATTTCCTGCTGCGCGAGGCGCCGTTCGGAAGCGACTTCTCGATCTCCATCGAGAAGCTGCGCATGCGCCACAATAGCGACCTGGGCAACGATCTCGGCAACCTGCTGCGGCGTTCGCTCGCGATGCTGCAGAAGTACCGCAACGGCTTGGTGCCCGAGGCGCACGAAGGCCGCGTGCAGGAACGCGTCGCCGACTTGCCCGCGCTGGTGCGCGAGCACGTCATGGCGCTGCGCTTCCGCGAGGCGATCGACGAGATCTGGAACCTCGTCACGCTGCTCAACCGCGCGATCGACGAGCAGAAGCCGTGGGAGCTCTACAAGCACGGGCGCGCCGTCGAGCTCGACGCGCTGCTCTACGATTTGTGCGAAGGGCTGCGCTGGCTGAGCTTGTTGCTGTTTCCGTTCATGCCGGCGAAGATGACCGAGCTCTGGCAACAGCTCGGCCTCGAAGGAACGCCGGAGCGCGCGTGGGACGACGAGCTGGTGTGGGGCCGGCTCGCCTCCGGGACGCAGACGAATCCCGGCGCACCGCTGTTCCCGCGCATCGAGCCCCCGGCGGCATAGCAGCTACGGCGGCGCGTAGTTCGGGTCGCCGTTCGCGCGCTCGCGGTCGATCAGCGCCTGGCATTCGGTCTTGTAGAAGATGCACACGAGGCGCGAGAACGCGAACGGGTGCGGTAGCGTCCAGCCCGGCGGCGGCTCTCCGACGGGATACAGCTTGTCCGGATGGTCCGCCGGGTCGTCGTTGCGCGCGAACTGCTGCGGCCACGGGATGAGCACGTGCTCGCCGAAGCCGTCGGTGTAGACGAAGTCGCAGTCCATGTAGTGCCACACGACGGGTCCGCGGTACCACGTCTGCGTGGCGCGGCACTGGCCTTGCGCCGACGTGAGGTCGCCGCGCGAGCCCGCCATCACGAGCTGGTAATGCTTCATCGTCGTCGTGGGACGCCGGGCTTGCCGCGGCACGTTGGTCAGCGCGCGCTCCGCCTGCGCGATCGTCTTGCTGAACTGCGCGTCGAGCGCGGCGATCTGCTGCGGCGAGTACGCGCTGCGCGCGGAAGAGCGCGCCGTATGCGGTGCTGCGACGGCGGCCGGCACGTGCTGCGCGACGATGCGGGGCGGGGCGGCGCTCGCGCCCGCTCGCGGATGGTGGATCGTCGCGCGTCGCGGCGGGAACGTCGGCACGGCCGTCGGTTCGGTGGTCGGTCGTCCGCGCGCCGGCAGCGTCGCCGGCGGCACCGCAACCTGCGGCACCGTCAGTGGCCGCGCCGGCGCCGGCTGCTGCGCCACGCGCTGCGGACGCGGCCGAGGACGCGGTCGCTGCGCCGGCGAGCGCCGCATCGCGCGCGGCACCGTGCGCTTCTCGATGGTGATCGCATCGGAGGTGGCGACGTATTCCGGCGTCGGCGTCGGACGCGGCACGAGCTTGGCGAGCACGGTCGCGACGCGCGGCGCGAACAGCACCCACGCGCCGCCGCCGATCAAGTGCAGGAGCAGCGACAGCACTAAGGCGGCGGTGAGAACGTTGCGGTCCCGCCGGTCGCGCTGCGGGAAAAGCTGCACGCGGTGTTATCCGCCGTTCGGAAGATCGCCGCCGGCGCGCTCGCGCTCGATCACCGCTTTGCACTCGTCGCGATAGAACGCGCACACCGCGCGCGACAGCGCGAACGGACGCGGCAGCACGAAGCTGTCGGGCGGCGGCTGCCCCGGGAACTCGTGGCGCCGGCCGTCATGCCGCGCGAACGGGTCGTTCTGCCGCGTGAACTTGAACGGCCACGGGAACGACACGGTCTCGGCGTAGCCGTCGGCGTAGTGCACCGTGCAGCGCAGGTAGTACCACGTATAGATCCCGCGCTGCGAGCCGTCGTCGAGCGGATCGCATTCACCGTTGCCGCCCGTCACGTCCTCGACGTTTCCTTGCAGATACTTGTCGTAGCGCTTCATCGTCTGCACCGCGGCGGGACGCGCGGCCTGCGGCGCGGTGGCGACGTCGTGCTGCGCCTGGTCGATCGTCTTGCGGAACATTCCGTCGAGCGCGGCGACGTCCAGCGCGCCGCCCGCCGGCGCCGCGCCGTGCGAGCCGTTCGGTACGGGAACCATCGCGACGCGCTGGGCGCGCGGGACGTGGATCCGCGCGATGCGCGGCGCGGCCGACGGTTCGGCGTGCGGCGCGAACGTCGGCTGGGCGCGCAGCGGTGCCGGCCGAGCGCCGGAGGCGGGCTGCG
>DASZBS010000024.1:0-70243 GCA_035943995.1 Candidatus Elarobacter sp. | reverse complement strand
CCGCCGCAGCGGATCATGATCCCGGAACCCCCGCGCCGTACGCCGCCGCCGTTGGTGTTTCCGAGTCACGGCGCGGCGCACGCCGCCGCGATGAGCGTTCGCCCGCCGCGGGGTGGGCGTGTCGCGGGTCCGCCGATGCTGCGCCCCACCGAGATCGACCGCGTCCTGTCGGCGGCGCGCGCGCGGGAACGCCAGACGAGCACGCATCGAACCGACGCCGTCCAGCAACCGCCCGCGCCGTCCGTGCTCGCACCCGGCCACGTGCGCAGAACCGCGGCACCCAGCCCAGGCGCAACGCGCAGAACGCACACGCTGCAATCGCCGTCGGGCACGGGGATCAATCCGTGGTGGCGGTATGAAGAAGAGAATATCCCCGGCGGCGGGCATGTCATGGTCAACGTCGGCACGGGCAACATGCTACTGCAAGATGACGACATGGCCGTACCGCACAAAGGCATATCGCTCACGTTCCGCCGCACGTACAACTCGCAGAGCCAGCACGATACCGCCGGCGCGGACGGCGCCGTACCCAGCATGTACGGCAACGGTTGGACCAATACGTTCGATGCGCATTTGTCGGGCAGCCGCACGGGAACGATCAGCGTGTGGGACGTCGACGGCGCGCGGTACGACTACACCGTCGCCGCCGACGGCGTCACGATGGTCCCGCCGCCCGGGCAGCACGCAACGCTCGTGACCGATGGTGCGACCGGTTATTTCTGGACCAAGAAATCCGGCACGACCTACTATTTCTGGGCGCCCGACGGTGCGACCGCATGGCCCAGCTCAGTGTACCAGCAATACGGTGCGTATGCGGGGCGGCTATATCAGATCATCGGGCGCAACCGGTACACGTATCTCACCTTTGCCTATACGTGGGACAACGTCAGCGCCGCCCCGGGCGGGAAGATCAGTGCGATCGCCGCACAGACCGAGTCGGGCTTGACGGCAAACCTGTCGTTTTTGGACGTCGGCGGTCACCGGCTGCTCTCGCAAGTCACCTATCCTGACAACGGCGCCACGACCGTCTTGTACGGATACGATGCGAACGGGAACCTCTTGAACGTGTCCCGACCGCCAAATAGTGTCGCTGGAACCCGATTGTCGCATTCGTATGGGTACCGAACGCTCGGCACGTACACGGTGATGGCTTGGGCCGATAGTCCTCGCTGGGAGTCCTGCGCGTCGGGCTGCGGTAGTGACGGCGCGTGGTTACAGTTCTGGTTCACCGGAACGAGCGCATCGTTGACGGTGAACGCCATCGGTCACGGGGGTGTAGTGAATATCACCATCCCCGACGGTTCGAGTTCGCCGACGCTTCAGAGCGGATACCCGACCACCGCGGTCTGGTATTTGTCAGAATACTTTATGGCCGGGACGACGCCGACGTTTCGCGACTCCGACGGTCATGCCACGAATTGGTTCGTCGATTCACTCGGGCGGCCGACGCAGACCCAAGAGTGCACCGCGACGACAGGCGGCAGTTGCACCGGCACGTGGCTGGTGACCAACGAAGCCTGGGACGCGAACAACAATCTCGTCTCCAGCGTTGACCCGCGCGGCTTTGAAACCGATTACGCGTATGACGTCGCGGGAAACACGATCGCAGTTGCGCAGCCCCAGGTCACAACATCGCAGGGAACCTTCCGCCCCACCTCACTGTTTTCGTACGATTCGTTCAACAACGTCACGGCATATTGCGATCCAGATGTGAGCCATGCACTGTCGAGCGATTGGACGGTCGCTCCAAGCGGTGACGCGCTCTGTCCGATCACCAGTTCGCTCGCGGCTCGTTTCATCTGGAGCACCGATCCGACGCAGAGCGGCACGTCATCCGCAAATCCCTCGTATGAGCCGTTCGGCGAGCTGCTAGCGAGGATCGAACCGGCAACGTCGGCGGCTCCAGGCGGGTATCGCGTCAATTACACCTACGACCCGTCCCGCCAAGGCGGGATAGACGACGGTCTGCCGACTACGGTCGCGGCGGCGGTGCCGATCAGCCAGGCGGACGGCACGCAGCGTCAGCCGACGCAGAGCTTTTGGTATGACACCAACGGCTGGCTCGGGTGCTACAACACGGGCTCGGCGGCGTGGGTCCTTGCCTACGACGCGCTTGGCCGCCTGATCAGCACCGCGGACCCTGATGACAGCGCCGCGGGCGCGGGCATCTGCAACAAAACAGGCGGAACGCCGGGCTGGAGCACCGCGTCAACGACAGCATACTTTCCGGATGGCAGCGTATCGGCGAAGCAGTCCGCGTCCCAGCGCGCCGCCGGTGTTAGCACCACGTTCACCTACGATGCTGACGGGAACGAGAGAAGCGAGACGCATCATTTCGGATGCGTGTCAGTTTCGTCGTGTACCGCCGGCGTGACGAACAAGTGGTATGACGGCGCGGATCGGCTCGTCGAAGTATCACTGCCCTACGATGCGTATGACGTCCAGGGCTACCCGATGATGACGCGTTACATCTACGATCTCAGCCGAGGCGGCACGACGCAGTATCAAAACCTCGGCCTTCCGGGTTATGGCAATCTGGTCAAAACGCAGGAACTTCTCTCGGGCACCGTGATCACGCCATTCACGTACGCAACGTACGCGTCATTTGTTCCGTACCAAATTTCGACCGGCGCCTGGACTGACGTTCGGGCGACGTCATTTGATGGGCTCGATCGGTCGCTGTCGGCGTACGAGGCGGCGTTTGGGAACCAGCCCAAGATTACCAATGCATACGACGCTCCTCCGCCTGCCGGCGGTAATGCTCAGCTCGGCCTGCTGACGTCGGTAAGGCTGGCAACGAATGAGTTGAAGCAATACACCTACGACTCCCTCGGACATCTGACGGATACCACGTACGCGAACGACAACGGCGCGACGTCGCCGGTTCACATGCGTTATGACGCAAGCGGTCGCGTCGTCTCTCGCGGCACCGATGCCTTGGGCAACGAACTACTGCAATACGACGCCGCGGGCGAGCTGACGAGCGTGACCAAGCCGGCGTCGCTCGGAAGTGCGACGATAACGTACGACTACTACAGCGACGGAATGCGAAAGGATCTGAATTTCGCGTCTGCAGTGTACTCGGCGAGTCCGCTCTACCAATACACATATCGAACGGATGGCCGCCGGTCATCGCTCAAACTCAACAACGGCTCGGCGTTCGCATGGAGCTATACCGCGGCTGGAAGACTCCAGAGCGAATCGGACCCGTTTACGGGTACGACCATAACGCCGGACAATTACTACACGATCGCGAATTCGCCTACACAGCATCCGTACTACCCATCGTCGGTAGCCTACGTGCCCGAGACGTATTCGTTCGACAACTACGGAAGAACGATCGGCGTGACGCTTCCTGCGGGGGTGTTCTCGCAGAGCGTGACCGGATTCGATCTGGAGGACGGCGTCACGGGGATGACCGGCTTGAGCGTGCAGGCGCCGGCCAATGTCACCACGGTTACTTGCGCGACATCGAACGTGCGCAACGAGAAGCTGCCGGTGTACCAAGGTAGCTGTGGTGGTCGGTTTTTCAATGGGGCGACGTTTGCGGTTCAACAGAGCGCAATAGCGGATAACCAAGGCAATGGTCTAGCTCCGTGGATGGTCGATGCGCGGGCCGGCATGCTGAAGAGCTGGCAAGGGCCCACGGAGCCAAGCGGCAACGCAAGCTCGGGGCAGTTCTCATACGATGCGTCCGGGCGCCTCACGGGAGACACAGAACAGCTCGATCGACCTTGGCGTCCCAGCGACGGGACGATGCCCGGCAATCGTGTGTACTCCACCGGGACACGAGCGAAGACCTACGATGCGGAGAACCGCCTACGCTCGCAGCAAACGTCGCCAGCAACCGGGACGTCGTTCCCCTCGTGGGGTGAGAACAATCCGGGCGGATATTGGAACGACGTGGGTCAGGGAGCGCGGTTCGAGCTCCAAGCAGTGGACTACAGCGCGGATAGCCATCCCGTACGGTTCGCTGCGACGTACACGCCTGACTTTGGGAATTCGCAGGCGCCGCAAACACTGATCTGGCTGTGGGACGGAAACGACGTACTCGCGCAGTGCGGGTACGACAACACGAGGACTCAGTGCGCGTCCTACGGATTCTCAGTTGAAGGTCTTGCCGATTACTCCCCGTCGAATGGATACATCGCGGTACAGGATCGCGGCCTATCGGGCCAAATCGTCGCGACGCATGACGCGACGCAATTCACCGGAATGAAACCCGTCGGTCGTAATGCGCGGAACTATTTCTTTGGCGCCAACGCAATCGGAGCGCCGGCCAGCAGTTCGCCGGACGACAGAAGTCCGCCGGGTAGCACTGCGCTGGTGACGGGCACGAAGATTGCCCTCGACGGGTGGACCTTCGACAACAACACCTGGCAAGGCGTCCGCACCTACGACGCGTCGGTGGGCCAATGGAACACCCCCGACGCCTACGCTGGCGATGTCCACGACCCCATGAGCCAGAAGCCGTTCATGTGGAATCACAACAATTCATACGCATACGGCGACCCAAGCGGCTACAATCCTTTTGAAGATTTCGAGCGCGGTTTCGAGCAATGGTACCAACGTGCGATGCATCCTGGTGGTGCGAGGGGCGAACAAAGCGGCGGTCTGAGCGATCGCAATATCGAAGGGGTTGCGAAGGACCAGGACGGTACGCTAAAGGGTTTCGATCACGCGCAAAAGCTGCGCGATTCACTTCAAGGAGCACTGAATCGACTTAATAGTGCTGTTAAAGGTGGTGCGCACGATTTAGCAGGTCGGTTGGCCGATACCTATAACGACGCCGTCGCGCGACTCAAAGCGTCGGGGGCCGATGTTGAAAGAGCGCTAACCGGTCCCAAAGGAGGCAACGGTCCGGTCGTGCGCTATCCGGAGGAAGTCTCACCGAACGAAGTACCCATTAGACCCGTCTTCAGACCGATGCCGGACCCCATTGTCTTCCCATGAGCTCTATATAAGGATTGATATGCCGATTTCCGCAAAAGACCGCGCGTTGGCCGAGATCGCGGCCATCGATACGGAAGCGCCGGCCGGGGGAAGTATTGAAGACTATTGCGAGCATTACGGTGTAACGGAGAGCGACCGGCAGGTATTTGAACGATTCCTTCGCGCAAAGTCTGTACAGAACCGTAGTGCAGCGTTGGCGGCCCTCGTCGAATGCGGCGAACTGAGCGGGTACGAAGCAGACGCGTTACAGCTTCACTACGATAGCCGCGACGGGCTCGGCACGCCGGAGGAATTCGCCGCGATCGGGTATCTGCGCAAAATGAGAGATCTCGGGAGCAATACCGCGAGAACGATGTTAGAGCGCCTCGATGCCGACCCATATGTACGTCGACTTTACGGCGATTCATAATTTAGCGGAAAATCATGTGTGCAACTGCTTTACGCATCATTGCTCGCTGGCTAGTGCTAGCGATGCTGATCCCGTCGCTGGGATTGCAGGGCGCCGCGTCAGGCTCGCAACGCAAGGTATCGGACCTTCTGCGCCAGCGGCAGTACCTTGAGTCATTCGAGGTGTATCACATTTCTGACGGAGCGATGTACCGGGCACGGATCAGTCTCGAGGCGTTGATTTCGTCGATGCCCGCCCGAGACTATGCGAAGATTAGCGCCGATAACAGCTTCGCCATCGATTCATTGTACTGGGGATTGAACGACACGATTGTCTTTGATGGTCCGTGTGAGGGAAACGACGTCGACGTTCGCTGGGCTATCGTTTTAAATTACCGAGACCATACAAAAGAAGCGCTCGGATTCAACCGCATCTCCAATTGCTTGCAGTTGCTGTCGCGCAAGGCACCGATCGCCACGACATCCGGCCTTGTGGCATTTGTCGACCGCACATTTGGGTTCATGCGCTGAGTGTGCCGGCCCGATAACACCGACAGGTCGGGCCGACGCGTCATGAAGAAGTTTCAGGCATTTCGCCCATCGACGAACATGGCGAGGTCGTCATCCTTCTCCAAGTATTACGCGCAACTCTTTCTCAGTGACACCGTACCACTGGAGCGCTCGCTCAAGGCTCCGAGGCTTGTGACGAAGCGACCCCTCAGTCGACGAGATTCGGACGACCAGTACGGCTAACACCAAACGAGAGATCATTCCGGCTGGCGGATTACTCTCGTGATGCTTTCGATACGCTTTGAAGTAGGCACCAGCGAGGCCCGTCCGCTTGATCGAGTTCAGCAAGGTGTCATCGTCAATACTTGTAAGATACTCTTTCGCGAGATTATGAGCAAATTGATTTCGGATCCTTGTCAATGCTCGAATCGCACGTATCAGGCCTGGATCATCAAATAGATCGAGTTTCTGGGCGATTTCAGCTCGAGCCAAAAAGTCTATTTTTTGTAAGAAAGGCTCTGATCCCGGCATACTCTCTAGTAGGATGATGTTCAGGCTGTGTTCCACGAATAGATGTGCTCGCAGCACGACAAATAGGTCGTTTTGATTCCAAAGCGTTGCTGCGAACCTTTCGATAAACTGGTCGCGCCTCAGCAATCGCCGCTTGTAGCGCTAACTGTCACGCTTTGTTGTCCGCATCGATATTCGACCCTTTGGGCGCCTGTTAATCTCCTGGACTCGTCCAAATCTCGCGTGATTATAGCGGTTCGTGCACGGCGCACCGACATGGGTACTTGCTCCTTCGCTATGGATCAGCAGGCCGCATCAACGTCAGGCAAGTGCTGTGCGAACGTCCACTGGTGCCCTTCGGGGTCGGTCGCCTGGTAACGACGATCGCCCCACGGCGTGTCGTCGAGAGCGAGAACGATCTTGGCGCCGGCAGCCATCGCTTGCCGGTAGTGCTCGTCGACGTCGCCCACGACGTAGACGTAGAGCATGCTGCTGACACCGTGCTTGGGACTGTCACCGTGAACGGACGGCAACCCGAGGGTGATGATACAGTCGGCTACGTCCATCTGAGCGCGCTCGATCGTGCCGTCCGCCGCCGTGTGGCGCCGCTCGACGCGCTCGCGGAACCCGAACGCGCGGGTCAGCCAATCGACGGCGGCGGACGGGTCGTCGTAGATGAGGTGGGGAACGATGCGCGGCCAACCCGGCGGAGGATCGTCGGAGGTTCGCTCGGTGGGTGCCATGCGGTACGCTTTCTCAGAGGACGCGGATGGGTCACGAACGTCACGGCGCGAAACAACCCGATCGATTCGACCCGGCACGCGCGGCGATCCTGGATGACCCTGCGCGTTTGCGCTACGTCCCGGTCGACACGCTGCTCTCGATGCTCGATATCCCCGCCGGCGGCACGCTGGTCGACTTTGGAACCGGGACCGGGCTCTACGCGATCGAGATCGCCCGGCGGCGGCCGGACGTCCGCGTTCTGGCGCTCGACGAACAGCTACCGATGCTCGCGCACGTCCGCGACGCGATCGCGCGCTCCGGTCTGAGCAACGTTGAGCCGGTGTCCCCCGACGAGCTGGGCCACGTGAGGGGCGGATCCGATCGCATCCTCGCGCTCAACGTCCTCCACGAGCTCGCCGATCGTGCGCTCGACGAGGTGCGCTCGCTGCTCGCCGGCCACGGCAAGGCCGTGTTCG
Organism: Candidatus Elarobacter sp.; assembly: GCA_035943995.1. Taxonomy (GTDB): domain Bacteria; phylum Vulcanimicrobiota; class Vulcanimicrobiia; order Vulcanimicrobiales; family Vulcanimicrobiaceae; genus Vulcanimicrobium. The sequence continues at coordinate 62,684 of DASZBS010000024.1, read as the reverse complement.
TGGATTGGAATGCCGAGGTCGAGCGCCCGGTCGGCCCGCCACGGGATCATGTCTACGGCATCACGGAGGCGGCGCAACGTCTCGCCGCCGCGGGGTTCATCGTCATCGAACGACCGATGCTCGCATATCACTATGCGCTGGTCGCAGAGCCGGTCAGCCCTCCGTGACCGCTGCGACCTCGATCCGGTCGTAACCGCGGACGCGGTAGATCAGCGCCGAGAGCAGCCACGCGGCGACGAACACGCCGACGATCGCGAAGCCCAGAAAACCGAAGTTGCCGCTCAGCTCGCCGAGGCGGTCCCAAAACGCACCCCGCAAGCTGAGCTGTGCGCCGATGACGCTCAACGCCTCGACGGTGCCGACCAGTACCGCGACGAGCACCGACACGAGCGTGATCGTCATGTTGTAGAACATCTTCCGAACGGGCTTCACGTACGCCCAGCCGTACGCGCCGAGCATCAGGATGCCGTCCGTCGTGTCGAGCAGCGACATCCCGACGGTGAACAGCAGCGGGAACAGCAGGATGTCGTAGATGGGCAAACCCTTCGTGCCCTCGACCGCGGCGATCCCGAGCAAACCCACTTCGGTCGCCGTGTCGAAACCGAGCCCGAACAGCAGGCCGATCGGGTACATCTGCCAGCTCCGCCCGACGACGCGCAGCAGCGGCTTGAAGAAGCGCCCCATCAACCCGCGGTCGGCGAGAAACGCGTCCAGCGTCTGCTCGCAGTACGCCTCGCCTCGGCGAACGCGCCGGAACGTCGCGGCGATCTCGAGGAACACCAGCGCGTTGAGCAGCGCGATGACGTACAGGAACACCGCCGATACCGACGTGCCGATCGCGCCGCCGACAGCTTGCAGTCGCGGCATCGAGTGCGTGACGAACGTCGCTGCGACCGCGATCGCGACCGACAGGCCGATCACGATCGTCGAGTGCCCGAGCGAGAAGAAAAAGCCGACCGAGACGGGGCGCTTACCCTCTTGCATCAGCTTGCGCGTCACGTTATCGATCGCGGAGATGTGGTCGGCGTCGACGGCGTGCCGCAGCCCGAACGTATACGCCAGCAGCGCCGTGCCCAGCAGCAGCGGGCGCGACGCGAACGCCAGCAGCGCGAGCCCCCACACGACCACGGTGGCGCCGACGAGCAGCACGTAGATCGCGACGATCTTTGCCCGCAGGTTCGCCTCGGCGTCGTCGAACACCGCGAGCAGCGCCCGCGGGCTGAACTGGTCGGCCGGCGCCTCGCCCCGCGCCTCGGCGATCATCCGAACCCCTTCGGACGATGCCGCCCCGACAACTCGCCGATTCGCGTCTACACTGTAGACGTTATCAGTATCCCGGCCCGCTGACGATCCTTCCGCTGTGGTCGATCTGATAGATCGCGCCGCGCACCCTCACGCGTGCCCGGCCGTTCGCGAACGACCAAGCTTCGTCGAACCGCGGCGGGATCACGAAGTCGCCGTTCCGGTCGATGTACCCGTACCCGCCGTTGGAATACGCCAGCGCCACCCCTTCGGAGAACGGCGCGATCGAACCGTACTGCATCGGTGTGATGCGCCGGCCGTTCAGGTCGATCAGCCCGAACCGGTTGACCAGACGAACGATCGCAACGCCGCCGCTAAACGGTTGCGCTTCGTCGTACACCGGCCGGACGACCCAGTAGTTGGGATCCTGGCACGCGACGTAACCGTACTTCCCGTAGGTCTGGCTGAACTGCGGCATGAGCCTTCCGTACTGCCGGCAGCGCGCGGCCGAACCCGGGTCGATGTTCGGCCCCCGCTGCGGTGCCGGGCACGGGGTTTGATTCGCCCGCCAGATGACGCAGTCGCTCGACTGCGCGTGCGCCGCGCTCGGAGCGACCCATACGAATGCGCCGACCAGGACGGAAACGGCGCCCGCGATACCGGAACGATACATCACGCCTCCATTTCTTACGTGAACTTGCCCGAATACGACTCCAGCAGATCCCAGGCCGTCGTGCCGAACTCGGCCTTCCAGCGCTTGTAGTAGTCCGGGAGCTTCGCCTTCATGCTCGCGCGGTCGGCGGCGCTGAGCGTGTTCACCGCCATGCCTTGCGACTGCAGCTTGCCGATCAGCGTGTCGTTGAGCTTCATCACGTCGCTGCGCTGGCGGTCGGTGATGCGCGACGCGTTCTTGGTGACGATCCCTTGCACGTCGGCGGGGAGCTTGTTGAACCAGCTCGATTCGGCGAGCAGCCAGTAGCCGCCCCACATGTGGCTGCTCAGGCTCAAGTTCTTCTGCACTTCGTAGAATCGCGCGAACTCGATGTTCGCCAGCGGGTTCTCTTGGCCGTCGACCACCTTCGTCTGCAGCGCCGTGTAGAGCTCGCTGAAATTCAGCGGCGTGGGCGCCGCGCCGAGCGACTTGAACACGTCGAGGGCCATCTTGCTGTTCGGCGTGCGAATCTTCATCCCGGAGATGTCGCCCGCGTTGCGCACGGGTTTGGTGCTCGTCGTGATCTGGCGCATGCCGTTCTCCCAGATCTTGTCGAACGCGTGGAGCCCTTTCGCGAGGATCTCGGAGCGGACGTACGCGCCCAGCTTGCCGTCGAACGCGCGGAACGCGTGCGCCGAGTCGTTGAACGCGAAGCCGACGCTCTGGATCGCCGCGACCGGAACCACGCCTTCGAGGATGCCGCCGTCGAGCGTCATCACCTCGAGTGCGCCCGAGCGCAGCTGCTGCAGCATCGCCGTGTCGCCGCCGAGCTGGTTGTTCGGGAACACCGTGACGTCCAGCCGCCCGTTCGTGTCCTTGCGGACCGCGTCCCAAAGATCTTTCATCGCGACGCTCAAGGGATGGTCGGCCGGCTGGTTCGTGCCCGCCTTGCCGGTAAAATCCGCGGCCTTCGCGGGCGAACGGACGATCGCGATCGTGGCGAACGCCGCAGCGGACGAGGTGACGAAAGCACCGCGCGTCTTGCCGGTCATGGTACGCTCCTGTCCTTTGACGTGATGGACGAGGAGTAGCGTGCCGCCGTGCCTCAATCCTCCGACCGCATGAGCTCTCTTCCGCCGCTCGCGGGCATCCGCGTCATCGAGGTCGGCAACTTCATGGCCGTCCCGTTCTGCGGCATGCAGCTCGCCGATCTGGGCGCCGAGGTCGTCAAGGTGGAGAACCCGCGCGGCGGCGACCTCACCCGCACCACCGGGCCGTTCCTGGGCGACGAGAGCTCGAATTTCGTGCGGCTCAACCGCAACAAGCGCAGCGTCGCGCTCGATCTGAAATCCGCCGAGGGCAAGGCGCTGTTCCGGCGGCTTGCCGCGAGCGCCGACGTCGTGATCGAAAACTTGCGGCCCGGCACGATGGACGGGCTCGGCCTGGGCTACGCCGAACTCGTGAAGGAATCGCCGCGGCTGATCTATCTGGCGGCGACGGGCTTCGGCAACGACGGACCGTACGCGCAGCTCGCCGGGCTCGACATCATCGCGCAAGCGATGTCGGGGCTGATGAGCATCACCGGCGAGCCTGATTCCGCGCCGGTGAAAGTCGGCGTGCCGATCGCGGATCTGACGACCGCGCTGTACGCGACGATCGCCGTGCTCGCCGCGCTGCGCGCGCGCGACCGTGACGGGCGCGGTCAGTTCATCGACGTCTCGCTCTTCGAGTCGGCGGTGTCGTTCGCGGTGTGGGAAGCCGGCCGGTACTTCGCCACCGGCGAGGTGCCCACGCCGTCGGGCTCCGCGCACCAAGCGATCGCGCCGTACCAGGCGGTGCGCTCGGCCGACGGCTGGTTCACGTTCGGCGCCAACACGCAGGCGCACTGGCTGCGCTGCTGCACCGTGCTCGGGCTCGACGCGCTTGCGAACGACGAACGTTTCGCGACCAACGAACGCCGCATGAAGAACCGCCCGGCGCTGATCGCGGCGATCGAAGCGGTGACGACGACGCAGCCGTCGGCGCACTGGACCGCGTATTTGAACGAAGCGGGGATCCCGTGCGGCCCGATCCTGCGGTTCGACCAGGTGTTCAACGACCCGCACCTCGCCGCGCGCGGCTTCTTCGTCGACGCGCCGCACGCCACGCTCGGACCGGTGCGGCAGATCGGCTCGCCGATGCGCTTCTCCGAGACGCCGGCGCGCATCGAGCGCGCCGGGCCCGTGCTCGGTGCGGATTCCGCCGACGTGCTGCGCGGCCTTGGCGTCGGCGAGGACGAGCTGGCGCGGCTGGCACGCGACGGTGTGACGGTGCTGGGATGATTCGCGTCGAGCGCCGCGAGCACGGCATCGCATGGGTGGTGTTCGACCGGCCCGAGGCGCGCAACGCGCTGACGTTCGCGCTGTGGGAGCAGTTGCGCGAGATCGCGCGCGAGCTGGACGCCGATGCGACGGTGCGCGTCGTCGTGTTCACCGGCGCCGAGGCGCACACGCACGCGTTCGTCTCCGGGACCGACATCGGGGAGTTTCGCGAATTCACGGGCGCGGACGACGGGGTGGAGTACGAGGCGCGCATCGAGGCGGTGATCGCCGCGCTCGAAGCGATCCGGGTCCCGACGATCGCCGCGATCGCCGGCGCGTGCACCGGCGGCGGCGTCAGCATCGCCGCCGCGTGCGACCTGCGCATCGGCGCGCCGTCGGCGCGCATCGGCGTGCCGATCGCGCGCACGCTCGGCAACTGCATCTCGCTGCGCAACATCGCGCGGGTCGCCGAGATCGTCGGCTTGGACGCGGTCAAAGCGCTGCTGCTGACGGGGAAGCTGATGAACGCGGAGCAGGCGCGCGCAGCTCGCTTTCTCAACGAAGTCGTCGACGCGGACGGTGCGCTCGATGCACGCGCGCAACAACTCGCCGAGCAGCTCGTCGCGCTCGCACCGCTGACGCTGCGCGCGACCAAAGAGATGTGCCGCCGCCTGCGCAACGCCGCGCCGCTGCCGGACGACGAGGACTTGATTCGTCTATGCTACGGCAGCCGCGACTTCCGTGAAGGCCGTACGGCGTTCCTCGACAAGCGCCGCCCCGACTGGAGCGGTACCTAGCTCGATGAAGTGTGCGCGGCGATCTCCGCCGCGTGCGCGCGAACGCGCGGATCCTCGATGCCGTACCGAAGCGCCTTCGCGATCGCGGTGCGCGCGACGTCCCAGTGCCCCGACCGCGCCGCGGCCCACGCGAGCGTGTCCTCCGCGTAGACGTCGTCGCGCACGGTGAGCTCGCGCTTCGCGATCGCGTAGGCGTCCGCGACGCGGACGCGGTGGTCGGCTTCGTACACCGCGATGAGGCGATCGTTGACGTGCTGCGCGTCGGCGATCCGCTCGACGGCGAAGATCTCGTCGCGGGTCGCGGCCGCGGCGTCGTTTTCGCCGCGCGCCGCTTGCGCGTCCGCGAGCATCCCCAGCACTTCGGGGTTCGGTTGGATCGCCGCGGCGCGCTTTGCCGCGTCTTCGGCTTCGGCGTTGCGGCCGTCGGCGAGCTCGACGCGCGCGAGGGTCGTCAGCGCGCGGAGGTGGCCCGGGAAGATCACGAGCCCGGCTTGCGCGGCCCGGCGTGCGGCGTCGTGGTCGCCCGCCGCGAAGGCGAGCTCCGCGGCACGCGCGTGAAACCACGCGCGGCGCTCGGCCGGCGTGTCGTAGATCGCGTCGGCGCGGCGCATGGCGCCGTCGACCAGCGCGCGCGCATCGGCGAGATGGCCGGTCTCTTCGTCGAGCCGCGCGGCGACGACGTCGAACGCGGTGTCGCCGCGATGGGCGTCGACGAGCCGGCGCGCGCCTTCGACGTCGCCGAGCTCGAGATCGAGACCCGCTTCTTCCGCCGCGAGCCCGGGGTTGTCGGGCTCCGTGCGGCGTGCGTCCGTGACGGCGGCTTTTGCTTCGCGGAAGCGGTGCAGCGTGAGCAATGCGCTTGCAAGCGCGACGTCGCCCGCGACGTTGCGGCGCGGCATCGCGGCGAGCGAGAGCCGGGCGGCGTGCTCGGCGCGCAACACGTCGCCGAGGTCACCGCGCTCGCGGTAGCGCTGTAAATATTCGCCGGAGAGCATGCGCGGCGTGAGCATGTCGCCGCGCACCTTGCCTGCACGCGACTCGAGAAACGCGATGTTCGGGTCGCGGACTTTCCAATCGGGCTTGACCGGTGCCGGCGTGAGCACCGCCACCGGCGGCGCGGACGCGGAAGCGCGCGTGCCGAGGTAAACCGGCCACGCCGCGAGCGCGACGAGCGCGCCCGCGACGATGGCGGTTGCCGGAGAGACCCGCAGGTTAATGCGGCGCCCCGACATACGGGAACACGAGCGGCGTGACTTTGTCCGGGCCGTTTTGCTGCGGAACGTTGTCCGTCGTGAGGCACACGGACTCTTTGCCGTCGTCAGGTACCGACGGAACCACGGTCGGGATCGTCTTCCCGAACACCGCGCCGAGCGAGATGTCGATGACGTCGTCGGGCAGGCCGCGCCCGCCGAACTTGCCGCCCGTCGCACCGCCGGTTTCGACGCCGAGATACGACGCCTTGTCGGTGAGGTTGGAGAGGTCGGCCGAGATCTCATCGGGGATCAGGATCGCCTGCAGCGTCGACGCGATCGCCGGCGAGCGTCCTGCAACGGTCGTCGTGAACGACCCGATCTCCTGATACAGCGTTTGCGACGAGAGCGGCGTCTGCGCGGGCGACGTGCGGTTGGTGCCGTCATGGTTGGCGAACTGCTGGAACAGCTCTTTGACGGCCGGGCGCGCGAGCCGTTCGATCTGCTGGTACTGCACGCCGGGGCCCGTCTGGCCGGTGTTGAGGTTGGGCACGTTGGTGGCGCCGCCGTTGCAGCTCGAGGTGCCGAGCACCACGGCATAGATCGCGGCAAAGGTGAGTAATGATTGTCGCATGGTGGGTTAGGCTCCGCTCTGGGTGCTGGTCGTCGTCCAAAGATGGATCATCTGCGAGCCGCTCACCGGGGCGATCAGCGCGCGCGGTGCTTCGATCACGATCGACAGCACGTTGAACGAGTTCGCCGAAAGCGCGTCGACCGGCGTGCCTTGCACGCAGCCCGCGGTCGGGCCGGCCGGGGTGGGGAACTTGAACGAGAACGGCGCTTTGGGCGGCGAGCCGGCGGTCTGATAGTTGCGGTCCGGCAGGAAGCTGAAGAACTGGAACAGGTCGAAGAAGAACGGATCCGAGCGCGGTCCGACGAAGACTTTCATCCCGTTCGTGAACGGGGTGCCCGCAGTCGATCCGAACGCAACACTGCCCGCAAGTGCGGCGGTGTTGACGGTCGCGAGCGTGCTCGGGCTCGACGTGTTGAACGGGCCGTAGACGTTGACGGTCTGGCCGGTACCGGCGCCCGTGGCTTGCACCTGGATGACCATGTCTTCGGGCCCCGCGTTCGTTCCGTGCGCGATCTTGAACTGATAGAGCACGCCCGGATCGAGCGAAGCTTGCGGGGCGGTGGCCGGCGTCAGCAGCGGATCGAGATCCATCTGCAGCACGACGTTGGCGTTGTTGTCGCCGGCCGGGTAGAGGAACACGTCGGTGATGTCGGCCGCGGGGTGCGCGACCGTGGTGGGTGAGTCCTGATGGTCCGAACTGCGCGCGGTTTGCACGTTGAACAGGACCCCCGTCAGGACGAGCGCGAGGACGGCGAGGCCGCCGCCGAACGCGCCGGAGCGTGATTTCATAGGGGTTCTCCTGAGATGACCGCCGCGCTGGGCGGAGCTGCGAGATCGGGGCGGCGCGTACGCGCGAACACGTATGCGAAGACGAGAACCAGTGCGGCGACGAGCGCCGCGCTGACGGTGAGGTCGCTCACCGGCGAGTGCCATCCGAGGACCTGCGCCAACTGATAAACGGCGACGACGATCGCGAGGATTGTCACCGACGCGATCCACACGCGCATCAGCGCGGGCAGACGGTCGGAACGGAACGAGATCAAACGGTGCACGAGCACGGAGTCGAGCGTATCGGTGAAGATCATGCCGGCCGAGAACATCGCACCGACCAGCAGGCCGCCGGCGAGGCCGGCGTCGGCACCGAACACGAGCACGTACGCGGCGAGCTGGCTCGACGTCTCGAACCCGAAGCCGAACAGCAACCCGATCGGGATCGCGAGCAGCGCGCTCGAACCTTCGCGCAAGCGGCGCGGCAAGAGCCGCGTCTTCGCGCCCGCGACGCGCATCGAGCCGGCGCGCAGCGCGCGCAGGTTCATCGCGGCGAGCGCCAGCAGTACGACGATGGACACCCATGTGCCGATCCGTTCGATCGTTTGCCCGTGCGCCGCGAAGCGCGTCCCGAGCAACCCGATCAGCACCGAGATCGCGAGCACCATGACCGTGTGCCCGCCGGCGAAGAGCGTGCCGACGAAGCGGCTGAGCAGCGGCGTCTTGGCGTAGGCGTTGCGGGTGACGTTGTCGATGGCCGCGAGGTGGTCGGGATCGGCGCCGTGGCGCATCCCGAGCACGAAGACGGTGAACGCGCTCGACGCGATCACGCGTGCGCCTCCGACGCCGACGGCACGCGGTGCTGATGCCACGCGAACGCGTACCCGGCGACGGCGACGAGCACCAGCGCGGTCACCAGCAGCGCGGAGACGCCGGCGCCTTGCGCCGCGAAGCCCTGACCGACCATGACGGCGCCGACGACCGCGATGACCGCCGCGGTGACGAGCGGCGCGAAGCGCGCGACCCGGTCGAACTGCGGCCGCGCGACGAGCCACGCGGCGCTGCGCACGACCGCGATCCCGAGCACGGTCAGCACCAGCGCGAGCCCGATGCTGAACGCGACGATCAGCGCCAGACCGTAGCCGATCTGGTGCAGGCTGATCGCTGCGAGCAGCACGACGAGCGCGGCCGGGCATGGCGCGACGTTGCCGCTCGCCGCCGCGATGACCGCGGTGCGGAACGTCAGCGGAGCAGTCCCCGCGATCGCGTGCGCTTTGGCGTGCGCGGCGTCGTCGAGCTGCGCATGGTCGTGCGCATGGTGATGATCGCCGGCCACGTGGACGTGATCGTGCTCGTGCGGGTATGCATGCGGGTGGGCATGGGCGTGCACGTGCGCCATCGGGAGCCGTCCGCGAACTTCACGCGCGACGGCCCGCGCGCCGAGGATCGTGACGAACACGCCGGACGCGAGCGTGATCCACGGATAGATCTGCTCCGGGATGATCCAGCGCGTCGCGGCGAGCACGACGACGCCGAGCGCGAGCACGCCCGCCGTGTGTGCCACCGTGAGCGCGGTCGCCAGGATGACGGCTTGGCGCGGCGTCGCGCGCGCGCCGACCAGCGAAACGGCCAGCAGCGTCTTGCCGTGACCGGGCTCGAGCGCGTGCAGCGCGCCGAGCGCGATCGCCAGGAGCAGCGCGCCGAACACGACGAGCGGATCGCCGGCGCCCTTCGCGAGGACGTCGGACAGCGCGTTCGAGCGCGAGATCGGGGTCGCGGCGGCTGCGTCGGACGCGACGTCGTCGGAGACGGTCGTCGTGTTGTCCGCAGTGATCCGCCCGGCGGCGTCGACGCCGGCCGCGACCGCGACGCGCGTGCGCGGCGAACCGAGCAGCGCGCTCGGGTACGCGGTCAGCTCGCCGGTCGGCTCCGTCTGCGAGCCGACGACGACGTCTTTCCAGCCCAGGCGGCCCGCTTCGGTCGTGTCGCGATACGTGAGGCGGTGCGCGCCGCTACCGACGGCCGCGTGATAGGTCGCCGTGAAATACAGTGTCGGCAGTCCGCCCGCGCCCGGCCGCGTACGGACAGTCGACTCGGCCGGCGCCAGCGCGACGCTGCGCCCGTCGGAGACGAGCTGCAGCTGCGGCGCGATCTCTTTCGCGTGCGAATCAGCCCACGCCGCGAGCGCCGCACGGGTGGGCGTGCCGTGGGGGTCGAGCGAGCGGTCGAGCGCGAACGTCGGGATCTCCGCCATGTCGAGCACGTAGCGGACCGTCACAGTACCGCCCGCGTTCGTGATGCGCGAGAGATGGTTGACCGTGAAGTTCCCCAGCGGGTGGGCTGCCGCGGCGGTCGCCGTTGCCAACAACGCCGCAGCCACCATTCCGGCTACCCGGACGAGACGTCGCATGAGCTCCCTCGCTCCGTAACGGTATACGGTTTAGCCGGTAACGGCTCGGACCGGCACACGGATTGCGATGGCTGTCCCCGCGCGGGCGCGGTCCTAAGCCCTCAGAGCGCCCGCTTGCTGATCAGCCGCCGCCGGTCACGTCGATGAGATCGCCGTCGGGTATCGGCTTGCCGAGCCGGCTCGCGACCTCGATGTAGCCGCGAATGGCGGCCAACGCGGCTTTCCGCGCACCCTCCACCCCACTACCTTCGGGACGATACCGAACGCCGGCACCTCGGCCGTCCACACACCGTTACCGTCACCGTCAGCCGACGGTTCCAGCACGAGCGAATACGCGCTTTCGCGCGCGGACGGAACGGTACGATTTCTAGAAATTGCGTTCATCGCATTTCTCAAAACGCGCGCTTCGTGTCCAGGAGGATCGTCACGGGGCCGTCGTTGACGAGCTCGACCGCCATGTCGGCGCCGAAGGTGCCCGTTTCGACGTGCAGACCGGTTTCGCGCAGTTTTGCCGCGACGCGTTCGTAGAGGCGCTCGGCGAGCTCGCCGCGCGCGGCGGCGATGAACGACGGGCGGCGGCCTTTGCGCACGTCGCCGAGCAGCGTGAACTGCGAGACGAGCAGCACCGCGCCGCCGACGTCGGATAGCGCGAGGTTCATCGCACCGGCGGCGTCGTCGAACACGCGCAAGCCCGCGATCTTGTGCGCCAGCGAGTCCGCGTCCGCGTCGATGTCGTCCACCGACACGCCGACGAGCGCCAGAAAACCGCCTTCGATCGCGCCCGCGATCCGGCCGTCGACGGTGACCGAGGCGCGGGTGACCCGCTGGATCACGGCGCGCATTGCGTAACCATTGTGTAAAAGCTCCAAGGCCGTCCACCGCAGCCGTCTAATCCCCGCCGGGCATGCTCGACGTTTACATGAACGGGTTCGGTGCGTTTTTCCCCGGCCCGCCCGTCGGAAACGACGAGATGGAGAGCCACCTGGGCCGGATCGGCGGGAAACCGTCGCGCTACCGGCCGCTGGTGCTGCGCAACAACAAGATCACGTCGCGGCACTACGCGCTCGATACGGCGGGCGTGGCGCAGCACTCGAACGCGAGCATGGCTGCCGCCGCGGTCGTCGCGGCCGTTGAGTCCTCGGAGCTCACGCTGCGCGACATCACGTACCTCGCCACGGCCACGACGCTCGGCGACGTGCTGCTGCCGGGGCTCGCGTCCCACGTGCACGCCGAGCTAAAGCTGGGGCCGATCGAGATCGCGAGCTTCCAGAGCGTGTGCACCAGCTCGCTCATGGCGCTCAAGTCGGCGTACGCGCAGGTTCGCATCGGCGAGCACCGCGCCGCCGCCGTGTCGGGCAGCGAGTTCGCGAGCCGTTATTTCCGGCCGGGCTTCTACGAGCACGTCGGCAACGGCAACGGCGCGGCGACCGAAGCGCCGTTCGACGCGGAGTTTCTGCGTTTCACGCTGTCCGACGGCGCCGGTGCCGTCGTGCTCGAGCCGGCGCCGAACGCGCGGCACCGCTCGCTGAAGATCCACTGGATCGACATCCGCTCGTTCGCCGACCGCTTCCAGCCCAGCATGATCGCCGGTGGGGCGAAGAACGGCGACGGCTTGCGGTTCTGGGGCGACTACGGCGATCCCATCGAAGCCGTGCGCGGCGGCGCGCTGATGCTCACCCAAGACATCGCGCGCATGCGCTCGATGATCCCGGTGTGGGTGTCGCACTTCGTCGAGCTGGTGGAGCGCGAGCGCATCGTGATCGACGAGATCGACCACGTGTGCTGCCACTACTCCTCGCAGTCGCTGCGCGACGAGACGGTCAAGCTGCTTGCGGCGGCCGGCGCGCTGATCCCGCAAGAGAAGTGGTTCAGCAACTTGACCACGCGCGGCAACGTCGGCGCCGCGTCGATCTTCGTGCTGCTCGAGGAGCTCACGCGCGTGCGCACGCTCGAAAAAGGCCAGAAAATCTTGTGCAACGTCCCGGAGAGCGGGCGCGCGCTCAACGGGTTGATGCTGCTGGAGGTCGTATGAACGGCGCGGTGACGACGTCGGAAACGCAGTCGGTCATGCGCCGGCTGCTGATGGTGTGGGCCGACTTCGAGTCCGCGCTCGAGACGGTGCCGCTCATCGACAAGCTACGGCGTGGGCGGTTCCGGCTCGACGACTACCGCATGCTGCTGCTCAACCACCGCCAGCAGGTGATCGAGGGCTCGCGCTGGATCGCGCGCGCGTCGTCGAGCATCACCAACGAGTTCGCCGAGCAGCGCTCGGCCTTTCTGAAGCATGCGGTGACGGAGCACCGCGACTACGCGATGCTAGAGGCGGACTTCGTGTCGGTCGGCGGCGACCGCGCGCAGATCCGGGCCTACGAAAAGAACGTCGGCACCGAAGCGCTGCACGGCTTCATGTTCCAGCGCGCGAGCGAGCCCAACCCGTTCGACCTGCTCGGCGCGATGTTCGTGATCGAAGGCGTCGGCAGCAAGAAGGCTTCGGCATGGGGCCGCCTCATCCGCGACCAGCTCGGCCTCGAGGACCGGCAGGTGAGCTTTCTGCTGTACCACGGCGAGCACGATGCGGACCACCTCGCGGAGTTCGAGGCGACGCTCGGCTCCGGCATCCTCGAGCTGCCCGGGATGGCCGACCGGATCGTGAAGACGAGCGCCGTCGTCGCGCGCCTGTACCGCTTGCAGCTCGAAGAGATGACGCCGGCATGAACGCCAACACGTACGATCTCGCGAAGCACGATTTCACCAACCCCGACCCGTGGACGGCGCTCTCGCTCGACCACAGCACGCTGTTCGACCCCGTCGCCAAGGAAGCGCTGATGCGCAACAACCGGACGTGGTCGCGGCGCTTCTTCCTGCCCGTCGTGCGCGTGCTCGCGCGCGTGGCCGTCGCGCTGACGCAGCTCGTGCGCATCGTCATCCCCGACTGGTTCGCGGCGCCGAAGTTCCTGCACCGGTCGATCGCCTGGGGCATGACGAACTTCGTGTGCCCGGAAGCGACCTATCTGATTCTGCGGCACTTCAACATCAGCACGCAGATGCTACGGTTCCTCGCCGACAACATCGGCGGGCTGGAGATGCGCTGGTTCCCGCTGCGCCCGCGCACGATCGGCGACCTCGTCGACAACGTGTTCGTCCAGCACGATCTGAACATCTACAACTTCATCATTCAGGTCAACGCGCAGCTCAACGCGCAGGGCCGCACGATCCCGCCGCGGCCGCTGCGCGCGATGGATTTCAGCGCGATCCAGGACTTCGACCACGACCTCGCGCCGATGCCGCGGCGCTGGCACAACTTCATCGACCTGCAGAGCGCGATCGAGCTGTACACGCCGCTCTACAGCCTCTGGCTCACGCACGACGACTTCAACCGCGCCAGCCACTCGCTGCAGCTCGACGAGACGATCGCGATCTACGTCGCGCGCATGTTCTCGCTGGAGGCACCGATCGGGCTGGTCAACAACCGCCACCCGGTCGTGCCGTTCTCGACCATCGAGTCGGGCTTCCGCCTGATGCTGCACGGGATCGACGCCGAACAGCTCTACGGCTTCGTCAAGACGATGCGCGACACGCCGGAAAGGGTCACCGTCGCGTAGCGTCGATCACCACACGCTCATCGCGCCCTCGAACAACCCGGTCAGCTCTTCTTCACCCACCGCGCGCGGTGCGTTGCCGAGCAGCCGCTGCTGCGCGAACGCGCCCGCGACCAGCGCCGGCACGTCGGCGCCGGTGTAGCCCAGCGCGCGCAGGCCGTTGGGCATCGCGGTCGCGCGCATGAGCCGCGCCAGCGCGGCCGCGAGCGCGTCGCCCACCTCGTCGTCGTAGAGCTCGCTCTGCGCACCCAGCAGCGTCGCGACGCGGCGGTGCTTCTCGGGCGCGGTGCTCGCGGTGAACTTCGCGACCGCGGGCGCGCTGACGATCACCGACATGCCGTGCGGCACCATCGCGTGGTCGGCGTCGTAGTCGCGCGGGAAGAAGTCGCGCACGAGACCCGCGACGGCGTACGCCATCCCGTGCGGGACGTGCACGCCCGCGTTGCCGAAGCCGATCCCCGCGAGCGTCGCCGCGTACATCACGCCCTCGCGCGCCTCGTCGTCGTGCGCGTCGTGCACCGCGCGCTCGAGAAACTGCCCGAGCAGCCGCAGCGCTTCCACGCACGCCAGATCGCTGTACGGGTTCGCGCCTTGCGAGAGCGGGCGCGCGAGCGGCGTCGCGGGCTTCATCCGCTGCGTGTACGGTTTGGCGGTGAACGATTCGAGCGCGTGCGCGAGCACGTCGAATCCGCTCGAGGCGACGACCATCGCCGGCAGCGTGCGCGTCGCGTCCGGGTCGACGATGCCTAGCGTCGGGCGCAAGCGGCGCGACGCGATCCCCGTCTTGACGTCGTGCGCCTCGAAGTCGAAGATCGTGATCCCGGTGCACTCGCTGCCGGTGCCGGACGTCGTGGGGCATGCGATGTGCGGCTTCAGCGGCCCCGGCACCGCCGCACCTTCGCCCAGCGGCGCGTTCACGTAGCGCTCGAACGGCGCGGGGTACGTCGCGTAGAGGTTCGCCGCCTTCGCGGTGTCGATCACCGAGCCGCCGCCGACGGAGACGTAGCCGTCGACGTGCGCGTCGGTCGCGAACGCCGCCGCCGCTTGGAACGAGCCGTCGGTGGGCTCGATCCGTACCGCCGCGAACTCGGCGAAGTCGACCCCCGCGGCGCGCAGCGACGCGCGCGCGCGCTCGACGAACGGGCCGGCCGCGAGCCGGGCATCGGTGAACAGCGCGACGCGGTGCAGGCCGAACGCGGCGGCCTCCGGGCCCACCTCGTCGATGGCGCCGCGGCCGAACTTGACGCGGGGTGCCTCGACTTCGAGGACGGTCTCGTGATCGTGCGGGGCCGGCTGCATGATGGGCAGAAGTCCCGCTCGTGACCGAGCCGATCCTCTCGACGCGCGACGTCGTCAAAGTCTACGCGGGGTTCACCGCGCTCGACGGCGTGTCGCTCGACGTCGCGGAAGGCACCGTCCACGCGATCATCGGGCCCAACGGCGCCGGCAAGACGACCTTCTTCAACGTGCTGTCCGGCTTCGCGCCCGCCACGCGCGGCAGCGTGCGGTTCGCCGGCGTCGAGATCGCGCACCTCGATCCCGCCGCGATCGCGCGGATGGGCATGGTCCGCAGCTTCCAGATCAACAGCATCTTCCCGCACTTGAGCGTGCTCGACAACGTGAAGATCGCGCTGCAGGCGCGCACGCCGCTGTCGCGCCGGCTCCTCGCATCGCCCGCCGTCACCGCGGTGCTCGACGATCCCGCGCGCGCCGCACTCGATCAAGTTGGGCTCGACGACGAGCGCGCCGCCGTCGCCGCGAACCTGCCGTACGGCAAGAAGCGTTCGCTGGAGCTCGCGATCGCGCTGTCGCAGGATCCCAAGGTGCTGCTGCTCGACGAGCCCACCGCGGGGATGGGCGTCGAAGACATCGACCGTACCGTGGAGCTCGTCAAGAAGATCGCACCCGGCCGCACGATCGTGCTCGTCGAACACAACCTGCGCGTCGTCGCGGACCTGTGCGACCGCGTCACCGTGATGCAGCGCGGCAAAGTACTCGTCGAAGGCACCTACGACGAGGTGCGCAACGACCAGCGCGTCGTCACCGCGTACTTGGGCGGAGGGACGCACTAGTGCTGGAATTGCGCGACGTGCACGCGTACTACGGCGAGTCGCACATCCTGCACGGCATGACGCTGCGCGTGGAAACCGGCGAGGTCGCGACGCTGGTCGGCCGCAACGGCGTCGGCAAGACCACCACGCTGCGCACGATCATGGGGATCTTGCCGGCGCGCGCCGGCGCGATCGAGCTCGACGGCACGTCGATCGCCGGGATGCCGTCGGACCGCATCGTCAAGCGCGGCCTGGGCTACGTGCCCGAAGAGCGCGGCATCCTCGCAACGCTCAGCGTGTACGAGAACCTGACGCTCGCGCCGATCGTCGGCGACAAGGGCTGGACCGTCGACCGCATCTTCGCGGAGTTTCCGAACCTCAAGGAACGCGCGAAAGCCGCCGGCACGACGCTCTCGGGCGGCGAGCAGCAGATGCTTGCGATCGCGCGCGTGCTGCGCTCCGGCGCGCGAACGGTACTGCTCGACGAGCCCACCGAAGGGCTCGCGCCCGTGATCGTCGATCGCATCGGTGAGCTGATTCGCGCGATGAAGTCCGAGGGCATCACGGTGCTGCTGGTCGAGCAGAACGTGCGCTTCGCGACGGGCGTCGCCGACCGCCATCACATCATCGTGCACGGCCAGGTCGCGCAGACGCTGGAAAACAGCGAGGTGATCGCACGCGAGCGCGAGCTCCTCGACATGCTCGGCGTGTGACGAAGATCGCGGTCACCGGCGCCGCCGGCACGATCGGCAAGTCGCTGTGCGCGGATCTCGCGCGCGATCACAACGTCGTGCGCATCGATCTGCACGACGCCGACGTGATCGCCGACGTACAGGACGTCGATGCGCTGGAACGCGCCTTCGCGGACTGCGAGACCGTGATCCACTTGGCGGGCGTCGTGAGCGTTGAGGCGTCGTGGGCGGACGTCGCGGGACCGAACATCGGCGGGACGTACGCGGCGTTCGAAGCGGCGCGGCGCGCAGGCGTCAAGCGCGTGATCTTCGCGAGCTCGAACCACGCGGTCGGGATGCACGAGGTCGAGAACGTCCCGGCGATCTACGAGCCCGGCTTCGGCCTGGTCGTGCGCACGGACACGCCGTACCGCCCCGACTCGCTGTACGGCGTGTGGAAAGCCTTCGGCGAAACGCTGGGCCGCTACTATAGCGACAACTACGGCCTGCAGGTGACGTGCGTGCGCATCGGATCGATCACGCCGCAAGACGACCCGCGCGATCCGAGCGTGGCGCAAAGCTCTGACTGGCTGCCGCTTACCGAGCAGCAAAAGTTCGCGCGCTACGCGGCCACATGGATGTCCCAACGCGACTTCGCACGCCTGGTCCGCGCGATCATCGCCCGCGACGTCCCGTACGCGGTCATCTACGGCGTGGGCGACAACGCAACCCGCTTCTGGGACCTCGAACCAGGCCGCGCACTATTCGGCTTCTGGCCCCAAGACGGAACGAAGTAGCTTCGCGCCCTAGCCGCGGACCGCTACTTCGGTATATCGTCGTCACGGTTCATGCGTTATGATGGGGCCGTCATGAGCGAACGACGCGTGGAGATCAGCCAGACCTACACCCCGGGACGAAATCTCGGGAGGGCGCGACGGGTGACCGTCGACAGAATTCCGGCGATCGAGGTAACCACGGTTTTCGGGTCGGCGCCGGCTTCCCGCATGACGTTCGCTTTGGCCTAAGGCTCACCGTCTATCTCTTCAGGCGCGCGGGTCAGATAGCGGAGATACCTGCCCGGCGCGTTCAGGAAATCGCGCGTGATGCGGACGTGCTCCAATTCTTCGTACGGCGTTTCCACGATGCGGTCGCCGTCAAAGACGCGGATCGACGCGCCGGGGAAGGCCGCCAGGATCGGCGAGTGCGTCGCGATGACGAACTGCGAGCCCCGCTTCACCGCGTCGAGCAGGATGGTGAGCAGCGTGAGCACGCGCGTCGGCGACAGCGGCGTCTCGGGTTCGTCGAGCAGGTAGAGGCTGTTTCGTACGAGCTGGCCGCGCAGGATGCCCAAGAACGTCTCGCCGTGCGAGCGCGCGTGCGGGTCGGCGCCGTACTTGCGCACGTACACCCAGCTCGCGCTGCGGACGATGTTCGCGCCCAGACGGCGGCGGTACTCGCTCGCGTTCTCGTCGTCCAGCATCGCGTCCGCCTGGCCTTCGATCTCGTGGATCTCGCGCTCGATGCGCTTGGTGAACCCGAACGCGTCCTCCGCGCGAAAGAACGCGCGCACGCGCGGCCGGCCGCGCTCCTCCGGTTCGAACGCGGCGGCCAGGCGCCGGGCGCCCGCGAGCGTCGCATCCACGTCGACGCCCTCCGCGCCGGCCGCGGCTGCATCCGTCGCGACGGCGAGCGCTTCGAGCAGCGTCGACTTCCCGCAGCCGTTCTCGCCCATGAGGAACGTGACGGGCGCGTCGAAGCGCAGCTCGCACAAGTTGCGCAACGCGGGGACGGTCCAGGGAAACGCGTCGTCGGTCTTCGCGCCGCGCCGGCGGCGGAACGCGGTGACGAACACGCGCGAAACGCCGCGCTAGGGCTTCGCGCGCTTCGTGCGCAGCGCCAGCAGCTCGCCGATGATTCCGCGCCGGAACAGCAGCACGCACAGCGCGAAGATCGTCCCCATCACGATGTTGGTCTTGTCGCCGATGGCGGTCTTCGAGACGAAGTAGTCGAGCGATTCGAAGATGCCGGCGCCGGCGATCGGCCCGAACACCGTCCCGATCCCGCCCAGGATCGACATCATGACGACCTTGCCGCTGGTGTGCCAGTCGACGCCGTCGAGCCCTGAGAGCCGGTTGCCGACGGCGAACAGCACGCCAGCCACGCCGGCGAGCGTCCCCGACAGCACGAACGCGACGAGCTTGTAGCGGTCGACGCGGAAACCGAGCGCGACCGCGCGCTGCTCGTTCTCGCGCATCGCGCCGAGCACCGCGCCGAACGGCGAGCGCACGACGCGCACGACCAGATACGTCCCGAGCGCCGCGATGACCAGCACGGCGTAGTAGAACGCGACGTCGTTTTCGAGCGAGATGCCGAACAAGGTCCCGCGGCCGTTGAGCTGCACGCCGTTCTCGCCGCCGGTCCAGTCGCCGAGCTGATAGGCGAAGAAATACTGGAGCTGCGCCAGCGCGAGCGTGATCATCGCGAAGTAGATGCCTTGCCGCCGGATCGCGATCACGCCGACGACCAGCGCGAGGACCGCCGCGTACGCGATGGCCGCGAGCACGGCGAGCGGGAACGGCACGTGCGCCTTCGCCATCAAGATCGTCGAGACGTATGCCGCACCGCCCCAGAACATCGCGTGCCCGAACGACAGCAGCCCCGTGAAGCCCAGCAGCAGGTCGAACGCGACGGCGAACAGCGCGTACGCGACGATGTCGATCGCGAGCACGGGATAGACGACCTTCGGCAGCACGAGCGCGATGAGCAGGAGCACCGCGGCGACGATCGCACCGCGGCGCGTCCCCAGCAGCGACGTCGTCATTTCACGGACGCCGGGCTGCCGAAAAGGCCGCTCGGGCGGACGAGCAGCACGATGATCATGAGCAGGAAGATCAGCGTGTCGTTGAAGGCGGGGAAGACGACGGCGCCCAGCGTTTGCAGCAGGCCGAGCGCGAACCCGGTGAGCACCGAGCCGCCGATCGAGCCGAGCCCGCCGATCACGACGATGGCGAAGGTGTTGATGATGATCTTGTCGCCCATGGCGGGCTCGACGTTTTGGTTGGGCGCGGCGAGCACGCCCGCGAGCGCGGCCAGCGCGACGCCGGCGGCAAACGTGATCGAGACGAGCCGCTGCGTGTCGATGCCGAGCGCGCGCACGAGCACCGGCGCTTCGGTCGCGGCGCGAATCCGCGCGCCAATCGGCGTCCGCTCCAGCACGTACCAGACCACCGCGCAGACGACGACCGCGACGACGATGACGAAGAGGCGGTAGGTCGGAAACGGTCCGAAGCCCAGGTTCGCGGTCCCGGCGAGCGACGGCGGCGGCGAGTACGGCGAGCCCAGCGCGCCGAACGCGAGCCGCATCGCGTCCTCGATGATGAGCACGAGCGCGAAGGTGAACAGCAGGCCGTACAGCGGGTCGAGCCCGTACAGCCGGCGCAGGAACACGACCTCGATCACAAGCCCGAGCAGGCCGACGACGAGCGGCGCGACGACCAACGACGGATAGAACGGGTGCACGTTCGGCACGTGGATGAACTGGCCGCCGTAATATGCGACGAACGCACCCAGCATGAACATCGCGCCGTGCGCGAAGTTCACGATGCGCAGCATCCCGAAGATGACGCTCAGGCCGAGCGCCAACAGGGCGAAGAACGCCCCGTTGACGAGGCCGTTCAGCGTCTGGGTGAGGACATAGTCCGGGCTCAGACTACCAGTCCTTCTTGCACACCGACGCCGACTCGGGGCGGAACGCGCGGCCCGGCGGGATCGTCTGCACGATCTTGAACCACGCGTGCGGCTCCTTCACTTGTTCCTTCGGCAGCACGTCGACGACGTACATCTCGTGGATCACGCGGTGGTCGCGCCCGCGCCACTCACCGCCTTTGGCGTAGAAGTCGCTGAACTGACGGTTGTCGAGATAGCCCTGCACCTTGTCGCCCTCGACGCTGCCGACGGCTTTGACCGCATTGAGCCACTGCGTGGCAGCGGAGTAGTCCGACGCCTGGATGTCGGTCGGGCGCAAACCGTGCATGCGCTTCGCGTACTTGTCGGCCCACTTGCGCGCCGCGGCGTCTTCGTTCCAGTACCACGACGTCGTGATGCGCGAGCCCGCGAACACGTCGGGCAGCGCGTCGACGTCGCTGAGGAACAGCAGGCCGACCGCGATCTTCATCGCCTTGTCGACGCCGAATTGTTTGGCTTGCTTCATCGAGTTCACCGTGTCGGCGCCGGCGTTGAACAGGCCGAGCACCTGGGCGCCGGAGTTCTTCGCCGACAAGAGGTACGACGAGAAGTCGGTCGTCGCGGGGAACGGATACAGGTCGGCTTTTTGGATCTTGCCGTCCTTGCGCCCGATCGCCGCCGTGAAGTCCGCGAGCATTTGCGTCCCGAACGCGTAGTTGGGAACGAGCGCGTACCACGTCTTACCGCCCGAACCCGCCGCGATGTTCACGCCGGTCGACGCCGCGAGCGCGTACGTGTCGTACGCGTAATGATACGTGTAGCGGTTGCACTGCGCACCGGTGAGCGCCGACGACGCTCCGCCCGTCACGATCGCGAGCTTCTTCTTGTCCTTCGCGACCCCGGCGACGGCGAGCGCGACGGCGGAGTTGGTCATGTCGAGCGCGAGCTCGGCGCCGCTGTCGTACGCCTCGCGCGCCTTGATCGACGCGTCGTTGGCGTTGTTGCGATGATCGATCGCGACGACCTCGACGGTCCGGCCGAGGACTTTCCCGCCAAAGTCTTCGACTGCCATCTTGGTGGCCTCGACCGCGCCCGGGCCGGCAAGCGCGGCGTAGACGCCGGACATGTCGGTGATGACGGCGATCTTGATGGGGCCTTCGGCCGCGGTCGCAGGCGGCGCGACGAACGACGTACCGAGCATCGCGACGGCGAGCAGCGCCGGAAGGGAACGGGAAATACGCATCGGACCGACCTCGTAGGCGGGGCGAGAGTTGGTCGGACGTTACGCGCCGCGGTCGGCGTTCCTTCGGGCGGCCGAACGAATCGCGGCTTGGCGGGGAACGACCGTACGACGATGTCCAAACCGATCGAAGACTACGCGCTCATCGGCGACACCCGTACGGCGGCGCTCGTGTCCCGCGACGGCTCGATCGACTGGCTGTGTCTCCCGCGCTTCGACTCCGGCGCGTGCTTCGCCGCGCTGGTCGGCGACGAGGAGAACGGCACGTGGAGCCTGGCGCCCCAAGGCCACGCGCTCGCGATCAAGCGCGCGTACCGCGAGGACAGCATGGTCCTCGAGACCGTGTACGAGCTCGAAGGCGGCGGCCGCGTGCGGGTGGTGGACGCCATGCTCGCGGGGAGCGTAACCCCGCGCCTTCTGCGGCTGGTGACCGGCGAGGCCGGCCGCGTGGCGATGCGCTCGTCGATGCGGATCCGGTTCGACTACGGCCAGATCGTGCCGTGGATCCACCGCTCGTCCGGCACGGTCGTCGCGGTCGCCGGGCCGGACGCGCTCGCGCTCTACTCCGACGTCGAGCTGCGCGGCCAGGACCTCTCGACCGTCGCCGAGTTCTGGGTGGGGCCGGGCGAGCGGGTCGGGTTCGAGATGGCGTACTTCCCGTCGTACGAGGAGCAGCCCGGGCCGTCCGACGTGGTCACCGCGCTGCGGCGCACCGACGTGTTCTGGCGCGAATGGGCGCGCACGTGCCGCTACGAGGGGCCCTGGCGCGACGTCGTGGTACGCTCGCTGCTCACGCTCAAGGCGCTCACCGACGCGCGCACCGGCGCGGTTCTCGCCGCGCCGACGACCTCGCTCCCCGAGCTGCTCGGCGGCGTGCGCAACTGGGACTACCGCTATTGCTGGCTGCGCGACGCGACGTTCGTGCTCGTCGCACTGCTGAACGCAGGCTATGAGGAAGAGGCGTTCGCGTGGCGAGCGTGGCTGCTGCGCGCGGTCGCCGGCAACCCGGACCAGATCCAGATCCTCTACGGGCTGCGCGGCGAACGCAGGCTGCCGGAGTTCGAGGCGCCGTGGCTGCGCGGCTACGCCGGCTCCAAGCCGGTGCGCATCGGCAACGCCGCCGCGGAGCAGCTACAGCTCGACGTCTACGGCGAGGTCGCGGACGTGATGTACCAGGCGCATCGCGCGGGCCTTCCACCCGATACCGACGAGTGGTCGCTGATGAGCGCCGTGGTGGAAGCGGTCGAGAAGCGGTGGTCCGAAGACGATCGCGGTCTCTGGGAAGTTCGCGGACCGTGCCGTCCGTTCGTGCACTCCAAAGTGCTCGCGTGGGTCGCGCTCGACCGTGCGATCTGCGCGATCGAGAAGTTCGGGCTCGACGGCCCGGCCGACCGCTGGCGCGCGCTGCGCAACCAGATCCACGACGAGGTCTGCGCGCAAGGGTACGACCCCAGGCGCAAGACCTTCACGCAGTCGTACGGCTCCGAGGAGATCGACGCGTCGACGCTCTTGATCCCGCTCGTCGGCTTTCTGCCGCCCGACGACCCGCGCGTCGTGGGCACCGTCGCGGCGGTCGAGCGCGAGCTGCTCGTCGACGGCTTCGTGAAGCGCTACACGCAGCCGAACATCGACACCGACGGTCTGCCGCCGGGCGAGGGCGCATTCTACGCGTGCGGGTTCTGGCTCGCCGACAACTACGTGCTGCAGAAACGGCGCAAGGACGCGCGCGCGCTGTTCGAGCGGCTGATCGGCACCGCGAACGACGTCGGCCTGCTGTCGGAAGAATACGACGTCGAAGGAAAACGGCTGGTCGGCAATTTCCCGCAAGCGTTCTCGCACGTCGGGCTCGTCAACACCGCGTACAACCTCGCAGCCGACTCGAAGCCGGCCGACCAGCGCCGCGGAAAACAGGACGTGGCGGCGGCGACCGGCGGCGCGTCGGAGCCGGGCGCGATCGCATAGCGCCTACAGATGCGTGCCGATGAACGCGAGCAGCGACGCCGCGCTCGCTCGCCAGAAGCCGGCGTCGTGACAGCCCGGCTCGATGCGCACGTCCGCGGTGGGGCAGGCACGCGCGAACGCGCGCACGCCGGGCACCAACGGATCGCGCTGGCCCGCGCGGATGCACACCGGCAGGTCCTTCAGGGCGCTCGCGTGCGCGAGGACGTCGTAGCGCGCGAAGTCCGCAGGTGAGTCGAACGCGTCGCCGACGCTGCGGTGCTCGTCGTCGTACGACGGAAAGATCGCGGGGCCGGCAACGGCGACGGCGCGATAGCGCGCGGGCTCGCGTTCCGCGGCGAGCAGCGCGCCGTACCCGCCCATTGACTGGCCCATCAGCGCCTCGTGCAGTTGAGACACGCCGAGCGCGGTGCGGACGACCCGCGGAAACTCCAAGGTCGCGATGGCCAGACGATCTTCGCCTGACGCGCGCGGGTGAAAGTACGACTCGCCTGCGTCCATCGCCGCGAGCGCGAACGGGCGTCCGCCGCCGCGCAAGTACGCGGCGAGAAATCCGTCGAGTCCGAGCGCGACCGCGGATTCAGCATCGCCGCCGCGACCGGGCAGCAGGTACGTGACCCGGTCCAGCGCGCGCACGCCATCGGGTACGATGATCGCATAACGCACCGTCCCCGCGACGTGGCGGGTGGGGATCACGCCGCGCAGCACGTGCACCCCCGCGGCGGACGGCACCGGCACGTCGGTGCATCCCTGGCCGCGGTCCGCCCGCGCCGCGATGTGGCGCGCAACGCCGCAGCTGCTCAGCGCAAGCGCGCCGAACGCGGTGAGAACGCCGCGCCGGTTCGGCACGTCTACAGCACGGTCGCGCCGAGGTGCGTTGCCTGGTACTCTTGCAGCGAACGCGGCGGACCCGACTCCGATTCGAGCGCCGTCACCAGCGCGTGCGCCGTGTCGAGCGACGTCAGCGACGCGATCGACGCTTCTACGGCGGCGCGGCGGATACGGTAGTTGTCGGTCTGCTCCTTGCCGCTCTTGAAGTCGTTGATGACGAGATCCACCGAACGCTGGCGGATCACGTCGAGCACGTCGGGCGCGCCTTCGCCGATCTTGTTCACGCGTTCCGCGGCGATCCCGTGCTCTTCGAGCACCTCGAACGTGCCCGGTGTCGCAATGAGCGTATGACCGAGCGCGACGAGCCGTCGCATCAGACCGACGGCGTCCTTCTTCTCCTCGTCGCTCACAGATACGAGCACGCGACCGCCTTCGCTCGGAAACCGGATGCCCGCGCCGACGAAGCCCTTGCGCAGCGCGCCGGCGTACGTCGCGTCGATGCCGAGCACTTCGCCCGTCGACTTCATCTCCGGGCCCAGGATCGTCTCGACGCCGCGCATCTTCGC
Organism: Candidatus Elarobacter sp.; assembly: GCA_035943995.1. Classification (GTDB taxonomy): domain Bacteria; phylum Vulcanimicrobiota; class Vulcanimicrobiia; order Vulcanimicrobiales; family Vulcanimicrobiaceae; genus Vulcanimicrobium. Next base: position 38,090 of record DASZBS010000024.1, on the reverse strand, counting down.
GAACGAGAACACCGGCACTTTGACCACCACGTAATCGGGCTTTGGCCGCAGCCCGGTGCCCCAGCGCATGTCGCGCAGCTTCTCGCCCAGCGCGATGCGCGTCGCCGCCGCGACCAAGTTGATTCCGGTCGCTTTGGAGATGATCGGCACGGTGCGGCTAGCGCGCGGGTTCGCCTCGATGATCAGCAGCTCGTCGGTGCCCTCGGGGATGACGAACTGGATGTTGATGAGCCCCCGGATGCCGAGCTCGCGCGCGATCGCCTCGGTGACCGTGACGATGCGCGCTTCCATGTCGTCCGACACCGTTTGAGTCGGGAACACGCTGATCGAGTCGCCCGAGTGGATGCCCGCGCGTTCAACGTGCTCGAAGATGCCGGGGATCATGATGTCGTCGCCGTCGAAGACCGCGTCGACCTCGACCTCGCGGCCGCGCATGTACTTGTCGACCAGCAGCGGCGAGCCCGGTGTGATCGGCGGTGCGCTCTCCACGTACGACGCGAGCTGGCCTTCGTTGTACACGATCTCCATGCCGCGCCCGCCCAGCACGTACGAGGGCCGAACCAGCACGGGGAAGCCGATCTCGCGCGCGATCGCACGCGCTTCGCGAAACGTGTTCGCCGCGCGGCCGCGCGGCCGCGCGACGCCCAGCTTCTCGAGCGCGGCGTCGAACTTCTCGCGATCCTCCGCCATGTCGAGCGAACGGCGGTCGCTGCCCACGATCGTGATGCCCCGCTTGGCGAGCTCGCCGGCGAGGTTGATCGCCGTTTGGCCGCCGAACGCGAGCATCACGCCGCGCGCATTCGTCGCGAGCGCGGTCGCCTCGACCTCGTCGGCGCCCGGCGGCTCGAACACGAGCACGTCACTGATGTCGAAGTCGGTCGACACCGTCTCCGGGTTGTTGTTGATCACGACCGCCGAACGGCCCGCCTCGCGCAGCGCCCACGCGGCGTGCACGCAGCTGTAGTCGAACTCGATCCCCTGCCCGATGCGGATCGGGCCGCTGCCGACGACAACCACTGCTTCTTTGCCGGGCAGGCGCATTTCGTCGCTCTCGAACCGCGAGAGATAGTAGTACGGCGACGTGGCGGGAAACTCGGCCGCCGCGGTGTCCACCATGCGGAACGCCGCGCCGCCGGCGCCGGCGCTCCGCAGCTCGCCGCCGAACAGCGAGTTGATCCCCCGAATGCTGTAGCCGCTTTCGAGCGCGCGCCGCACCAGCGCGTCGGGCGGAGCCTGTCCGAACAGCGGTCCCGGCGCCGCGTGCGCGCGAAACTCTTCTTCCAGCTCGACGAGCGCTTTGAATTCCCACAGCCAGAACTCGTCGATTGTCGAGAGCGCGTGCAGCTCGTCGACGGTCCGGCCGCGGCGCAGCAGCTCGCACACCGCGAACAGCCGCTCGTGCGTCGCGGGATCGAGGGTGCGCACCAGCTCGTCGTCGCTCCAGTCGGCGAACGCGTTGCCCGTGAGCGTCTCGAACTTGAGGTCCAGGCCGCGCACGGCCTTCATCAGCGCGGCGGCGAACGTGCGCCCGATCCCCATCGCTTCGCCGGTGGACTTCATCTGCGTGCCCAGCCGCGTGTCGGCGAGCGGGAACTTGTCGAACGGCCAGCGCGGGATCTTCACCACGCAGTAGTCCAGCGTCGGCTCGTACGCCGCTTTGGTGCGCCCGCCGGTGACGGGGTTGGGGATCGTGTCGAGCGTCTGACCGAGCGCGATCTTCGTCGAGATCTTGGCGATCGGGTAGCCGGTGGCTTTGGACGCGAGCGCGGAGCTGCGCGACACGCGCGGGTTGACCTCGATGATCATGTACTCGGAGCTGTCGGGGTGCAGCGCGAACTGGATGTTGCAGCCACCCTGCACGTTGAGCGCGCGGATCACGTTGATGCTCGACGTGCGCAGCATCTGGTAGTCGAGGTCGGACAGCGTCTGCGACGGCGCGACGACGATCGAGTCGCCGGTGTGCACGCCGACGGGATCGATGTTCTCCATGTTGCAGACGATGATGCAGTTGCCCGCACGGTCGCGCAGCACTTCGTACTCGAGCTCTTTCCAGCCGAGCAGCGACGTCTCGACGAGCGCTTGATGGATCAGCGACGCTTCGAGTCCGGTCTGCAAGGTCGCGCGCAATTCGGCTTCGTCGTACACGATGCCGCCGCCGGTACCGCCGAGCGTGTACGCGGGCCGCACGACGAGCGGATAACCGACCTCGCCCGCAAACACCACGCCGGCGTCCGCGTCGGTGACGATCAGCGACTTGGGCACCGGCTCGCCGATCTCGATCATCTTGGCTTTGAAACGCTCGCGGTCTTCGGCCAGCTTGATCGTGTCGAGCGGCGTGCCCAACAGCTCGACCTGGTACTTTTCGATCACGCCCGCGTCGGCCAACTCGACCGCGAGGTTCAGCCCGGTCTGGCCGCCGAGCGTCGGCAGCAGCGCGTCGGGCCGTTCGCGCGCAATGATCCGCTCGACCGAAGCGACGGTGAGCGGTTCGAGGTAGACCGCGTCGGCGATCTCGGGGTCGGTCATGATCGTCGCGGGATTCGAGTTGACGAGGACGACCCGGTGGCCTTCCTCACGCAGCGCCCGGCACGCCTGAACCCCTGCGTAGTCGAACTCGGCGGCTTGCCCGATGACGATCGGACCCGACCCGATCACCATGATGGTACGCCGTGACACTGCCCGGGGTGATACGGCGGTGGGTTCGGGAGTCCTACGCCGCCTTTCGCGGTGTCGGGGACCGCGGCGCAGAAAGGGCCGGGCAATGCGCGCCGTGATCACCGCGGGTGGCCTCGTCGAAGGGAAGTTCGCCGAGGCGATCGGGACCCGGGTCAAAGCCCTGGCCCCGCTCGGTCCGCGGACGCTCCGCGCGCGCACGCTGCTCGACGTCGTGCTCGACGCGTGCGAAGGCGCGGGGATTGACGGCGTCGCCGTGATCGGCGACGCCGAAGTGCGCGCGCATCTCGCCGGGCGCGGCGTGCGCGCGATCGACGCCGCGCTCGACGGCGGCACGAACGTACTGCGCGCGCTGGACGCGTGGCCGGGCGAGCGCTTCGTCTACCTGACGTCGGACATGCCGTTCGCGAGCGCCGGCGGGCTGTGCGACCTGATCGCGCGCAGCGGCGACTTCGCGCTGACGATGGCGCTCGCCGCCGTCGACGCGTACGGCGCGCGCTTCCCCGGCGCTGGCGAGCACAGCGTCGCCCTGGGTGGCGAGCGCGTCGCCAACGGCAACGCGTTCGTGATCGCACCAGCCGCGGTAGAACCGGTGCGCGCGTTCGCGACCAAGCTGTTCGCCGCGCGCAAGAGCCTGCCGCGCCTCGCGCTGCTGCTCGGCCCGTCGCTGTGCTTGCGCTTCGCGCTGAAACGGCTTTCCATCGCCGATCTCGAGGCGTACGGCCGGCGCCGGCTCGGCGTCGCGGTCGGCGCGCTGCGCGACTGCGATCCCGGTCTCTGCTACGATGTCGACTCGCTCGACGACTACCGGTACGCATGCACGCATTTCGCCTAGGCACGTTCTGGTTCGGGATCCAGGTCGTGTGGACCGCGGTGCTCGGCGTCGTGCTGCAGGACCGCGTCTCCGCGCTCGCGCCGCACGCGGTCAACTCGTACGCGCTGCTCGCCGCGATCGGCGCGTGCGTCGCCGCGGTGGTGCAAGTGGCGGCCGGATTTCTGTCCGACCGCCGCCGTGCGCGCGTCGGTCACCGGCGGCTGTTCTACCGTCTCGGCGTCGCGGTCGCGATTCCCGGGATCGTCGCACTGCCGCTCGTGCCGTCACTGGGTTGGTTGTGGGCCGCGACGCTGCTGCTGCAGGTCGGGATGAACATTGCGGGCGGACCGTATCAGGGGATCGTCGGCGACTACGTCGAGCCCGAGCGCGTCGGGCGCGCGTCGTCGTGGATGAGCGTGCACCAGTTCTCCGGCAGCGTCGTCGGCCTGGCGCTGACGACGCTGCTGCACGGCGCGGCGCTCGGCATCGCGCTCGCGGCGTGCTTGGCCGCCGGCTGGTGGGTGACCGACTCGTACGTCGCGCGGCTGCCGCGCACGCGCGATGCGGCCTTGCCGCTGCGGGTCGACCGCAACATGTGGACCGTGCTCGTCTCGCGCGCGCTCATCAACGTCGGCTTCTACACGCTGTTCGGGTTCTTGTTCTTCTTCGTGCGCGAGTCGCTCCACGTCGCCGACGCGCGCACCACCACCGGTATCTTGTTCCTCGCGTTCACGATCGCCGGCGTGTTCGGCGCGGCGTTCGCCGGCAAGCCCGCGGACCGCATGGACAAGCGCGTCGTCGTGAGCGTCGCATGCGCGGCGATCGCGATCGCCGTCGGCGCGTTCGCGTTCGCGCCGACGTTCACCGTCGCGCTGCTGTGCGCGATCGGTTCGGGTGCCGCGTGGGGCGCGTTCTTCACCGCCGACTGGGCGATCGCGTACGCCGTGCTCCCGCGCGCCGCGCTCGCGTCGGCGATGGGTGTGTGGAACCTCGCGGCCGCGGTCCCGCAGATCGTCGCGCCCGCGATCACGGCACCGGTGGTGACGTATTTCGACAAGCGCAGCGCGGGGCTGGGCCCGCGCGTCGCGCTGATGCTCGTGATCGTGGAGTTCGCGCTCGGCACCGCGTGGCTGTGGCGGCTGCGGCTGAACGCCGCGCTTGCCCCCGCTAGCTCTCCGCCGCCCGCCGCCGGATCGTCAGCACCGTCCGAATCCTGATGAGCTCCGGATCGCCTTGGACGTGTCCGTTCGGAAGCCGCACCGCGATGCCGGCGCTCCGGCTGCCGCTGAGGTTGAGCGCGCGCTCCACGCGGTCGACGCCGAACGCCGCCGGCGATCGCGTCAAACCTTCGGCCAGCTCGTAGAGCGTGCACGACGATGTCAGGGCGACGCCGATCTGATCGCCTGCGAGAAACACGATGGCACGCCGATCGTGCTCATGGTCGTCGCTTCGAATGCCGAACGCGCCGCCGGGGTCGACGACGAACGGTCCGGCTTGGATCGCATCCTTGAGCGACGCCGTGGAGACGCCCGCGGACGGTACGACCACCGGCGTCTCGTCCGTCAGGCTACCGACGATCCCCGACATATCGGCGCGGGCGGGCTCGCGCACCGAGCCGCCGATTTCGAGCAGCCCCTTCGGCCGGAACCGGTCGAGGAAATATCCACCGGTCACCGCGGCGATGACGGGCGGGGTGAACGCGCGACTCACCATCTCGCCGGGCGGGCCGCCGAGCGGATAGTCGACGATCCCGATCGTGACGCGGTCCCTCGGAAAGATCGCACTCTGGACCTGCACGGTGCGCCCGTCGGCTGCGACGAAGCTCGAGCGCACGAGCGTCCCGAGCGCCAGCGGCTCCACTGACGGAGCACTCGCAGGCGCGGCGCCGAGCATCGCGGCGCCGGTGAACACCGCGAGGAGCGCACGGCGAACCTTCATGCGATGAGGGTTCGCGAGAACGACTCTTGTCCTTTTAAGATATACTCGCTCCATGAAGTGTTCGATCGCCTCCGCCCTCGGGTTGGCGCTGTTCGCGCTGAGCGCACCCGTCCTCGCCGCCGACGATCCGGCGCGCGCCGTGGCCGCCGGGGCGGCCGCCAAGCTGGAGGCGTTCTACGTCTATCCGTCGCGCGCACGCGCCGCCGGTGAGCTGCTGCGGCACAACGCGTCGACGGGCGCCTACGACGGCCTCCGCGACGCCGCGCTCGCGACGCGCGTCACCGAAGACGTGGCGGGCGTGCTGCACGACAAGCACGTGCGGGTGCGCTATTCCGCCGAGGTCAACCCGCCCGACGAAGCCGGCGGCGGCAAACCGAGCCCGGCCGAGCTCGCCGCCGCGGCGCGCCAGTGGCGCGAAGGCGGTTACGGGCTCGGGCGTGTCGCCCACCTTCCCGGCAACATCGGCTACGTCGACTTGCGCAATTTCCCGAGTGCGAGCGACGAGCTCAACGTCGTGTTCGACGGTGCCGCGAACAGCGTCGCCTACTCGAGCGCGGTCGTGCTGGATCTGCGCCGCAATCACGGCGGCGATCCGGATGCGATCGCGCGATTCCTGAGCCATTTCCTGCCGCCGAAAACGCACTTGAACGACTTCGTCGGACGCGGCGACGGCGATCCGCCGATCTCCGGCTCGACGTTCACCGCGGACGTCCCCGGAGCGCGCATCACGGCGCCGCTCTACGTTTTGACGTCGGGCGAAACGTTCTCCGGCGGCGAGGAGTGCGCGTACGACGTGCAGGCGCTCAAGCGCGGCACGCTGATCGGCGCGGTCACCGGCGGCGGTGCGAACCCAGGCGCCACCCGCCGCATCGACGATCACTTCTCGGTGTTCGTCCCGGATGCGCGTGCCCGCAACCCGATCACCAAGACGAATTGGGAAGGTGTCGGCGTGAAACCCGACATCGCGATTGCGCGCGACCGCGCGCTCGTAACCGCGTACGGGATGGCGCTCGACGCGAAGCTGCGCGACGCGACGGTGACGGGCGGTTACCACGACCGGCTCGCAAGCGTCCGCGCGAAGCTCGACACGATGACCGACGCGGAGATCCTCGCGCTCTAACACGCGACGCCGCGCCGCACGAATCCGACTCGTGCTGCGTTTCGGGAAAGGGGCGGTTCTGCCAGGCAGAGCGTCTTCCCCATCTTCAGCTACGCTCTTATCCGGAGGTTCGATCATGGCCAAGTTCATCGCAGCTATCAGCGCGCTCGCGTTCATCTTGAGTCTCGCCGTGGCACCGCAGCCCTCGTCCGCCGCCCCGATGGGCATGGACCACCGGCGCTGTCCGCGCGGTTCGCACTGGGTACCGGCGCACCGCGACCGTATGGGTCATTGGGTCCGCGCGCACTGCGGCCGCCGCTAACGCCCCGCCGGGCGTGAAACCGCGGCGCGCGGCGGCCTCGGCCGTCGCGCGCCGCGCTACGGCGAGAGGCGCGCGATCGTCCAGCCGTCCTGGCCGCGTTCGTAGGCGATGCGGTCGTGGACGCGGTTCGGGCGGCCCTGCCAGAACTCGAACCGGTCCGGAACCACGCGGTAGCCGCCCCAGAACGGCGGCCGCGGCACCTCGTCCCCGAAACGCCCGTCCGCGCCGGCCATCGCGCGGTGCAGCGTGTCGCGGTCGGGGACGACGGCACTCTGCCGCGACGCCCACGCGCTGAGCCGGTGACCGCGCGGCCGCGTCGCGAAGTACGCGTCGCTCTCGACGGCCAGCACGCGCTCGACCGCGCCTTCGATGCGAATCTGGCGTTCGAGCCCGCCCCACCAGAACAGCAGCGCGGCGAACGGGTGCGCGCTCAGCTCCGCACCTTTGCGGCTGTCGTAGTTGGTGTAGAACACGAAGCCGCGCGCGTCCCACTGGCGCAGCAGCACGACGCGCGACGACGGCCGCCCGTTCGCGCCCACCGTTGCGACGGTCATCGCGTTGGGCTCGACGATCCCCTCCGCGTGCAGCGCGTGCTCGAGCCACAGGCGAAACTGCTCGAACGGATCCTGTGCAACCGAACCGGCGTCGAGCTCGCCGCGCTCGTAGCTGATGCGGCGGTCGCGAATGTGATCGTTGACGTCGTGATCGGACATTGCGTGCTATCCTACGGAAACCGGCCGGCCAGCATGCCGCCGCCCAGCGCGAGCAGCACGACGAATCCGCCGGCGACGGCGAGGGGCATGGACGCGTCGATGCGCTTCTTCTCCGTCGTCGTGCTGTTCGCAAGCGCCGCGAGGCGGCTCGTGAGCGTGCCCGCGTCGTTCGCGCGGGCGTAGGCGCCGTGCGCCGACGATGCGATCTGGCGCAGTGCGTCCTCGTCGATCGACGCGGCTTGATCGGTGCCGGGGACGAGCTGGCCGCTGTCGTTGGTGCCGATGCCGACGGTGTCGATCTCGATGCCGTTCTGACCGATCTGCGGCGCGACTTGCGACGGATCGGCCCCGAGGTTGTTCACGCCGTCGGTGATCAGCACGATCGCACGGCGGCCCGATTGCGGCAAGAGCCGTGCGGCGGTGACGAGCGCGTCGCCGATCGCGGTGCCGCCGTTGGGCGGCGGGATGCGCGTGATGGCGTCGCGCACCGCGTCCTTGTCGTCGGTAAGCGGCTGCACCACGCCCGCGCCGCTCGCGAACGCGACGATCGCCAGCCGCGTGCCGTCGGGGACGGCATCGACGAACGCGCGCACGGCGGCGGCCGCGGCGTCCGAACGCGTCGGCGCGACGTCGGTCGCGCGCATCGAGCCCGACGTGTCGACGCACAGCACGACCGCGCCGCCGCGCACCGGGACGTTCGCGACGAACCGCGGGCCGGCGAGCGCCGCGCCGAACGCGGCGATCCCCAGCGCGCCCGCGACCGCGAGCACGAGCGCCGGATCGACACGCTGTTTCGCGGCCGCTTCGAAGAACGCGAGGTTGCTGTACGCCAGCGCCGATGCGCCCGCGCGGCGCGACGCGACGCGCGCGGCCCACAAGAACGCCGCGGCGAACAGCATACCGAGCACGAGCCAGAGCGGATGCGCCAGCGTCATGCCGGAAGCCCGAACGCGCGCAGCAGCGAGGCGCGGCCGTCGGCTTCTTCGAGCGTACCGACGCGCCAGCCGGCGTCGCGGAAGCGCGCGTGGAGCGCCGCTTCGCGCGCGTGCGCGGCGGTGCGATAGCGCGCGCGTGTGCGGGCGCCGACGAACACGCGCCCGACGCGCCCGGTCTCCGCGTCGCGCAGGCGAACGAAGCCGCGCAGCGGCAGATCGTCACGCCAGGGATCGCGCGCGAGCAGCACCGTCGCGTCGAACCGCAGCGCGGTGCGCGCCAGCGCGTCGTCGTCGGGCAGGTCGAAGCCGTCGACGATCGCGATCAGCGACGCGCCGCGCGGCAGCGCGCGCAGCGCGAGCTTGAGCGCGGCGCCGAACCGGAACGGGTTCGACGCGCGCACCAGCGGTGCCGCGCGGCGGTCACGCACGATCCGCTCGTCGACGACGCGGGCGGCGCGGTCGTCGCCTTCGAGCGCGCCGAACCACGCGCGCAGCGCGTCGGCCGCCGCCGCCGCGAGCGGACGCTTGCGGCCGACCGCCATCGAGCCGGACTCGTCGACGACCGCGGCGAGCACGAGCGCGGTCTCTTCGAGGTAGACGCGCGTCTGCAGCGCGCCGGCCCGGGCGGTCGCTGCGTGGTCGATCCGGCGCGGGTCGTCGCCTTCGACGTATTCGCGCAGCTGCGAGAACACGAAGCCGTCGCCCGCGCGCGTGCCCCGCACGACGCCGCCGCGGCGCGGCGTCGCGCGCGCACCTCGAAGTATGGCGTCGCGCAGCGCGTTCACGGCGCGGGCACCGACGCGATGATGCGCCGCACGACGTCCTCGGGATCGCCGCCACCGATCGCGATGCGGTCGTCGTAGGAGATGCGGTGGCGCAGCACGGCCGGGGCGACGTCGCGCACGTCGTCCGGGACGGCGAAGGTGCGGCCTTCGAGGTATGCGCGGGCCCGCGCGAGCGCGACGAGCGCGAGCGCCGCGCGCGGGCTCGCGCCGTGCGCGACCAGGTCCGCGGTGCGCGTGGCGCGCGTCAGGTCGACGGCGTAGTCGCGGATCTTCGCGTCCACGAACACGTCGTGCGCCTCGCGCTGCCAGCGCAGCACGTCGTCGAGCGTCGCGACGTTCGCGCGCAGCGGCGGCTCGCCCGCGCCGAAACGGTCGACGATCGCGCGTTCCTCGTCGCGCGACGGGTACGCGACGACGACCTTCGCGAGAAAGCGGTCGAGCTGCGCGAGCGGCAGCGCGTAGGTGCCTTCGGTGTCGAACGGGTTCATCGTCGCGAGCACGACGAACGGCGCCGGCAGGTCGTGCGTTTGCGGACCGATCGTCACGCGCCGCTCCTGCATCCCTTCCAGCAGCGCGGACTGCACCTTCGCCGGCGCGCGGTTGATCTCGTCGGCGAGCACCACGTTGGCGAACAGCGGCCCGAGCACCGTCGCGAATTCGCCGGTCTTCTGGTCGAAGATGCGCGTGCCGACGATGTCCGACGGCAGCAGATCGGGGGTGAACTGCACGCGCCGGAATACGCCGCCGGCCGCCGCCGCGAGCGCGCGGCACGCCAACGTCTTCGCGACGCCGGGCGCGCCTTCGAGCAGCACGTGCCCGCCGGCGATCAGCGTCAGCACGAGCGCTTCGACGACGTCGTCCTGGCCGACGATCGTCGCGTGCAGCGCGTCGAGGACGTCACGCGGCCGGCTCATCGGGCGTCCTCGGGCGCGCGGCTCATCGGCTGCTCCCCGCGAGGGCTGCGGACAGCCAGCTCTCCGTCGCGGCGACGAGCTCGGCGGACGCCGCGTCGCGCTCGTGCGCGGGGCCGAACGCCGTCCGCTCCGCCGCGATCAGCGCCGCGCGCAGCGCGCCGTCGGACGTCGCGGCGAGCGCGTCGCGCAGTGTTGCGCCCGCGTTCGTGCCGGCGGCGACGAACAAGGCGCCGCGCAAGCGCGTCAGTGCGGCCTGACCGGGCGCGGTGCGATATGCCCGCAGCGCGTCCTCCACGTCAGTGCGCGGCGTGCGCGGCGGCGGCGCTGGAGCGGGCGGGACCGGTGCGACGACAGGCACGACGGGCTGCGCGCGACGGCGCAGGGCCACGACCAGAACCAAGCCCCCTCCGATGAGCGCAAGCCCCCCTGCGACGAGCCCGGCGAGGAGCACCAGCCGCCACGCCGCGTCGACGCCTGCCACTGAGACCGGCGCCGGGGCATCAACGACGATGCGGACGGGATTCGCCGAGAACCGCGACGGCTTGCGCGTGCGCGCGTCGATCGCGTCGAGGTACGCGCCTTTGAACGTGAATGCGCCCGCAACGGTCGGCTCGAGCGTGAGCGTCTCGACGACGTCGGTGCCGGCGGGCGAGCTGGTCACGTTGCGCTCGTCGCCTTCGAGCTTCATCGTGCCGACGTCGGGGACGACCAGCTCGTCGAGCGCGGCGACGTTCTCACGCACGCGCACGTGGATCGCGAGATGGAACACCTCGCCGACGGCGACGTGGACGCGGTCGGCGCGCATCGACAACGCGTCGACGTGCAGCGTGCGCAAGCTCGCCGCGCCCGCGGTCGCCGTCAGCAGCGCCGCCGCCGCGAGGCCGACAGCGGCTCGGCCGAAGCTCACTCGACGCGGTCGAGCCAGCGCGCGAACAGGTTGCGCGCGTCGAACGGGCCGGGGGACGCCTCGGGATGGAACTGCACCGCTTCGATCGTCAGCGTGCGGTGGCGGAAGCCTTCGTTCGTGCCGTCGTTCAGGTTGACCATCGTCGCTTCGAGCTCCGCCGGCAGCGAGTCGTTCTTGACCGCGTAGCCGTGGTTGTGCGCGGTGACGATCACCTCGTCGTGCACGAGATCCTTCACGGGCTGGTTCCCGCCGCGGTGGCCATACTTGAGCTTGTAGGTCTCCGCGCCGCACGCGAGCGCGAGCAGTTGATGGCCAAGGCACACGCCGAACAGCGGCTTCTCGCCGATCAAGCCGCGCAGCGTGTCGACGGTGTCGCCCAGATCGCGCGGATCGCCCGGACCCGGCGAGATCACGACCGCGTCCGGTTTCTCCGCGAGGATGTCCTCGCGCGACGCGCCGTACGGCAGCACTGTCACGCGCGCGTCGAGCGCGGTGAGGTCGCGGATGATGTTGCGCTTCACGCCGCAGTCCAGCAGCACGACGTGCTTGCGCCCGGTGCCCACCGTCTCGCCGGACCGATACGCGTCGGCGACCGATGCGACGAGCCCCTTCGTCGTGGCATCGATCACGTAGCGCCGCAGCGTCTGGTCGATCTCGGCGATCGCTTCGTCGCCGACCGCGAGCGCCGCGGCGATCGTGCCGTGCTCGCGCAGCGCGATCGTGAGCGCGCGGGTATCGATGCCGACGATCGTGCGCACGCCCTGCGCGTCGAGCCACGAGCCGAGATCCTGCTTGGAATCGAAGTGCGACGGATGGCGCGAGAGGTTCTTGATCACCGTCCCCGCGACGCACGCGTGCGGGTACTGCGCCACGGTGCCGCTTACGCCGTAGTTGCCGATCAGCGGATAGGTGAAGGCGAGGATCTGCCCCGCGTACGACGGATCGGTGAGCGCCTCTTCATAGCCGGTCATCCCGGTGTAGAACACCGCTTCGCCCAGCGCGGTCCCCGTTGCGCTCAAACCTTCGCCGTCGTAGCGCGTGCCGTCCGCGAGCAGCAGCGTCGCGCGGTTGGTCATGCGGGCACTTCCTCGCGCGGCAGCACGCGGCCGTGCTCGAACACGACCGCGCCGTCCACCACCGTCGCGACGGCGCGCCGTGGCAGCGTCATCCCGTCGAACGGCGTGTTCTTGCCCTTCGAGCGGAACATGCGCGCGTCGACCGTCCACGCGCGGTCGGCGAACACCGTCACGTCGCCGGGGCTGCCGACGTCGAGCGTCCCGCCCGGCACGCCGAGGATGCGCGCCGGGTTCACCGACAGCAGCTCGACGAAGCGCGCGAGCGGAAGGTCCGGCAGCGCGAACGCGTACGCCCCGAGCGCGATCTCGAGCCCGCTGAAACCGACCGGCGCCTGCGAGAGTAGCTGCGCCTTCTCGTCGAGCCCGTGCGGCGCGTGATCGGTGGCGAGCGCGTCGACCGTGCCGTCGAGCACGGCGGCGCGCAGCGCGTCGCGGTGGTGCGCGCCGCGCAGCGGGGGGTTCACCTTGGAGTCGGCGCGGTAGTCGTCGAAGCGGTCGTCGAGGAACACGAGATGGTGCGGCGTCACCTCGCACGTCACGCGCACGCCGCGCGCGCGGGCCCAGCGAATCAGGTCGAGCGACGTCGCCGTGGAGACGTGCGCGATGTGCCACGCCTTGCCGGAGTCCGCGGCGATGAGCAGGTCGCGCGCGACGATCACGTCTTCGGCCAGCGCGGGCGCGCCGTCGAGACCCAGCCGCATCGACGCCGGGCCTTCGTTCATCACCGCGTCGCCTTTAAGATCGTCGTCCTCGCAGTGCGAGATGAACGCGCACTCCAGGTCGGCGGCGTAGCGCGCGGCGTTGCGCAGCACGCGCGCGTCGCGCACGGTCGAACCGTCGTCGCTGAACGCGACGCAACCCGCGTCGCACAGGAGATGGTACGGCGCGAGCTCTTTGCCGGCGCGCCCGCGCGTGAGCGCGCCGACCGGGTACACGCGCGCCAGCCCGGCGGCGTCGGCACGCCGTACGACCTCGCTGACGATCGCCGCGGAGTCGAGCGCAGGCTCGGTGTTCGGCATGCACGCGACCGCAGTGAACCCGCCGGCGACCGCGGCGGCCGTGCCGGTCGCGATCGTCTCCTTGTGCGTCTGGCCCGGCTCGCGCAGGTGGACGTGCATGTCGATGAAGCCCGGCGCGGCGATCGCGCCGGCCGCGTCCACGACACGCGCGTCGTCAGCATCGAGATGCTCGCCGATGCGCGCGACGAACCCGTTCTCGATCAGCACGTCGCGTTGCGCGTCGATACCCTGCAGCGGATCGACGAGCCTACCGCCGCGAATCAACGTTTTCATGACGCCACCGGAATTCGCCACATTCGTGCCGACTGCGTCAGGCGCGCGGCAGCGCGCAGCAAACTCGCAAGTTGCGCTTCGCGCAACTCTGCTTCCTTTTCACGCCGGCACCGGGGCGCCGTTCACCAACAAGTCCAGCACGGCCATGCGGACGAAGACGCCGTTGTGGACCTGCGCGACGTAGCGCGAGCGCGGGTCGTCGAGCACGTCGTCGGTGAGTTCCACGCCGCGGTTGTACGGGCCGGGGTGCAGGATGATCGCGTCGTCGCGCAGCGAGCTCAGGCGCGCGCGGTTGAGCTGGTAGCGCTGCGTGTAGTCGTCCAGCGACGGCAAGAGCCCCGACTCGATGCGCTCGCGTTGGATGCGCAGCATCATCACCGCGTCGGCGCGCGCGAGCACGGCGTCGAGGTCGCGCTCGATCCGCACGCCCGGGGCGGCGAAGTCGTGCGGCAACAGCGTGGCGGGGCCGACCAGCGTGACGTCGATCCCCAGCGCGCGCATCCCGACGATGTTCGAGCGAGCGACGCGCGAGTGCAGGATGTCGCCGACGATCGCGACGCGCAAGCCGTCGAAACGGCGGAACTCCTGGCGCAGCGTCATCAGGTCGAGCAGCGCTTGGGTGGGATGCGCGTGCGTGCCGTCGCCGGCGTTGATCACGTTGCCGTCGAACACGTCGGCGAGCCGGCGCGCGAAGCCGGCCTCCGGATGGCGCACGACGATCACGCGCACGCCGATCCCGCGCAGCGTCAGCGCCGTGTCGGCGATCGTCTCGCCCTTGCCCAGGCTCGACGCGCCGGGCGCGAACGTGATCACGTCGGCGCCGACGCGCTGCTCGGCGAGCGTGAACGACGTCGCGGTGCGCGTCGACGCTTCGAAGAAAAGGTTGAGCACCGGAACGCCGGCGCACAGATCGCGCGGCGGAAGCGCGTCGCGAAACGCCACCGCGCGGTCGAGGACGGCGACGAGCTCGTCGGGGGCGAGGTCGTCGACGTCGAGCAGGCTACGGGGCGGCACGGTCCGCGTCGTGCACCGTCACCACGTCGGCGTCGGAACGCTGCGCCGCTAGCAGCACGTCGATGTGCTCGCGCCTGCTCGTCGGGATGATCTTCCCGAGATAGTCGGGCTGCACCGGCAGCTCGCGCAGCCCGCGGTCGACGAGCACCGCGAGCCGGATCGCGCGCGGGCGGCCCAGGTCGGTCACGGCGTCCAGCGCCGCGCGCACGGTGCGCCCGGTGTAGAGGACGTCGTCGACGAGCACGACCGTCTGCCCGGTGATCCCGCTGCGAATCTCCGACTCCGGCAGCTCGCGGGCGACGTCGTCGTCGCGGTAGAGGTTCACGTTGAGGAAGCCGAGCTGGGGCAGCGAGCCGCGAACCTCGGCGATCTTCGACGCGAGCCGCCGGGCGAGGGCTTCCCCGCCGCGGCGGATCCCGATGAGGAGCAGCCCGTCCTGGGCGTCCTCGGGTTCGACGATCTGGTGGGCCATCCGCGCGATCGCCCGGTCGATCTCGTCGGGCGACATCAGGACGCGTCGCCTCGCCACCGCGGTCTGCATCGACCTAGCCTTCGTCGTCCCGGTCCGGCTTCGCCTTCGACGGGTACGGGTCGTGACGATGAGTGCGCTGCGAATCGCGAAGGCCGTCGCCGCGGGCTTGGCCGCGACCTGGATCATGGACCGCGCCGACGAGCTGATCTACGCGACGCAGTCGGAGGACGTCCACCGCCGCGAGGCCGAGCTCGAGGACGTGACCGGCCCGGGCCAGTTCGCGCGCGCCGTGATGCGCGCGTTCGGCCGCGAGCCGACGCACGAAGAAACGGTCCTGTGGGGCCGCGCCGCGCACGTCAGCATCGGCGTCGCGTTCGCGGTGCTCTACCCCGCCGCCGCGAAGCGAGCGCCGTGGCTGCGCGCAGGCTTCGGCGCAATGTACGGCATCGCGATCTGCCCGGCGAACCTCTTCGTCGTACCCGCGCTCGGCCTAACGCCGCCGGCGTGGGAGTTTCCGATCGAGACCAGCGTGCGCGGCGTCGGCTATCATATCGCTTACGGTCTCGCTCTCGAAGCGCTCGCACACGTGCTTCGAATGCACGACGACCGATAGAGGCGTCGTCGCCGAAGTCGAGCCGGATGTCGGTCTCGCCCTCCGCCATAAGGATTCGAGCGAGTTGGCGGAGGTAAATCACCTGGTACGCGGCCTCCAGGGTGAAGTACCAGCGTGTATCGTCACGGCCGCCACCCGTGCGGCGGATCATCGGAATATTGGTGATGACGAGTCGCACCCCGGGCGCGAGTTCCTTGACTTCTGTCGTCAACACGTCGGTTGAGACGATCGGGTCGGTCATGTGATTCACGATGGCTTAGATCGTGTGTACGGTCACGGTGTAATGACGGCGATCCCAGCTCACTTTGACTCGGATCCGGCGCCCGGAAGGTATGTTGCCCTCGAAGTTGATTGGCTATTACGCGACGGTGAAGTGGTTGGAATTCAGCGACTCGCAGGGCGTAAAACTGCGCAGCCCGTCGTTCCGGTGCCGAGCACGCGCCGCTCGCTATCGTAGAGCTTTGCTTCGGCGACCGCGGTCGAGCGACCGACGTGGATCACCGTCGCTTCGCATCGGACGGGGCCGGTATCTTTGGTGATGCCGCGGATGAAGCGCACTTGGACGTCGGTGGTCGTGTAGGCGACGCCTTGCGGCAGCGTCGTATGGATCGCGCAGCCCATCGCCGAGTCGAACAGCGCCAACGCGAAGCCGCCGTGCACGACGCCGATCGGGTTGTAGTGCTCTTCGCCCGGATAACCTTCGAACACGACGCGGCCTTCCTCGGCCTCGACGATCGTGAAGTTCATGAGCCGCGCGATCGGCGGCGGCGGGACGCGCCCGTCGCGCACGGCGCGGATCGCCTCGATGCCGGACAGGTCCCGAAGAGCGCCCGCCGAGGCGTGCGGGTCTTCCCAGGTGACGAGGCGCTCGCGAGTGACTTGCATCATGCAAGGAACTTATGACCGCCGCGTCGATGTCTCCTTCCGGAGGTGATCGCAATGGCCAAACGGCGCAGCTTCGACGAGATGAACTGCTCGATCGCCCGCGCACTCGACGTGGTGGGTGAGTGGTGGACGCTGCTCGTGATCCGCGAGTCGTTCCGCGGCGTGCGCCGCTTCGACGCATTCATCGAGCGGCTCGGCATCGCGCCGAACATCCTCGCCGCGCGACTGCGGCGTCTCGTGGAGCACGGTGTGCTCGAGGAGCACGCGTATCAGGAGCGCCCGGTGCGCGTGGAGTACCGGCTCACGGCGAAAGGCCGCGATCTCTATCCGGTGATCGTCGCGCTGCTGGGCTGGGGCGACCGCTGGTACGCGCAGGACGGCCCGCCCGTCGTGCTGATGCACGCGACGTGCGAGCACCGCGCCGATCCGAAGACCGTGTGCGGCCACTGCGGCGAGCGGCTCGACCCGCGCCACGTCCGCGCGGTCCCCGGCCGCGGCGCGGACGAACCGGAGCCGAGCCTCGTGCGCACGTCGGGATAAAGGCCCCGGCTAATCGCCCAGAGCCGCGAGCGCCGCGCGGGTGCGGTCGAGCTCGCGGCGGTACTCCTCGAGCTTCGCGCGCTCCGCGGCGACGACGTCGGCCGATGCTTTCGCGACGAAGCTTTCGTTTGCGAGCTTCTTCTCCGAGCGGGCGACCTCGGATTCTAGACGCGCGATCTCGCGCGTGTAGCGCTCGCGCAGCTTGGTGGTGTCCGCGACGCCGCGCACGGCGAGGATGCGGTCGCGGACGCTGCCGTCGCCGCCGTCGTACGTGCTGATCTGCGCGCGCGCGAGCGTCGCGATCGTCTCGACGATGCCGCGCTCCGTGGAGAGCGTCGCCGGGACTTCCACGCGCATCCAGTCCTTCGGAGCGATCGCCCACTCCGAGCGCGCGTTGCGAAGCTGCTCGACCTTGTCGATCACCGCACCGAACACGGCGGCGTCGTCCGGGAACGAAGGGATCTCCGCGAGGTCGGGCCACGATGCGGTGACGATCGTGGCGCCGTCGTGCGGAAGCGTCAGCCAGATCTCCTCGGTGACGAACGGCGCGATCGGGTGCATCGCGCGCACGAACGTGTTGAGCACGAACGACAGCACCGCGCCGCGCGTCTGCTGCTGGCCCTCGGCCTTCGTCGCCTCGACGTACCAGTCGCAGAATGTGTACCAGCCGAACTGCAAGAGCGCGTCCGCCGCGACGCCGAACGCAAACCCGTCGTACGCGTGCGTCACCGTCTCGGCGCACGCGCGCAATTCGGTGAGGATCCACTTGTCGGCGAGCGTGAGCTTCTCGCGTGCGGGCAGCACCGCGGCGCCGGGGAGGCCTTCGGGCAGCGCGCAGGTGTAGCGCAGCGCGTTCCACAGCTTGGTCGCGAAGCGCTTCGCCTCGTCGCAGTAGCGCTCGTCGAAGCGCAGTTCCTGCGATTCCAGGCGCATCTGGCGCAGAATCCCGAAGCGCGTGCCGTCGGCGCCGTACTTCGGGACGAGGTCGACCATCGGGTCGATCGCGTTCTGCAGCGACTTCGACATCTTGCGGCCGTGCATGTCGAACACCAGCGGCGTCACGAACACCGTCTCGAACGGGAGCTTGCCGACGAAGCGCAGCCCGAGCATCACCATGCGCGACACCCACAGGAAGATGATGTCGCGACTGGTGACCATCACCTGATTGGGATACCAGTGGTCGAGCTCGGGCGTGCGCTCCGGCCAGCCCAGGATCGAGAACGGCCACAGGCCCGAGCTGAACCACGTGTCCAGCGTGTCGGGATCGCGCCGCAGCTCGTCGCTGCCGTAGCGTTCGCGCGCGACGCGCTTCGCTTCGTCTTCGTCGTGCGCGACGACCACGTCGTCGTCCGGCGTGTACCACACCGGAAGCTGATGACCCCACCACACCTGGCGCGAGATGTTCCAGTCGCGGATGTTCTCGAGGCCGGCGGCGTAGGTGCGGCCGAATCGTTCCGGCACGAAACGCAGCGCCCCGCTGCGGTAGGCTTCGAGCGCGGGCTGCGCGAGCGGCTGCACCGTGACGAACCATTGCAGCGACAGGAGCGGCTCGATCACCGCGTGCGTGCGCGAGCTGAGCGGCAGCTTGGTGCGGTACGGCTTTTCGTCCACGAGCGCACCGCGCACGCGCAGCTCGTCGACGATGCGCTTGCGCGCCTCGAAGCGGTCGAAGCCCACGAACGCGCGCATCTTCTCCGCCTGCGCGTCGATCGGCGCGCGGCGTTCGGGCGTCTCGTCGTAGCGCCAGATCGGCGCCGCGACGCGGCCGTCGAAGTCGATCACCGTCGGCATCGGCAGCGCGTGGCGCTGGCCGATCTCGTAATCGGTCGCGTCGTGCGCGGGCGTCACCTTGACCGCGCCCGTGCCGAACGCGGGGTCGACTGCGGCGTCGGCGATCACCGGGATCGCGCGATCGACGATCGGCAGCACGACGTTCTTCCCGATGAGATGACGGTAGCGCTCGTCGTCCGGGTGCACCGCGACCGCGACGTCCGCGAGGTACGTCTCCGGCCGCGTCGTCGCGATGACCAGCCCGTCGCCGCCGTTCTCCGCGAGGTAGCGGATGTGCCACATGAACGTGTCGCGCTCTTCGTCTTCGACTTCCGCATCGGAGAGCGTCGACTGCGCCTGTGGATCCCAGTTGACGAGGCGCGTGCCGCGGTAGACCAGACCGTCATTATAGAGGTCGACGAACACTTTGGTGACGGCGGCCGACAAGCCGGCGTCCAGCGTGAAGCGCGCGCGTTCCCAATCGGGCCCGAAACCGAGCCGCTGGAACGCTTCGTCGATCTCGCCGCCGTACTGCTCGCGCCAGCGCCAGGCGCGCGCGAGATATGCGTCGCGGCCGAGCGACTCGCGCGTCGCGCCTTCCTTCGCGAGCTCGCGGATGAGCACGGTCTCCGTCGCGATCGCGGCGTGGTCTTGACCGGGGAGCCAGTCGGCGTTCTCGCCGAGCATGCGGTGATAGCGCGTCAGCACGTCCTGCGGCGTGTACGTCGAACCGTGCCCGAGGTGCGCGCGCCCGGTGATGTTCGGCGGCGGCATCGAGATGACGAACGGCGGCCGCGCGGGATCGGGCTCCTCGTGGAAGACGCCGGACTCGAGCGAGCGCGCGTAGAGGCGCGGCTCGACTTCGGCAGGATCGTAGGTCTTCGGCAGCTCGGGTCGGTCGGGCGTGGTCACCTATACAATCTTGATCAATGTCGTCAAGGTGTTCCTCCGACGACGGGCCTCTCCGATAATCGTCGCCCGCGGTCGTGGGAAGCCTGTCACCCTGAGCCTGTCGAAGGGTGCGCCACCACCGTGGCTCCGCCGGTGATCACGGCCGCCAGCCGTACAGCCATTCGACGTGGCTGAAGTCGTCATCATGCCGCGACGCCAGCATCGCGTCGCGCAGCGTGGCGCCGACGTCGCCCACGTGCCAGATCTCGCCGAACACGCGCGCGCTGTACTGCACGCGCGCGGTGCGCAGATACCGGGCGTCGCGATACGCCACGAACGCGGTCGCCGGATCGTCGTGCGCGGCCAGCGCGCCTGCGAGCACGACCGCGTCTTCGAGCGCTTGGCACGCGCCTTGCGCAAGGTATTGCAGCATCGGGTGCGCGGCGTCGCCGAGCAGCGCCAGCCGGCCGCGGCTCCAGTCCGCGATCGGCTCGCGGTCGTACATCGTCCAGCGGCGGTCGCGCCGGATGCGCGCAATGCCGGCCTGCACGGCCGCGCACCCCACGGCGAAGTGCGCGTCGAGCTCGTCGGCGGTCCCCCAGTCATCGGAGTCGGACCGATAGCGGTCGCTGTGGAACACCGCAACTTGATTGAACAACTGCCCGCCGCGGATCGGGTACTGCACGAAGTGCAGGCCGGGTGCGGTCCACAGCGTCACGTCGTCGAGCCCGGCACCTTCCCACAGCTCCGCGACCGGCAGCGTGCCGCGGTACGCGACGTAGCGCGCGGCGACGGGCTCGCCGTCGTCGTGCACGAGCTTGCGCAGCCGCGACCATAGCCCGTCGGCGGCGACGAGCGCGGTGCCGTGATACGTCGTGCCGTCGGCGCACACCGCGCGCACGCCTTCGCCCCGGTCTTCGACGCCGACCACGTCGCGCGACGGTTCGAGCACGATGCGCGCATCGGCACGGCACGCGGCCAGCAGCACGTCGAGCAGATCGCCGCGGTGCATCACGACGTACGGGTGGCCGTAGTGCGCGCGAAAACGCTCGCCGAGGTCCAGCGCGGTGACCTGCGCGCCGCTGCGCGCGTCGCGCCACACGAGACGGTGCGGGAACACCGCGTACGGCGCGATCGCGTCCAGCACGCCGAGCCGCGCGAGCGCGTGCGACGCGTTGGGCGCGAGCTGTAACCCGGCACCGATCTCGCCGAACTGCGCGGCGCGTTCGAGCACGCGCACGGTCCGGCCGGTGCGCGCGACCGCGAGCGCCGCGGCGAGCCCGCCGATCCCGCCGCCCGCAATCAGCAGCGGGAGCGGCATCATACGACGGGCTGCAACCCTGCGAGCTGCGTGCGCTCGTCGGCGACGCGCACGCCGAAATGGTACGACAGCATTCCGCCCAGCCAGCCGGACGCGCCGAGCAGGCTCAGCGCGAGCAGCGAGAGCCCGATTTCGTTCCGGGACACGGCGGCATCGCGCGTGCCCGCCGCGCGCAAGCGCCGCTCGCGCTGTGCGAGGTTCATCGCGTACAGCGCCATGCAGGTCACGTTGAGCGCAAGGTGCGTCGTCGCCGTCACGCCGGCCGCGCTCTTCTTCGGGATCTTCAGATAGTCGAGAAAGCCGAGAAACGCCGCGCCCGCGCCGCCGACCAGTCCCGTCTTGACGAGTTCCGCGCTGCCCCGCGCGAACACGCGCGGCTCGTCGCTGCGTTGCGATGCGACGTCGAACAGCAAGCTGGCGACCCACGTGCCGATGGGGATCGTCACCGCGATCGGGTGGAACGGGTGGCCGTACGGGCCGGCAATCGGCGTCGCGGGCTCTTTGATGTGCTGCAGCTCGGCGTGCGTCGGGGCGCTCATGGACATGCTTCTTCCCTAAATGCCCTGACCGTCGGCGCCTTCTTCTTCGGCGTCCGTCGTATTGCCGGCAGGCCCGTACGTCGGCGCGCCGCCGCTGCCCCCGGCTGCCGATGCGCCGCCGTCGTCCGCACTCGAGGCCTCCGCGCTGAGGTCACCCTCGGCGTGCACCGTCGCCGTGTCGCGCTGCGTCAGCGCGGGCTCTTCGCTCGTGCCGGCGTCCGGAACGCCGCTGCTGTTGTCGTTCATGGCCCTTCGCCTCCGTCGCCTGGCTGTGTCTGCTCCGGGGGATGTACCCTCACTCGGCGCGCGCCACGAACCCCGGCAGCTCGTGCAAGCCGGCGAGCGTCGCCTCCGGCGCGGGCGACAGCGTTTCGGCCGTCGTGCCCCCGCGGTTGCACCATGCGACGCGAAAACCGAACGTCGCCGCGCCCCAGGCGTCCCACGGGTTGGACGACACGAACACGATCTCGCCCGGCGCGCACGCGAACCGCGCGGTCGCGAGCGCGTAGACGCGCGGATCGGGCTTGTACGCGCGCACGCTGTCGACGGAAAGCACATCGGTCAGCAGCGCGCGCACGCCGGCGTGCTCGAGCGCGGTATTCGCCGACGACGGCGTTCCGTTGGTCAGTACGGCCAGCGGGACGTTCCGCGCGGCGAGCGCTTGCAGGACGATCGCGACGTCGCCGTACGCGGGCATCGTGCGCCACGCGTCCGCGAGCGCGCGCTGACGCGCCGGGTCCAGCGGGTTGTTGCGCTCCGCGCACGTGAACGCGAGCGCGTGCGCGGTCAGCTCGTCGAAGTCGCGATAAACGCCGGCCAGCGACGTGAGGAACGCATACTCGAGCTGCTTGCGGCGCCAGTCGGCGACGAACGCGGCGGGATCGCGAACGCCGGCCACGGCGACGTGCGTGCGCATGGAGTCGATGGCCAGCAGGGTCCCGTAGAGATCGAAGACGACGGCGGCGACGCGCACGATCAGGTTCGTCCCGCGATGGTGCGCTCGAGAAACCGCAGCAGGCGCGTGAGCGGAAAATCCTTCTCGACCAGCGGTTTGGTGAGGATCGTGCGCAGCCCGAGGAACTTCGCGCCGAGCACGTCGGTGAAGAGCTGATCGCCGATCACGACGGTCGCGCGCCGCGGCGTGCCGAGCAGCGCGAGCGCGCGCAGAAACGCGAACGGCAGCGGCTTGAGCGCGTTGGGGACGACGGGGATCCCGAGCTGCGCGCCCACCGCCGTGACGCGCTCGGTGAAGTTGTTGGAGACGAGGACGAGCGCGAAGCCGCGGTCGCGCGCGGCCGCGACCCAGTCGGCCACGCCGGGCGCGAGCTCGGGCCGGCGATAGGCGCACACGGTGTTGTCCAGATCGACGACGATGCCGCGCATCCCGCGCGCGGCGAGCTCGTCGAGGGACACGTCGGGCAGCGTGTCGGCATGATGGTCGGCGCGGAACCTCTCCACGCTATCCCCGGTTCCGTCCACAGCTAGCTCACCCCGCTCGCTGGGTGTCCACAGCGCCCCGGGCGGCCGCCTGCGCGAATCCCCAGATTCCCCAAATCCACAGAACCCGTACCAGATTCGTACGCTATCTTGTATCGGAACCAAAACGCGAGTACAATATCTGGTACCGGCTCGCCCGTCCCATGCGTTTGGTCGAACGCCTGTTCGACTGGAACGCCCTTGGAATCTGCAGGAGGAACGATGTCTGAAGAGCTCTCAGAGGCCGTGCTCGCGGAGCCTGTCTTTGACGCGAACGCGCTCAAAGTCCTGAACGAGCGCTATTTCGCGAAGAAGCCCGACGGGACCAAAGAAAGCCCCAGAGAGTTCTTATGGCGGGTCGCTTGGGCAATTGCACAACCCGAGAGGAAGTACGCGAAGGGCGCCGCCTCGAACGTCGACCGCGGCATCACTGACATCGCGCACGCGTTCTACGGCATGCTCGCTCGCCGCGACTTCATGCCGAACACGCCGTGCCTCGTCAACGCGGGCCGCCCCCTTTCGATGCTGTCGGCCTGCTTCGTCTTGCCGGTGCCCGACTCGATCGAAGAGATCTTCTATAACCTCAAAGCGATGGCCCTGATCCAAAAATCGGGCGGCGGGACCGGCTTCGCCTTCTCCGACCTTCGCCAGCACGGCGCGCTCGTAGGAACGACCGGGAAAGACGCGTCCGGGCCCGTGAGCTTCATGAAGGTATTCAATTCCGCGACGGACTCGATCAAGCAAGGCGGCGTTCGCCGCGGCGCAAACATGGGCGTCCTGCGCGTCGACCATCCGGATATCTTGGACTTCGTGCGGTGCAAGAAGGAGCTCGACGCCGAAAACCGCGCGACGTTCAATCGGCTCAGCGATTGCGGGCGGTATTCCGCGCAGCAGCTCGCTCATCTCAAGCAAGAGCTCCTGCAAACGCAGATCAGCAATTTCAACATCTCCGTCGGCGTCACCGACGCGTTCATGAGCGCCGTCGAGAACGGTGAGGACTTCGACCTCATCGATCCGCGGACGAAGGAAATCGTTCGAACGCTTCCGGCGGGTGACATCTGGCAAGCCATCGTGGACGGCGCTTGGCAGAACGGTGAACCCGGCGTTCTCTTCCTCGACCATCCCGACTGGAACCCGTTGCCCGGGCTGGGCCCGATCCACGCGACGAACCCGTGCGGCGAGCAGGCGTTGCACGGGTACGACTCGTGCAATCTCGGCTCGATCAACGTGGGGCACTTCTTCGACGGCTCGGCGAAGGACGTCGATTGGAACCGCCTCGAGAAAGCGGTCGTGCTCGGCATCCGGTTTCTGGACAACGTGATCGACGCCAACATCTATCCGCTCGATGAGATCACGGACATGGTGACGGGGAACCGCCGCGTCGGCCTGGGTGTGATGGGATTCGCGGATCTGTTGATCCAGATGAACATTCCGTACGACGCGCCCGAAGCGATCGCGTTCGCCGAACGGCTGATGAAGTTCATCCGCGAGCGGGCGGAAGAAGCGTCCGAAGCGCTCGCCCTCGAACGCGGTGACTTCCCGAACAAGCATCTTTCGCGCTGGGCGAACGATCCGAGACCGCGCCGCAACGCAGCGCTCCTCTCGGTGGCTCCGACCGGGACGATCTCGATGATCGCCGGCTGCAGCTTCGGCTGCGAGCCGTACTTCGGGATGGCATACACCAAGCATGCGATGAAAGACGCCGAAGGCCGCCCGCAGCACTTGTACTACGTCATCCCGCTCTTCGAAGAGGTTGCGAAGGATGAGGGATTCTACTCGCAAGAACTGCTTGCAAAGATCGAAGACAATCGCGGCTCGGTTCGCGGCATCGGCGCCGTTCCGGAGCAGTGGCAACGAGTCTTCACCGTCGCAGCCGACGTCAGCGTCGACCAGCACATCGACATGCTGGCCGCGTTCCAGAAGTGGACGTGCAACTCGGTGAGCAAGACGATCAACGCGCCGAACGACGATACCCGCGAGAACGTCGCCCGCGCGATCTTTCGCGCATACCGAAGCGGCTGCAAAGGGTTCACGTACTATCGCGACGGGTCACGAACCGAGCAAGTGATCACCTTCAGCAACGAATCGGACATCGAAGCGAACCATGACAAAGCCGGCGCCGCGCAAGCCGTCGTCGCTGCCGAAGCGGTCGTCAAGGAGGCGGCGCGCCCAGAGCCGCTCGACGCCTTGCTCGCCCGCGCGAAAGCGTTACTGGGGGAGTAAATGCAGGACGGTCAATTGGAATTACAATCTGCGCTCGCACGGGTGCTCGAGCGCCTCGAGTCCGTCCAGGCGGAAAACGCTCGGCTCAAGGCTGAAAGCATCGAGTGCGCTAGCACGTTGGGCCGCGTCCTCAAGCGGCTCGAAGATCTGCAAGCCACCAATCGAGAGCTTCAGGTGTCTACTCCGGAACCGGCGCAGACGCGTTACCGCGAGCGTCCGGCCGTCATGCGGGGCCGCACGGTCCAAGCGAACGTTGGATGCGGTCCTCTCTACATCACGCTGAACGAAGACGACCAAGGCCGTCCGTTCGAAGTATTCTTCAAACTCGGTAAATCGGGATCGTGCCAGCAAAGTTATCTCGAGGCGCTCGGCGTCGCGATGTCGGTCGGACTACGGTACGGCGCGGACCCTCGGAAATTCATCGACAAGTTCGAAGGGATGCGTTGCCCGAATCCAAAGCTGCGCGATGCCGCCGGCCCGACCACGCTCTCATGCGCTGACGGTATCAGCCAAGGCCTCGCGAAGGCGCTGACGCTGGCGCTTCCGCTCGACATTCCGATCGAGGCACGGGGAGAAGCGGCGGTCGTCACCGTAGCCGAGCCGCAATTTCCGTTACCGCAGGCAGACGTTCTCGAGAATCAGGCAAACCAGGTGTCGATCGACATCACCGGCTCGTACCTAGGCAAGGCGCACGGCAATGGGAACGGGCACGGCGGTGACCTGAGCTTGGAGACGATGCGGCGCGCCATGCAGACCGGTGTCGGCCTTTGCCCGAAATGCAGCGGTCCGTTGATCTCGCAGGGTGGATGCGTACAATGCCTCCAGCAATGCGGATACGTCGGCAAATGCTCCTGATCAGGTAAGAGCGTCGAAACCGCTGGCCGCCACCTGGAACGGCAGCGAAGGATTTCGGAGTGCGTTGCCGAGCGCGGCAAAGTGCTTACGGACGTCATCGGGGGCCTGGCCGCTTCCGACGACGTCGCAGAACGCCGCGATCTCCGCGTAGGCGCGCGCCACATCGAGATCGTACAGGAACGGGATCATGAGGAGCTCGCGCTCCAGCGCGTCAACGCTCCACGCTCCGGCAACTGATTCGAGCTTGCCGAAGAGCTCCGCTTTCGAATCCGAGGTCCACGGTTTCCGCTCGCAAAGATGGTCCGCGGGGATAGGTTGCGACGGACCCAATGCCTCGCGTGCGGATGTGCTCGTGACGTCGATCAGCAGCATCACGCGCTTTTCGCGGTCACGGACGTTCGCGGCACCGTGAAGCGACCGACCGTCGATCCACCACAACTCGCCGGCGCGCATGAGAAAGCACGTCGGATCGACGATGTGCCGGAAATCGGTATCGTGCTGGTTGAGCGGGATCAGGAAGCGTGACGAGTCGTACGAGTCCGTATGGGGCCGAAAGATACCTTGCTCGAACAAGACCGCGATTCTCGCGTTCGTGACGACCATCGACCGGTCACGAAACTTCTCGACGACCTCTCGGCAGCTCGGGAACCGGAGCGCGTAGTCGGTGTACGTTCCACCTCGATTGAGGTGTTTCAGCGCGAAGTCGTCCGTTCGTCCGCTTTCGTTCATGAGCGGAAAGTTGATCCACGCGCGAAGGTCCGGATCCTCGCGTTTCATGTGCTCGACGATCGAGACCGCCGCCGGACATTCGCTTCGAAAGAGAGTTTCGTCGAAGCGCAAATCGTAAAGCAGCGATGACGGACGATCGCCGATGACTGAAGTAGATGTGCTTTGCATTGCGATGTTCTCGCCGAAAACCGTTCTAGCCGAGCACGACCGTACCTGCCCTCGGCCGACGACCGGTTACGCAGATCTTTTACGCACGCTCTCGCGCACTACGTTCCGGAATAGAGTCTCGCGGGCGTCCCATCGGACCAGTGCGCGACGGGAATGAAGAAGCACGTCCACGGCTCCGGCATCTTGTCCTGCGCGTCGAAGACGACGGGCGAGAGGCGGCGATCGGCGCCCCAGCTCGCTCCCGCATTCGCGCTGTCATCCATCGGCGTGAAAATCATCACGTGCGGATACCACGCTTTGGCGCCGTCGTTCAAGTACTGGGACTTCGACATCATGTACGCCATCGAGCTGCGCTCCGGCGCCGGCAGTGCGTTGGCGGCGATCGCCGCTACGATGCGGTCCTGGATCTGCGATCTGCTCGCTCCCGCCAGGGACATCTCCGTTCGTTTGAAGGTGTACACGAGCACGGTGCGCGCCGCCGCCGCGTTGTAGCAGACGGGGCCGCGTATCTTGACCCCCCAGAAGTTTGGGGCGGCGAACGGTTGCATCCAGCCCCGCTCGACGATGCACGTGAAGCCGTTCTGGCCCTTCCGCGCGACGGCGTAGCCGTGCGCCCCGAGAACCATGATCGTCGCGCGGTTCGAAATCGCCACGGGCGCGGCGCTGCGCGCGAGCGCGATCTCGGCCTGAGGGCTCATCAGATACTGGGAAAGCGGGCCCATCCTATCGTTTCCGGCAGCCGCCGTAAGCGCAAAAACGCCGGCCAAGAGGACGCAAACGCGAACCAGGGTCATCTCTACAACCTCCACAGCTGACTGATCGTACAGATTGCGCCCGCGGGATCGGCGATAACGGCGCGCCGGAAGACCGCGACATACGTCGTCCACGCCGGCTCGGCGATGCCGCCCGGCGGCAGCGTCGCGATCCCGGCACGTCGTCGCCGTGCAGACGCGCTACGAAGTAGAACTCGAGTGCCGCGCGCGGGTCGGGTTGCAGCGTCTCAACCCAGCACGGAACTCCGGGCGGATAGGTCTTCTTCTGGTTCACGACGGCACCGTCGCTTGTGCAAGTTGAGGAAGTTGACTCTCGAGGTACCGCCGGAGATGAATCATGCAGTCGACCGCGACGCCCGGATCATCGTGCGCCTTCGCCAGGATGAAGGCGCCCTGAATCACCGCCTGCGTGAAGAGCGCCATGCTTTCGGCGGTCCAGGGCGCATCAGCGGCGTATCTGCGCTTCGCCGCTTCCAGGTCTTGTGCGACGGCGTCGGCATGATGGCGAATGTGCTGGTCGCACGCCTCGCGAATCGCCGGATGCGTCGCATAGGTTTCTTGGACCATCGTGCCCAGGAGGCACGTGAAGGCGGCGAGGTCGCCGCGCACCATCGCAGCGCGCAGATCGGCGTAGCGCAGCACCCGGTCGCGCGGATCGGGGTCGTCGCGATATTCCGCCGCGGCGAACAGCGCGTCGGCGCCGGCCGAGAAATGCTCGGCAGCGGCGATCGCAAGGGCTTCCTTGTCGCGAAAGTAGTGGAAAAAGCTGCCCTTGCTGAGGCCCGCGGCGCGGCAGATGTCGTCCACCGTCGCCGCGCCGTACCCCTTGGTGCGGATGACGGTCAGGGCCGCATCGAGCAACCGCGTTCTCCCGTCAGCCTTCGCCGCTATCGCCAACCTTGAGACCTTCCATACCGACTAGTCGGTATACTAGCCTTCCACCAGTAGCGTGTCAAGCCGACGTGCCACCCTTCTTGCCGGACCCGGAAGCAGGCGCGCACATGAGCTCGATACGGGTATTGAAGCGCGCATGCGGCGGTTTTCGGCTCCAACGGCCCTAGGCGCCCGCGCGTGAACGTGCGTCCCGTAAACCTCGCGGCGATCGTGCTCACGATCGCGGTCGGCTTTTCGATCGGAGCCTGGTTGGCTGTCCGCACGCGCGGCACCCAAGGATACGTGCAGCACGTCACGGTCGCGACGAGCGCGCGGACGCCCGTGTCCGACCCAACCGTCGTGCTGACGCCGAAACCCGCGCCGCCTGTCACTGCGGTACTTCACGCTACCGCACGACCGACGGTAAGCGTGGCAGCAACGGTGACGCCCGGAGTAACTCTTGTGACGACGCCCGCGCCGCCCGCGCCGGCTCCCGTGGCGCCCTTGGCGAAAACGAACGATGCAGCAAGCGATTCGATGCAAGGCTCGTGGCAATTCGACGAGGCGAACGTTCAGGTCGGTACGATTGTTTGGGCCGGAGACGCCCAGCTCTCTCAACGCGGCGATACGGTCGTGTTCAACGTGCACAAACGGAGTGTCGGCGGCCGCTCCGCGGCGCCTTGCGAGCGCGATACCGCCTTGCGTGCGACATTCTCGCTCGGCATTGCGGATCAGACCGTTCCGTATCGCGAGGTGAACTGCGAGGGTGTCATATCGACCGGCGAGGTGCGGGTCACCGGCTTTTCCCGGAACGGTCAGTCCTTCAGCGGCAGCTTCTGGAGCAACGGAACGAATCTCGGACATTTTGGCGCGCGCAAGTTGTGACGATCGACCGCGAGAAGCGAAGGCAACGTCCATTTCGTCGTGGTAGAGGACCGTCATGAAGTCGCTACCGTTGCGTCTATTATTGGTCGCGTTCGCGATCATCGTCGCTGCTCTGCCTGCACGGGCACAAGACCTCGGAACGCTCGACGGCACGTGGGAGGGCAACCTCGTCGTCGTTGCCCTGCCGAACGCAACGGGACCGCCCCATCCGTTTACCATCCGCATCGTCATCGACGGCGCGAACGCGCGCGTCTTTACGCACGCCACGAGCGGTGGCCCGTTCCATGAGGTGAAGCCCGGCGTCTTCCGGGTGGCACGGCTAGGACCCAACGGCGTGATCATCGCCATGGAGCAAGGTCAGGACGACGAGGGCACGTGGGTCGAGACGTGGACGTACACGGTAACCCTCAAGCAGCCCGATACGCTCATCGCGAACTTCTACCGGGTCGTGAACAATGTGAACCTTCCGCTGACCGTCGATCACAGCAAATTTTCGGAGGCCCAAGCGGGCGAGCTCACGCGCACGAAATAACGTATTCGAATCGTGCCCGAGCTACCGGACGTCGCCGCCTATATCAGCGCGCTGGAGGATCGAATTGTCGGCCGGCCCGTCGAGCACGTCAGGTTGGCGAGCCCGTTTCTGCTCCGGACGGCGCAGCCGCCGGTCTCCGATGCGCAAGGCCGCACGGTGCGCGAGATCAGGCGCGTCGGCAAGCGGATCGCAATCGGCCTCGACGGCGATCTCTGGCTGGTCTTTCACCTGATGATCGCGGGCCGGCTGCATTGGAAGGCCGCCGGCGCGAAACTCGCCGGGCGAAACGCCCTGGCGGCGCTCGATTTTCCGAACGGCTCTCTCGTGCTCACCGAAGCCGGCACGAAGCGTCGCGCATCGTTGCACGTCTTGAGCGGCGAAGCGGAGCTGCATTCCGTCGACCCCGGCGGCATCGACGTCTTCTCGACGGACCTCGAATCGTTTCGCGCTGCGCTATCCGCTGAGAATCACACGCTCAAGCGCGCGTTGACCGATCCGCGTGCCGTCAGCGGGATCGGCAACGCCTACTCCGATGAGATCCTCCACGCGGCAAAATTATCGCCTATTCTCATGACCCACAAACTGACACCGTCCGAATGGGAGCGCCTCTTCACCGCGACGCGCACCACGCTCCAGCTCTGGATCAATCGCTTCACGACGGAAGCGAAGGCACGATTTCCAGAGCGCGTCACAGCGTTTCGTGACGACATGGCGGTCCACGGCCGCTACGGAAAACCGTGTCCCGCGTGCGGCGAAACGGTGCAGCGAATCCGCTATGCGGACAACGAAACCAACTATTGCCCGCGCTGCCAGACCGGCGGCAAGGTCCTCGCGGACCGCGCGCTTTCCCGCCTGCTGGGATCCGACTTCCCGCGCACGCTCGAAGAGCTCGAAGCGATCAAACGTTGACGACGTAGGCTAGCGATCGATGGTCGCCATGCCGGCCGCGCTGTTGCGGTCGCCTGCGGCGCGCTCCGCGAGCGCGTCGAGTGCGCGCTGATCGTCGTCATCGAGATGCACCGCGAGCGCGCCGGCGTTTTCGTCGACCCGTGCGGCCTTCGTCGTGCCGGGGATCGGTACGACCTGCTCGCCGCGGCTCAGGACCCAGGCCAGCGCGATCTGCGCCGGCGTCGCCCCGTGCTTTGCCGCGACGGCGCGGACCGTCTCGACGAGCGCCGCGTTGCGCTCGACGTTGTCGCCCGTGAACCGCGGCAGCGTGCGCCGGAAATCATTCGCCGCGAGCGCGTTCGCGTCGACGGTGCCGGTGAGGAAGCCGCGACCCAGCGGGCTGTACGGCACGAAGCCGATGCCGAGTTCGCGCACGGCCGGCAGCACGTCGTCCTCGACATCGCGCGACCACAGCGAGTACTCACTCTGCACCGCGGCGATCGGGTGGGTCGCGTGCGCGCGGCGAATCGTCGCCGCCGACGCCTCGGAGAGCCCGAGGTAGCGCACCTTCCCCGCGGCAACCGCCTCGCCCATGGCGCCGACGGTTTCTTCGATCGGCACGTTCGGATCGACGCGGTGCTGGTACCAGAGATCGATGTAATCCACGCCCAGTCGCCGCAGCGACCCTTCGAGAGCGCGCTTCGCGTTGGCGGGCGATCCGTCGATCGCGTCCAGGCGGCGGTCGCCGTCGAAGGCGAAGCCGAACTTCGTCGCGAGCTGAACGCGGTCGCGCCGGTCGCGGATCGCCGCGCCGACGACCTCCTCGTTGCGCAGCGGGCCGTAGATCTCGGCGGTGTCGATCATCGTGATGCCGAGGTCGATCGCGTGGCGGATCGCTTCGGTCCCGGACTCCTCGGCCGGCGGCCCGTATGCGAAGGAGATGCCCATGCAGCCCAGACCGAGCGCAGAGGTCTCGAGCTGGCTGAGGCGACGCCGCGCGATCGAATTCGTCATGCATCAGTTGTACCGTAGCGGCGCGCGCGTAACCTTCGGCATGTCGCGCACAAGCAGCTCTACGAGATGATCGTCGACGCCAAAGGCTAGACCTCCGCGAGCGCCGCGAGCTTGAGAACGGTGTTCCAGTTGCGCGCCGTCCCGGTCGTTCCGAGCTTCTTTTCGATCAGCGCGCCGGTGAGCTTCGAGCGGCCGGCCCCGTCGGGATACGTGATGTAGAGATGCCGCGCACCGGCGCGAACGACTTCGGGCCCGGTCACGGCGGCTTGCAGCGCTTCGACCGCGGGCGCCGCCGGAGCGGATTTCAAGAACATCACGTGCAGGCGGCTCGGATCGCGCTGCGCTTCGTTCGGAAACGGGTTGCGCGCGACGACGTCCGCCCACTCGGCGGCCGACCGCACCAGAAACGACGTGCGCAGGCCGAGCCGCTTCGCGGCCTCCTTCTCCAGCCGTACCTCGAGCTCGGCGTCCGTTTGCGCCGTGCCGGAGAACACGACGTTGCCGCTTTGCAGTAGCGTGCGCGCGTCGCGGAAACCGAGCGCGCCGAAGAACGCGCGCAGGTCCGCCATCGCAACCATTACATGGCCGCCGACGTTGATGCCGCGGATCAGCGCGATCCACACGCTCACGGCGCGCGGCGGAACTCGGCTTGCTGCAGCGGCCGGCCCTTGTGCATCTTGCCCGCCGTGTTGTTCACGATGCGCCGCTCCACGAGGTTGCGCCGCAGCATGTCCTTGAGCCGTGCGAGCACGGTAAACGGTTTCGCGTGCAGCCGAGCCGCGAGCGCGTCGGCGCTCTGCCACTGGTCGGTCAGGAGCGGCAGGAGCCGCTCGTCCCAGCTCGATTCCGTCGTCTCGTTCGGCACGTCGCTCCGATACCGCGCGCGGCGCGCGAAGCCTGCGCGGGCCGCACCCGGCACGATGGCGAACGCCCCTGCCCTATCCCAACACGCCTTGATGATCGGAGCACGTGCACAGCATGTCCATCTCTCGCACCGCGAACGCTTTTCTTCTCGCAGTGGCTTTGATGACGCCCGCGGCGATGACCGCCCCGACGGCCGCCTCTGCCGGAACGTCCGATCCGTGCGCGCTGGCGACCGCAGGCGACGCATCGAAGGCGATGGGCGTGTCGTCCTTGCCCGGAAAGCCGCACGCGTCCCGGCGCGCCAGATCGTGCCGGTACTACTCGCCGAACCATCTGATGAACGTCTTCGTGCAGACGGGCGACGCCGGCGACATGATCGGCGCCGGCCAGCTCGGCGGGAAACCGGTACCCGGCATCGGCGACAAAGCGATCTGGGCTGCCGGTTCGATATTCGTGCAAAAGGGCGGCAAGGTCGTGCAAGTCGGACTGTATCTTAGCTCGGCGAGCATGCAAAAGATGGACCCGGCGATCGTCCCGCTCGCAAAGACCGTCGCCGGCCGCATGTAAGCCGAGGCTCCGTGCGAGCACCGCTCCGTCGCCGCGACTTCACCGCGCTCCTGAGCGCGTCGATGGTCGCCGCGGCGCTGCCGGGCTGTACCAGGAGGTCGAACGTGGCGCCGGCGCTGCCCGCCGCTCCGTCGTCGTACGACGACGCGGTGCGCACCATTCACGGTCTCATCGCGCGTGATGCGGCCGACGCGGCGATTCTGCCGGCGGCGTTGCCGCGGCTGTACGTGCACGGCACGCCGGTCGAGCACGCCGTCCTGCTTTTCCACGGGTTCACCAACTGCCCGCAGCAGTTCGACGAGCTGGCACGCCGCTATCACGCGCGCGGCTGCAACGTGTACGTGCCGCGCATCCCGCACCACGGCCTCAAAGACCGCCTGACGCGCGACCTCGCGAGCATGAGCGTCGACGAGCTCGCGGACTTCGCCACGTCGGCGTTCGAGCTGACGCGCCCGCTGGGCACGACGGTCAGCGCGCTCGGCTTGTCGCTGGGCGGAACGATGGTGATGTGGCTCGCGCAGACGCAGCCGCTCGACCTCGCCGTACCGATCGCGCCGTTTCTGATCCCGTACCCGCTGCCGCCGTTCGTCGGCCAATTCGCGATGCGGCTGCTCGCGACGCTCCCGAGCATGTACTTCTGGTGGGATTTCCGCATCAAGGAGAAGTGTTTGCCGCACTACGCGTACCCGGGTTATCCCACGCATGCGCTCGCGCGGCTGGTGTTTTTCGGCGACGTCGTCTTCGCGCAAGCGGAGTCGGCGAAACCGCGCGCGCGACGGTCCGTGCTCGTGCTGAACGAACACGACAACGCGATCGACAACGGCGTCGCGCGCCGCATGAACGCGCTTTGGAATGCGCACGGCGCGGCGTACGACGAGCTGGTGCTGACGGGGCTGGGCACGCGCCACGACGTCATCGACCCGACGACGTACCCCAACGGGCGCACGGCCGTGTATCCCAAGCTGGAGGCGCTGGTGCTCGATGCGCGCTGACTGGCGCGTGGTGGCCACCGCGCGCGGCTTCGACGGCACGCCGGAGGCCGCGGCGCTGCTGCGCGAGGCCGGCTGCGAGCTCGTCACGACGCCGTACAGCGGCGCGCGCTTCGACTACGAGCTCGGCGGCGACGAGCTCGTCGCGCTGCTCGACGGCGCCGACGCGTACATCGCCGGCTCCGCGCTCGTGTCGCGCGACGTGCTCGAGCGCGCGCCGAACCTCAAGGTCGTCTCGCGCCGCGGCGTCGGTTTCGAGCGCATCGACCTGGACGCCGCGCGCGACCGCGACGTGCTCGTCACCATCGCGACGGGCGCGAACCAGCACGCCGTCGCGGACCACGTCTTCGCGCTGCTGCTCGCCGTCGCGCGCCGCATCCCCGATGCGAACCGCAGCGTCGCCGAAGGGCGCTGGGAATCGTTCATCGGGCCCGAGCTGCGCGCCAAGACGCTGGGCATCATCGGCCTGGGCCGCGTCGGCAAAGGCGTGGCCCAGCGAGCGCGCGGCTTTGGGATGCGCGTGCTCGCGACGGACCCCGTCCGTGACGAGGGGTTCGCGCGCGCGAACGGCGTCACGTACGTCCCGCTCGACGAGCTGCTCGCCGCCGCCGACGTCGTGTCCGTCAACCCGTCCCTCAACGACACGACCCGCGGCCTGCTCGGCGCGCCGGCGTTCGAGCGCATGAAGACGGGCGCGATCCTGGTGAATACCGCGCGCGGCGGGGTCGTGGAAGAACGCGCGCTCGCCGCCGCGCTTCGCAGCGGCAAGCTGCTGGGCGCGGGGGTCGACGTGTTCGAGCGCGAGCCGCCCGCCGGCTCGCCGCTCATCGGCCTGCCCAACGTCGTCCTCACTCCGCACACGGGCGCGTACACGCACGAAGCGATGACGGCCGCGAACGTGCTCGCGGCGAGGATCGTCGTCGACTACATGCGCGGCACGCTGCCGCATCCGGACTACGTCGTCGTCGCCCCGCGGCGCCCGTACGCCCCCGTCTAGAACAGATTCCAGAGGTACTGGTTGTACACTTCGTGGTGGTACTGCACTTCTTGCGCCTTCACGAAGGTGCCCAGTAGGCGCGGACAGCGGTCGGCGCTGGCCTGCTTGAGGTCGGCATAGCGCTCCTTCACCTCACTCGTCAGCAGCGACGTCGTCCACGCGGAGTTGTTGAAGTTGGCGAGCGCGTCGTAGATGTTGTCGGGCAGGTAGCGATCCGTTCCTTGCAAGTCGGCATGCGTGCGCGCGACGCCGTCGAGCCCCGTCTTGAAGACGGCGAGCATGACCATGTACGGGTTCGCGTCCGGCGCGACGGACCGCACTTCGACGCGCGAGCTGCGTTCGTTGCCGATGGGAAACCGGACCATCGAGCCGCGGTCGACCGCCGATGCTTTGATCTGGTTGGGCGCTTCGAAATGCGGATCGAGCCGACGATACGCGTTGACGCTGGAGTTCAGCATCAGGCACAGGTCGTTGCCGTAGGTGAGGATGCGGTCGGAGAAGTCCCACGCGAACTTGCTGAGGTTCTCTTTACCGCCCTTGTCCCAGAAGATGTTCTTGCCGTTTTTGCTGACCGACACGTTGGTGTGCATGCCGTTGCCGTTGACGCCGACGACGGGTTTGGGCAGGAAGCTCGCCGTCATGCCGAGGCGCGTCGCGACCTGCCGGCAGATCAGCTTGTAGAGCTGGATCGTGTCGGCGGCGGCGGTGGCTTCGCCGTACGAATAGTTGATCTCGAACTGCGACGGCGCGACCTCCGGATGGTCCTTCTCGTTCTCGAAGCCCATCGCGCGCTGCACTTCCGCGACGGTGTCGATGAACTCGCGCAGCGGATCGCCCGGCAGCGAGTGGTAGTAGCCGCCGGTGTTGACGTACTCGAACTTCCCGTGCTCGTGATAGGTCTGCTCCGCGTCGAGGCCCTTGAACACGAAGCCTTCGATCTCGTTGGCCGCGTTGAGCGTGTAGCCGTTTTTCTTGAACTGGTCGGTGGAGAACTTTTTGAGCACGCCGCGGATATCCGCGCTGAACGGCGTGCCGTCGCGGTCGAGCACCTCGCCGAACACCAGCACCTTGCCGGCACCGAAGATATCGGCCGGCCCCCAGTAGAAGGCGCCCCAGTCGAGCGCCAAGCGCAAGTCGCTCTCGCGCTGCGGCGTGAAACCGCGGATCGAGGAACCGTCGAACGTCAGGTTGTCGGCGGACTTCACCAAGAACTTCTTGTCGTAGTCCAGCATGTGCAGCCGGCCTTCGAGATCCGAGAACAGGACGGTCACCGCTTTGATGCGTTTCTCGTCGCTCAAGTACTTGATTCGCTGCTCTTGGATCTTGTCGGCAGAGACGCGGTCTCTGCGCGCCTTCTTCGCTTCGAGGTTCAGCTCTTCGAGCTCTCCGTAGGGTATCGAGAGATAATCGCGCAGTTCGCTAGCCATGGTTGCCCGTTTTGGCGCATTCCGGAGGCCTGCCTTTCGATATTTGGCCAATCAGCCCGGGCGCGGGCTCGCCCTAGCACGGCGGCTCGCTAGGCTTCGAAGCGGTTGCTCAGCGTGCCGATCCCCTCGATGCCGACCTCGATCCGCGAGCCCGGCTTCATCGTGCCGGCGCCGACCGACGTGCCGCACGCGATCACGTCGCCGGGCGCCAGCGTCACGTCGCGCGACAGGAGGCTCACCAAGCGCGCGGGCTTGATGAGCATGTCACTTGCGGGATACGACTGGCGCTCCTCACCGTTCAGCACGGCACGGATCGTGAGCGTGTCGGGATCGAGCCCCGTCGCGACGACGGGGCCGAACACGCCGAACGTGTCGAAGCTCTTCGCGCGCGTCCACTGCCCGAACGACGGATCTTCGTTGATGATCTCGAACGCCGTGACGTCGTTGACGCACGTGTAGCCGAAGATCGCCGCGCGCGCTTCGTCCTCGTTCGCGCCCGCGCAGCGCTTGCCGACCACGATGCCGAGCTCGGCCTCGAAGATGACGCGCCCTTCGTACGATGCGGGCTTGCGGATCACGTCGCCGGTCGCGGCGTACGAACTGCCGGCTTTCAGAAGAAACAACGGAGTCGCCGGCACCGCGAGCCCGAGCTTCGTGCCCAGCGCCGCGAAGTTGTTCCACAGACAGATGAACTTGCCCGGCTCGGTCGGCGTCAGCACGGTGACGTCGCCCAATGCGACGGTCTCGCCGGTCGCGACGGGGTCGCCGAACATGTCGCGGTCGTGCCGTGCGATCGTCTCACCGTCGAGCGTGCCGAACCCGCGCGTCCCCGCGTGTTCATACCGTATCCAGCGCGCGCCGTCACCCACCGGACTACGCCGGGACGGTTTCGCGGAGGCGGTCTTCGGTGAGCAGATCCAGCGGCGCATAATTGCGCGACACGACGTAGTCCGGACGCGGCTGCGCAGGCACGGGACTCGGGCGGTTCGCCGACGGGTTGTACGCCACGTACACGTGCCAGCGATCGTTCGCGCTCAGGTTGTGTCCCGACCCGTGGACCATGTTGCAATGGAACAGCACCGCCGTCCCCGGCCCGCCGGTGATCGGCTCGGGCTTGGGGCTCTCGCGCAGGAACGCGCGCATCGCTTCTTTCTCGATCGCCCACTGCGGATAGGACGTCGTCGTCTCGTCCTTTTTCGCCGGCAGCGTGCCGCGCTTGTGCGAGCCCGGGACGAAATAGAGAGCGCCGCCCATCTCCGTCGCCTCGTCGAGCATCACCAAGAATGTCGCCATGGTGCTCGTGGGGACGCCGTCGTG
>DASZBS010000023.1:0-4200 GCA_035943995.1 Candidatus Elarobacter sp. | reverse complement strand
ACACTGCCGCCGCATGTGTTAAGCCATGGACTTTTGTGACCGATCATAAATGCATGGGCAACGGCGTGCGGATGGACGAAGCTCTCCGGCGAGACGGGATTTCGCTGAGCATTACGCATGCCCGCCGGATCGCGAAGGCCGCTCCGATCGTGACGATCGCCAAGACAGGCAAGACGCGGCGGGTCATTCCGACGTCGCTGCAACACCTGCGCTGCGTCGACTGCCGGCGCAAGGTGCGATTCTGTCCGGACCATCTCAAGCACGCCGGCCGGACGGAGATCCACGCTTACTTCGGGCTGACTCGCAATTCTCGACATGCGGACACCTGCCGGTATACGGTAGCCGAATCGATCACCCGGATCGTCGCCATGTCACGGGAGGCGACGGGCGATGAGCTGATCGTTCCCGATGACGGGCGATTCAGATTCCGCCTTCACGTGCTCACGGAAGCGCTCGACGACGTCGCGACGGCAAACGCTCGCGCGGAATCGTCTTTTCATGTCGCACGGCGCCGGACCGAGTACGAGCGCGGAACGCGTCGGCTCGAGCCGTACCTGCGCACGGCGACGGCCATCGCAAGGCTGTACCAACGCATCTCCGATCCCACCGACCTCGAGCAGTTGCGAGACACGATCACGATACGGCACGAGGACGACGACGTGTCGTGGGACGACTTTTGCTATGACGAATCGCGCTGGCCCGCACTTCTCGCCCGGCTACGATCGGGCGAACGACTCTCCCATCCGATTGCGCTCGTCGGCACGTTCGGGAATATCTCCATGACGAAAAGCTCGACGGGCGCACCGACGCACCGGCGCTCGACGTTGCCGCTCCGACACGGCGACGAGAGCCTGTGCGTGCAGATCTACGGACGGGATGGGCGCGCGCTCAAGCGCGCCCGCGGCAACACACGCGTCGTGATCGTTGGGCATCCGTGGCCCGGCCGGTTCAACGATGGTGGCAACGCTAAGGCGATCCGGATGCGGATCGAGTCACCGTCGCAAATCGCAGCGGTCTTGTAGATTGGACGCCTATGAGACCTTGCCGGTCACCTGCGCAGGGCCGGTGCGCGCTGGTGACCCGCCCGCCGGCTCGACGGTGATGCCGATGCGATGCGCACCCGCGAGCGCATCACCAGGGACGACGAGCACTTCCAGCCCCTCCGTCGTGCGATGCATCATGCCGGGTGAGCGTACGTTCGCACCGCGCACCCAGACTTGATAACCACGGCCCGCCGGCGGCGCCGGTAGCCCGCTCACGACGAACGCCGTGCGAGCACCGTCGGTGCCGACGATCGCCGCGCCGCGCGCCGACGTTCCGGCGAGCGCGATCTCGCGAGGTTGCACGGCGATCATCTCCGCGATTGCAGCGACGTCTCCATCCGCACGCACCGGCACGGTGCGCTGTCCGACCGCGATCCCGAGAACCGCGGCAGCGGCGACCGCCGCCATCCAGCCAATGTACGGGCGCCCGACGCGCGGCGGCGGCGGCGGTGCCGCGACCGGCAACGCGCGCAGCGCGCGCAGCACGCCACCGTACGACGCGACGCCATCGCGACACGCCGAACAGCTCGCGAGGTGCGCTTCGAACGCGGCGGCTTCTGGATCCTCGAGCGCGCCGAGTACGTAGGCTTCGAGATCGTCGTGCGGATTCACGTCAGCTCCTCTGCGACGGGATCGAGCATGCGCCGCAGGTGGCGCATCGCCAGACGCACGCGGCTCTTGACGGTCCCGAGCGGCACGCCGGTCTGCGCGGAGATCTGCGTTTGGCTCAAGCCGCCGAAATACGCGAGCTCCACCACCGCGCGCTGGTCGGGGTCGAGCGCTTCGAGCGCATGATGGATGTCGCGTTGAACGTCGCGCTGCATGGCGGTTTCCTCGGGTCCGGGGTCGGTCGCCGGAATACGTTCGTGCGTCGTGTCGGTCGAAACGGTCGCGCGCACGCGGCGCATGCGATCGAGCGCGGCGTTGCGCCCCACCGTCACGAGCCACGGGCGCAACGAACCGCCGCGCGCATCCACGGAGGCCGCACGATTCCAAAGCATCATGAACGCGCGCTGCGTCGCTTCGTCCGCATCCGCGCGATCGGTCACGAGGCGCGACGCTACCGCCGCGACCGCCGGTGCGTGCCGGCGGTACAGCTCGTCGAACGCCTCGGTATGACGAGCTCCGACGAGGCGCAGCAGCGCCTCGTCGGAAAGCGTCGCTACTTCTTGGGGCCCAGCTCGCCGCAAGCGATGTAGGTGGGAATCTCTTTGGTCGATTTGTGGACGTTCACCGCGAAGCCGCCGGCGACCAGCTGCGCCATCGGCACGTCGACCATCGTCGTCGAGGTGCCGTCGACGACGGTCGTGAGCGGATACTTCGGCTTGGGATCGAGCTTCGCGCACGAGCCCTCGTGGATGTGCGCCGGCTGCGGGACGTCGGTCGGCGCGTTCGCGAGCGCGACGTCGACGCGTGTCTTCTCGCCCATCGCGGTGAGGGTCACGGTGCCGAGTTCGCCGGACGCGTTCAGCGTGCCGAGCGCGTAGACGCGATGGGGGCCGTCCGCGGCGACAGCCGGCACGGCGATGGCCAGAAGAGCGGCAGCCGCCGCAGCGGCAAGAGAGCGGGAAACGATCACGAGGACCTCCAGCGAGCGTGTATGACGCTGTCGTAACGTTTCCCGACTTCGGCTCGGATCACTTCCGAGGGCCGGCGGCGGGGTCCATCGAACGGCTTTTCGCGCTCGCACTTGGGGATCAATGAGGTGGTGACTCGATGACAAAGATCGCGTTCGCAGTAGTCATGACAACCGCCGTGCTCACGGGCGCTGCGGCGCCGGCGGCAAACGCCGCCCCACCGCGGTCCTCCGCCGCCGGCCAGAAAGTTTTCGCAAGCAATTGCACCGGCTGCCACGGCGCCACCGGCATGGGCGTTCCGGGACTCTTCCCGTCGCTCGTCGCCAACCCGTACGTCTCCGGCGACGCGAAACGCGTGATACACACGGTGAAGTTCGGCCTGATCGGAAAGATCGTCGTGAAGGGCAAGACGTACAACGGGGTCATGCCGTCATGGACCGGCACGCTTACCGATACGGAGATCGCCGACGTGATCACCTACGTCCGCACGAACTTGAAAAACAAAAGCACCCCCGTCACGGTCGCCCAGGTCCGCGCAGTCACGAAGTAGCTTTAAGGATGTCCGCGATTTTTATTAGTCGGCGATCGGAACGGGTAACGCGGTGATGCCGACCTGAAATCGCTGCTTGACTTCGAACTGCAGGTCGGAGATTTGCTGACCTAGGATGTGCAGACGTGCCAGCGGCACGGGGATGAAGTAGTCGTAGTCCTGGTCGCCTTCGGTTAAGCCGCTCATGTCGCCGACAATTTGGGTCAAGTGCGCGAGGAAAAAGGCATTCGCCAGCCGCAGGCTCTTAGCAGCCTCCTCGACGGCCTCAGGCGAACTGCTCATCGCGGTCATATCAAGCTCCTCAGGTCCTCGACGAGGTGGTTCGCCCACCCAAGGCGTTCCTCCGCCGTCACAACGTCGTATGGCTCCCGAACCGACACACCGCCGTAGTCGGCAAATTTGCGGTCTTTCTGAAGTAAATCCACGTAACGGTAGGCTGTTCGATCGTCCAGCCGGCTCGTCCGAATGATACCCGGCCCACCGCCAAGAACCGGCCCGCTGTTTCTCGCCGCGTAAAGGGCCAGAACGACGTCCGGCAGCACCTGGTGGCTCATGCGTCTGTCCTCGTTGGCCAGCGTGCCACGCCGGAAGCCGACGCCGTGTTTCTCCGCCGCTTGAGCGGCGTAGGCATAAACCAGGTAGTACCGCCGCGCGATGGCCTGTAACAGAGCCCCGCCGCCTTGTAGGACGGTAGCGCCATTATCGAGGCGGTCGGTAAGAGCGAGAAACTCGTCTTCCTTCATCGTTCGGTGTGGTGCCCCCACGCATCGCGCTCAGTCCCACATCTGCGGCATCAGCGATGTAGGGCCACGCCGAGCGCCGCGCCGAGCACGACGTACGCCTGGTCCGGTACGCGCTTTGCAATGAACGGTGCGACGAGCACGACGACGAGCAGCACGATACCGAACGCGTCCACGACGACGGGCCGGCCGATGAGATACGTCGTCCCCGCCAGGACGCCGACGACCGCGACCGTCACGCCGCGCACGAATCCCGCGACGCGCGGGTGTGCGCCGTAACGCAGCAACAG
>DASZBS010000022.1:0-55480 GCA_035943995.1 Candidatus Elarobacter sp. | reverse complement strand
ATCGGGTGGCGCGTCAGCCCTGCGATATGCTGCCGTATCGCGACGCGGTCCACGTCGTCCAGCATCTCGCTCTGCTCGATCCAGCCCAGGTGGGCGTTGGTGGACGAACGCCCCTCGCCGAAGCCGTGGAGAATATAGTGCAGCAGCGGATTGAAGGCGACTCGCCGGACGTCGGGATTCGCGCGCAGGTAGCATTCGCTGCTGAACGCCGGCCCGGGGTCGCGCTGCTGGAAACCGCCCTCCAAAAGGTAGTGGCGCGCCGGATCGGCGGCCGCCGCGAGAACGTCCGGGTATTGGGCGACGTACCATTCGGCATCGAACAGCGGCGACGTGCGAATCATGTCGGCAAGATCGGTTTCGTTATGCAGCATCGCCCGCTCGCAGTGGGTACGTTCGGCTGTGCTTCTCGACGTCGTCGCGCGCAAGCGGCCACCTGACGGCGCCGGTTTCGAGATGCGCGATCTTTCGCGCGAGGATATACGATCCCGCCATGCCGGGCATGAGCGGAAATTCCAAGAACGGCGGCCGGCGCATCGACGGCGGCGGGATCATCTGCAGCGGCGTCGTCATCGCGGCGGCGACGGCTTCAAAGCCGGTGGCGGCGCCGAAGATCACCTTCAGGCCTTCGTGCGACATGCGCCAGAAATCGTTGGGCATCTCGTGTACGGGCCAGGAGTGCGGCACGAGGTGATATGTCAGCCCGCCGATCTTCAGGACGCGGTTTATCTCGGCAGCAACGAGCCACGGCGCCGCCAGATGCTCGAGGACGGCCATCGAGAAAACGCCGTCGACGCTGTTCGGCGCGATGACGCTGCTCAGGTAGTGCGCATCGGCCACCACGTCGACGCCCGGCGCGGCGTGGATGTCGATCCCCGTGAACGCGCATTCCGGTGCGAACCGTTCGGCCTGGTGCGTCGCCCCGGGGCTGACGAGGCGCGCGCCGATCTCGATGACGCTGCCGCGCACTTGTTTCATCGCCGCGATGAATCGCGCGAAGGAATCGTCTTCGGGCTCGGTATCGGCGACGTGAGCTTGGGCGTCGCCTCGCAGCGGGAACTCGGTGGTCCCCTCGCGGGTGGAGATCCCGAGCAGCACCGGCTGGAACGGCGGACACGCCAAATAGCCCATGAAGCCGCACTCTTCGGAGTGGGCGGCCGGAAAAGCCGATCGCACGTCGGGGCGCCGCTGACGTTCGTCGACCACCGCGACGGCGTCGCCGCAGCGCAAGTGCAGTGCGAGGACCGGTTCGTCTTGGCAATGTGCCCAGCCGCGCACGTAGACGCCTCGCACGTCGCACCACATCGCGTCGATGTGGAACATCATCTTCGCGGCGATCTCTTCACGCTGCAAGGGCGTCATCAGCGGCTTTGACCCTGCCCGCCGCGCGCCGCATCGAACGGCGGGCCGTTGAACCCGGCGCGACGCAGGCGCGCGGAGCGCGACCGCCGATCGCCCTTCGCGCGCGCCGGAACGTGGTCGGCGCCTTTGCGGGCCAGCAACGGGCTGTAGAAATCGTCACCGTCCGCGATCATGCGTGCCCAGCGGCGCACGAACACGAGGCTGTCATCTTCGTGAACGAGGAGTTTCGCAGGCCGCCGCGTCGCGGACTCGTGATGGTAGAGCACCGTGTGACCGTCGTAGAGCACCTTGTAGCCCAAGGCGCCGGTCCGCAAGCACAGGTCCGTATCGTTGAACCCGACGCGCAGCTGTTCGTCGAACCCCCCGACCGCGTCGAACACGCTGCGCCGCATCATGAGACAAGCGCCGGTCACCGCCGAAAAATCGCGCACGACGTTGAGCGAGCAATTGTATCCGCTGTGGCGGACGCCGTTTTCGTCGAATGCTTTGACGCCTTTGAACGCGTGATCCGCGGCGCCGCCGAAGCCGACGAGCACGCCGCCGTGCTGCACGCGGTCGTGCAGGCCGGGCTCGTCGCCCGGGTACAGCAGAAGGGGACACACCGCACCGACGTCGGGCCGGCCCGCGAGGCTGCGCAACCGGCTCAGCCAATCCGGCCGGACGGCCTCGACGTCGTTGTTCATGAACAGAACGAACGGACAGTCGGTGCCGTACGTGTTCGCCGCGTCGTTGTTCATCGCGGCGAAGTTGAAGTCTCCGTCGCGAGGCGTCACCGTGTGCCGAAACTCGATCGATCGAAGGTACGCCAACGTCTGCGGCTCGTCCGACGCGTGATCGATGACGACGATCCGGTACTCGTCCGGCGGGCACGTCACCTCGATCGAGGAGATCGCTTTCTCGAGGAGATCGCCGCGGTTCTTCGTGGGGATCACGATCAAGACTTTGCCGCCGAGATCGGGCCAGTCGATGCGATACTGGTTGAATCCGAGCCCGCTCCCGGCGGTCGCACCGGGGTCGATCTTCTTGACGGACCGGTCGAGTGCGGCGATCGTCGCCTCGGTGACGTCGCGCCGGCGCTCGTGGCCCCGGCTCGAATCATGCGTGCGCCATCGGTAGAGCACTTCGGGGATATGCGCGACGCCGCGCGCGCGCTCGAGCACTCGAAGGATGAAATCGACGTCGGCCGAGTTGCTCATCGTCTCGTCGAAACCGCCGACCTGCACCGCGAGCGTTCGCCG
Organism: Candidatus Elarobacter sp.; assembly: GCA_035943995.1. Lineage (GTDB taxonomy): Bacteria > Vulcanimicrobiota > Vulcanimicrobiia > Vulcanimicrobiales > Vulcanimicrobiaceae > Vulcanimicrobium. The sequence continues at coordinate 52,883 of DASZBS010000022.1, read as the reverse complement.
GCACGCGACGAGGTGCACGAAGTACGGGTGATCGAGGTAGTAGTCGTGCGAAAACGCGGGGCGCGCGACGAGGCTGACCGGCGTCTCGATATCGTCCGTCGTCAACAGCTCGTCGGAGTAGATGAGATCGACCTCCGGCGCCGACGCGGCCTGCAAGAATCGCCACACCGCCGTCGCTTCGACGAAGTCGTCAGCTTCGAGAAGGGCGACGAACTCGCCGTCGGCCGCGGCGAGCCCGGCGTTGATCGCGGCCGCCCGCCCTTGCCGCCGCGGCGTCGACACGATCGTGATCCGCGGGTCGGCATCGCGGTAGGCGTCCAACGTCGAACGAACCGATGTGTCGCCGGAACAGTCGTCAACGCAGATCAACTGCCAGTTCGGGCACCACTGCGCCAGCACGCTGTCCAGCGCGGTCCGCAGCCATGCGTCGGGCGTGTCGTACACCGGCATGATGACCGAGAGCTTTCGTTGCCCGAACAGAGATGCGGCGCGCCGCTGCAGCCGCTGGAACGCGCCGGGTGTCGGCTTGCGCCGGCGCGCTGCCAGGTGTGCCGTCTCGGGCCATTTAGCCGCCGGCGACGACGCGAGCAGCATGCCGCCTCCGTGCGCGTCGCTCGTGAGATCGGGCGGTGTCAACGTGGTCCCCGCCGACCCGGTGCACAGGCGCGGGTCGGCGACGAGGTGCGCGATGACGGTGTCGGCCCCGTCCGCGGCGATCCTCAGCGCGTGAACGGCTCCGTCGTAGATCGCCGGGCTCAACTCGACCGTGAATGCGCCGTCCGCATCGCTTCGGCACGTGCCGGCCTCAGCGTCGACGGTGTGGACGGTGACGAGCGCATGCGCCGGAGCCCCGGTGCCGACGAGCCCGTCGTGACCGAGGCCGCGCACGTGCAAACCGGCGCCGGCCTCGGCCCGGCCCGGACCCGAACCGTCGCCGGTACGTTCCGGCTGCTGCGCAACGAGACACACGTCGAGCAGCCGGAACGAGAGCGGACGGACGTCGTCGCCATGGTCCACGACCGATCCGTCGCAGAGCATCGAGAGCGTCAGTGGTTGGTTCACGGCGAGCGCGCACGGGAGGTGCACGTGGACTGCGATATCGAGCGGTACGTCGAAGACGAACGGTTCGCTGCGATCGGCCTGCGCGGCAAACCGCGCGGTGGCCGCGGCGCCGGGCGCGGGCGCGAGCCAGATCGTCAATCGCACCATCGCGGATGCAGCGCGCGCGCGCATCTTCAACGAGGATGCGGCCTCGCACCACCCGTCGTCGTAGACGCCGTGATGATCCAAGAGGTCCGCGCCGCAAACATCGACGCTCCGCAAGCGCGCGAATCCGTAACCAGTGTTCATTGACGCGTCCGAAGCATACGGAATATCGACCTTCATTGATACGCGCGTTGGCCCTGGAGTCGAGGCGTCGCGGACTCCCGGTGTACTCCACGGCGACGTCATAATCCGCTCCCGCCGCGCCGGCATCCGGCCGCGGCCCGCCGGCCGAAAACAAAAAACCGCGATCGTCGCGGCTTCTTGGTGGGCCATCCTGGGTTCGAACCAGGGACCTCATGCTTATCAAGCATGCGCTCTAACCAGCTGAGCTAATGGCCCGGGGCGTCGGCGCTTAGTTTAGGGGAGCGCCGGGCCCTTGTCAACGAGCGCTCAGATGAGCTTGATCCACTCGTTCATCGTTTGATCGTCGCGCTTCACTTGCTGCATCGCGAGGTCGCGCAGGACGTTCATCTCTCGCTGCTGCTCGGCGCGCGCGCTCGCCACGGCGTCGAATGACGCTTGCTCGGCGAGCGCCGCGAGATCCCCCGGACTTGCTGGGGCTGTTGCCGTGTGCGCATGCGCCGCCGGCGCTGGGTGTATCGCCGCTGCCGGATGCGCCGGCGCGCCGGCGGCCGCGCCGCGCTGGGCGGGCCGGTGGGCGGCCTTGTGCGAGGTGCGGTGCGGCGGGTGGTGCGGGCCTTGCGGCCGGATCGGAAGCGCTTCCATCAGGCGATCGACCGAATGAACTCTTTCACGATCTGGTTGTCCGCTTTGCGCTGCTGCATGGCGACGTCGCGCAGGGTGTTCGTCTCGCGCAGCAGCTCCGAGCGCTCCGAGGTCATCTCGTCGAACTGCTGGGACTGCGACTGCAGCTGGAGCTGGAACATCATCTGCTGCGCGTTGAGCGCCTCGGTGGCCGTCAGGTAGCCTCCGTTGATGAGGTTCTGCGCGCTGTTGTCGAAGCCGCCGGCCGTCGTGGCGCCGTTGCCGCCGAAGCCGCCGGCGATGGCGCCCGTGCCGATGGTGAGCGGGTTGCCGCCCATGGCGGCGCCCTGCGCCGCCCCCGCGACCGCGCTCAGGAGGTTGAAGCCCATGTCTGGTGTCCTTTCCTAGTCGGAGGTGTCGTCGCCGCCGGCGCCGCCGGTGGGTGCCAGGTCGCGGTCGCGGCCGTCCGCCTGCGGGATGGGCCGGTAGGCGGGGAGGTTGAGCGGCATCGTCATCGGCATCAGCGCGGTCGGCTCGACGGGTCCCGCGGCGCCGTTCGGGCCCAGTTGCCCGACGAGCCCGCGCAGCTCGTCGACGGCGGCGGCAGCGTCGCGGGCGTCCGTCGGCGCCGCTGAGGAGCCCGGACGCGCGCCGCCGGCGGGCGCCGCCGGATCGCCGCCGAGGCGGGCGTAGTGGCGGAAGACCGAGTCGGCGTAGCTCACGGGCTTGCCGTCGCCCCAGTCCGTGCGCGTCCCGGTGGCCGTCGGCGAGCCGGCGTTATAGGCCGACAGCGCCGAGCGGACGTTGCCGCCGAAGCGGTTCAGGTTGGATTCGAGCATTCCGGCGGCGTAGTCGGCGTTGCGGGCGGGGTCCATGGCGGCCGGGCTGCGGGCGAAGGCGTGCCAGCGGTCGTCGATCTGGAAGACGCCGTGGCCGTGGCCGCCGTCGCCGACGATGTTGCGGCCCGAGTCGGCGCCGGGGCCGCCCGTTTCCTGGGCGGCGACGGCCGCGAGAAGCCGCGGCTCGAGGTGGTGGCGGGTCGCCGCGGCTTCGATCTGGGCGCCGAAGGCGACGGTGAGGTTCGTGTTCATGCACCCGTCAATCACGCGGGCACCGGAATTCGCAAGGGCCGCCTAGGTGTTTGACAAGGTTGCGGGCGTGGTCTACCATGGGTCAGTTGCATGGGGTTCTCCTCGCGGGGGACCCCGTTCTATGGTATGGGTTCTTCACTGGTCATCGACATCGGATCCGTCCTGTTCGCGGGCCGCCCGATGTCCCTCGACGAACGGGTCGAGGTTCCGCCGTTCTCCGAGTTCACGTTCCCGCAGCCGGCGCACGTCCGCCTGGACCTGCGGCGCGTGGACCGCGGGCTGCACGTTGGCGGGACCATCGAGCTGGTCGTCGAGGGCCCGTGCGGCCGGTGTCTGGAGGACGTCGTCGTCCCGATGACGGTCGAGGTCGAGGAACGTTTCGATCCGCCGGGCGGAACGAGCGACCCCTTCGGCGAGAACAACGTACTGAGCGGCACCGACCTGGACGTGGGCGATCTGGTCAGACAACTCGTGACCAGCGCGCTGCCACTGACCCTGACGTGCCAGGGCGACTGTCGCGGACTCTGCGACACGTGTGGAAAGAGCAAGAACGCGGGCGGTGGCTGCACCTGTCCTTCGACAAGCTCAGGATGACAATGGGAAGGCGATCATGGCGAACCTCAAATGGAAGACCCCTCGGTCCAAGACGCGTAGCCGCCGCGCTGCGAACTGGAAGCTCAACCCCGTGACGACGGTCGAGTGCCCGCAGTGCCACCAGCCGAAGCGCCCGCATTTCGTGTGCGACTTCTGCGGGACGTACGCCGGCCGCCAAGTCGTGGCGAAGGACGAGCACGCCGGTCACAACCACGGTTAGCGGTTGAACCAGACCGGGGTCCGCATCGCGGGCGTCGGGCACCACGTGCCCACCAAGGTCCTCACGAACGCCGATCTCGAGCGCATGTTCGACACGTCGGACGAGTGGATCGTCACGCGCACGGGGATGAAGGAGCGGCACATCGCCGCCCCCGACGAGCCGACCAGCGACATCGCGGTCGCCGCGGCGCGCAACGCGCTCGCCGACGCGGGCCTCGTTGCAACGGACCTCGACTGCATCATCGTAGCCACCGTCACGCCGGACTACGCGTTTCCGGCGACCGCGTGCATCGTGGGCGCGAAGCTCGGCATCCAGGGCGTTCCCGGGTTCGACATGGAGATCGCGTGCAGCGGCTTCATCTACGGGCTCACGGTCGCGTCGAGCATGATCCGCACCGGCGTGTTCAAGCGGATTCTGCTGATCGGCGCCGAGGAGCTCTCGCGGCTCGTCAACTACGACGATCGCAACACCGCCGTGCTGTTCGGCGACGGCGCCGGCGCCGTGGTGCTCGAAGCGAGCCGGACCGACTGCTTTTTGGGTTCCGAGCTCGGCGCCGACGGCACGACCCCGTCCGACCTCTACCTTCCGGTCGGCGGGACCGGCGCGGCGCGCATGACGGCCGACGACATCGCGTGCAAGCGCGACACCATCACGATGAACGGGCGCGAAGTGTTCAAGTTCGCCGTCACCAAGATGATCGCCGCGACGAAGCACGCGCTGGACAGCGCCGGGCTGACCCCGCACGACATCGCATGGGTGATCCCGCACCAAGCCAACAAGCGCATCATCGAGGCGGCCTCGAAGCGGCTCGACATCCCGAGCGAGCGCGTCATCATCAACATCGACCGCTACGGCAACACGAGCGCCGCGTCGATCCCGATCGCGCTCTCGGAAACGGCCGCGTCCGGCATGCTCAAAGACGGCGACGTGCTGCTCTTCGTCGGCTTCGGCGGCGGGTTGAGCTGGGGCGCCGTCGCATGGCGCTGGAACGGCAACGGCGCGTCGAAAACCGCATCGTGAGCAACCACTGATGCGCGTCGGCGTCGTTTTTCCCGGACAGGGTTCGCAGGTCGCCGGCATGGGCGTCGACGTCGCGCACGCGTATCCGGCCGCGGCGACGTGCTTCAGCCGCGCGAAGATCATCCTCGGCTACGATCTGCTCGCGCTGTGCGGGAGCGGTTCCGACGAACAGCTGCGCGAGACGCGCTACGCGCAGCCGGCGATCTTCGTCACCAACGTCGCGCTCGCGAACGCCGTCGGCGACGCGTTGAACCCCGTCGTTAGCGCGGGGCACTCGTTCGGTGAGTACTGCTCGCTCACGCTCGCCGGCGCGCTGACGTTCGAGTCGGCGCTCGCGCTGGTGAACCAGCGCGGCTTGGCGATGCAGCGCGCCACGGTGCACGCGCAAGGCGCGATGGCCGCGGTGCTGGGGCTCGCACCCGACGCGTTGCGCGCGGCGGTCGCGCAGGCGGTCGACCAGGGCGCGGGCCGCGTGCAGCTCGCGAACTTCAACGCGCCCGGCCAGATCGTGATCAGCGGCGATGCGGAAGCGGTGCGCGTCGCGGGCGATCTCGCGCTGGAGGCCGGCGCGAAGCGCGTCGTGCCGCTCAACGTCAGCGGCGCGTGGCACAGCGTGCTGATGGATCCGGCGCGCGAGGAGTTCGCGCAGCACGTCGCCGATGCGACGGTGCTGCCGCCGCACTTCACCGTGATCTCCAACGTGGATGCGCAACCGTACGCCGACGTCGAGCAGATCAAGACGAACCTGATCCGCTCCGTCACCGACGAGGTGCGCTGGCACGACGCCGCCGTCGCGCTGGCGGCGATGGAGCTCGACCTCATCGTGGAGTTCGGCGCATCCGCCGTGCTCGCGCCGATGTTCAAGCGCATCCCGGGCGCACCCAAAGCGATCACCGTCTCGGACGCCGCCGGCGTCGAGAAGCTGCGCGCGCAGCTCGCGCCCCTCGAGGGTGCACCGCTCGCATGAACGGCAAGGTCGCCGTCGTCACCGGCGCCAGCCGCGGCATCGGCCGCGCGATCGCGGTCGACCTCGTGCGCGCCGGCGCGGACGCCGCGCTGTTCGGTCGCGACGCCGCCGCGCTCGCGGAGACGCAAGCCGCGTGCCGCGCGGCGCGTGAGGGCGCGAAGGTGTCCACGCACACCGTCGACGTCGTCAGCGAGAGCGACGTGAACGCCGCGGTCGCCGCGGTGCTGGGCGAGTACGGCCGCATCGACGTCGCCGTCGCCAATGCCGGGCAGGCGAAGGACGGCTTGATCCTTCGCTTCAAGGGCGCCGACCTCGACCGGCTCATCGACGTGAACCTCAAATCGGCGTTCTACCTGAGCGCCGCGGTCGCCAAGCCGATGATGAAGCAGCGCTCCGGCGCGATCGTCTTCGTCTCGTCGATCGTCGGGCTGGCCGGCAACGCCGGGCAGAGCGCCTACGCGGCCACCAAGGCGGGCCTGCTTGGTCTCGCCAAGTCGCTCGCGAAAGAGCTTGGGTCGCGCAACATCCGCGTCAACGCGGTCGCTCCCGGTCTGATCGAGACCGCGATGACCTCCGAGATGCCGGATGCCGCCCGCGAGCACTACCTTTCCACCATCGCGCTCGGACGCGCCGGCGCGCCCGAAGACGTCGCCCCCGTCGTCACCTTCCTCGCCTCCGACGCCGCCCGTTACGTCACCGGCCAAACGCTGGTGGTCGACGGCGGCTTCCTGATGTAGCTCGCTTCGCACTCACTAGGAGAACACGAGAACCATGGCCGCTGACACCTTCGAACGCGTCAAGAAGATCATCGTCGAGCAGCTCGGCGTCGAGGAGAACGAAGTCACGCCCGAAGCGTCGATCACCGACGACCTCGGCGCGGACTCGCTCGACCAAGTCGAGCTCGTGATGGCATTCGAGACCGAGTTCGCCATCGACATCCCGGACGAAGAAGCCGAGAAGATCAAGACCGTCGGCGACGCCGTGAGCAAGATCGAGGCCGTGAACACCGCCAAGGACGCGCCGTAAGGACCCGATGCTCGAGGCCCTCGGCGAGCGCTTAGGCGCGATCTTCGACAAGCTTGCCAATCGCGGCCGACTCTCCGAGTCGGACGTCGCTGCGGTATTGCGCGAAGTTCGCGTCGCGCTGCTCGAGGCCGACGTGGCGCTGCCCGTCGCCAAAGAGTTCGTCAACGCGATCAAGGACAAGGCCGTCGGGTCCGACGTCCTCACCTCGCTGACGCCCGCGCAGACGGTCATCAAGCTCGTCTACGACGAGCTCGTCGAGCTGATGGGCGGCGCGGCCGCGCGCCTCACGTACAGCGACGCGCCGCCCACCGTGTATCTGATGGTGGGCTTGCAGGGCTCGGGCAAGACGACGCACGCGGGCAAGCTCGCGCTGCGCCTCAAAGAGCAGGGACGGCGTACGCTGCTCGTCGCGGCCGACGTGTACCGTCCCGCCGCGATCGATCAGCTCAAGACGCTCGGCAAGCAGATCGATCTGCCCGTGTTCGATCAAGGTCAGGGCGATCCGGTGAAGATCGCGCGCGACGGCGTCGCTGAAGCGCGCCGGCTCGGCATCGCGACGGTGATCATCGACACCGCGGGCCGCTTGCAGATCGACGAGCGGCTCATGGAAGAGCTCGACAAGATCAAAGCCGCAGTGAAGCCGACGGAGATCCTGTTCGTCGCCGACGCGATGACCGGGCAAGAAGCCGTCAACGTCGCCAAGACGTTCAACGACCGGCTCGGCATCACGGGCGTGATCCTGTCCAAGATGGACGGCGATGCGCGCGGCGGCGCGGCGCTGTCCATCCACCGGATGACCGGGGCGCCGATCAAGTTCGTCGGCGTCGGCGAGAAGATCAACGCGCTCGAGCAGTTCTATCCCGACCGGCTCGCGTCGCGCATCCTCGGGATGGGCGACGTGCTCACGCTCATCGAGAAGACGCAGTCCGTCTACTCGGAGCAGCAGGCCGAAGAGCTCGCCACCAAGCTGCGCAAGTCGCAGTTCACGCTCGACGACTTTCTCGCGCAGTTGCGGCAAGTGCGCAAGATGGGTTCGATGACGGACATCATGAAGATGATCCCCGGGCTCTCCAAAGCGCTGCCGAAAGACGTCACCGTCGACGAGAAAGACGTCTCGAAGATCGAGGCGATCATCTGCTCGATGACGCGGCGGGAGCGGGAGCGGCCCGAGATCCTCAACGGCTCGCGGCGCAAGCGCATCGCGATGGGCAGCGGCTCGCAGGTTTCCGACGTCAATAAGCTCGTCAAGCAGTTCGATTCGGCTCGGCAGATGATGAAGCAGCTCGGGGGGATGAAGAAGGGGCGGTTTCCCAAGCTTCCCGCCGGGATTGGGGGGCGGTGATGGCGACGGGCGTCATTTCCTCTTCGGGGACGTATTGGTCGCCGCTTCCTGCGGCGAACAATACTCGGTTGCTCCGTCGCTCTCGCCATCCTGGCTCCGCTCCTCCGCAAACGCCCCTCAGAGGAAACGACGCCCGTCGCCATCACGGCGTGATTTGCTCCTCTTCTATGTTTTTTTACTCCAACGCCCGCGTACCGAATTGCGGGATTTTCTAGAAAGTCAGTATGGTTAAGATCAGATTGCGGCGCATGGGCGCCAAGAAGCAGCCAACGTATCGTTTCGTCGTTGCGGATTCCAAGTCGCCGCGCGATGGGCGGTTCATCGAGATTCTCGGGCACTACAATCCGCGTACGGAGCCGAAAACGCTCGTCGTCGATCACGAGAAGGTCAAGCAGTGGCTCGAGAAAGGCGCGCAGCCTTCGGATCCCGTGCGGCGATTGTTCGCCGAGTTGGGGCTCGTCGAGCGCGGGTTCATCTCTGAGACCAAACGCGCGCCCAAGGCGAAGAAGAGCTAGCATCGTGCGCGCACGGAGCGGGCGCGGGCTATGAGCGCGTTTGACGACGAGTTCGGGCTTTTCGGCGACGACGAGAAGCCCGCTGACGAAGAGCGCACGTCGACGCTCGGCGCGCGGCGCATCGCGTCGGACGAGGCTGCTCACGACGACATCGAGCCCGAGGACGAGCGGCCGCGGCGTGGGCCGCGCACCGATCGGCGCGATCGCACGGCGGGTGGCAGCGGCGGTGCGGGCGGCGGCGCTGAGGGTGAGCGGCGACCGCGGCGCGAGTATGGCGGAGATCGCGGGGCGCGCAAGACGGAAGATCCCGCCGTTGCTCAGCAGCGTGCGTTGGATCTGCTCGGGTTCTTGGCGCGCAAGCTCGTTTCGCGGCCGGAGAACGTGCTCGTCGAAGAAGTCGATACGGACAAAGGCCCCGTCGTCGAGCTCGTCGTCGAGCACGAAGATCTCGGGAAAGTGATCGGGCGCAGCGGTCGTGTTGCGCAGGCGCTGCGCACGCTCGTGCGCGCGAGCGCCGAAGGGCGCATCAGCATCGACATCATCTCGTTCGAGGACGAAGTGATCGAAGGAGAAGCCGAGCACGCGGGCGACCGGGACGTTGCGGACGGCGCCGAGGATCACGACGCCAAGGAGTGACGCGAACGCCGGGCGGGTGGCCGGTGTTTTCGGGTTGCGCGGCGAGCTGAAGATCGCGCCGAGCCGCATCGGCGACGATGCGCTTGCGGCCGGGGTCGAGTTGCGCGCGACGTTGTCCGATGGGACGGTGCGCGCGTTGCGCGTGCGCACGCTGCGGCGGCATCAGGGGCGGCCGCTGGTGTCGTTCGACGGCGTCGACGATGCGAACGCGGCCGAAGTGCTGGTGGGTGCTACGCTGGCGATCGATCGCGGTGACGTCGTGTTGGAATCCGGCGAATATTTCGACGACGATCTCGTCGGGTGCGCGCTGGTCGACGCCGCCGGCGCCGTGCTAGGCGACGTCGTTGCCGTCGAGCATTATCCGGCGCAGGACGTGGTGATCGTTGCGCTTGCGGGCGGCGGCTCGCGGCGCGCGATGGTGCCGTTGGTACGCGCGTTCGTGAAGGGCGTCGACGTGCGCGCGCGGCGCATCAGCGTCGAGTTGCCGGCCGGGCTGCTCGACTCGCAGGAGGCCGAAGAGGCCTAGGTCAGCGGCGGCGGCGTTTCGGCGGGTTCAGGTAGGCGCCGATCGCGCCGTCGACCGCGCGTTCCGTCGCGACTTGCAGGCCTTGCGGGCCCGTGGCGTCGCCGCCGTGGGTTTGGCGCCAGAGCGCCTTGCCGCTGCAGTCGCTGGCGGTGAGCTCGAACTTCGCGTTGCCGCCGCCGGCCGCGCCTTCAGGGGTTACCGTGAGGATGCCGGCGAGGACGGCGTGGACCGGGCGGGCCGCGCAAGCGGCGGCGGCGCTCGCGGTTCGTTCCCCGTGGGATTGTTCGGTCAGGCGGGTTTCCGCGAGCTCGCGCAGCGCGGCGTCCGCGCTGCCGGTCACCGGGACGACGGCGTAGATCTGCGTTGCGGCGGCGGCGGCCGGCGTCGGTGTGGGGCGCGCTACCGGGGTCGGCGTGGCGCGGGGGGCCGGGGTCGGCGTCGGGCGGGATGCCGGGGCTGCGGTGCGCGGCGGGGCCGTCGGCGGGGTCGGGATGTTGACGAGGGCCGCGGCCGGGGCCGTGGCGTTCACGATCGGCTTTGGCGCGGGGGTCGGGGTCGCTTTCGGTGCGGCCTTCTTCTTGCGGTTGAACAGTTTGCCGAGGTTCGCTTCGGGGCCGTTGCTGGCGGCCGGGGTCGGGGACGCGGCGGGGGGCGCCGTGCCGATCGCGGCGAGGCCGCGGTTGGCGTGGTGGGACACGAAGTTGGCCAGGTCGTCGCCTTGGCTCGTGGCTTCGTTGTACGTGTTGAGCTGCGTGCTCTGGCTGTACACGACGATGCCGGTGGCCGTGCTGACGACCTGTTCCACGATCGAGACGCCCTCGCCGAGCGGCGAGATGAAGCCCGACACGTAGTAGTCGGAGCGGTTCGCGCGCGCGACCGTGAGGTAGTCTTTGCGGTCGGTCCCCGGCGGCGGCGGCGTCACCGTCACCAGGCCGGTGTTCGCCATGGACGTCGCGATGATGGTCGCGAGCGTCGAGCTGGCCTCGCGGTTGACCGTGCTGCCGTTCGAGATGAACGGAAACACGATCACGTTCGGCTTGCTGTAGAGCGACGGCGGCGGCGTCGCCGCGACGAGCGGAAGGCCGAGGAACGCGACGAGCAGGACGGCGAGGAGACGGCGCACGAGGGCGGCGTTCGGCCGCCGCCGGGACGATCCCTTACGAGGCGAGCGGGAGCTGGGCGCTCTCGCCGTCCTTCTGCCACGCGGCGCTGACGTGCGCGCCGAACAGGAACACGACGCCGATCAGGTCGAGCCAGAGCAGCAGCACGAACAGCGCCGAGAGCGCGCCGTAGATCTGGAACGCGTTCGCGGCGTAGGTCGTGTAGACGGCGAATGCGATCTGCGCGATCGAATACCCAACCGCGCACGTCAGCGCGCCGGGGATCACGCACGGCCATTTCGTGCGCCGGTTCGGCAGATAGGCGTACATGAACGCCGCCACCACGAACACGAGCCCCGCGGAGCCCGCATACGACGCGATCTGCGGTACCCAGCGCAGGTATTCGAGATGGGCGAACTGCACGATCAGCGTGATGACGACGGGGAGGACGGTCGCGACGATGAGGACGATGCCCGCGGACGGCACGAGCACGAGCGCGATCACGATGTCCCAGATGATGTGCCGGTAGTGCGTGATCCCGAGCGACCGGTTCAGCGCGTACGTCAGCGCTTGGAACAGGTTTTTCCCCGACCAGATCAGGCCGATCAGGCCGATGGCGCCGCTGAAGCCGCGGTAGCGCACGACCGCGGCGAGGTTGTTGGAGAGCAGGTCGCCCAGCGCGGGGACGTAGATGCCGATCGCGGCGTTCGCGCGCGCCATCCCCACGTCGGTGCCGTAGATGAACGCCAGCATCGCGACCGCGACCAGCGACAGCGGGACCAGCGCGAACAGTGCCGTGAACGCGATCGCCTGCGACATGAACGCGGAGCCTTCGGCGGAGAAGCGCAGCCCGGCGGCGCGAAAGACTCGAATCAGCCTTGACACCTGGTGCTCACCTCCTTTCCGTGCTCGCAGCGCTCGTCACCGTGGTGCTGAACGGCTCGTTCGTTCCCAGCGATCCTCCGGCGTCGCTGAGAGACGCGCGCGTCGTCGGGCCGCTGGGGCTCGTCGCACGGTTCGCCGACCGGGTCGACGTTTCACCGGACGGCAGCGTCACGGCGCGGCGCGGTGAACGCGCGTGCGGCGCGCGGCCGCTCGCGGGGAGCGATCCCCCGCTCGTCGTTCTCGCGCCGCTCGCGCGGTGTCTGGGCGGGCACGTCGCGTGGGACGGCGGCTCGAAGACGCTGCTGCTCGCGTTCGGCGGCCCCGTCGAGCTGCGCACGCTGCCGCCGTACGATCCGAACGCGCCGCGGGCGGTGCCCACCACGGTGTTCACGCCCGAGCCGGCGCCGCCGACGCCGCGCGTGATCGCGACCGGCTCGCCGCTCCCGCGGCGCACCGCGATCCCGGTGACGCCGTCGTGGCCGCTGCGCTCGGCCGCTCCGGTGCCGACGCCTACAGCCCCGCGTCCGTGATCGCGTTCATGGTGATCCTTTCGGCGCGCGCCCGGCCTGTACCAGCAGGGCTTCGAGCGCCGCGGACTGTGCCTGGAACACGGTGCGCTGCGTCTGCGTCGGCGCGCCGTCGCCGTTTTCGACCGAACCGAGGGTCTGCGCGAGCTGACCGTTCGCGCGCGCGAGCTTGCGCGCGAGATCGGGATTGCGCGTGCGCACGCGGCCGTATGCGTCGTATGCGAGATCGATGCGCGCGGCGATCGCCGTTGCGAGCGCGTACTGCGCGCGCAGCGCGGCCGGCGCGACGTTCACGCGCGGGTCTTGCCGCACGACGAGCGCGCGCGTTTGCTTCGCGCCGTCCGCGTCCAGTGTGACCGCGTACGTGCCGGGCGGCACGGTGGGGCCTTCGGGCTCGAGCGGCGTGTCGTGCGGGATCGCGGCGATGGTCGGCCCGGAACCCAACGTGCGCGGCGCGGGGGCTTGCAGGTTCCAGACGAAACGATGGGCGCCCGCGCTCGCGTCCGGGCGAACCGGCGGTGCGATCCACCACGCCGGCACGTCGAGCGCGTTCAGGTCGGCCGGCGGTGATGCGTCGTCGCTCGCGAAGCGGCGCACGACGTGGCCGGAGGCGTCCGCGATCGTGATCGTCACGCGCGACGCGGCTTGCGGCAGCACGTAGTCGAGCACCGCGCCGTGCGGCGGGTTGGCGAAGAACGGCTCGTCAGGCGGCAGCGGCGTGTCGGTGTTCGTGTCGCGTGGGACGCGCCACGCGCGCGCCGGCGCGAACAGTGCGGGACGCGCGGACGCGAGCGTGTCCGCTTGGCGCAGCGGCGCGACGTCGTCGAGGATCCAGAAGCCGCGGCCGTGCGTGCCGATCACGAGGTCGTCGCCGTGCACGACGAGATCGCGCACCGACGTCGCCGGCAAGTTCAGGCGCAGCGACGACCACGAGCCGCCGTCGTCGTACGACACCCACACGCCGCGCTCGGTACCCGCGTACAGCAGCCCGCGGCGCTGCGGGTCGGCGCGCACGACGTTGGTGGGCGCCGCTTCGATGCCGCGGTCGATCTCCGTCCAGGTCTTGCCACCGTCGTGCGTGCGGAACAGTTGCGGGCGCTGCTCGTCGAGGCGGAAGCGGTTCACCGCGACGTACGCGCTCGCCGCGTCGAACGGCGACGCGTCGACGATCGAGATCTTCGCCCACGCGCCGACGCCGGGCGGGGTGACGTCGCTCCAGTGCTGGCCGCCGTCGGCGGTGCGCCACACCAGGCCGTCGTCGGTGCCGGCCCAGATCACGCTGCGGTCGCGCGGCGACAGACCGAGCGCGTACACGACGCCGCGGTGCGGCCGCTTCGCGTACGCGGTGTCGGCGAACACGCCGGCGCTGGGCGGCGTCGCGGGATTCGCGCGCGTCAGGTCGGGGCTGATCGTGCGCCAGTGCGCGCCGTAGTCGGTCGATTCGAACACGACGTTGCCGGCGAGGAACAGCGCGTGCGGATCGGCGGGCGAGAACGCGAGCGGCGCGGTGCGGCGAAAGCGGTACTGCGGGTTGTTGCGCCACGAGATCACGGGTCCGACGTCACGCGCTTGTCCCGTGCGCTCGTCGTAGCGCGAGACCTTGCCGCCGAAGATGATGCCCGGATGCAGCGGGTCCGGTGCGGCGTAGCCGTACTCCTCGACGCCGGCCGGATGCCAGTCCCGAAACGTGATCGCGCCGTCGTTTCCGCGCGACAGCACGCCCGCGCTGCCGCTCTCCTGCTGGCCGCCGTACACGCGGTACGGAAAGCGGTCGTCGGTGATGACGTGATAGAACTGCGCCGTCGGCTGGTTGTACCACGAGCTCCACGTCTCGCCGCCGTTGACGCTGATGACCGCGCCTTGATCGCTGCCGAGCAAGATGGTGCGCGGATCGTCGGGCGCGATCCAGACGCTCTGGTAGTCGTCGCCGCCCGGCGCGCCGCGCAGCGGCACGAACGTCTTCCCGGCGTCGGCCGATTTATACGTCGTCGTGTTGGTCTCGTACACGACGTCGCGGTTGCGCGGGTCGACGGCGAGCGTCACGAGATCGTCGCCGCGCTCGGTGATGCGATCGGTGCTGTTGAAATACGCCCACGTCGCTCCGGCGTCGTCGGAGCGGTACACGCCCGACTTCTCCGTCGCGCTTGCGAACGCGTAGACGCGTTTGGAGTCGCTCGGCGCGACCGCCACCGCCATGCGGCTCAAGCCTTCCGCTACGGTCGACCAGCCGCCCTCGAGCCGCTTCCACGTCGTGCCGCCGTCCGTCGACTTGTAGAGACCGCTGGTGCCCTTGCCGCCGAACGAGCCGCCGTCGGTGGTCTCCCACGGCGGCTGGCGCGCCGCCCACAGCGTCGCGTACAGCGTGCTCGGATTCGACGGATCCAGCGTGAGATCGAACGCACCGCTGTTCTCGTCGGCGTAGAGCACGCGCTCGAACGTCGCGCCGCCGTCGGTGGAGCGATAGACGCCGCGCTCGCGGTTCGGCCCGTACGGATGCCCGAGCACCGCGACGTAGAGCCGGTTGGGGTCGTGCGGATCGACGACGATCTTGGGGATCTGCTGGCCGTCGCGCAGGCCGAGGTGCGCCCAGTGCGCGCCGCCGTCGACGGATTTGTAGATGCCGTCGCCGACCGCGAGGTCGGGCCGCTGGCGGCCTTCGCCGCTGCCGGCGTAGATCGTGTCCGGCGCCGACGGTGCGACCGCGAGCGCGCCGACCGACGCGGTCGGCTGATCGTCGAAGATCGGCGTCCACGTGCGCCCCGTATCCGTCGTCTTGAAGATGCCGCCGTTGACCGCGGCGACGTAGAACTCGTGCGGCCGGCCGGGGACGCCGCTGACCGCGATCGTGCGGCCGCCGCGGGCGGGCCCGATCGCGCGCCAGTGCAGTACCGCGCGCAGCGCCGCGGCGGGTTCGGCCGGTACCGCCGCTGCGGTGGGCGACGACAGATTCAGCGCGGCGACGGCCGCCGCGAGCGGTGCGAGACGAACGGGCAGGCGCAGCATCGAGCGCCCGATGCGCGCTCGCTATGAAGTTGCCTGCCGGAGCAAGAGTCCGACGGCTCGTGTCGAAGAGCGGAAGCCGCCGCGCGCCGAGATGCGGTCTTCTGGAGGGTGTTTTCCATGGCAAAACTCCGCTACGACGACTTCGTCGCGCGCGTCAACGCCGATCCGGCGAAGGCTCAAGACACGACCCTGGTTTCCGGTTTCGTCGGGAAGGGCGATGCCGACGGACGCGTTCGCATCTACCCGGACGTCAGCCTGAGCTCGTGGCATGACGTCGCCGAAGACGACATCGTCCACAGCGTCCCGCTGCCGGTAGAATCATCGCCGCTGGGCGGCTCGCACGTCTGGCTCAAAGCCGGCGCCGAGGTCAAACGCGGCGGCTCCGCGCAGCCGGCGGCCGCGCACGGAGGGGGCGCAGCCGCGTTCCCGACCGCGTTGAATCAATCGTGCGGCATCGCGTGCACGGTTGCGCCGACCTCCTGTGTGTGCCCGCCGCCGTGCACGATTGGGACGACGCTGTGTCCGACGGTCAACGACCAAACCTGTCAGCCCCCGTGCCCGCCGCCGCCGTGCACCCTGGCGAGCACGTTCTGCCCCACGGTGAACGGTCAAACGTGTCCGGCACCGTGCCCGCCGGCGCAGCCGATCAACGCGCCGTACACGATCTATCCGCACCTCACGTGCGGCTTCGTCTGCCACACGCAGCAAGATTGCGGCGGCGGCGGCGGGACCCAAGCGGCGTTCAACTGCCCGCAGCCGACGATGTCGGGCCACACGTGTCCGAACGGCGACTGCACGTTCTTCGGCTGCATCACGCAACTCGCCACGTGTGCGGCGTGCACGGGCTTCACCTGTCCGACGCACAGCGGTCACACCTGTCCGAACGGCGACTGCACGTTCTTCGGCTGCCCGACGCGCGTGCATCCGTGCCCGCAGGTCGGCAACGCGCAAGCCGCCGCGATGATGCCCACGCCGACCGCGACGTTCTACCACACGTGCGGGACCCACTGTCAGCAAGGCGGGACGCTGCCGTTCTCGCTGCAGCACTCGTGCGGCATCGCGTGCACGTACGTCGCGTGCCCGGTGCCGACGGCGAACTGTACGCTGCCGAGCGTCACCTGCCCGATCACGCCGGCGCGCACGGGGATATTCAACCCGCTCGGGCGATAGCGCTCGCGTGCTGGCGCGGCGCGACGCGATCCATCACCTCCTCCGCCTCGGTCTGCTCACGCCGGACGACGTCGTGAGCAGACCGATCACCGTGACGGCGTATGTCGGCCGCAGCCACGTCGTGCGCGTCGAAACGCCGGGCGCTCCGAGCTTCATCGTCAAGCAGCCGCGCGACGTGCGCGCGCCGGACGCGATGACGATGTGGACCGAAGCCGCGATCTTCTGGCTGTCGGCGAACGAGCCCGCGTTCGCGCCGCTCGTGCGCTGGATGCCGAAGTACTACCATTACGACGAGCCCAACGCGATCCTCACGATCGAGCTCGTCCAGTCCGCCGACTCGCTGTTGGCGAAGCTCGCGACGGCCGGCGCCGTCCAGCCGGCGATGCTGCACGACGCGGGGTGCGCGTTCGGGGTGCTTCACGGCTCGGTCTCGAGCATCTTGAACGACGAGCGAACGCGCAGCTTGTTTCGGACCGGGCCGGCGTGGGCGCTGACGCTCGGCTCGTCGCACGTGCACTACACGCCCTCGACGAACGCGGCGCGCGCGATCCTCGCGCACGTCATGCAGCGCGCGGACGCGCTCGCGGCGCTGGAACGCTCGCGCGCCACGTGGCGCGACGCGCACGTGATCCACGGCGACGCCAAAGCGGCGAACGTGCTGGTGCTCGGTGACGGCTCGATCCGCGTGATCGACTGGGAGATCGCCGCGCTCGGCGACGGGCTGTGGGATCTCGCCGGCCTCGTGCAATCGCTGCTCGTGCCCAACCCGATGGAGGGTGCGCTGCCGCTCGCAACCGCGCAGCAGCACGCGCGGCCGCTGCTCGACGCGCTGTGGAACGGCTACCTCTCGGCGCTACCGGAGACGCCGCCGGGGGACGATCCGCGCGTCACGATGCTGCGCTTGGCGGGGGTGCGCATGGTGCAGACGTGCTTGGAGAGCGCGCAGTTCACCGAGCAGGTGCATCCGTCGGTACAGAACGTGCTCGCGATGGGTCTGGAGCTCATGACCCAGCCCGAAGCGTCGCGCGAGCGCTGGGAGCGCGCGGCGTGACGGCGTACGACGATCAGCTGCGCGCGATCGTCGCCGCGGTCGACGTCGTCTCGAACGAGCGCGCGTACGTGACGAACGCGCGCGGCGAGCGCCGCGAGGTGCGCGTCGCGACCGAGCGCGGGCCGTTTCTCGGGCTCGCCGGCGCGCTGTACGCCGATTGCTACAGCGCGTTCCCCGGCGCAGCCCAGCCTCCGAGCACCACGCCCGAGGCGTTCTTCGCGGAGCTGCGCGCGGCGAATCCGATCGCGCCTCGTTTCGAGGACGGCTGGCACGTCGTCCGCTTCGATCAGGGCGGTGTCGTCGTGGCGCGCAACGCGCAGCAGCGCGTCGTGTCGCCGGCCGAGCTCGTCGCCGTCGGCGCACCGGTCGCGCCCGGGGCTCCCGTGCGCATCGCGGCGATGCGCGAGCTGATCAGCTCGCCGTACGGGCACTACGTCATCTGCGGGCGCGACGTGCACGACGCGTCGACGGGGCGCCAAGTGCGGTTCTACTGGAGCCTCGCACCCGAAGGCGCGGCGACGTTCTTGCGTGAGATCGGCGCGCGGCTCGAACGGCGGCGCATCCCGTTTCAAGCGAAGGTCCCGGTGCGGCCGGACGCCTACGCCCGCACCGACGCGGGCGTGCTGTACCTCGGCGACGAGGATGTCGCGGCAGCAAGTGACGCGATCGCGGCGACGTACCGCGCGCTGCGCGCAACGCTGCGCGCCGCCGTTCCGCTGTTCGCGCGCGAGCTCGCGCCCGGCCTGGCGTTCGCGGAGAGCCCTCCGACGCGCGACAGCTTCGGCATGCATCGCTGCGATCTCATCGCCGAAGGCCTCGTGTGGGCGGCGGATCGCGAGGCGGCGGACGCCGGCGCGCGGCTGACCGTGCTGCGCGAGCGGTTGACGCGATACGGTTTCGATCTCGATGCGTTCGAACGCAATCCGAGCTCGCGGTATCCGTACCGGCTCGACGCGATCGGCGCGGAGGCGGCGTGACGGCCGCGCCGGCGCTCGCGCCCACCGTCGCGCTCGAGGTGGCGGAGCGCATCGGTTACGGGATCGCACGCCGCGCGCTGTGGGGCGGCGACCGCTGCACGTGGCTCGACGCGATCCCGGTGATGCCCGGCCAGAATCCCGCGACCAGCACGACGAGCGGCGCGGAGCCGTACTCGGGCACCTCCGGGATCGGCTTGTTCCTCGCGCAGCTCGCCGCGCGCGTCGATGATCCGCTGCTGAAGAAGACGGCGCTCGGCGCGCTCCGCCACGCGATCGCGCGAACGGACGATCAGACATCGCTGCCGCTCGGATTTTACAGCGGCCCCGCCGGCACGGGCGCGGCGCTCGTGCTGGCCGGGCGCGAGCTCGGCGACGACGCGCTGCTCCACGCCGGACACGCCCTGCTCGCGCGCGTGGAGCTCACGTCGGAATATGCGGAAGCGACCGACGTGATCAACGGTGCGGCGGGGACGGTCCTCGCGCTTGCGGTCGCGGCGGACGCGCTGGACGGCGACGACGCGCTGCTCGCGCGGGCGCGCACGGCGGCGGAGCAGTTGCTCGCGCGCGGGATGCGCGACGCGCGCGGAACGCTCTCGTGGAGCACGATGCGCGACAAGCGCGCGAACCTCACCGGCTTCGCGCACGGAGCGGCGGGTATCGCGCACGCGCTGCTGGCGTTGCACGCCGTCGCGCCCGATCCGGTACTGCACGAAGCGGCCGCCGCCGCGTTTGCGTACGAGGGCTCGACGTTCGACTCGGCGCGCGCGAACTGGCCGGATTTTCGCGTGATGCCGGGCGAGCCGCCGGGTCCGCTCGGGTACGGCGTGGCGTGGTGTCACGGCGCCGTCGGGATCGTGCGCAGCCGGCTGTTCGCGGAACACGCCGGCGGGTTCGCGGTCGCCGACGAGATCGAGGCCGGGCTCGGCACCAGCGCCGCGCAGGTCGAGACGTGGTATCGCGATCCCAATGCGGACTTCACGCTGTGCCACGGTGTGTTCGGGATGCTCGACGCGCTGCTCGAGGGCGTCCGCTCCGGGCGAACGGTCTATGCGCCCATCCTCGAACGCGTCGTCGGCGACGCGACGACGCGCTTTCACGACGGCGAAGCGCCTTGGCCGTCGGGCCTGATGTCACGCGAACAGATCGACGGCCTGCTCCTGGGCACGGCCGGCATCGGACACGTATACCTGCGCCTCGCGGATCCGTCGCTGCCGTCATTGCTGGCGCCCGCGCCGCGGGACGCCGGCCCTACAAGATTCTGAGCAGCCTCGACGAATCGCGTCGTACGCAAGAAGTTCCGGGCCGCCTCGCGTGCGCTGAGCGACCCTGTCGGGGGTTCACATGCCGAACGAGTTTCCGCCGTCGCACCCGGGCTACTCGTGCTTTCCGTGCCCGACGGTGCACCCGGTCACGTGCCCACCCGGCTATTGCCCGCCCACCCACCCGAACGTGTCGTGCCAGCCGTGTTTGAGCGCGGCGTGCATCACCGGGGCGTTCTCGTGCATGCCGTGCGTGACGATCAACAACAGTACGTGCGGGAACACGTGCGCCTGCCCGACCTTCCAGCCGCACTTCACGTGTCAGCCGTGCCCGTCGTTGCCGTGCCCGAGCATCCCGGGGTGCCCGCCGCCGACGCATGTGCAATGCACCACGAGCATGAGCCCCGCGTGCGCGGTCGCGCCGTTTCAGCAGACGCCGCAACAGCAGGCCGGCGGCGGTCCGCAGTACTATCGAGGCGCCCGAACCGGAACCTACAGCCCGTACGGCAGCGACTGACCGCCGGCCGAAATTTTTTAACGCTCGCATAAGGGAGGGACCCAGGGGCGTTGAGCGCTCCAGCCGTACGATACAAGGCGCCCGCGACGCGAGCGTAACGAATCTCCGGCGCCTCGCGAGCGGACCAACGCCGGCGTTCGACGGACAACATAGGCTGCACGATTCTTCAGGCCGCCGCTTCCGCTCAGGGCGGCCTATGGGGTGTCCTCTCAATGTCGAACGAACCAGCGAAAGGGTCGTCCAGCTCCGGCTCGACCTCGGGCTCGAGCTCCAGCGGTGGCGGCGGCGGCGGCGGTGAGACGCTCTCGCACATGCCGTGTCCGACCGTTCATCACGTCACCTGTCCGCCGGACCAGTGCGTTACCGCCCCGCCGGGCGGAGGTCCGAAGCCGCCGCTCTCCGCGCCGCCGAACTGCCCCTCCGTCCACATCACGTGTCCGGAGTGCCCGGTGTCGCATCCGGCGTACTCATGCCATCCGTGTCCGACGGTCCACCTCTTGACGTGCCCGCCCGGGCACTGTCCGCCGTCGCACCCGAACGTCTCGTGCCATCCGTGTCCGTCCGTGCCGTGCCCACCGCACACGGCCGGGTGCCCGCTCTCCGCGCATCCGTGCCCGTCGACGACGTGCGGCCAGGACTTGCCGTACACCATCGGGTGCCCGGTCTCGGCGAACTATTGCCCGCCGCACACGATCGGGTG
The DNA here is from genome assembly GCA_035943995.1 of Candidatus Elarobacter sp. Taxonomy (GTDB): domain Bacteria; phylum Vulcanimicrobiota; class Vulcanimicrobiia; order Vulcanimicrobiales; family Vulcanimicrobiaceae; genus Vulcanimicrobium. The sequence goes on along the minus strand of DASZBS010000022.1, from coordinate 31,786 downwards.
CCCGGTCTCCGTGCAGCCGTGCCCGTCCACGGCGTGCACCGTGCCGCATACGCACACGTTCATCTGTCCGCCGCCGACGCACCAGTTCGGATGCCCGCAGACGCATACGTGCCCGCCGTCCGCTGCGCCGCACCTGTGCGTGTCGCTGCCGTTCTGCCCGACGGAAACCTGCCCGCCGACGCATCTGATCGGCTGCACGATGTGGCCGACCTCGCCGCGACTCTGCGTGCCCATCTCGCTGCCGGGCCAATGCCCCACCGTTGGGCCGCAGTGCTACGCCAGCGGCAACCCCGGCTGCGGCGGCGGACCGATCACGACGCCGTATCAGCAGACGCCGCAACAACAGGGCGGCGGCCGGCCGCAGTTCTACCAAGGTGGCCGATCCGGAACGTACAACCCGTACGGCGACTGACGCCGTTCGTCGCGAGGCCCCGCGGTCACGGCCGCGGGGCCTCGTCTTTCTGTCGTGACGTGAGCCGGAGCCGCCCTGCATGATCTCCCCTGGACACCTTTCGCCGTGCTGACGCGCCGCGACGCGGTGCATCATCTGCTGCGCCTCGGCGAGATCGTGCCCGCCGACGTGCTCGGCGGCGGCGTCACGGCAACCGAGTACGTCGGGCGAAACCATCTCGTGCAGGTCGACGTGGGTGGCGCGCGCGGATACGTCATCAAGCAGCCCAAAGTGCTCGGCACGCCCGACGCCGCGACGATGTGGACGGAAGCGGCGCTGTTCTGGATGTCGGCGAACGAGCCCGCGTTCGCGGAGATCGCACAGCTGATGCCGCGCTACTTCCACTACGACGAGACCAACTCGCTGCTCACGACCGAGCGTATCATGCAGGCGTCGTCGCTGTACGCCGTGCTTGCGAACGGGCCGCAGCCGCAGCCCGCGACGCTGCACCAGCTCGGCCATGCGTTCGCGGTGCTGCACGGCTCCGCGTCGGCGTGCTTGCAGGCGGAGCGCACGCGCAGACTGTTCCGCACCGGTCCAGCGTGGGCGCTGACGCTCGGCACCCCGCAGCAGCTCTTCGTCGCGAGCACCGACGCCGCGAAAACGATATTGGCGCGGCTGATGGAATATCCAGAAGCGCCCGCGGCCCTGGCGCGCGCGCGCGAAGCCTGGCGCGACGTGCACTTGATCCACGGCGACGCCAAGTCGATGAACGTGCTCGTGCGCGCCGACGGCTCGGTGCGCGTCATCGACTGGGAGCTCGCCGCGATCGGCGACGGTCTGTGGGACGTCGCCGGCATGATTCACTCGCTGCTGATCCCGACGATGCACGTCGACGATTTGGCGACCGCGGAGCGGCGCGCGCGCCCGCTGCTCGACGCGCTGTGGGATGGTTACGTGAGCGGGCCCGTCGAACTGCCGCCGGGCGACGATCCGCGCATCACGATCCTGCGCCTCGCGGGCACGCGGCTCGTGCAGACGTGCCTCGAGGGCGCGTTGTACCGCACCGTGCTCGATCCGATGACCGACGGGATGCTGCGGATGGGGCTCGAGCTCATGACGCGCCCCGAGCAGTCGCGCGAGCGCTGGGAGCGCGCGGCGTGAACGCTTCGGTGTACGAAGACCAGCTGCGCGCGCTCGCCGGCGCGGTGACGGTGGTCGCGCCCGACTTGGCCGAGGTCGTGACGGCCGACGGCAGGACGCTGCAGACGACCGTCGCCAACGCGCGCGGGCCGTTCCTCGGGCTCGCCGACGTGCTGTACGGGACGTTCTACAACGCGCCGCGCACGCCCGTCGCGACGTCGACCGCCGATCCGATTGCGTTCGAAGCGGCGTTGCGCGCCGCGAACGCGATACCGCGCCGTTTCTTCGACGGCACCGAGATCACGCGCGAGATGGTGACCGCGCCGACCGGGCACTACGTGCTGCTGGGCCGGGCCGTGCACGACGCGCTGACCGGCCGGCAAGTGCGCTTTTACTGGAACCTCGCTGCCGAAGGCGGTCCGGCGTTCGTGCACGAGCTGTCGACGCGTTTCGAACGCGGGCACATTCCGTTTCAAGCGAAGCTGCCCGTGGTGCCGCACGGCTTCGCGCGCATCGACACGGGCGTGCTCTATCTGAGCGACGACGACGTGGAGGTCGCACTAGATGCGGTCGCCGGCGCGTACGCCGCGCTGAGGGACGCGATGCGGCCGGACGTGCCGCTGTTCACGCACGAAGTCGCACTGGGGCTCGGCTTCGCCGAAAGCCCGCCCAACGGCGACAGCTTCGGCATGCACCGCTGCGACCTGATCGCGGAAGGCCTCGTGCTCGCGCACGAGCGCGGCGCGTCGGACGCCGCCGAGCGGCTCGCGGCCGTGCAGGAACGGCTTACGCGCTACGGCTTGGACGTCGACCGGCTCGCGTTCAACCCGCACTCGCGCTATCCGTATCGGCTCGATCTCTTCGCCGGCCGGCTCGCCGCATGAACGCGACCACGGTCGAGGTCACGCCGGCGCTCGCGCTCGACGTCGCGCTGAAGATCGGCTACGGCATCGCGCGGCGCGCGCTGTGGTACGACGATCGCTGCACGTGGTTCGACGCGATCCCCGTCGGTCCGGGGCTCGAAGCGAAGAGCGCCGCGCTCGGGCTCGACGTGTACGGTGGAAATCCCGGCGTCGCGCTGTTTCTCGCGCAGCTCGTCGCGCGCGTCGACGACGTGACGCTGAGGCGCACCGCGCGCGCCGCGTTGCGCCAGGCGTTCGCGCCGGTCGAGGCGGTGCGCTTCCCGCTCGGCTTCTATGCGGGCACCGCGGGGACCGGAGTCACCGCGATCTACGCCGGGCGCGAACTGGGCGACGAGGAGTTCGTTGAGCGCGGCCGCGCGCTGCTGATGGAGGTCGTGCTGGCGCCGGAGGATCCCGACGCGTCCGATCTCATCGGCGGCACCGCGGGGACGCTGCTTTCGCTGGTGATGGCGTACGCGGCGCTCGGCGACGACGTGCTGCTCGCGCGCGCGCAAGAGGCGGCGCGCATCGTCATCGGGTTGGCGGGCCGCAACGCGGACGGCTCGCTGTCGTGGAGCACCATGCGCGACCGGATCGCCGACCTCACCGGATTCGGCCACGGCGCGGCGGGGATCGCGCACGCGCTGCTCGCGCTGCACGCGGTCGCGCCGGATCCTGCGCTACGCGATGCGGTGGACGGCGCGCTGGCGTACGAGCGCGCCGTATTCTCGCCCGAGCAGCAGAATTGGCCCGACTACCGGTGGTTCGGTACCGGCCCGAAAGTCGCGAACTATCCGATCTCGTGGTGTCACGGCGCGGCCGGGATCGTGCGCTCGCGCATGTATGCGGAAGCGGTCGGCCTCCCGGTGTCCGGCGATGTCGACGCCGGGCTGCGCACGACCGCGCTGCAGGCGGAACGACAGCTCGCGGACGTCGCGGGCGACACGACGCTGTGCCACGGTCTGTTCGGTTCGGTCGACGCGCTCATCGACGGCGTGCGCGCGGGTCGCGTCGAGTACGCGCCGCTCGTCGCGCGGTGCGTCGCCGAAGCCGCGCAGCGCCATCATTTCGCCGACTGGCCGTGGCCGTCGGGGCTGCTCACGCACGAGCCGATCGACGGGCTGATGATGGGCAACGCGGGCATCGGTCACGTCTACCTGCGGCTCGCCGATCCGTCGTTGCAGTCGGTGCTCGCGCCGGCGCCAGCCGCTCGCTAACGCACGAGATCGCGCGCGAGCACGAGCTGGATCCCGTCGCGCTCCAGCTCGGGGAGGAGCGTGCGCACCGCGATCAGCGTCGTTGTGCGCGGGTGGCCGATCGCGATGGCGCTCCCGTTTGATCTTGCGAGCTGCGCCGCGCGGCGGAGCTGCGCTTCGGTCGCGTCGACGTCGGCGACGTTGTCGAGGAACACGTCGCGGCCTGCGGTCGGTATTCCCGCGGCGCTGGTGTCGCGCTCGGCGACGGACGCGTTACCCGTGCGCGAGTCGATGAAGAAGAGGTGCCGCTCCGCGAGCACCGCAGCGACCGCGCGCATGACGCGGTCGTCCGCCGTCGCGCGGCTGCCCTCGTGGTTGTTGACGCCCGCGGCGAGCGGCACGGAGGCGAGGTCGTTGCGCACCTGCGCGGCGATCGCGTCGTCGTTCATCGCGACGGTGATGCGGCCCGGGCCGGGATCGGCACCCGAGAGCGGCTCCATCGGCAGGTGCAGCATCACGCCTTTGCCCGCGGCGTCCGCGTCGCGCGCGATCTGCGTGCCGTAGCGCACGTGCGGCAACACGGACATCGTCAGCGCGGCGGGCAGCGCGATGAAACCGTGCTCGGTGTCCGGCCACTGGCCGCAGTCGTCGATGATGATCGCGAGCCGCGGCGCACCCGCACGTGGCGTCGCGGTCGGCGCTGCGTTCGTCGTGTTCGGAGCCGGCGTGGTTGCTTCGGGCGCTTCGCTCGGCTCCGCGAGCGCGGAGCCGGATGCGGTCGCATCGGACGGTGATTTGGATGGGCTCGGCGCGACGCTCGCCGCCGGGGCTTGCACGCCGGCCATGTCGTGGGAGCGCTGCGTGCTCCGCACAGCGCGCAGCCCGCGCGAGCTCGTGTCGCCGCGCACGATCAAGAACACCGCGACTGCAACGACGGCCGACGCAAGCAGCAGCGCAACGACCGGAAACGCGGAACGACCCGAACGGCGGCGGCGTGAACGACGTCGTTTCATCGCCGGAACCGTTCGACGTCCTAGCGCATGACCTTCGCGTCGGCGTGCAGCATAACGTTCACGGTTGCTGCTCCTGCGGGTCCGACCAGGGCCGGAATGCAGCGAGCGCGCGACGTTCGACGTCATCCGGAGCATCACTGTCGACTTTCGTCATCGATGCGAGCAGCAAGCACGAAAGGTCTTCACTCGGCCGGCGCGGCAAGCGCTCCCACACGATGGCGACCGAGATCAGACCTCCGTCTTCGTCCCAGACTTTTGCCCGCACCGAGAACGGACCGGCGGCGTATTCCGCATAGTCCACTTTGTCCTCGAAATAGACAGGGCAACGTCCGAACGTCTTGCGATCGAGGCGCAGCGACGCTTGCGGCAAGAGCTTCGCGAGCACCATACGAACGGCGCGGTCGACATCGGCGCGTTTTTCCGCGATATGCGCGCCACGCGAAAGGCCGCGCCGGGCGAGGAAACCAAATCCGTACGCACCTTGGAGGCCGTCGTGGGCACGGTAGCCTGCCTGCATTCTCCCGTCGTGGCTGGCGTGGAACGTCCACGCGCCGGGATAGCACATCGCAACACCGGGCGCGCGTAATGCCGTGGCTTCGAAGAGCGTGCCGGGCAAGGTGCTCGGCGTCGCGAACTCGGCCTGCCCAGCGAGCCCACCGTCGGAATAGATTTCGACGCGATATCGTGCGTCGAGCTGAAGGCAATCCGTGTACCCGGAGCCGACGTGCAGCGATCTGATGAAGCGGGTCCATCGTTTCGACGACGTGATCTCGTTGGGTCGCACCGGATATGATAGCTCCGGAAGGACGTACCACGTCTGAAGCTTCGGGTCGCGGCGGTATACGAGCATGACCGTGTGTCCGAGCTGCCGCGTTGCACTCTCCGTCGCCGGCACTCGCCACGCGACGCCCCCGATCGTCCACGAAACAGAGAGTTGATGCTTGGACACCCGGCCGATGTCGGTACAGCGCTTGCGCCACGTCCGGCAGACGATCGCGGACTTGAGCGAATCGATGGTACCGTCCTTAGCCGTGAGCTCCGGGCAATCCGATGCGAGCCACGGAAGAGAGTTACATCGGGTGCGTAGCAACTCGAGGTCGCTGATTGCTGCGCCGGCAACGCCCTCGCTCCGGCGCTCCGCATCCAAGTCGTTCGAATCGATGGTTCCGGTGGCGGCCAACGTCGTCGCGTACGGGTCGAGATCGGCAAATGCGGCCTTGTACATGTCATGCGCCTCGTCTCCGCGGCGATCCGCCAAAAGCGCAATCGCTGCACGGTAGCGCAGCAGAGCGCGCGCGTTCAAATCGGTTTCCATTTTAATCGCGTCGTTTGCGCGCACGATCGTCGCTTCGAGCGCAGGCCGGGATGGATTGATGATCGCGGCGAGATAGTCGTGGAGCACCAAATTTTCCAGCAGGATGAGCGGCGCGTTCAAGTCGCGCGACGCGAGATCGCTCTCGACCTGCCGATCGATATCATGCAGCTCGTCCAGCTTCTCGATATCGACGAGCGAGACGTGGCGTGTCTTTTTTTGCGGGCTCCAGAGAGCCGCCGTGATACGTGCGGCGCCGAAATCCGCCAACGCGAAACCGGGGCGCTGCGTCGTGGCACGTTTGAAGAGGTCCAACGCCTCGAGATAGTCTTGTGCCGTCTGCGCAAGCTGGCCACGCAACTCAGCCAATGCAAAACATCGCGCGGCTGCCGTTGCGCGCGTATCTGGCTGTGCCCGGCCGGGCGCTGCTTTGCCGGAGGCGGAGTCGGTGAGACACGTCCAATTCGGTAGCGCGGGCTCGGTCGTGTCGTTCGAAAGAACCACATTGATCCCGCGTAACCCGAAAAACGTCGCCATGGCCAAGACCGAGATCCCGAAGAAGGCTAGCACGAACCCGCCTTGCGACTGCCCCATGCCGAGCGACTGCCCGAAGAGGTAGAGTGCGATGCCGAAGAGCGTGATCGTGCCGAGCGCGACGCTCGCCCGGTGCTCGTACGCGGCACGCTCTGCATCACGCGCATCCCATAGCGCGAGTTGCTCGGCGGGTCCGGATGTCGTTCCGCGGACGAAGAACCGGCGCGGGAACGACGGGTCGGTATACGGACCATCTGTGCTATCGAGCAGTATACCGAGCGTCTTCCCGGCGAAGGCCTCGCGGGAGTCTAACCGAGCACTCTCGAGGTGTCCCATCACGGTTCCCCACCGGTGCGCTTCACGCTCCCAGGCAGCCGTGTCGGCGCGGGCGGTCGCAGCGTTGCGTATTGTCGCGAACGCGGTCGCTCGCATACGGGCTTCACGGGCGAGCACCATCCCGTGTATCGTGTCAAACGCGGCAAGCTCGCTCGGGGGACCCGCATGGAGCAGCTTGATTTGTTCCGATACCGCCCGCTCTCCGGCCTCATCAGCGGTCGTAGTGTCTCGTCCGTGCGCATCCTCGCTGAACGCGGCAAGAACTGCGGTGAGTGCGATGAGCACGAGGAGGCTCCGCTTGAACCAGCCGCTGATGTGGCCGTGCTTCACGAGCTCTGAAATTCGCTCGGAGGGGCCCTCGAACCGGAGATCGTGTTCGTCCGGCTCACCCTTCCCAGCCGGCTCGCCGCGCTCGGTGGGTCGCTGTGTCACAGGCGTGTCTAGCTCAACGCTCGGGTCCGTCGCGCCGCGGATTCTCATAAAACGCAGCATGCGCGCGGTGCTCGTCGCCGTCCACATGTGGATCTTCTTGCGCCGGTGGCCGAGAGCCGCCAGCAGCACGCACAGGCCGAGTACAGCCGCGGCGAAACCCGCAAAATAGAACCAAAGGCTCCGGTCGAGCCAACCGATGGTATAGACGACCGCGGCCGTGGCGACTACGATGCCGACGACGTCGGCGAACGCGCGCCGGCGCCGCCACGTGTCGACCACGGGCCGCGCGCCATCCGGCGGCGGTGCGGACGGGACGATGTCCGCGAATGCGAACACCGCGAGCGCGATGAGCAGAACGAAGGCGGCACGGTCGTCACCGATGACCCGTGCGCGAAATGCTGCAGCCTCATCGCGCAGCGGTTGAAGGTAGTCGCCATCGTCGGCGCCGGACTCGTTCGGCGAACGGTATGTGACCTGCAACGATTCGCTATTGGCGCAGTGATTGCGAATTCCGAGGTCGTGAACATCCTGCTGCGCAAGCTTCGTGAGCGCACTGTTGATCTCGCGGTTCCGGTCAAGGGCCGGATCGGTATACTCCTCGACCGGTTTGTTGAGCCGAGCTAGGGTGTACTCGATCTGAGCATCCGCGTCGTTCAGCGTCGTCGGGCCGGGAACACTGCGCGCTAGCGCACGGTGCAGGTCGTTGTCGGCTTGCCACCGGGCGTGCTCGTAGTACCGATCGGCGTACGACTGGCGTCTGCCCAGCTCGAAATGAACGGCCTGGTCGAGCGTGCGCGAGCAGGCTGATGCCGTGAACTCTGACGAGCTCGCGTTGAAGCTGGCAATTGCGGCGAACGTCGCGATGAGCGCCATGACGACGGCGATCACGTTGTCGCGATCGAAACCGCTCGTTGCAAAGGCGCCGGAAGCAGTCTGCCACGCAGCGCTCCGTATCGATTTGCGTCTCGCCTCGTTTTCCACCAACCACCCCTTTACACCGATTTAACGCTCGGGTCGGTGGGCAGTTCGAGACGGACGGCCGTAAGCCTTGCCTAGCTAAAAAATGCTTCTCACTGGTGCTAATGCTGGATCTTGTGGTCACCGTCGGCTTCCAGGACGTGCGGGGTGATGAAGAAGACGACTTCGTCCTTGTTGTGCGTGGTCTGGCGGTTGCGGAAGAAGCCGCCCAGCACGGGCAGGTCGCCGAGGATCGGGAACTTCGTCACCGTCTCCGAGTCCACGTCCTGGAACAGGCCCCCCAAGACGATCGTCTCGCCGTCGCGCACCCGCAGCGTCGCGTCGACCTTGCGGTTCGCCACGATCGGGAAGTTGTTGTTGAAGCCGATGATCTGGCTGTACTCCGGGTGGAGGTCGGCTGTGATCGTACCGTCGGCGCCGATCGTCGGCGTGAGGCGCAGGCGCACGCCGACGTCGATCGTCTGCACGGACGGAAAGCCCGTCTGCTGGTTCACCGTGACGACCGGGTACTGCTCGCCGACGAGCAGCGATGCTTCGCGGTTGTTGAGCGTCGCGATGCGCGGCTGCGCGAGGATCGACGCGCGGCCGCGCTGGATGAGCGTGTCGAGCTGCGCGTTCACGACGATCGAGCTTTTCAGCAGCGCGTACGGGAACTGCGCGAGCGCACCCGATCCGTAGCCCGGGCCGCCGAGCTGCACGCCGACGTTGGTGGTGTCGTTGACCGGCTGCACGTCGGCGACGCGCACCTCGATCATCACCTGGCGGCCTGGCGCGTCCAGCTCGTGCAGCAGCGTGCGGACCGTCGTTTGCAGCTCTCCGTTGCCGCTGACGACGACGACGTTCTGGCGGTCGTCGGCGAACAGCGTGTTCTCGGGGACTGCCGCGCGTAGCGTCTTGACCGCGTCGCTCGCGCGCAGGTTGTGCAGCGCGATCGAGGCGGTCGCGATGCTCCCGCCGGCGCCGTAGCCGGGCGCATCGAGCGCCGCGACGAGGCGGCGCGCGCGCGCGACGGTCGACGGGCTGCCCGTGACGACGAGCGCGCCCGTGCGCTTGTCGCCGACGACGACGGTACCTTGCGCGAGCGCGTTCTGCAGCGATGCGGCGAGATCGTCGGGGCGCGCATGCGCGAGCGCGAAGACGGCGGTCTGCGTCCCGCCGGGCGTCGCGTCGTCGGGGAAGCGGCGGTTCATCGACGCGGCGTCGCCGACGATGACGACGCGGCCGTCGCGGTGCGTCTGCAGCCCGTACGCCGCGAGCAGCGTCGCGAGCGCTTCGTCGAACGTGACGCTTTTCAGCCGCAGCGTCACGCGCTGCGGTTTCACCGAGCCGTCGGCGACGACGTTCTGACCCGAGCGGGCGCCGAGCAGGCGGATCACGTCGGCGAGGTCGACGTCGCGCGCATCGAGCGTGAAGCGCTCGTTCTGCGCGACGGCCGGCGCGCTCGCCAGCAGGGCGGCGAGCAACGCGCATGCGAGGATCTTCACGTCATGGGCCTCCGGGGATCGGGTGTGCGGTTTCGGATGCGCGGGCGACGGCCAGTACCGTGCCGCCGGATAGCCGTACACCGTCCGCGCCGATGGCGACGATCGCGTCGCCGCCGATGCGGTCGCCGACCGTGAGCACGCGCGTCGTGCCGGCCTCGTCGACGAGCGCGAACGGATGCGGGCCCGTGATGACCGCGGTGACGGCTGCGGCGATCCGCGTGCCGGACGCGAACGGGAACGTGCCGTCGCCGACGCCCGCGTTCGGCGGCAGCGGGCGCAGCGCCGCCGGGATCTGCGGCAGTGGCGGGTTCGCCGCGACGGCGATCTGCGCTTGCGGCGGCGACATGCTCGCGCGCGCAGGTGCGTCGCCGCCCGCGAACGGGTCGCGCCGCGGCACGACGTCGGCGAACACGGTTCGCGGCGCGAGCGATGCGGACGTGCGCGCCGGCTCTACGACGGCGACGGCATCGCTGCGCGCAACGATCGGTGTCGTGACGAACGCGGTGCCGAACGCGGTGAACGCGGCCGCCGCGAGCAACGCGCGGCTAGCCGCGTCCAGCTCGAACATCAGCGGGGCCGGGTGGGGTGGTGCGAATGGGTGCGATGCGTTCGAGGACGACGTGGAGCGCGGCGGTGATCGTCGCGTCGGCGCCGTCGGCGTGCTTGCGCGCGAGCGACGCGACGTCGACGGCGGCGAGCACGCGCGCGGCGGAGAGCGCGCGCATCGTCGCGAGCACGTCGGCGTACCGCCCCTCGACCGCGATCTCGAGCGGGATCGCTTCGAGCGGGTCGCCCGGTTCGCTCGGCGCGGCGGCGGGGGCGCTCTGCGGGCCGGCGGCAGTGATCGTCGGGATCGTCGCGTGATGCGCTGCCGCGATGCGCGCGGCGTCGCGCAGGAAACGCGCGACCAGCGCGCTGCGCCCGACGTCGAGGTCCACGGCCCGTAACCGCTCGCGCAGGTGCGCGCGCTGCCGTTCGAGTCGCGGGCGCGACGCGAGCGCCCGTTCGCCGGCGCGTGCGCGCTCGACGATTCGCGCGTTCTCATCGAGCCTTACCGCGATGCGCGTTTCGCCGGCGCGGAAGATGAAAACGTACGCGGTGAGCACCACGACGATCGCGGCAAATCGCAGCAGCTTCGCATCCGTCATCGGACCGGCTCCAGCGCGAGCGCGTAGGTGACGCCGGACCGCACTGGATCTTCGTGCACCGCGACCAGCCGCGCCGCGCCGTACGGCGGGAGCGTCGCGAGCGACGCGATCGCGGTCCCGACCGCAGCGAGCCGCGCGCCGTGACCTTCGACCGCAAGCGTGCCGCGGTCCGCCCGCAGCGAGCTCAACCAGACATCGGCCGGAAGCCGGTTGCCCAGCGCGGCCATCTCGTTCGCGCGAGTCGCGCCCGAGCGGCGAATCGTCGCGACGCGGTCGCCCAGCGCGTCGAGCCGTTCGACGTCGCGCTCGATCGCGCGAACGCGCGCGATTTCGGGTTGCGCCGCAGCGAGCCGCTCCGCGTACACGGCGCCGTCGGATTCGGCGGCGTGCAAGCGCGTCGCTTGCATGCCCCACAGCACGCCTGCGAGCGCGAGCGAGCCGGCGAATGCGGCGAGCGGTGCGCGCAACTCCGCCGCGACCACGGACGGCAGCGCGACCCCGATGTGGCGCTCGCTCCAGCTCGGCAGATAATTGATGCGCCTCATGCAGCCGTGTTCCACAGCGCGAGGCCGTATGCGAGGCCCCAGTCGGGCGACGCCGCGCGCACGACGTCCGGCGGCAACCCGCGCGACCCGTCGACGGGCAGCGCTCCGAGCCGGACAGGGATCGCGACCGCGCGCTCCAGCGCGTCGGCGAATCCCGCCAACCGCGCACCGTTGCCCGCGAGCGCGATCGCGCGGGGTTCCGTGCGTGCGCTCGCGCGGTGCTCGATCAGGGCGGTCGCGAGCTGCTCGACCAGCGCGTCGCGCGCATGGTCGCCCGCGCCGGCGAGGCCGATGCTGCGTTTGCGCTGCTCAGCGGTCGTTTCGTCGACGCCCAGCGACGCGACGACGGCGTCGGTGAACGCCTGGCCGCCGGTCGCAAACGCATGCACCGTCGGCAATGGATCGTTCGGCAGCACGAGCACGGTCGCGCGTTCGCCCACGTCGATGATCGCGTCGGCGTACGGGAACGCGCGCATCAGCGCGAACGCGGCGTCGTCGACGGCGAGGGGGCGCAACCTGGCGCGCTTCGCCGCGAGCACGCGCGCGTCGAGCGCGCAGCGGCGCGCGATGCCCACGATGCAGCGATCGCCGGCGTCGCCGTGCACGCGCACCGCGGCTTCGTGCAGCGGGTACGCGACGAAGCGCGACGCCTCGAACCGTGCCGCGCGGGCGCGCTCCGTGCGCCGCATCGCCGGAAAAGCGGCCGTTCGCACCACGGCGTCCGCAGGACCGAGCGCGAGGACGCAGCGCCGCTCGCCGGTCGCGAGCTCCGCACACGCGGCGGCGATCGCCGCGCCGGCATCGTCGCCCGTCGGGCGCGCTGCGACGGCGACGAGGCGCGGTGCGCCGGACGCGTCGCGTTCGAGCAGCGCGACGCGGGTGCGCGCGGCACCGACGTCGACGCCGAGTGGCAGCGTGTTCGGGCGCTTCACGCGAGCACCGCGGCGGGGACGAGCGCGGCGAGCAGGGTTCCCGCGGCGAGAAACGGGCCGAATCGAAGCGCGTCGCCGCGGCGCGCGCGGCGCGTGACCAGCAGCCAGCTCGCGTACGCTCCGCCGAGCACGAACGCCGCGCCGAGCGCGACGAGCCCGGCGACGGGACCGAATCCGATGCCGATCACGGTGCCGAGCTTCACGTCGCCGAGCCCGATGCCGCGGCCGCGCGTGAGCAGGTGCAGCGCGAGCAGCGCGCCGCCGCAGGCGTACGCGCCGCCGCAGGCGAGCGGCACGACGCCGTTCACGATGGTGCACCCCAGCGCGGCGAGCGCCGTCGTGCGCGTGAGCATATCGGGGATCAAGCCGGTGCGACCGTCGATGGTCGCCGCGACGAGCGTGCCGGCGAGCGCGGTAAGCGCGGGAAGTGCGGACGGTGCGATCATCGGCCGAGCCTCGCGAGGAGCGCCCGAGCGGGCGCATACGCCGCATCGAGCGCCAGTGCGGTGTGGAGATGACGGCGTGATGCCGCGCGATCGTGCAGGCGCAGCGCCATGCGCGCGGCGAGGTGTGCGTAGCGCGGATCGTGCGCGCCGTGGGCGGCGGCGGCGAAGTCACGCTCGGCGGCGCGCCAGCGCCCGAGGCGCTGTGCGGCGAAGGCGCGATCGGCGAGCAGCGCCGGTTCGTTCGGCACGGCGGCGAGCGCGGTGTCGGCGATGGCGAGCGCGCGCGCCGCGTCGCCGGCGTTCCGCCGCACGAGCAGGAAGAAGGCAAGGCGGTCGGCCGCGACCGCGGACGTCGTGTCGAGCCGAATGGCACGCGTGTACGCGCGTACGGCACCGTCCACGTCACCGGCGCGCAGAACGTCGTCGCCGCGCGTGACGAGCGCGGAGGCGACGTTGCCGCGAAACAACACCGCTGCGCACGCGAGGCTGAAGACTGCGACCGCGACGCGGCGCAGCGGCGAGATCGGAGCGACGCGGGAAATCGTGTCGGTCCGTGCGGGCGAAATCACGCCAGCACTCCGTAGTACGCGGCAAGCGCAAGCATCAGCGTCCCCGCGACGACGGCCGGTGCGTGCGATGCTGCGACGTGTCGCAGAACGTGCGCGACACGAGCGCCGAGCACGCCCGCCGATGCGATCGGCAGCGCGTGACCGCACGCGAACGCGGCAAGCAGTGCGACGCCGGTACCCGTGTGCCCGCCGGCCGTCGTGAGCCCGGCGATACCCGCGACGATCGGCGTGCAGCACGGCGACACGACGAACGCGCTCGACGCCCCGAGCAAGAACGCGCCGCCGAGACTCGCCCCGGCGCCGGGAGGGTGCGCAGCGTCGTCGCCGTGCGCGTGAGACGACCCATCACCGCGCACCAGCGTCGCGATACCGGCAACCGCGATTACGACGGCGAGCGCGACATAGATCGGAGCCGAAGCCGACCACAGCGCGCCGACCGCACCGGCGGCGACGCCGAGCATGACGTACGCCCCGACGAGTCCCGTGACGAACGCCGCGATCGTACGCCGCGGTCGGTGAGACGTGTTTGCGATGGCCGCGAGCGCGACGTAACGAGGTGCGGCACACGGCCCGATGCTCGTTACCACGCCGGCCACGAACACGAGCGGATACGCGAGCGGCGAGCGAGTGGCGACAGCGTGCAGGCCCGCATTCACAGTGTCGATCACGGCGCGACCTGGAGCCCTTGTCCCGCGACGTACTCGATCTTCGTCGCGGTGCAGTTCGTACCGCACACGCTGCCGCTCGTGCCGCCCGTCAGCGGGATCTTCGCCAGCGTGGAGCCGGTATGCACGCCGGGGCAGGTGACGGTGTACGTCGCCGGCCCGCCGCCGCTTGCCTGCGTGGTGGTGAGCACGTACGTCGCCGCAGCGGTCTGGGCCGCCGGATCTTTCGGCGTATTGTTGAGGTACGCGACGCCGTTGACCGTGAGCAGCGCTGGCTGTACCGAAGCGCCCGCCGCCGTCGGATACACTTGATTGTCGGCATAGTACAGCTCGAGCGCGGTCGCGATGGCGCGCAGGTTCGACTCGCACGCCGCAGTCTGCGCCTGCGAGCGCGCGTTGACAAAATTGGGAATCAGAATCCCCGCCAGGATCGCGATGATCGCCACGACGATCATCAGCTCGATCAGCGTGAAGCCGCGTTCGCTCTCGCGCGGTATGGTCTGCTGCACGGTCGCCCTCCGGTGGTGCTACGAGGACGGCGGTGCCCGCCGGACCGCGGCGCTATGCTTGTCGTGCCGCCGCGCGTGCGGTTAGTGAATCTCCGGCTCGACGAGCGGCGGGCCCGGGCCGAGGACGTCGAAGTCGCAGCCGTCGTTCGCTTGGCCGACGTGCTGCGAGAAGATCGCGCCGTAACCACGTTCGGTGCGCGGCTGCGGCGGTGTCCAAGCCGCGCGGCGGCGGGCGAGCTCCTCGTCCGACACGTCGAGGTGCAGGCGCCGTGCCGCCACGTCGAGCTCAATGAAATCGCCCGTTTGCACGAACGCGAACGGGCCGCCGACGAACGCTTCCGGAGCGACGTGCAGGATGCACGCGCCGTACGACGTGCCGCTCATGCGCGCGTCGGAGATGCGCACCATGTCGCGCACGCCGGCCTTCACCAGCTTGAGCGGGATCGGCAGCATGCCCCACTCCGGCATGCCGGGGCCGCCTTGCGGGCCCGCGTTCTTCAGCACCAGTACGTGGTCGGGCGTCACGTCGAGGTCGTCGCGATCAACCGCTGCGGCCATCGCGTCGTAGCTCTCGAACGCGAGCACCGGACCGCGATGCTGCAACAGCCGAGGCTCGGTCGCCGAGGCTTTCATCACCGCGCCGTCGGGTGCGATGTTGCCGCGCAGCACGACGGTCCCGCCCGCAGGCGAGACCGGCCGGTCGAGCGTGCGAATCGTCTCGTCGTGCCATACCTGCGCGCCCGCGATGTTCTCGCCGAGCGTCTTGCCCGACACCGTCATGCACGCGGGCGCCAGGAACTCCGAGAGGCGGTTCAAGAACGCCGGCAATCCGCCCGCGTAGAAGAAGTCTTCCATCAGCAACCGGCCCGACGGCCGGATGTCGGCGATCACCGGCACCCGCCGCGAGATCTCGTCGAAGCGGTCGATGCTCAGCGGGATGCCCGCGCGGCGCGCGATCGCGACGAGGTGGATCAGCGCGTTCGTCGAGCCGCCGAGGCCGGCGTGCGCGACGATCGCGTTGTCGAGCGATTGCGGTGAGATGATCTTGTCGGGCGTGAGGTCGTCCCAGATCATCTCGACGATGCGGCGGCCCGATGCCGTGGCCATGCGCGGGTGCGCCGAATCCGCGGCGGGGATCGACGATGCGCCCGGCAGCGTGAACCCGAGCGCTTCGATCATCGACATCATCGTCGCCGCCGTGCCCATCGTCATGCACGTGCCGAACGAGCGCGCGATACCGCCTTCGATCTGGTGCCAGTCGTCTTCGTCGATTAGGCCGGCGCGCTTGTCGTCCCAGTACTTCCAGCTATCAGTGCCCGAGCCGAGCACCTGGCCGCGCCAGTTGCCGCGCAGCATCGGGCCGGCCGGCACCGCGATCGCGGGGACACCCGCCGAGATCGCGCCCATCAGCAGCGCGGGCAGCGTCTTGTCGCAGCCACCGAGCAGCACCACGCCGTCGATCGGCTGGCTGCGGATCAGCTCTTCCGTCTCCATCGCGAGGAAGTTGCGATAGAGCATCGTCGTCGGCTTCATCATCGTTTCCGACAGGCTCATCGCCGGCAATTCCAGCGGAAAACCGCCGGCCTGCCACACGCCGCGCTTCACCTCGTCCGCGCGCGTGCGCAGGTGGACGTGGCATGGGTTGATGTCGGACCACGTGTTGACGATCGCGACGACGGGTTTCCCCGCGAAGTCGTCGCGATCGTAGCCGATCTGCAACAGCCGCGAGCGGTGTCCGAACGATCGCAGCCCCGCCGTGCCGAGCCAGCGGAAGCTGCGAAGGTCTTCAGGACCCTTTGAGATTGTAGACCTCCGGGAAGAAGTAGTCTTTCCAGCTTGCCGGCTTGTTCTTGATCGTGCCGCCGCGGTACATCGCTTCGGCGAACTTCATCGACTGCTGCGGCGCCGTCGAGTAGACGAAGTTCGGATCGCTCATGATCTTCACCAGCTCGTCGACGGTGAGCTTTTCCTTCGTGTCCTTCAAGTACAGCTCCGCGGCGTGCCGCTTGTCATTCTTGATGGTGCTTTCCGCTTGCGCCATCGCCGCGAGGAACGCCGCGATGATTTTCGGGTTCGCGTCGTGGAACTTCGTGGTGGCGAACGTCACGCCGTTCGAGGCGGGGCCGCCCGTCACGTCGATCGAGTTGAGCACCACGTGCACGCCGGGGATCTTGAGCTCTTCGTACTGGTACGGCGGCAGCGAGAAGTGGCCGTTGAGGTCTTTCCCCGCTTCGAGGGCCAGCAGCGCGTCGGGGTGTCCCATCGTGACCGTGAACGGGTCGAGCTTGTGCGTGTCGGCCGCGCCCCATTGCTTCTCGGCGGCCATCTGCATCACGATCGCCTGCGTGGAAACGCGCACGGTCGGCACCGCGATCTTGTCGGCGGCGCTGAAGTCTTTGATGCTCTTGACGTTCGGGTTGCGCGACACCAGGAACATCGGCAGCGCGCCGTTGCCCGCGACGCCGCGCACTTCGTTCGGCGTGCCCTTCGTTGCGGACCACGCCGTGAGCAGGTTGGTCGCGCCGCTGGTCACGAGGTCGGCGTTGCCCGACAGCAGCGCGTCGACCGCGGCGCCGCCGCTGTTGAACACGAGGAAGTCGACCTTGAGGTTGTCTATGCCGCGCTTCTTCGCTTCCTTTTCGAACAGGTGGTCCTGCTCGATGATCATGATCGGGAGGTAGACGAGACCGGGTTGCCGCGCGAGCCGGACTTCGGTGACGTCGGCGTTTGCCGGCGCAACGACGGCGAAGCCGAGAACGAGCGCGGCGATGATGCGGGCGAGCGAGCGCAAAGCATACCTCCTTGACGGTGTGGTGGAACGCGGGCGATGAACGGCTACGACGTCGCCATGCCCCAGCGGCGAATCGTGCGAGCTTCGATGCTGCGGAAGATGACGTTCTCGACCAGCAGCCCGATGATGATGACGGTGAGCAGCCCGGCGAAGACGTTGGGGATGTCGAGGATGTTCTTGTTGTTGACGATGAACCAGCCGAGCCCGCCGCCCCCGGACTGCACGCCGAAGATCAGCTCGGCGGCGATCAACGTGCGCCAGGCGAACGCCCAGCCGATCTTCAGGCCGGTGAGGATGCTCGGAAAGGCCGCCGGGATCAGGATCTTCGCGACGTAGCGCAAGCCGCGCAAGCCGTAGTTCTTGCCGACCATGCGCAGCGTCGGCGACACCGACACGAAACCGGAATGGGTGTTGAGCGCGACCGGCCACAGCACCGAGTGGACGAGCACGAACGACAGGCTGAGCGGCGTGAGTCCGAACCACAGCAGCGCCAGCGGGAGCAGCGCGATCGCCGGCAGCGGGTTGAACATGGCGGTGAGCGTCTCGAGGAACTCCGCTCCGATGCGCGTCATCGTCGCGAACGTGGTCAACAGCGCCGCGATCGCGACGCCGGCGCCGTACCCGACCAGCAGCACCTTGATCGACACCCAGACTTTCGGCAACAGCTCACCGCTGATCACGGCGATCGCGAACGCCTTCACCGTCGCGCTGAACGTCGGGACGAGCAGCTGATTGTTGAGCCACCGCCCGTAGATCTCCCAGATCGCCGCGAGCAGCACGAGGATCATGACCTTGCGCAACACCGTGTTGTTGACGATCGTCTCGACCGTCGAGAGCGGCTTGGACGCGATCGCGAACTCGCTCGAATCCACGGTCGTGGCGAGGCGTTCGGGCCGCTCCGCGACGGCCGCGGTGCGTTCAGCCGCTTGCAACGAGCGCCTCCACCGGTTCGGCGAACAGCATCTCGTGGATGCGGTCCTCGAGCACGCGCGCGTCGTCCGGTCCGGCGCCGGTGCGCGGTACGCTGTTCAGCTCCGCTTTCACCTGGCCGGGATGCGGCGAGAGCAGCAGGATGCGGCTGCCCACCTTGATCGCTTCGGCGATCGAGTGCGTCACGAACACCATGGTGAACCGGATCTCGTCCCACAGTTCGAGCAGCTCGTCCTGCATTTTGCGCCGCGTCAGCGCGTCGAGCGCCGCGAACGGCTCGTCCATCAGCAGCACGTCGGGCTCCATCGCCATCGCGCGCGCGATCGCGACGCGCTGTTTCATCCCACCGGAGAGCGTGTGCGGAAACTGATCGGCGGAGCGGGTGAGATTGACCTTGTCGATGTACTCGCGCGCGCGCTCCGCGGCGTCGTGCGGGGCCATCTTGCCGCTGACGACGAGCGGGAACATCACGTTCTCGCGCACCGTCTTCCACGGTAAGAGCTGGTCGAATTCCTGGAACACCATCATGCGGTCGGGGCCGGGTTGCCGAACCACCTCGCCCTTGAGGCGGATGCGCCCTTCGGTGGGGGTCATGTAGCCGCCGACGGCCTTGAGCAGCGTGGACTTGCCGCACCCCGACGGCCCGAGCACGACGTAGCGCTCGGACGTGAACACCTCGAAGCCGACGCGGTACGTCGCGGTCACGAGGTGATCGCGCGTCTTGTACTGCAGCGTGACGCCCTCGACGTCCAGCAACGGCTGCTCCACCAAAGCGGAGGGTTCGGACGCCGCGGCGCGATTCACCTCCGGGCGGCGCCTTCGGCGCGCAGCGCGGTCAGCGTCGTGCGCGGGGTGATGGCATCGGGGTCCGTCCGCAGCTCGAGTAGCGCGGGCTTACCGGCGGCCAGCGCGGCCTCGAACGCTGCCGCGAAGTCCGCGGTGCGCTCGACGAGCGCGCCGTACGCGCCGTAGGCACGTGCGTACGCGACGAAGTCCGGGTTGACCAGATCCGTCCCCACGACACGGCCCGGATAATGGCGCTCTTGGTGCATGCGGATCGTTCCGTACATCCCGTTGTTGATCACCAGCACGACGACGTTCACGCCGTACTGCACCGCCGTCGCGAGCTCGTGTCCGCTCATCAAGAAGCAACCGTCGCCCGCGAATGCGACGACGATGCGCTCGGGATAGCGCAGCTTCGCCGCGATCGCGGCCGGAAAGCCGTAGCCCATCGCGCCGGCCGTGGGACCGAGCGACGTTCCGAAGCGTTTGTACTGAAAGAAGCGGTGCAGCCAAGTGTTGTAGTTGCCGGCGCCGTTGCAGACGATCGCGTCGTCGGGCAAGCGTTCGGAAAGATGGCGTACGACGTGCGCGAGATCGAGCGCGCCGCGCGGTTCGCCGGGCTGCAGCGCCGCTTCGTACTCGCGCCGAGCCGCTGCCGTGCTCTCGCGCCAGCGCGGCGACGCGATCGGCTCGACGGCTTCGAGCGCCTTTGCGAATTCCGCCGGTCCGGCGTTGATCGCAAGCTCGGGTTGGAACACGCGTCCGAGCTCGTCGGGATCGGCGTGCACGTGCACGAGCCGCTGGCGGGGACGCGGCGATTCGATCAGCGTGTAGCCGCCGGTGGGGACCTCGCTCAGGCGGTCCCCGACGGCGAGGATCAGGTCCGCGGAACGGACGCGTTCGGCCAGCGCGGGGTTCGGCCCGATCCCGAGGTCACCGACGTAGTGCGGATTTCTATTGTCGAAGAGCGATTGCCGCCGAAACGTGCACGTCACCGGCAACGCGTTGCGTTCGGCGAACCGCGCCATCGCGGCGCACGCGTCTTCGTCCCAGCCGCTGCCGCCCAGGATCATCAACGGCCGTTCGGACGCGGCGAGCAGCGTGCGCAGTTGCGCGAGCTCGCCGGCGCCGGGGTTCGCCGCGGTGCGCGTCGCGTAACCGGCATCGGCGACGTCGACCTCGTCGCGCAGCATGTCCTCGGGCATCGCGAGGACGACCGGCCCCGGCCGGCCCGACATCGCGACGTGGAACCCGCGCGTGACCAACTCCGGCACGCGGCGCGCGTCGTCGATCTCGGCCGCCCACTTCGCGAGCCCGCCGAACACCTGCGCGTAGTCGATCTCCTGAAACGCCTCGCGCCCCTGCATACCACGCGCGACTTGACCCACGAACAGGATCATCGGCGTCGAGTCCTGGCGCGCGATGTGCACGCCGATGCTCGCGTGTGTCGCACCGGGCGCGCGCGTCACCATCGCGACCCCCGGCCGCCCGGTGAGCTTACCGTACGCCTCAGCCATGTTCGCCGCCGCGGCTTCATGACGGCACGAGATCACGCGAATCTCCGCCACGTCATACAACGCGTCGAGCACCGCGATGTAGCTCTCACCGGGCACGCAGAAGACGGTATCGACGCCGTTGATCGCGAGCGCGTCGACGATCGCGCGGCCACCGGTTCGTAGCGACATCAGCGCGTGGTCCGTCGTCGGGGCCGTGCCGTCCTTCGCGATATTCGGGGAAAGAGGCACCATGTTCGTCTTTTTCAGCAACCGTATGGGCTGCGGCGGCTCCCTGCTCGTGTCCGCGATTCTGACGTTGATCGTGCTGGCGATCTTGCGGGCGTGCAATCACGCCTGATTCACCCGGCCGCCGCTCGATAGGCTGAAATCCGCGCCCGCTCGCGGAAGCACCGCCTTCTATGTCAACCGCCACGACCAACCGCCAATTCCGGCTCGCCGCCCGTCCCGTGGGCATGCCGAAGCGCAGCGACTGGGAGCTGACCACCGAGCCGGTCGGCGAGCCTGGCGAAGGCCAAGTGCTCGTGCAGGTGCAGTACCTCTCGCTCGACCCCGCCATGCGCGGCTGGATGAACGAGGGCCGTTCCTACATCCCGCCCGTCGGGATCGGTGAGGTGATGCGCGCCTCCGGCGCGGGACGCGTCGTGACCAGCCGGCATCCGGACGTTGCCGCCGGTGACGCCGTGACCGGGATTCTCGGCATCCAAGAGTACGCCGTGGTCGACGGCGCCCAGCTCACCAAGGTCGACCCCAGCGTCGTCCCGCTTCCGGTGTACGTCGGCGTGCTCGGGATGACGGGGATGACGGCGTACTTCGGCCTCCTCGACGTCGGCAAGCCCGAACCGGGCCAGACGGTCGTCGTCTCGGGCGCGGCGGGCGCCGTCGGCACGATCGTCGGCCAGATCGCGAAGATCAAGGGCTGCCGCGTCGTCGGGATCGCGGGCGGCGCCGAGAAGTGCCGCTTCATCGTCGACGAGCTCGGCTTCGACGCGGCGGTCGACTACAAGTCCGAGAACGTCGCCAAAGCGCTGCGCGCACACTGCCCCAAAGGCATCGACGTGTTCTTCGACAACGTCGGCGGCGACGTGCTCGACGCGTGCCTCGCCAACCTCGCGCGCCGCGCGCGTATCGTGATCTGCGGTGCGATCTCGCAGTACAACTCGACGACCGGCGTCAAAGGCCCGAGCAACTACATGATGCTGCTGGTGACGCGCTCGCGCATGGAAGGCTTCGTCGTGTTCGACTACGCCGACCGGTACGCCGAGGGTGCGCGCCAACTCGCTCAGTGGCTGAAAGAAGGCAAACTGAAGTCGCGCGAGGACATCGTGAAAGGCTTCGAGTCGTTCCCGGAGACGCTGCTCAAACTGTTCGCGGGTGAGAACGTCGGCAAGCTGATCCTGGAGGTCGGCGCCGGTGAGTGAGGCGCAGGCGCCGGTCGCGGCGGGGCGGCTCGCGGGCAAAACGATCTTCATCACCGGCGGCGCGAGCGGGATCGGCCTCGCGACGATGCGGCGCGCGCTCGAGAACGGGGCGCAGGTGGCGATCGGCGACATCGACATCGCCGCGGGCGAGAAGCTCGCGGCAGGTACGCCCGGCGTACACTTCGTGCATCTCGACGTCACTGGCGACGAAAGCTGGGCGGCGGCGATCGACGACGTGCAGTCGCACTTCGGCGGACTCGACGGCGTGGTGAACAGCGCCGGCATCTTCCTCATCGGCGACATCGAGAGGATCTCGCTGGAAGACTGGCGCCGCACGCACGCGGTCAACCTCGACGGCGTGTTCCTCGGCTGCCGGCACGCGGTGCGCGCGATGAAAGCACGCGGCGGCTCGATCGTCAACATGTCGTCGGTCAGCGGCTTGATCGGCGGCCATAACGTCGTCGCCTACAACTCGTCCAAAGGCGCGGTGCGGCTCCTGACAAAATCGGTCGCGCTGCACTGCGCCAAAGAGAAGTACGGCATCCGCTGCAACTCGGTCCATCCGACGTTCGTCGACACGCCGATGTACCAGTCGACGCTCGCCGCCGCGCGCGAGCCGGAGCGCATCCGCACGGCGCTGCTCTCCCAGGTACCCCTGGGCCGCCCCGCGCAGGCGCGCGAGATCGCCGACCTGATCGTCTACTTGCTCAGCGACGAATCGGCGTTCGTGACGGGCGCGGAGCTGGTGATCGACGGCGGCCTGACGGCTCAGTAGGCCGCGCGATCACCGCGCGCGGTTAGTTGCCGACGCCGGTGTTCGCGGTGTCGACGTTGCTCTTGACGGTGCCGAAGAGCGTGTTGATGCTGCCGCCGAGCTTGCCGATGATGACGATCGCGACGCCCGCGATGAGCGCGACGACCAGCGAGTACTCGACCAGGGTGGCTCCATCGTCGTTGCGGAGCATGGAGCGAAACGCGTTGAGCAAGAAACGGATCCTTCCGTAGACGTGCCGACTCGGGACCATTCCGTGGTCCGGCACTCGGAGTCTACCCGGACCGATCCGCGCTGTGAAGCCGCGTGCGCGAATTTTGTCAGTACGTCTGCCCGGCGTTGACGCCTCAACACCCCGCCGTCAGTGAACGTCGGGTACGGCAGGATCCGGTGTCGATGCAGTTCGCGAGACCCGGTGGCGCAACCCCAGGAAGCGCGCGACGAACGAGTGCGACGTCTCGTAGCGCCCCGGCGGCGGCGTCTCGACCACGACGATGCGCGTATCGAGCGCTGCGAACTTCGCGGCGTGCGCCGAATGCGCGCCTGCCGCGGCGATCCGGGGCGAACGCGATGCATGCTTACGGCGCGACGACGCCGGGGCAGCGGGGCGCGAGGTCTGCGCGAGCAGCGGCGCGACGTCGTATCCGCTGCGCGCTGCGACGGCGGCGACGAACGCGCGCCGCGTGCGCAGGACGTTGCTGACGTAGGCGCGTGTCTCACGGTACGGCGGCATCCCGCTGTAGCGCGCGACGGCGGCGGGGCCGGCGTTGTACGATGCGAGCGCGAGCTGCATGCGCGTCTGCAGATCGCGGCCGGCGAACCGGTTGAGCATGCGCCGCAAGTAGCGCGCGGTGCCGTCGAGGTTCTCGTACGGCTCGAGCGCGTTGACGTCGAGCGTCGCGGCGGTCCCCGGCATCAGCTGCCCGTAACCGATCGCGCCGACGGGCGACACCGCCCGCGAGCGCCAGGCCGACTCGACGCTGACGAGAGCACCGAGCAAACACGGATCGAGCTTGTAGTACGACGACAACAGCAGCACGCGCTCGGCGAGATCGCGCCGCACCGCGTGCGAAAGCCGCGCGTTCGCGGTGCCGAGCGCATCGGCATAGCGAGCGACGATGGTCGCACTGCTGCTCGTTTCGCTCGCGCCGGCGCGGGCCGGCACGGCGCAAGCAAGCAAGAGCGTCGCGGCTACCGCACCGCTGAGCAGCTTGCGCGAAAAAGGACCGAGAGAGAAAAGCATCGGCGATTGAGTCGTCGGCCGGGCGAACGGTGGACTCCAGCCGGCGCGCCATTCCGTGAGTGCGCCCACTCCGGTCGCGGCGGTGCAGCGTGACGGGGCGGGTGAGGGCTTCCCTAGGTACGCGCGCGAAGCAGCGCACATGATCAAGGCCTCGCTCATGCTGCGCCTCGGTATTGCGTTGTGCGCCGTCGCGTTCGCGTCGCCGCTCGCCGCGCGGGCGGACGCGACGTCGGACGGCTTCGGCTCGCTCGCGTACCGCCCGATCGGGCCGGCGATCTCCAGTGGCCGCACGACGGCGATCGCCGGCAGCGACCGCGATCCGGCGGTGTACTACGCCGGCGGCGCGGGCGGCGGCGTGTTCAAGAGCACGGACGGCGGCGTGTCGTGGCGGCCGACGTTCGATCGCGAGCGTGTCGCGCCGATCGGCGCGCTCGCGGTATCGGCGCGCGATCCGAACGACGTCTGGGCCGGCACCGGCGAAGCGAACCCGCGCAACACGGTCGAGGAAGGCGCGGGCGTGTGGCATTCCGCCGACGGCGGCAAGACGTGGCGTCACGCCGGCCTCGACGACGCGGGCTCGGTCGCCGCGATCTCGCTCGATCCGCGCGATCCGCGCACCGTTGTCGCCGGCGTGCTCGGGCACGTGTTTCGCGACGGCACGACGCGCGGCGTGTTCGTCACGCACGACGGCGGCGCGCATTGGGCGCGCACGCTCTACCTCGGCCCGTCGAGCGGCGTCTCCGACCTCGTGCGCGTCCCCGACCATCCGTCCACGCTGTTCGCGGGCGTATGGCAGTTTCGGCGGCAGCCGTGGACGATGAGCAGCGGCGGACCGATGGGCGGGCTCTTTCGCTCCGACGACGGCGGCGCGACGTGGCGCAAGCTGACGGGTCACGGGCTCCCCGGCGGGATCACGGGCCGCATTGGCGTCGCCGCGGCGACCGGCGGACGCGTCTACGCGATCGTGCAGTCGAAGGAAGGCGAGATTTGGCGGTCCGACGACGGCGGCGGCGCGTGGCACGTGATGCCGCACAGTGCGCTCGTCGGGGCGCGGCCGTTCTACTTCAGCCGGCTCTACGTCGACCCGGCGAACCGTGACCGCGTCGTCAACGTCTCGCTGATCCTGTCGCTGAGCACGAACGGCGCGCGTTCCTTTCACAGCATCGCGACGAACGCGGGCTGGGATTATCACAGCGTGTGGTTCTCGGGCGACGGCAGGCGCGTCGCCGTCGCGAGCGACGAGGGCGTCGTGCTGTCGGCCGACGGCGGGCGGCGCTGGTCACAACCGTATGGCCTGCCGTTCTCGCAGCCGTATCACGTCGGGTTCGATTCCGTCATGCCGTCGTACGCCGTGTGCACGGGCCTGCAGGACAACAACTCGTGGTGCGGGCCGTCGAGCAGCGACAACGGCCTGGGCGTGCTGAACCGCGACTGGTACATCGCCGGTCCCGGCGACGGCATGTGGGCGCTGTTCGATCCCGGCGATCCCAACCTCGTGTGGACGACGTCGACGAACAGCGACACCGGCCAGATCTACGTCTACGACATGCGCACGAAGCAGACGCGCGAAGTATCGCCGGATGCGCGCACCACGCAAGACCGGCTCGCGACGCTCGCGCACCGCTTCAACTGGGACCCGCCGATCGCGTTCACCGCCGACGGCGCGGTGCTCGCCGGCGGCAACGTGGTGTTCCGCAGCGCCGACCGCGGGCGGCACTGGACGGTGATCAGCCCCGATCTGACCCGCAACGAGAAGTCGCACCAGCAGACGCCGGGCGGCCCGATCGACGAGGACGTGTCGGGCGCGGAGAACGCCGACACGATCTTGCAGATCGCGCCGTCGAAGCTCGCCGCGGGCGTGATCTGGATCGGCACCGACGACGGCCTCGTGCAGTTGTCGCGCGACGGCGGCACGACGTGGAAGAACGTCACGCCGCCCGCGATGCCGGAGTGGGGCCGCGTGTACACCGTCGAGCCGGGCCATGCGTCGGCGGCGACGGCGTACGTTGCGGTCGACCACCACATGAGCGGCGACGACCGGCCCTATCTTTTCGTCACCGACGACTTCGGCGCGACCTGGAGCTCGATCGCGGGCAATCTGCCGCCGGACCAATTCGCGCGCAGCGTCCGCGAAGATCCGAAGAACCACGCGCTGCTGTACGCGGGCACGCAGCGCGGCGTGTGGACGTCGTTCGACCGCGGCCGGCACTGGCATCCGCTGCGCCTGAACATGCCGGCGACGGCGGTCTACGATCTGCAGATTCAACCCGATGCGAACGATTTGATCGTCGGCTCGCACGGCCGCGGCATCTGGATCCTGGACGATTTGCGCCCGCTGCAACAGTGGACCGCCGCGCAAGCCGCGCCCGTCACGCTATTCGCGCCGCGTGACGCGTACCTGATGTGGCGCACGTCTCCGATCAACTCGTTCACGGACGGCACACTTCCGGAAGGCGACTTCGTCGGCGAGAACCGGCCGTACGGCGCGCTGCTGACGTATTATCTCGCGCGGCCGGCGCGCGCGGTTGCGATCGAGATCGCCGATGACAAGGGCCGCGTCATCCGCCGGTATACAGGAAAGCGCGTGCCGCACCACGCCGGTCTGAACCGCTACGCCTGGGATCTGGCGGAAGAAGGGCCGGTGCGCTGGACGGGGACGTACGAGCAGAACCGCGGTCCGAAAGAAGGCGCCGAAGCGATCCCCGGCACGTACACCGCGCGCCTCGTCGTCGACGGTGCGACGACGTCACAGTTCGTGATCGTCAAACGCGATCCGCGCGATCCCGCAGCTACGGAAGACTACGTGAAGCGGCATGCGTTCCTTGCCGAGCTCAACCGTTGGATCGGCATCGTCGACACGCAACTCAACGCGCTCGACGCGCGCATCGCGCGCGCTGCGCCGGCGCAGCGTCCCGCACTCGAGGCGCTCAAGCACCGGCTCACGCTCGATCCGCGCAACATCGAGGACCTCAAGACGCCCCCGCAATTACGCGAACGGCTTCTCGACCTGCTGTCGCGCGTCAGCTCGTCGTCGTTCCAGGCGCCGACCGCCGCGCAGGAAACGGAAGCGGCCGCCATCCGCGCGCAATGGCCCGAGCTGCCGGTGCAGGCGGCGACTGCGCGGAAGTGAGCGCTACCGCGCGGGGCGAGCGACGTAGGTGAACGTGCCGGATACCCACTCGCACGTGCTGCCGTCGCGCAGCGCGAACGTCTCGCAGCCCTCCACCTCGGGGTTGAAGCCCTCGTTGAGCGCTTTGGTGTAGGAGAACTGCGACGACTTCGCCAGCGTGTTGAGCGCGCGCGCGAGCGTCTGCGCCTGCGTCACCGCGCGCGCTTGCGGGCCAAGGCGCGCTTGACCGCCGCGGCGATCGCGCTCGCGCCCATGCCGTACTCCTCGATCAGCTCCTGCGGCGAACCCGATTGGCCGAAGCGGTCGTGCACGCCGACGAACTCGATCGGGACCGGGTGCTGCTCGGCGAGGATCTCCGCCACGCGCGAGCCCATCCCGCCCTGCACCTGGTGCTCCTCGACGGTGACGACGGCGCCGCAGTCGGCCGCCGCCGCGACGACCGCGGCTTCGTCCATCGGCTTGATCGTGTGGTTGTTGACGACGCGGCACTGGATGCCGTCTTTCGCCAGCTCTTCGGCCGCGATGAGCGCCGTGTACACGAGGATGCCGCACGCGACGATCGCGACGTCGTCGCCGTCGCGGAACGTCTGCGCCTTGCCGAGCTCGAACGGGGTGTCCTCGGTGGTGATGACCGCGGACTCCGCGCGCCCGAAGCGCAGGTACGTCGGGCCGAATTTCTCGGCGACCGCGAGCGTGGCTTTGCGCGTCTGGTTGAAGTCGCACGGCACGACGACGATCATCTTCGGGATCACGCGCATGATCGCGATGTCCTCGATCGCCTGGTGCGTCGCGCCGTCGGGGCCCACGGACACGCCCGCGTGCGCGCCGGCGATCTTCACGTTGGTCTCGTTGAGCGCCATCGTGGTGCGCACTTGCTCCCACGAGCGCCCTGGGTTGAACATCGCGTAGCTGGCGATGAACGGGATCTTGCCGGTCGACGCGAGCCCCGCGGCCATCGCGACGAGCAGCTGCTCGGCGACGCCGATCGCGATGTAGCGATCGGGGAACCGCTTCTTGAACGCTTCCATGCGCACGGACTCCGACAAGTCGGCGCAGATCGCGATGACGTTCGCGTCGCGTTCGCCGGCTTCGATCAGGCCGGTGCCGAACCCGTTGCGCGTCGGCACTTGCTTGACCGCGGCGGGGTCGTTGTAGTCGACGAGGTGCATCGCCGCTGCGGTGGTCATCGCGTTCACGCTCGTGCTAGCCACGGCCGGCACCGATGTTCTCTCGCGCGGCGAGCAGCTCGCGCAGCGCGAGGTCCGCTTCGTCTTTCTTGGGCGGCTTGCCGTGCCACAGGTAGTCGCCCTCCATGAACGACACGCCCTTGCCCGGCACCGTGTTGGCGATGATCACTTGCGGCTTGCCCTTCACGGCCTTTGCCTTTTCGATCGTCTCGACGAGCGCCGCCATGTCGTTGCCGTCGCACTCGAGCACTTCCCAGTTGAACGCGCGGTACTTGTCGGCCAGCGGCTCGAGCGGCATGATGTCCTCGGTGCTGCCGTCGATCTGGATGAAGTTGCGGTCGATGATGCAGGTCAGGTTGTCGAGCTCGAACTTGGCGGCGGTCATCATCGCCTCCCAGTGCAGCCCGCACTGGTGCTCTGCGTCCGACGTGATCACGTACACGCGCCAGTCGGCGTCGTCGAGCTTCGCGCCCAGCGCCATGCCGGTGCCTTGCGCGAGGCCTTCGCCAAGCGGTCCCGACGTGGTCTCGAGCGCCGGCAGCGACACGCGCTCCGGGTGCCCTTGCAGCCGCGTCCCGAACTTGCGCAGCGTCAGCAGCTCCTCGACCGGAAAGTACCCGGCGTACGCCATCGCGCTGTAGCGCACCGGCGCGATGTGCCCGCACGACAGCAGCAGCCGGTCGCGCTCGGGCCAGTCGGGCCGCCTCGGATCGTGGCGCATGACGTGAAAGTACAGCGCCGTGAAGACGTCGGCCATGTCGAGCGAGCCGGCGGAATGCCCCGACCCGGCCGCGACGAGCGAGCGAATGATGCCTTGGCGGACGTCGTTCGCGTGCTCTTCGAGCTCGGTGAGGCGCTCCGGTGCGAGAGATCCCATATAGCCGACTATCTCCGTTCCGCCGCGATATTCCTCAGAAGGGCGTCCCTGCTCGCTTGCAGTGCGGTCAAACGGCCCGTCGCGCGAGCCCCGCGACCCAGCGGTACATCCCAAAGACGACGAGCACGAACGCGATCCCGCCGATCCAGAGCGCGGCGACCTCGAACGCGGGTGTGACGAGGTTGAGTGGTGCGTCGACCCGCGTCCCGCTGATGATCGCCGAAAGGATCACGCCGCCGAGGCTCTCGCCGACGATGAAGCCCGACGCGAGCAGAACGCCGAGCCGCACGGCGACGGCGCCGTTCGGCCTCGCCGACACCCAGCTGTTGTAGAATTTGCCGATGAACGCGCCGACGACGACCATGAAGGTCACCGACATCGGCAAGTAGATGCCCAGCGCGACGGCGAGCGGCGGGAACTGGCGGCGCCCGGTCCGGCGCAGCAATTCGTCGATCGCGACGATGACCAGCCCGATCCCCGCGCCGTATCCGATCAGGTTCCACGGCAGATCGCCGGTGATCACGCCTTGCGCGAGCGCCGAGATCAGCGTCGCCTGCGGTGCGGCGAGCGGTTGCGACGTGATGCCGTGCATCGGCGATCCCTGGAAGCCGAACGCGTTGTTGAGCATGACGAGGATCGGCGGGATGACGAGCGAGCCGAAGATCACGCCGATGATGAGCGCGACCTGCTGGCGCCACGGCGTCGCGCCGACGAGCTGGCCGGTCTTGAGGTCTTGCAGGTTGTCGTTGGAGATCGTCGCGATGTTGATGATGATCGCCGTGACGAACAGCGCGTACGCGACGAGCGCCTTCCCGGCCGTGGGATCGCCCGGATGCGCCAGCGCCACGAGCAGCAGCGCCGCGCCGAGGACGGTGAGGATCGCGAGCCCCGACACGGGCGAGTTCGACGAACCGATCAGCCCCGCCATGTATCCGCACACCGCGGCGACGATGATGCCGGCGAGCACGATGTAGACCAGCGCGCCGATGACGAGGGGGATTGCTGCGCTCGCGATGACGCCGCCGCTCAGGAACGCCGCCAGCAGAGCACCGATCGGTATCAGACAGATCACGCTGACGATGATGACGATGTTGAACGGGATGTCGCGCTCGGTGATCGGCAGCGTGTCGTCGTTGCCGGTGCTGCGCGCGCGCGACGCGGCGAGCGATGCGACCACGCCCCGCACGAGCGGGCCCGCGAGCCGGCCCAGCGACCAGATCGCCGCGACGCCGATCGCGCCGGCGCCGATGAAGCGGACGCGGTGGCGAAACACGTCGTTCGCCATTGCCGCGACATCGGGGCCGGTGCCCGCGTGCATCGAGCTCAGCAGCGGGACGAGCACGCCCCAAGCGAGCGCGATGCCCGCGAGCATCGCGATGCCCACCGTGACGCCGACGAGGTGCCCGACGCCGACCAGCGCCAGTGAAAGCCCGATGTCGAGCCCCGTCACCGCGGTGACCCCGGTGCGGACGTACTTGCGGATCTCGCCGGCAAACACGTTCGTCGCGATGATCATGAAAAACGCGAGGCTCGCGATCGAGCTCCAGACGATGGTCGTGAAGCCGGCCTTGTTCTCCGCGACGGCCGCAGGATCGGCGCCCTCGTGGCTCGTCGCCGCCGCGCCCACGCGCAGCACCTCGGCGGCTGCGACGCCTTCGGGATACGGCAGGTCGCTGCCGGTCACCATCGCGCGCCGCAGCGGCACGCTGTACATGACGCCCAGGATGCCGCCCATCGCGCAGATCCCGAACGACTGCCAGAACGGAAAGCCGGTCCAGTAGCCGATCATCACGAGCCCCGGCAGCACGAAGACGATCGACGACAGCGTCCCGGCCGCCGACGCGATCGTCTGGACGATGTTGTTCTCCCAGATCGTCGAGTTCCGGAAGAAGCGCAGGATCGCCATCGAGATCACGGCCGCGGGCAGCGAGGTCGCGAACGTGAGCCCGACCTTGAGGCCGAGGTACACGTTGGCGGCCGTGAACAGCACGGTGATGACGGCGCCGAGGACGATCCCCCGGTACGTGAGCTCGATCCGCTTCCGGGGGCGCGCGCTGACTGCCATGGCGCGCGTTGCCGCTCCCACGCTCCGTATTCCTTCGCCGGCCCGGCAAGCGGGGACTCGCCGAACCGGCGGGGGCGGCGACGGGATATCGGCGCCTCCGCTCGCGAACGTAAAACCATGACGCTCACCGAGCAGCAGTTGGCCCAGTTCGACCGCGACGGTTTCCTGCGCTTCGAGAACCTGTTCGACGCCGACGAGATCGCGCTCCTCAAGTCTGAGATCGCGCGCACCGGTGCCGCGGAATCGGACGCGATCATTCGCGAGCGAACCGGCTCGATCCGGACGGTCTACCGCTCGCACGAGCCCGACGGGGCGACGTACTCGCCGGCCTTCGCGCGTTTGATTCGCAGCCCGCGGCTACTCGGCCCCGCGCGGCAAGTGCTGCACGACGACGAGCTCTACGTCTTCCACTGCAAGAGCAACATCAAGACCGCGATCGACGGCACCGTGTGGCTGTGGCATCAGGACTACGGCTACTGGCAGCACGACGGCGTCCCGACCAGCAACATGGCCACGTTCTTGGTGATGCTCGACGAGG
>DASZBS010000021.1:0-129202 GCA_035943995.1 Candidatus Elarobacter sp. | reverse complement strand
TTCTGGATTCGCATCGGCTTCCTGCTGTGCGGCGTCGTCGCGACGCTCGCCGCGGCGGCGACCGCGAAGCGAATCACCGGCGACGAGCGAGCGGGGATGGTCACGGCGCTCGCGATGACGCTCGCGCCGGTGCTTTCCGTCGGCTTCGTTACGGCTACGCCCGACGGCCCGCTGATGGCGGCGTGGGCGCTGTGCATGTATCTCACCGTGCGCGCGTCGCAGACGCACGCGCGGCGCGACTACGTGCTGCTCGGCATCGCGCTCGGCGTCGCGCTGCTCGCGAAGATGTTCGCGTTCGCGCTCGTCGCGGGGATCGTCGCGTGGGCGCTCGCGCCGCGGCGCCGGGCACTCTGGCGCGAGGGGCTGGGGCTGTCGTTCGTCGTCGCCGCGATCCTGTACGCGCCGTTCGTCGCGTGGAACGCCGCGCACGGGTGGATCACGTTCGTGTTCGCGTTTGCGCAGCGGCACGAGGCCCAGTGGTTGCTGCAGCGGCCGCTCAACTACCTCATCGCGTGCGCGGGTGCATACTCGCCGGGGCTGTGGATCGGGGCGCTGCTCGTGCTCGTGCGGCCGCGCAACGCACTGATCGCGTGGACGGCCGTCCCGCTCGCGGCGCTGCTGCTCGTGCTCAACGTGCACGAGCGCATCGAGCTGCACTGGTTCTTCGGGCCGTACGTGTCGCTGTGCGTCGGCATGGGCGTCGCATTCGACGCGCTCACGCACCGCGGGCGCGTGCTCTGGGCGACGGCCGGGGCCGTCCCGGCCGCGGTCTTGATCCCGTTTCTGTTCTTGGCGGCGGCGTTTCCGGGCCCGCTGTACGAACAGTTCCGCAAGACGGGCTCGACGCTGCGCAACGACGGTCCGTTCGAGATCTTCACCTACTGGTCGCTCGCGCAGGACGTGCGCCATCTGGCCGACGCCAACGGTGCGGTCGTCGTGACCGACGGCTACGGCTTCTCGTCGCAGATGGATTTCGAAGCCGGCATCCCGCCGGTCGTGATCGGCTACGCGCACCAAGGCCAGGAAGCGCGGCACTGGTACGACGCCGAGATGCATCCGCGCCGCATCCTGTTCGTCGACAAGGAGCCGCTCGTGCCGCGGCCTCATCATCCGGAAGACAAGGACGGCCGCCCCGATTTCCAGCGCCGGCTCGCGGCCGCGTGCGCGCGCGTGCGGCCGGGTCCCGCGATGGGCTACCTCTACACCGATCCGACCGGGCACACGCTGCCGGCGCGCACGTATTTCGTGACGTGGTGCGACGACCCGCGCCCCAACGCGATCCGCATCCTGCGCTGGGAAGACGCGCTCGCGGCGCGGACCGCGAAGACGTGATCGACTACATCCCGCTCACCGCGATCGCGGGAAAGCGCACGACGACGTCGGAGCTGCGAACGCTCGCCTGCGAGCGGATGCGCGGCTTGGGGTATCCGTATGTAGCGACGGAGTTCTCGCCGAATGGTTCGGGCTGCCGGTTCGACGTGATCGGATTGGGCCGATACACGCGCCAAGTGCGGATCTACGAAGTCAAATCATCACGCGCGGACTTTCTCGCGGACGCAAAGTGGGAGTCGTATCTGAAGTTCTGCACGCATTTCGCCTTCGTCGCGCCTGCCGGCGCCATCCAGCGCTGGGAGCTGCACCGCGACGTCGGCTTGGTCGAGTACGGTCACCCCGCATTCGAGCGCATGATGGCGAACCGGCGCTTCGGCTTTCGCATCCGCCCGGAAGACGCGCTGCGCGCATCGCGGCCCGCGCGGCGGCTGCGCGATGCGGTCGGCGACGCCGAATGGCTGGCGCTGCTCGAGACCATGGCGTTTTCACATCCGCTCGCTTGTGACGAGCCCACCTTTACCGACGGAGCCGGTATTTGAGCGATCACCGTTCCTTTGCTTTGCCCGGCGCGCGGCTCCAGTTCGGCCCCGACCGGGTCGTCGACGTGCTGCACATTCATCTGGACTTGCGGCCGGACACCGAACGGCGGCGGTTGGACGCGCACTGCACGACGACCGTGCAGGCGATCGAAGACGACGTCGCCCGGTTGGTGCTCGACGCCGTCGATCTGCACGTGCACGCGGTACGGCGCGATAGCGAAGCCGGCGGTCCGATGGCGTTCCGCTCGACCAGCGAGACGCTCGAGATCGTCGTCGATCCGCCGTTGCGCCGCGGGGAGCGGCTCGTGTTCGACGTCGACTACGCGGTGGAGAACCCGCGCCGCGGCGTGTACTTCATCGAGCACGAACCGAAGCACGCGTGGACGCAGGGCCAGGACTCCGACGCGAGGTTCTGGTTCCCGTGCTTCGACCATCCGGCCGAAAAGCAGACGACGTCTGCATCGATCACCGTGCCGAAGGGGCAGTTCGCGCTCGGCAACGGGGCGCTCGTGGAGCGCGTCGAGTCGGCGGCCGAGACGACGTTTCGCTACGAGCAGCGGATCCCGCACGCCGCGTATCTGGTCACGATGGTTACCGGACCGTTTCGCGAGATCGCGCAGCACCACGACCGGCTGCCGATCGCGTACTACACGCTGCCGGGTCGCGAAGCCGACGGCGAGCGCGCGTTCGGCAACACGCCGGCGATGGTGGACGTCTTCGAGCGCACGATCGGCGTGCCGTACCCGTACGAGCGCTACTCGCAGATCGCGGTGTCCGACTTCTTGTTCGGCGGGATGGAGAACACGACCGCGACGACGCAGACCGACCGCGTCCTGCACGACGAGCGTGCGCACCTCGACTACTCCGCCGACTTCCTCGCCTCGCACGAGCTCGCGCACCAGTGGTTCGGCGACCTCGTCACGTGCCGCGACTGGTCGCAGGCGTGGCTGAACGAAGGCTTCGCGACCTACTTCGAGTCGGTGTGGCTCGAAGCGCGTCTCGGCTGGGACGAGTACCTGTACGACGTCTTCACCGTGGTGCAGCGCTATCTCGAAGAGGACGGCGAGCGCTATCGCCGCCCGATCGTCTGCAACCTCTACCGCGATCCCAGCGAGCTGTTCGACCGCCATCTCTACGAGAAAGGCGCGGCCGTGCTGCACATGCTGCGCGGCGAGCTCGGCTGGGACCGTATGCAGCGCACGCTCGCGCGCTACGTCTCGGACAATGCGGGGCGCTATGTCGAGACGATCGACTTGATCCGCGCGATCGAAGCGGAGACCGGCCGCAACACGCGTCGCTTCTTCACGCAATGGGTGGAGCGCGCGGGGCATCCGGATCTCGAGGCGAGCTATCGCTGGGACGGTGAGCGCAAGACCGCGCTGATCACGATCGCGCAGCAGCAAACGGTCGACGACGACAACCCCGCGTACGCGTTCGACGTCGAGATCGGTTTCGTCGCGGACGCGCCGGCGACGCTTCACGCCGATTTCGGCCCGGGGCCGCTGCCGGGCGAGACGCGCGTGCGCTTGCGCGTCGACCGCGCGCCGCAGGTGTTCGCCGTGCCGCTCGAACGCGAGCCGGCGCTGGTGCGCGTCGATCCCGGTGCGTGGATCTTGGCGGCGTGGACGTGGTCGCTGGGCACGGACGCGCACGCCGCCGTGCTGCGCGGCGATCCGTCGCCCATCTCCCGGATTCGGGCCGCGAACGCGCTCGCGAAGGACGACCGCCGCACCGCCCGCGAGGCGCTGGCGGAAGCGCTCGCGCGCGATCCGTTCTTCGGCGTGGGCGTCGAGATCGCGGCCGCGCTGGGTGATTCGCGCGCGCCGTCGGCCCGCGCCGCGCTGCTCGCGAACGTCTCGCATCCGCATCCGAAGGTGCGGCGCGCGATTGCCAAAGCGCTCGGTGCTTGGCGTGACGCCGAAGTCGCCGACGCGCTGCTGGCGCTGCGCGACGACGCATCGTACTTCGTCGTGGGCGACGCGCTGCACGCGCTGGGCAAGACGCGCGACCCCCGCGCGTTCGACGCGCTCGTCGCGGCGACGCACGTGCCGTCGTGGAACGAGTCGATCGCATCCGGCGCGCTGCGCGGGCTCGGCGCGCTCGCCGACGCGCGCGCGCTGGCCGTGCTCGAGGCTGCGCTCGCGCCCGGCCGGCCGCAGGCGCTGCGGCGCGCCGCGGTGGGCGCCGTCGCGGAGCTCGGCGCGCTCGCGGAGACCGTCCGCACGGCGGCGGTCGACGCGGTGAACCGCACGCTAGACGACACCGATGCGCTGGTGCGCATGTCCGCGTTCACCGCGGCGGAACACGTCACCGACGCGCGGCTGCTGCCGGTGCTGGACCGCATCACGCACAACGAGCGCGACGGTCGGGTTCGGCGCCATGCGGCGGAAGCCGCGATCCGCGTGCGCGAAGCGCAGACGAAGCCGGCCGAGCTGGCCCGTTTGCGCGACGAGATGGACCGGCTGCGGGCGGAATCGCGAGCGCTGCGCGAACGGCTCGACGGGCTCGACCCGCTCGGCACGAAATGATGCGGTCGGTCCGGCGTGCCGCCGCGGCGCTCGTGCTCGCGGCGGCTTCCGCATGCGGCGGACCCGCGCCGACGACCCATGCACCGAGCGGCCCGACGCCGCTGGGCGCCGCGCCGAGCGCGCCGGCCTGGAGCTCGCGCGATCTCGGCGCGCTGCAAGCGCAGCTGCGCGCCGCGCTCGGCGCATCGGCGCTCGCGACGAGCGGCATCGCCGTCGTCGACGGGGACGGCCGCCCGCTGTTCACGCGCCGCGAGCGCACGCCGATGACGCCGGCTTCGACGTTCAAAGTGCTCGTAGGCGCCGCGGCGCTCCAGACGCTGGGTCCCGACTACCGGTTCTCGACGACGCTCGAATGCGTGGACGATCCGTCGGACGGGATGATTCGCGGCAACGTGTATCTCGTCGGCACGGGCGATCCGCTGTTCACGCGCGACGATCTGCGCGGCGGCGTCGCCGCCGTCGCGCGCGGCGGCGTGCGCAGCATCAGCGGTGCGATCGTCGCCGACGCGAGCGTGTTCGCCGGCGCCGAGCAGAACCGCGCGTGGGAGCCCGACGACTTGCAGTACGGGTACGCCGCCGGGACCAGCGCGCTGTCGCTCGACCAGGGCACGGTGGAGTTTCACCTGGTGCCGAGCAGTGTCGGTGCGCCGGCGCGCATCCGCGTGCTGCCGCCGTCGACCGCCGTGCGCGTGCACGGTGGCGTGCTCACGTCGTACGCGACCCTCCTGACGATTCAGCGCGACACGGTGCGCAACGACTTCACGTTCAGCGGGCGCGTCGCCGCCGGCGCGGAGCAGTCGTTCTGGCGGCCGGTGATCGATCTGCCGCTCTACGCGGCCGACGTGGCGCGCACGATGCTGCGCGCGCGCGGCGTGCGGGTGGGCGGCGGCGCCGGCGTCGGCGTCGCGCCCGTCGCGCCGAACGTGCTGTGGCGCCATCGCTCGCCGAAGCTGCGCGACATCGTGCACGAGATGATGCTCGAGTCCAACAACCATTTCGCCGAACAGCTTTTGCGCGCGGTGGGCGCGACGCGCGGCCTGGGGACCGAAGCGAACGGCGCGCTCGTGGAGCGCGCGATCCTCGTGCGCGGCGGCGTCCCGCAGGACGGCCTGCGCATCGTCGACGGCAGCGGCCTCGCGCCGAGCGACCGCGTCGCGCCGCTCACGCTCGCGATGCTGCTTGCGCGCGCCGCGGTCGAACCGGCCGGCCCGCTGTTCGTCGGCGCGCTGCCGCGCGTCGGCATCGAAGGCACCGTGCGCCGGCGGCACGTCACTGACGCGCGCGGCCGGGCGCGCGCCAAGAGCGGGCACATCGCGCACGTCAACGCGCTCACCGGCTACGTGCAGACGCGGCGGCACGGCCGCGTCGCGTTCGCGATCGTCGTCAACGACCGCCGCGCCGACGACGGCCCGGTGGAACAAGGGATCGATCGCGCGCTCGACGTGCTGGCGCGCAGCTGAAGACCACGGTGAATGACTTAGCGCGCGAGGGCCGCTCTGGCTAGTTGTTCGTTGCGTTTCGCTTCCATGCGAAGTCGGCTTGGTGCGTCCGGATCGTCTTGCACACGCTCGTCGAGTATCGTCGAGTGTGCCAACCAGTAACGTCCTTGCGACTTCTTACGCCCCAGCGCCATCGCCGCCTTGCGCCATTCCGACGCAGCTCGCGTCAGATAGATCGCGCGGACCAGGCCCGTTGCCTGATCGGCGCACGTCTCCGTCGCGTGAGCGGCTGCCGCGCACGACGCACTCGTCGACGTGGTCGGGTGGGCGACATCGCACGATGAATCATCCCGGCCGTTCGTCGCCGGACAGGTCGCGGCTGCGGTCAGGGTAGCGGCGAGGATCAACGCAAAAGTCAGCGCCGCGGTGCGGGCGGGCATGATGGGGTGGTTCGGCAGCGAAGGCCCGAAATCGTGCTGACTGCCCTCGATCCCGTGCTGCTTGCTCGCGTGCTGTCGCGGGCGCTGCGCCGAGGCGGCGACTTCGCCGACGTGTTCTTCGAGAGCCGGCTCACGCAAACGTTTCGGCTGCAGGACGGCCGCATCCACGAGGCATCGTCGAACGTCGTGCGCGGCGCCGGCGTGCGCGTCGTCGTCGGACAGCGGGCGGGATACGCGTACTCGGACGACCTCGACGAGGCGTCGCTGCTGCGGGCGGCGGATGCCGCTTCGCTGATCTCGCGCGACGGGCGCCACGACGACGTGGTCGTGCAGTTGGCCGCTGCGTCCGCGCCGTCGATGTACGACGCGCATGCGGACGAGCCGGCGGACTCGGCGCGGTACGTCGACCTGCTGGCGCGTGCGGACGTCGCGGCGCGCGCGTTCGATCCGCGCGTGGTGTCGGTGAACGCCGCCGTCACCGACGAGCTGCAGTACGTGCAGATCGCGTCGAGCGACGGGCGCGTGGTGACCGACCGGCGGCCGCTGGTGTCGCTCGGCGTGCAGGTCGTCGCGCGCGAGAACGGGCGCCGCGAGAACGGCTACATCGGCGACGGCGGCCGCACGAGCATCGACGTGTTCGACGTAACCACGCCGGAGTCACTCGCGCGCGAGTCGGCGCGCATCGCGACGATCAAGCTCGGCGCGCGCGAGGCGCCCGCCGGCGAGCTGCCCGTGGTCATCGGCGCGGGCGGCGGCGGCGTGCTCCTGCACGAGGCGGTCGGGCACGGTCTCGAGGCCGACTTCAACCGCAAGGGAACGTCGTTGTATGCGGGGCGCGTGGGCGAGCGGGTAGCGAGCGATCTCGTGACGATCTTCGACGACGGCGATCTGCCCGGCGAGCGCGGCACCGTCGCCGTCGACGACGAAGGCACTCCGGGCCAGCACAAGGTGCTCGTCGACCGCGGCATCTTGCGCGGCTACATGCAGGATCGTTTGAACGCGCGGCTGATGGGCGTCGCGTCGACGGGGAGCGGGCGGCGCGAGTCGTACCGCGTGCTGCCGCAGCCGCGCATGTGCAACACGTTCATGCCGGCGGGCACGTCGACGCCCGAGGAGATCGTCGGCTCGATCGACCGCGGGCTCTACGCGACGTCGTTCAGCGGCGGGCAGGTCGAGATCAGCAAGGGCGACTTCGTGTTCATGATCGCCGAAGGCTATCTGATCGAGCACGGCAAGATCACCGCGCCGGTGCGCGGCGCGACGCTGGTCGGCAACGGTCCGGATGCGATGACCAAGGTCACGATGGTCGGCCACGACGGCCGGCTCGCGAACCGCTCGTACACGTGCGGTAAAGGCGGGCAGCGCGTCCCCGTCGGCGTCGGGATCCCGACGGTGAAGCTGTCGTCGTGCACGGTCGGAGGCACGGGCCGTGGCTGATCCGCGCGACGAGGCGCTCGCGCTGGCCGACACGGCGATCGCGCTGATCTCCGCGGCGGGCGCGACGGACGCGGACGCGATCGTCGAGATCGCCGACCGGTTCGCGTGCGAGGCGCGCGACCGCGAGGTCACCAAGATCGAGCGCTCGCGCGGACGGTCGCTGCGCGTGCGCGCGTTCGTCGGCACGCGCCACGCGACGCTCGCGACGACCGATCTGTCGCGCGACGGCGTCGCGGCGCTCGCGCAGCGAGTGGTCGCGGCGGCGGCGTTCGTCGGCGAGGACCCGCACGCCGGGCTGGCCGACGTCGCGGCCTCCGACGACGTGTGCGACCACGACCTCGGCACGGTCGACCTCGACGTCGCCGCGCGCGGCGACGAGGAGAAGATCGACGAAGCGCTCGCAATGGAGCGCGCCGTGCGCGCTGCCGACGTGCGCATCGCGAACTCCGACGGCTCGCGCGTGCGCGACTCGCTGGTGTCGTGGGCGCTCGCGAACACGCGCGGTTTTCGCGGTGTGACGCAGGGGACGCAGGTGTCGCGCACGGCGGCGCCCGTGGCGTTGGACGGCGAGAACAAGCGGATCGGCCACTACGGCACGGCGGCGCGCGGCTGGAATACGGCGGAAAGCGCGCAGGCGGTGGCGCTGCACGCGGTGCACCGCGCGCTCGCGCTCGTCGGCGCGCGCAAGCCGGCGACGATGCGCGTTCCGGTGATCTTCGAGCGCGATGTCGCGGCCGCCGTGCTGGGCGACGTGTTCGGGGCGATCAACGCGGCCAACGTCGCGGTCGGCAACTCGTGGCTGGCGGACCGCGGCGGCGAGCGCATCGGAAACGAGCGCGTGACGATCGTCGACGACGGCCGCCTGCGCAGCGGCCTGGGCACGTCCCCGTTCGACGGCGAGGGCACGCCGACGCGCGAAACGGTGGTGTTCGAAGGCGGCGTGCTGCGCACGTACCTCAGCGACGTGTACTGGGGACGCCGGCTCGGCATCGCGTCGACGGGCAACGCGTCGGGTAGCGGCGGAGTGGCCGCGAACAACTTCTACCTCGTCCCCGGCTCGGGCACGCTGGACGATCTCGTCGCCTCCACCGAGCGCGGCGTCCTGGTGCTCGATACGATCGGCTTCGCGACGGAGCTCGCGAGCGGTACGTACAGCCGCGGCGCGCGCGGGATCTACATCGAAAACGGTGAGCCGCAGTACGCGATCGACGAATTCACCATCGCGTCGGCGTTCGCGGAGATGCTCGCCGGCATCGACGGCATCGCGGGCGACCTACGCTTCGACGGCACGATCGTCTCCCCGTCGTTCCGCATCGCGGAGATGACGATCAGCGGAACGTAGAACCGATGTCGAGACGCCATCGTAACAGAAATCATAAGGACGAAGCCGCTGCATATGAGCGACTCGTCGAAACAATCCTGGCATCAGCATATCGCGTGGTCGGTGATGTGGCGACCGTTACGGTTCAACGGAATGCAATCGTTGAAGGCGCTACGCGCGACGAGCTTGGAAAACCAATTTCGCACGAGATCGACGTTTACATCGAGATCCAAGCACCGTTTATGATTCACCGAATCGCGGTGCAGGCCAAACGCTGGCGCTCTAAAGTTAAGAAAGAGCAGATACTGACCTTCGCAGCTGTCTTACAAGATATACCTGGCCAACCACGAGGCATCATGGTTGCCGCCAACGGTTATCAAGAAGGTGCGTTAAATTTCGCGAAGACTCATGGGATCGAACTCTTCCTGTTGCAAGACTTAGACGATGCCAAACCAACTGTTGCTCACATCGATCTATCAGGTATGAGAGCTGTTACGTATCGATTTGACGTTATCTTTCTGCGAGGCACGGATCTCGTGGGAGAAGAAATTCGCATCGACTTTAGATCCGGACTTGTTTCTGCATACGATGTGGCGCTGGGAAGCTCTGATCGAGGTTGGAGCAAATTGCCGACGATCGTCGAGGAGTATCGCGTCGAATTCTTGAGCAACCTTTACCGAGCGGCTGAAGAAGGGCCAACACATGGAACGCGCGCCGCATCATTGCCGCCGAACACTCATTTTCGACTCAGTGGCTCTCCGCCCGGCGGGGTCGCCCACTCGCTGGACTTCGACTTTGAGTTCAAGCGAGAAATGTACGAACACTATGTAGATGTGGGAGAGTCCTTCGAGCACTTTTTCTCGAACGTCCTAACGGGAGAAGAGTGGCTCGTAGATCGATCTGGAGGCGCGGCTAACAAAGAGCGGATGGGCCTTTGCGATTTCTGCTCAGTAGCGTTAGCCGATGATCAGGGTGCGGACTTCGGCTGCCCTGAT
This sequence comes from Candidatus Elarobacter sp., assembly GCA_035943995.1. Classification (GTDB taxonomy): domain Bacteria; phylum Vulcanimicrobiota; class Vulcanimicrobiia; order Vulcanimicrobiales; family Vulcanimicrobiaceae; genus Vulcanimicrobium. The sequence goes on along the minus strand of DASZBS010000021.1, from coordinate 119,171 downwards.
ATTATCCTTGAGTATCCCAGTGGCGGAGAAAATCAGATCCTCATTTCCGACTGGGGCGCTTGCGATAAGTGCGCAAGTGATGTGTTGCGAGGCGATCGGGAAGCGCTTATAACCAGAGCTCTTATGATCCAATTCCTTCGTCACGGGATGATAAACGAGTTTGGCCTTCGGATAAGGCATGGTGCGTTTTGGGAGGGTTACACTGGAACAGTAAACTGGCGCGGGCGCTATGGCGCTCGCATGTCGTCCGAACCGTAATCCTTGAACGTACCGTCCTGGAGCATTACAGATGGCACCGATGACGATAGCCATCGACAGGGCGGCGAGATTGCGGATTGGGCAGCTAGACGACGCTGCGCTCGTCGCGCTGTGCGCGTTCAACCAGTTCGGCGAGAGCAGCCCGAATCTTCGCCACATTCGTTTCTAGCGTATTCGCCCCGACGACGAGCTCGAAAGAGCTGACGCACGGGTGCGCCGTTTGCGAGAGGTGCTGGAACACGATCAGGTCCTGTGACTCGACGACGGCGTCGCGCGCGGCGAGCAATGCGTCGTGCTTGCCGTCGAGGTATACGATGAACGCGTTGCAGGCCGGCGGGTCGGGATTCACCGCGACGCCGGGGACCTTGCGCAGTGCGTCGGCGATCTCGACCGCGCGCGTATGGTACTGCAGCATCCGCGGGAGCTCTCTGCGCAATCCTTCGCGCGCCGCGACCGCGTACGGGTACATGCGAAAGAGCGTGGCTCCCGCGCGGCCGATCCAGACACGTGCCGCGGCGACGGTCTCCGCGTCGCCTGCGAGTGCGGCGCCCGCGATGCCGCCGAGGCCTTTGTAGAAAGACACGTAGACCGTGTCCGCGAGTGCGGCGATCTCGGCGAGCGATCTGCCGTAGCCGGGCGCCGTCTCCCACAGGCGCGCGCCGTCGAGATGGAACGCAACACCGGTGCCCCGCACGTGTTCGGCGACCGCGACGAGCTCATCCCACGTCGGGACGCGATACCCAGTGCGCCGTAGCGGTAGCTCGACGACGACTGCGGCGAGCGGCTCCTGCACTTCGGCCAGCTCCGCTAGCGTGAACGGATCGACGAGCGTTCCGACGCGTGCGACGCGCAAGCCGTAAAGCGTGCCGATTGCGTCGTTCTCGTCCTCGACGATGTGCGAGCGCGGGTGCGCGGCGACGACGTTTCGCCCGCGGCGGTCGGCGTGCACACGCAGCGCCGAGAGCTGAGCGGCTTTGCCGCTCGTGCAGAACACCGCCGCCTCTTTGCCGAGCAGCGCCGCTACTTCGCGTTCAAGATCTTCGATGAGTGCGCCAGCGCCATACGAGTCGAACGTCGCATCCTCAGGCAGCGCATCGGCGAGCGCGCGCAGTGTCTCCGCGGGACTCGGTTCCGTTCTGCGCGAGATGCTTTGCTTTGCGATCGTCGCCATGAACGCAACGGTTCGCAGGTCGCGGTCCTGCGCCCGTTTCGATGTCTTCTTTCGTTCAACGATTTGCTTGCGCCGCGGAAATCGCGCATGCTATAATCTAGCTACGCATCACGCGCATGACACATAGCGACCCGGCCAGCGTCATTACCGCCGGCCGGGTCCGTCACCCGATGGAGTAACCACCGAATGACAACCGCGTATTTCGACGCGCCCGCGTCGACCACCCCGCGCCGCACGGCCGCGTCGTCCTACCCGCGGACGGTCGAATCCACCAGCCGCAAAATCATCCGGCTCGTCTGGCTCATCACGCGGCTCGTGCGCCGCGACCGTGTCGACGTTTGCGAGTACGAGCGGCGGTTCGGTGTATCGCTGAGTTCGTTTCGCCGCGACGTCGCCATACTTCGCGACGCCGGTTTGTATATCGATGCCGATCCGGATGCGGGCTATCGACTGATCTGCTTCCGCCCGGAAGCCGATGCATCATGACGACGTGCTGGGCTCGCTCGTCGCGGACGAGACGGGGCGCTTCATCGGCTGTCTGAGCGGGCCCGTCGTCACGCGGCGCACGTCGGGCGTCGCTTCGAGCGCGAACACGTCGAGCGGCTCGCGCTTGCCGCGCACTTTCTGCGCGCCGAGCGGGTGCACCACGTAGCGGCCCGCGTCGCGCACCGCGTGCATCACGCTCTCCGTCACGACGACCGGGACCGTCAGCCGTTTCGACAGGCCTTCGACGCGCTTGGCGGTGTTGACGGTGTCGGACACGACCGTCGTGTCGATGTGGCGCGCGTCGCCGACGGTCCCGAACGTCACCGGCCCGGTGTGCAGCCCGACGCCGATCTCGATCGGCGGGCCCAAACCTTCGCGATTCAAGTCGCGCACCGCGGCCTGGAGCGCGAGCGCGGCGTCGAGCGCGTCCTCGACGCAGCGCGGGAACAGCGCCATGTAGCCGTCGCCCAGGTACTTGTCGATGCTGCCGCGGTGCTCGCGCACGACGCGCGCCGAGCGGGCGAAGAAGTCGGCGATCAGCACGAAGGCGTCCTCCGAGGACAGCTCTTCGGTCAGCGCCGTCGAATCGCGGATGTCGGCGAACAGCACGGTCATCGGCTCGGTCGCGCGGTCGCCGATCTCGATGTCGGCCAGCGACGTGCGGCCCAGCCGGTCCACCAGCGTGCGCGGCAGAAAGCGGCCCTTCGCCTCGCTTTCGCGCTGGAACGTCGCGAACAGGCGGGCGGGCGCGTCGCGCGTCGCCGAGATCACCGCCTGGGTGTAGCGGGCGACCGCGGCGGCGCCGAGCACGAGCGCCACCCCGGCAAGGACGGCTTCGTCGCCGCCTAGGATCATCGCGACGGTCCCCAGCGCGGCCGCGGCGGCAGCTTCGAGCGCTTCCCGCCTGCGCCGCAGCGCCGGGCCGGTCGCCGCCGCGATCACCACCAGCGCACCGAGCGCTCCGGCAGCAGCCGCCGTGACGGACGTCATTTGGAAAGCATGCGCTTTGTGGAACTCCCTCGTCGAGTGCCGACCGCTGGGACGGACCGCCCGGAGAAGTCGACGAGCCGTCGCGCGGCGAGGACACCCGGGGAACAACACCGTACCCGCTTCCGATGGCCTCCGCTCCTTCGATCGGCACCCAACTCGTGATGCGGCTGGAGACGCCGAACACCCCGGGCTCGTTCGGCGTCCTGGCCTCGGCGATCGGTGACGCCGGCGGGATGGTCGGCGCCGTGGACACCCGGACGGTCGGCAAGACGACGATCACGCGCGACGTCACGGTGAACGTGCCGAGCGAGCTGGTCGGCGACCAGGTGCGCCAGGCGATCGAGCGCGTCGAAGGCGTGCGCGTCGTCAACGTGTCCGACTCGACGTTTCTCGCGCACCTCGGCGGCAAGATTCGCACCGGCATCACGCGGCCGGTCAAGACGCGCCAAGATCTCTCGACGGTCTACACGCCCGGCGTCGCGCGCGTGTCCAGCGCGATCGCGAAGGACCCGGCGAAAGCGTACGCGCTGACGATCAAGCGCAACACCGTGTGCGTGCTCACCGATGGCACCGCGGTGCTCGGTTTGGGCGACATCGGCCCGTACGGCGCGGCGCCGGTGATGGAGGGCAAGTGCATGCTCTTCAAGCAGTTCGCCGACATCGACGCGTTCCCGATCTGCCTCGACACCAAAGACGTCGACGAGATCGTGCGCACGGCGAAGCTGATCGCGCCGATCTTCGGCGGGATCAACCTCGAGGACATCAGCGCGCCGCGCTGCTTCGAGGTGGAGCGCCGGCTCGTCGAAGAGCTCGACATCCCGGTGATGCACGACGACCAGCACGGCACCGCGGTCGTCATCCTCGCCGCGCTGATGAACGCGGTCGCGGTGGTCGGCAAGAAGCTCGAAGACGTCACCATCGTGCTGACCGGCAGCGGCGCCGCCGGCACGGCGACGATCAAGATGATGCTCGCCGCCGGCGTGCGCGACGTGATCGCGGTCGACCGCGAAGGCGCGCTGAGCCGCGACGTGCAGTATCAGAACTCGCACTGGACCTGGCTCGCGCAGAACACGAACCGCGAGAACCGCCGCGGCTCGTTGCAGGACGTGCTCAAAGGCGCCGACGTGTTCATCGGCGTCAGCGCGCCGGGGATCTTGCAGCCGGAGTGGATCGGCACGATGGCGCGCGACCCGATCGTGTTCGCGATGGCGAACCCGACGCCCGAGGTGATGCCGGACGCGGCGGCGCCCTACGCGGCGGTGATCGGCACGGGCCGCAGCGACTTCCCGAACCAGATCAACAACCTGCTGTCGTTCCCGGGGATCTTCCGCGGCGCGCTCGACTGCCGCGCGCGCCGGATCACCGAAGGGATGAAGCTGGCGGCGGCGCGCGCGATCGCCGACATCGTCGGCGACGAGCGCAGCGCCGAGTACATCGTGCCGAGCGTCTTCGACACCAAGGTGGTCGAAGCGGTCGCGCGCGCGGTGCGGCAGGCTGCGATCGACGAAGGTGTCGCGCGGCGCGAGCTGCTCATGCCCGACGACGAGGCGGCACAGGAGCCGGTAGGGGTGCGATAAGTGTCCGATAGGATCCTGATCATCGAAGACGACGCGGACGTCGCGACGTTCGAGAAGATGATCCTGGAACGCAGTGGCTATGAGGTGCGCGTCGCGAGCACCGGCACGGCCGGGCTCGAGGCCGAACCGGCGTTCAAGCCGGCCATCGTGCTGCTCGACGTGGAACTGCCCGACATCTCCGGCCTCGACGTGTGCACGTCGCTCGCGAACTCGTCCGACGCGTTCATCCTGATGGTGAGCGCGCACTCCAGCGAGAACGACGTGCTCAAGGGGCTCGGCCTGGGCGCGGACGACTACATCCGCAAGCCGTTCTCCGGCAACGAGCTCGTCGCGCGCGTGCAGTCGTTCCTGCGCCGCCGCGAGCGCTCGCGCAAGACCGATCAGGAAGGCCGGCTGCAGACCGGCACCGCGACGCTGGTCCGCGATTTCCACACGCTCGAGAACGAGGGCAAGAGCGTCACGCTGACCGCGCTCGAGTTCCGGCTGCTGTGGTATCTGGCGGAGAACGTCGGCAAGCTGCTGACGCGCGCGCAGATCCTCGAACGCGTGTGGAACGACGTGAGCGGCGTGCCGACGCGCGTCGTCGACGTGCACGTGGCGGCGCTGCGCAAGAAGCTCAACGAGGTCGGCGCCGTCATGGCGATCTCGTCGGTGCGCGGCATCGGTTACCGGCTCGACGAGAGATGACGCCCGCGATCGCGCTTGATACGCGCGATCCGCGGCCGTTGTACGTGCAGATCGCGGACGCGCTGGCGACCGCGATCGAGCGCGGTGAGCTGGCGCCCGAGGCGCGCTTGCCGCCGATTCGCACGCTCGCCGGCGAGCTCGACGTCGCGCTGGTGACGGTGTCGCAGGCGTACGAAACGCTCGCCGCGCGCGGGCGCGTCGTATCGCGCGTCGGGCGCGGCACGTTCGTCGCGGCGCAGGTGCCGCCGGCCGAGACCGCGTTCGCGCGGACGTGGGAGCCGTCGCTGCTGTCGCGCGGCGAGCGGATGGAAGGCGTGCTGGACCGGCTCGCGCAGGCGCGTGCGCCGGGCGTGATCTCGCTCGCGAGCGCGCACCCTGCGCCCGAGACGTTCCCGATGGCGGAGTTCGGCCGCGCGATGCAGCGCACGTTCGCCGACGATCCGCCCGAAGCGATGCAGTACCGCGCGAACACGGGCGATCCCGACTTGTGCGCGACGCTCGCCGAAGGGCTCAACGCGCGCGGCTGCGACGCGACGGCCGACGAGATCATCGTCACGTCGGGCGCGCAGCAGGCCGCCGACTTGATCGCGTCGGTGCTGTTGTTCGACCGTGCCGTCGTCGCGTCGGAGTCGCCGACGTATCCCGGCACGCTCGGCGTGTTCGACGCGCGCGGTGCCAGCTACGTCGAGGTGCGCAGCGACGCCGACGGCGTGCGCATCGACGACGTCGAGCGCGTGTTCGCCGAGTACCGCCCGCGGCTGTTCTCGATCTGCCCGATCGCGGAGAACCCGACCGGCGTCGTGCTGCCGGCGCGCCGCGGTAAAGCGATCGTGGAGCTCGCGCGCCGCTACGACGTGGTGGTGCTGGAAGATCAAACCGGCTGGACGTTCGCATACGAGACCGCCGCGCCGCCGCCGCTGGCGGCGTACGACACCGACGGCCGCGTCGTGATGATGGAATCGCTCTCGAAGTCGATCTTCCCGGCGCTGCGCATCGGGTACTTGCGCGTGAAGGGCGCGATGCGCGACTCGATCGAGGCCGCGAAGGTGCGCACCGACTCGTTCACCTCGACGCTCACCCAGCGCGCGCTGTGGCGCTTCTTGCGCACGCCGGCGTACCCGCGCCACCTCAAGGCGGCGCGCGCGCTCTACCGCGGCCGCCGCGACCTGTTCGTCGACGCGCTCGCGCGCGCGCTGCCGTGGGCCGACGTCCGCCCGCCTCAAGCCGGCACCAACGTCTGGCTGCGCCTCCCGCCCCGACTCTCGACGCAGGCGGCATTCGACCAGTGCGCCCGCGAAGGTGTCTTGGTCATGCCCGCCGATCCGTTCTATCCAACGCGCAGCGGCCCGCCGGCACTACGCCTGTCGTTCGGCGATCTCGACGACGACGCGTTGCTGCGTGCCGTGGAACGACTCGCCCGCGCCCTCCACTAGCCCGACAGAAGGAGACGATGAAGCCGACTCACCTCGCCGCCGTACTGCTCGCGCTCGCGCCGTGCGCCGCGACTGCCGCGCCGGTGCATCATGCGCCCGCGAAGTCTGCGCCCGTACGCCCTTCGGTGACCTACGCGGCGCCCTCCGGGAATATCCCCGCCGGGCATTATCGCGGGGCGACGTACGACGCCGTGCTGCCGTCCGGGCGCATCGTCACGCCGGCGGGTGAGAGCGTGCTCACCGGGATGAACGCGCTGGGCATGGCGCTGAGCCCCGACGGCCGCTTTGCGATCGTCAGCAACGACGACGAGCGCGAGGGGATGGTGCATTCCATCATCGACTCCGGCGCGACCGGCGGGTTCTCGCTCGCCGTGGTCGAGCTCGCGACGATGCGCGTCGTCGACCGCTATCGCGCGGCGGGCGAGAAGTTCTGGGTCGGCGTCGTCGCGTTGGCCGATCCCGCCAACGCGTCGCGCGCGCTCGTGCTCGTGTCGGGCGGCCCCACCAACGTCGTGTATGCGTTCGATCTCGATGCCAACGGGCATCTCACGGCCGACGCGACGCACGTCATCACGCCGCCCGCGCCGGCAGATGATGCGTTTGCCGACAAGGGGCACAGCTATCCCGGCACGATCGTGCTGTCGAAGGACAACCGGCGCGCGTACGTCGTGGACGAAGCCGCCGGTACGGTCGCCGCGATCGACACCGCAGCGCGCACGCTCGTGCAGCCGGTGCGGCAAGTCGGCTTCTTCCCGTTCGGCGTCGCGGTCGCGGGTGACCGGCTCGTCGTCACCGACGAAGGCCTCATGCGCTACGGAAAGCTCGCGCAGCCCACGACCGCGCCCCCGTTCCGCACGCCGTTCGCCGATCCGCAGCACGCGTCGGCGCTGTCGTTCGTCGGGCTCGCCGCGGGCGGCGATCTCGCGGTGCAGGATGCGACCCCGTTCGCCAACGCGGCGCTGCCGATGGATCCCGCACCGGACGGCGTTCGCACCGTCGGCGGCGCGCATCCGACGACCGTCGTCACTACGGCGAACGGCGCGTTCGCGTTCGTCGCGATGACCAACGTCGACCGCGTCGCGACGGTTTCGCTCAACGGCCCGCCGCGCGTCGTGGGCGGCACCGAGCTGCGGCTGTTCGACAAAGGGCCGTACGGCACGCAGCCGTCCGCGCTCGCGCTCTCCAAAGACGGCTCGCGGCTGTACGTCGCGCTCGCCGGGCTCAACGCCGTGGCGGTGATGGACGCGCGCGACCCCGTTCACCTGCACCGGCTCGGTTTGATTCCGACGGGCTGGTACCCGACCGCGCTCGCGCTCGCGAGCGACGATCGCACGCTGTACGTCGTCAACACCAAGGGCTACGGGCACGACCCCGGCTTCACCGGCGATCCGGCGACGTCGGCGGACTCCAACGCGGTGTGGTCGACGCTGCAGAAGGTCGATCTTTCCGCGGTTCAGCTCAAGAGCACCACGATGACGACGCTGGCGAACACGCGCCGCGTGCTGACCAAGCCGGTGACGTACCCGAAGGGAATCGAGCACGTCGTCGTGATCCTCGAAGAGAACAAGACGTTCGACGCGATGCTCGGCGATCTGGGCGCGGCGTACGGCGGCGATCCGGCGCTCGTGTCGTTCAACGAGAGCGTCACGCCGAATCTGCACGCGCTCGCGCGGCGCTACGGCCTGGCGACCAACATGTTCGCCGACGCGGAGGAGTCCGACGCCGGGCACCAGTTCCTCGCCGGCGGCATGACGACGCTGTACTCGGAGCGCACGCTGTTCGACAAAGGCGGCCGCACGCCGCTCGTCAACAAGAACGAAGATCCCGAAGACTATCCGCGGCTGGGCTACGTGTTCAACGCGCTCGCGCGGCACCGCATCGCGTTCCGCGACTACGGCGACTTCATCCGGGTCAGCGGCTACGACGAAGGCGGCGCGAAGGATCCGAAAACCGACGATCCGCAGTACGCCGGCATCGACGACAAGGATGCGCCGACGCAGGGACTCGGCGGCCTCTACGGTCTCGACGTCCCCGCGCCCGCGGTGCTGGACAGCCACGTCGATTTGAATTACCCCGGCTGGAACCTGCGCATCCGCGACGAGCGGCGCGCCAAAGAGTTCATCCGCGACTACGGCACGTTCGTCGCGCAGGGGCGCCAGCCGCGCTTCACCTACATCTGGCTGCCCGCCGACCACACGGGCGCCGGGCCCGGCATCCCGCCGGTCCCCGAAGAGGTCGCCGACGGCGACCGTGCGCTGGGGCAGATCGTGCACTATCTCTCGACGCTGCCGTCATGGCGTCACACCGCGCTATTCGTGCTGCCCGACGACGGGCAGTCGTCGCGCGACCACGTCGACGAGTACCGCACCTATACGATCGTCGCCGGGCCGTTCGCGAAGCCGCACTATCTCGGCGCGCACCATCTCTCGACGGTCAGCGTGCTGAAAACGAGCGAACAGCTCCTCGGGTTGGGCACGCTCGCGCTCGGCGATCTGCTCGCGACCGACATGAGCGACTTCTTCACGTCCCACGGCGGCGACGCCGCGCCGTACGAAGCGATCGACGTTCCCAAGCAGACCGCGAGCGCGGAAGGCAACCGCATCGCGGCGCTGCTCGCCCGCACCGATCAGAGCGCGCCCGATGCCGACACGGCGCGTGGCGCGCGGCTCGTCGACTTGTCGCGTCAGGCGGACCGCCTCGCGCGGCAACGGTACGCGATGCAGCCGGCGGTCTACGCGCGCCTCCAGGGCGCACTCTACGCGCGCGCTCTTGAGGTCGTCGATGATTGAGCAACGGCGCGACCTCGTACTGCTGCCACAGTTCCCGCCACGGCAAGCGGCATGACGGTTCGGCAGACGAGAGTGCTGGGGTGAAAGAGGCGACGGACCTGCTCGCGTTCTTTACGACGCAGGACGGCATGGCGCGGTTCTTCACGCTGCTGTTCCCCGGCTTTCTCGCCGTTGCGGTCTACGATTTGCGCGTGCCGGGCGAGCGACGGAAGTACGGGGACCTCGGCATCGCGCTCGTCGGATACAGCGTGCTCATCGACATTCTGGCGTTCGTGTTTCTGCGGCTTGTCCCGATTCCAATCAGCAACGCGTGGGCCGTCGTTGCCTTCGTTGTCATCGCCGGGCTCGTCGTGCCGTGCGCGGTCGGATGGTTCATCATCGAGTTGCGCGAGTTGTTGGCGAAAAAGGGGCTCGTGCTCTCGACCATGCCCAAGGCGTGGGACTATTTTTTCACGGAATTGGCGAAGAAGGCCGAGCCGGTCGCCATCGTATTGATGCTCTCCGACGGCCGGCGAATCGGCGGCTTTTGGGCCGAGACGCCGTTCGCGTCATCGTTTCCGGCGGACGAGGATTTGCTCATCACGGTGCCGTGCGAAATTGACCAGAAAACAGGCCAAATTCTGAAACGCATCGCGGGCGCCAAGGGTCTCTTGGTGAAACGGGCCGACATTGTGACGATCGAGGCGTTCGACGCCGAGGCCGCCATCGCGACCGAGCCTGAACCGCCAGCACCACCCCCGCTGGCCCTTCCCGCCGAAACCGAGGAACGAAAGACCGATGGCTGACGAGCAAAGAGTCCGCGTATCCCATCTTCAAGAGGGCCATAAGGGCACGAGCGCACCCGCGCCGGCCATTGCGACGACGGCGAAGGCGGTTTCGGCGGTTCCGGCCGCCAACGCTGGCAGCACCGCGAGCAACGCGAGCAAGTGAGAGACACGTCAAAGCCGGCTACGCCGGTCTCCGGTTACGTCGAGAAGGGGCACAAAGGGCCGAGCGCGGCCGCCCCGGCGAGCGTCCCGATGACGAGCGGCCCGCAATCGGCCGTTCCGGTTGCTCCCGCGGCACCGAATGCCGCTAAGAAAGCATGAGCGAGGAACGTTCGCCGCGCCCCGAAGACCTGCTCAAAGAATTGGGCGGGTATCGCGGGCCGGAATCGGCATCTCCCTGGCTCCCCGTAACGTCGGTCGCGCAAAGTAGCGTCCCGCCGCTTCGAGACGATGAGGAACATGGTGGCTATCGCGGCCCGGCATCCCCGGCGCCGCCGATCCGGGTGACGTCGGTCACGCAAAGCAGCGTCCCGAATCCGCTCAAAGAAAACGGTCGCGACGACGGCGCGAAATGACCAACAGGGCCCCCGTTTGACCGGGATCTTCTCGCTTAGCGACGCGAGCAGCGAAAACCACCGCGATGGCGGACGACGCGCAGGGTCGTTTCCGGGTGACGTGGGTCCGCGTGCGGATGCTAAGCGCGAGTTTCATGTTCTGAGCCTCCATTCTTCGCGGGCAGGCAACAAAAGAAAAAACCGCGCTCGCGCCGGCGGGCCGGTGTTGTCGAGGCGGTTGTTCCGAATTTCTGCTGGCAATTACAATGGGCTCGAAGCCCACCGTGCCATGAAAAACTATACCGTCCGCGCAGGCCGGCCGCCGAGGCGCCCGATTTTCGACGCCTGGCTCACTTTTAACGGGAAGTGTGATATGCTGTTCGTGCGACCGGGACCGTTTGTCGGGTCCCCAAGCAGCGTGGAGAAACCGACGTTGTAAGTCGACTCCGGGCGGTTCGGGAAACTCGTCCACGTAAAATCTATACGAGCCTTAAGACGCCGAGTGGCTTCGCGATAAACGGCAGATCCGGTGAGCGAGCCTTCCAGGCGCACGAGTGAACCCGCATCGTGAGAACCCCGTTGGTTGGCCGCCGTCGGGGTTTTCGTGTTTCTGCACTCGGTGCGCACAGCGACGCGTTATTCGCGGTCGTAGTGAAGGGCGGCGCCGGACCGTCTCTCACGGCAGCGCACGCCACGAAACCGGCGGTGTATGCGCGCCCGCGGGGCGCCTCTACGAACGCGCGGTCGCGGTCGTCGAGTGATTGAGCTTGGGTCGCATTGCGGTAGCATCGAGGCATGCGGCCCACCGATATCGCCCTGTTGGTTCTGCGGCTGACCCTCGCCATCGTGATGTGGCCGCACGGCGCCCAGAAAGCGCTCGGCCTCTTCGGAGGTCCCGGCATCTCGGCGACCGTCGCCGGGCTCGGCCATACGGGCCTGCCCGCGATCATCGTCTATCTCGTGATCGCGGTCGAATTTCTCGGCCCGATCGCGCTGGTGCTCGGCGTGTTCACGCGCCTCGCCGCACTGGGCATCGCGGTCGACATGGCGTGCGCGGCGGTTCTCGTCCACCTGCCAAACGGCTTTTTCATGAACTTCATGGGCAACCAGAAGGGCGAAGGGATCGAGTACTTCATCTACGCGGTCGGCATCGCGCTGGCGCTCGTCATCGCGGGGCCGGGCCGCATCGCGCTGATGCGAAAGGGCTGACCGTTCGCTTACCGCTCGGTGAAAGAGGCGCGACATCGAAGACGACCGCCTAAGGTCCCCATCTAGTGAGAATGCGAGGGCTCATGCGGTCGATGACGTTGCTCAGATCCGCTCTCTCCTTGACGAGAATGGTTCTCCGCCATTCCAAAGCCAAGCGATCGTCGACGACCACCCGCCCGCGAATACAATGAACCCGTTGGTTTGAGAGCCTGGAACCCGCTCGCGGTGAATTCTGGGCGAAATCGTAAAATATGCGCATGAGGCTACTGTGCGCGACTCGGACCCATGAGCCTATTCGTCAACATCATCAAACGGATCTCGGTCATAGCTACCCGACGGTGTTCCGCGACGGTCGTCATCGTAGTCTGGCTCCTGATTGGCATCATGATAGTCGCTTTCAGCAGCATCGAAGATATGCTGTAATGCCGTCTCCGCTTCTTTAACGAGAACATACCCGCTTGAATCACCTTCTGACAGGAGAAGTGCGCTCAGCGAATCCAATGTCGACCACAATGGGGCGAAATAGTTTTCCGGATCATTGCTTACGTCGTAGTTCTCTCCCCATTGGGCAATTATGTCATCGAGTGATGGAACGACCTCGGACTGGAGGCGGCTAATCGCGTCGCTTCGTTCGTCGTCCGTCAGAAGGGCCGATATGTTCTCATCGGCCAGTACGAGAGCACTTGGCGTTTCAACGCAGTACTCCACGATGCGCGCAACAACAGTAGCCCTATCGCCAGCCGAAAGCACGGACAAATCGTGAAGGCGCCGTAATACAATTCGCGCAGATGGCGAATCTTCCCAAGACCAATTTTGCAACAGTTTCGCGATAACTTCGGGATGCTTATCGATATAAGCTCGCAAGAACTTGTCATCGGCCCGATCTGCCAGGAACGGAACAGCTTGATATGCGTCAGTCAATTCCTCAAGGCGGCTACGTAAGAGCGCATATCTATTGGTGGGGACCTCGACTTTTGCGCCGGTTACGACCATTCCAACACATCGGACCTCAGCTAGAAGGATGGCTAAAGGAGTGCCGGCTAGATAGACGTCAACTAGCTCGCGGTCCGCGCTTACTATCGAGGCAATAGCGTCACGAATCGTTGGATGTCGAAACGTATATTCCTCGGATGAATCTACAATTATAAATGATCCGTCGGCTCGCTTGAACGCATCGCGGAGACCTTGCACACTCAAGTCATTCAGTCGAAGCGCCTGTCCAAGTCCCACATCGGCCGGATCAAGAGGTGATGGAATGCGCCCACCTAGCATAAACATTACATAAAGTGCGCGCTTAAGATCGTCGTCCATCTTCTGAATCGTCTCAATTAGATAGTCGCCGCGGCGTCGGACGAAATCCAGCACGCCTTCTTGAGTCATGGCAACATCTTTTGTGTATTCCGGATTGCCGAGCCGCTTGGCTACTTCGGGCACAAAATGTGGAGAGAGTGCTGCCTTGAGCAAGAATGGCTTTAGCTGTCGCTTATAGGGCTTGGGCTGATCACCGAATTTTATGTGGTTATAGAGTATCTGCACTCTCTCACGCTGCGAGATATCGCGTAAGTATATAATGACCTCGGCGGTTCTGAGCAACGGAAATGCATCGATGAGTAGATTTGCGCGCGCTGAACCAAACACATAGTCACGCGATGTGAAGATTATTTTGCCACCGCCCTTAATCGCAGCCTGAAGTTCTTTAAAATACCGCGACCATTCCTCAGTGAGGCCGCGCTGAAACGAGTTCGAACCGAACGCGTCATCAACCCAGAAAAACTGTCCTGGATTTTCGGGATCGAAGCGTTCTGCGAAATCCTTCGGTGTGCGAATCTTATAAGCTTCCATCGGCTCTTCGCAATTTAGGCCATTATGTTCGTCTAGTGATGCCATTGCAAGTGTTGCGGCAATTGTCGATTTTCCTGAGGCTGCCTCGCCGACGAGCATCGCAAAACCATACTGTTGCAAGGCTCTGAGGCAGTCAAAATAGGCCTTGGTCTGAACCATTGTTGCGAGCTCGTACTTCATCGCTACCAATACTTGGCGCGTTTGGGCCGAAGCCCGATCATCTATGACATATCGTAGATCGCCAAGACCGTAGACGCGCGGAACGATACGCCGTAATCGAGATGAAAGAGCGATTTCCTTGGTCAGCCAGTTCCCATCCAATATCACGCAGTTCTTGATGCCGGCCGTTCCCCGGAATTTGTCGCAGATTATCGCACGCTGGCTTGCCGATACTCGACCGTTTGTAACTAAGACATAGTTGTCGGCAAGGCCCTTCAACGTTAGCCGGCTCGCCTTCACCAATTCGTCGGAAACCGAACTCAACGTAAGGCTGGCGTCGGAGTCGCCGAAGTGCTTGCACTGTATTATTCCAGACCCTTGTATCAAGTCTAAGCGGGTCGGAACAGCGGCGATTAGGAACGCGCCGTCTTGTCCGGCGTCACGCGTCTTGTTGAACGTTTGAACGTTGATGCCATAGACTTCAGAAACGACGATGCTGGCTAAGTCTTGGAATCCGTTCCACCCAAGGGTGTGCAGGTGATAGTCGCGGTTAGGACCTTGCAGCTCACCCATTGTGCTTTTGATACTTGGGATACCCCCGTTTTGTCTCCTGGTCGTGCGGCTTGCGCCTCAGCGGCGGCCGGGTCCCGTTGTCCTAATGACGCCGTTAAGCGGAATGACTGGTTCAGCATAGCTACTGGCCTCGTAGAACTCCAGGTCGATTGCACGCGATCAACTTTTCGTTCCAGGGAGATGGGACGCGGTGCGGACGACCGCGACGGTACGGGGTGATGTGTGCCTCTTCGGGTCCGCGGTCAGGACCCGGGGCGTGTCCCGGCGAACCGACGCTGGTCGTGACCGTGAAGTCCTATGCCGCCCCGTACGTGTCGTCCGACGCCGGCGCCCTCGCCGGCGCCGTCGTCTTGCGGCCTTCCACCGCCGTCGACCGCTTGCCGCCTATCAAGGGCGAGCCGTCGCCGATCGCCGACCGCGCGCTGGAGCAGCACGGTATCCTGGTGCGCACGCTGCGCGACCGCGGCGTGACGGTGCACGAGATGGCGCCGGTCAGCGAGGCGGCGACCGAGACGCTGGTCGCGGATTGCGCGATCGTGCTGCCGCACGGCGCGGTGATCGCGCGCCCGTCGCAGATCGAGCGCCGCGCCGAAGTCGGCGCCGTCGAAAAGCAGCTCGCGGAGCTCGGCATCCCGATCGTCGGACGCATCGAAGCCCCCGGGCTGCTCGACGCCACCGACGTGGCGGTCGCGCCGGGCCGGATCTTCATCGGCGTCCCGCGCGCCGGCGCCGGTTTGCGCCGTCGTTCAAACGAGCTCGGCCGCCGCCAGCTCGAAGCGATCGCTACACAGCAAGGATTCACGGTCGTCGAACTGCCGGTCGCGAACGACGTGCCGCGCCTGCGCGACGTGTTCTCGCTCGTCGCGTCCGACACGGTGGTCGCCGCGCCCGATCGCGTGGATCTCGTCGCGGCGACGGACTTGCGCGTCATCGAAGTTCCGCGCGGCGAAGAGCTCGCCGCCGGCGTGCTCGTGATCCGCGACCGGCTCGTCGTGGCGAACCTGCGCTTCCGCGAGTCGATCGCGATCTTGCGCAAGGCGAAGATCGCCGTCGAGGCGATCGACCTGTGGGAGTTCGGAAAGGCGGGTTACGGCCCGTTCTCGCTCGCCCTCGCCGTGAAGCGCGGCTGAGGGTTGCGTATAGCGGTTCTCTCCGACATCCACGGCAACGCGCACGCGCTCGACCGTTGTCTGGACGACCTCGCGTCGCGCGGCGGAGCGGACGTCGTCGTCGCGGCGGGCGATCTGTGCATGGACGGACCCAAGCCCAAGAAAGTCCTCGAACGGCTGGACGCGATCGGCGCGCGGTGTCTGCGCGGCAACACCGATCGCTTCGTCGGTGAGGCGGATCTCGCGCAACTCGACGGCGAGGACGCGCGCTCCGTGTGCTGGGTGCGCGAACGGATCGGCGAAGGGTGGACGAGCTGGCTGGCCGGGTTGCCGTTCTCGCTGGCGTTCGGCGACGGCGAGGACGGGCTGCTCGTATGCCACGCGAACCCCAAGAACGACGACGAGCGCGTGTGGCCCGACGCGTACGACGACACGCTCGAGCGCTTGTTCGACGGCGTCACGCAGCGCACGATCGCGTTCGGCCACCTGCACGTGCCGTACGTGCGCGTGTGGCGCGGGCGCACGCTGATCAACGTCGCGTCGGCAGGCCTGCCCAAAGACGGCGATCCGGCCGCGCACTACGCAATCCTCACCTGGCGCTCCGACGGCTGGGAAGTGCAGTCGCGCCGCGTCGCGTTCGACATCGGCAAGGTCGCGCGCCAGCTGAAGCGCAGCGGCATCCCCGACGTCGAGCAGCGCCTCGCCACGCTGCGCCGCCATCGCTATACGAAGCTGGGCCCGCCCGGTTCGGTGATTCCGTGAGCGCCCCCGCGCTCAAAGTCGACAAGCTCGTGAAGCGCTACGGCGATTTCACCGCGGTCGACGGCATCTCGTTCGAAGTGCAGGAGGGCGAGTTCTTCGGCCTGCTCGGCCCCAACGGCGCCGGCAAGACGACGACGATCAACGCGACGGTGGGCCTCGCGAAGATCACGAGCGGCTCGATCTCGCTATTCGGCCACGACGTCGAACGCGACTGGCGCACCGCGCGCCGCCAAGTCGGGCTCGCGCCGCAGGAGTACAACTTCGACCGCTATCTCAACATCCGCGACGTGCTGATCTTCCAGGCCGGCTACTACGGCATCCGCGGCAAAGCCGTCAACGCGCGCGCGGACATGCTGCTCGAACGTTTCGACCTCGCATCGAAGGCGAAGCAGCCCTACATCAAGCTTTCCGGCGGCATGAAGCGGCGGCTGACGCTCGCGCGCGCGCTGATCCACGAACCGAAGCTGGTGATCCTCGACGAGCCGACCGCGGGCGTCGACGTCGAATTGCGCTTGGAGCTGTGGTCGCTGCTGCGCGAGCTCAACACCAACGGGACGACGATCATCCTGACCACGCACTATCTGGAAGAAGCCGAGGAACTCTGCGACCGCATCGGCATCATCCAGACCGGCAAGCTCATCGCGCTGGAGACGACGCAGCAGCTCATCGGCGACGGCTCGCTGCAGGACATCTTCCTGGAGCTCACCCGCCGATGATCGCGAACTCGATCGGATTCCAGACGCTGATCAAGCGCGAGATGGTGCGCACGTTCTCGATCATCAACCAGGTGATCTGGCCGCCGGTGATTCAGACGCTGCTGTACGTGTTCGTGTTCGGCCTCGCGCTCGGGAGCAGCATCAAGACCATGAACGGCGTGCCGTACGCGCAGTTCCTGATCCCCGGGCTCATCATGCTGCAGGTGATCGATCAGACGTACAGCGAGAGCTCCTCGTCGGTGTTCCAGGGGCGGTTCATGAACTCGATCCAGGAGCTGCTGATCGCGCCGCTGTCGGCGATCGAGATGGTGCTCGGCTACGTGGTCGCGGGCGCGGTGCGCGCGATCTTCATCGCGCTGCTGGTCACGGTGCTGGGCGTGATCTTCGTGCACGCGGTGCCGTCGAACTGGGGCTTGTACCTGCTCGTCATCGCGCTGGTCGCGGTGCTGTTCTCATCGCTCGGGATCATCTTCGGCCTGATGGCCGAGAAGTTCGACCACATCGCGGTGCTCACGACGTTCTTCATCACGCCGCTCGTGTTCGTCGGCGGCGTGTTCACGTCGGCGCAGTCGCTCCCACCGCTGCTGCGCCAGATCTCGCTGTTCAACCCGATGGCCTACATGATCGACGCCTTCCGCTACAGCTACATCGACAAGGGCGATGTGCCGCTGGCGCTGTCGCTGAGCGTCGTAGCCGTGCTGTCGCTTCTCGCGTTCACGGTCGCGCTGCGGATGACGGCGTCCGGGTACAAGCTGCGCACGTAGCCCGGTCCGTGAGCTCGGACGTCGCAACCTACGTCCGTAGCGGGGCGTCCCTAACCGACATGAAGCGCTGTCTCGCGTTGGTTGTCGTGTCCGTGCTGGGCGCGGGTTTCTGCGCCTTGGCGGCTTCGGCCGCGCCGCTGCCCGGTCCGGTCGTGGGCCAGCCCGCTCCGGCGTTCGCGTTGA
This sequence comes from Candidatus Elarobacter sp., assembly GCA_035943995.1. Classification (GTDB taxonomy): domain Bacteria; phylum Vulcanimicrobiota; class Vulcanimicrobiia; order Vulcanimicrobiales; family Vulcanimicrobiaceae; genus Vulcanimicrobium. The sequence continues at coordinate 101,142 of DASZBS010000021.1, read as the reverse complement.
CCACCGTCGACGGCAAGATGGTCCGGCTCGCGGACTACCGCGGCAAGACCCTGGTCATCAACGTGTGGGGCTCGTGGTGCCCACCGTGCCGGCTCGAAACGCCCGATCTGGTCGCGGAATCCAAGGCCGACGCGTCGCGCGGCGTCGCGTTCCTCGGCGTCGACACCACGGAGACCGCGAACGTCGTGCGCGCGTTCGTCGCCGCCAAGGGGATCGCGTACCCGCAGGCGGTGACCACGAGCACGAGCGACTTCGCGAAAGCATACGACATCCGCAACTATCCGACCACGCTCGTCATCGGGCCCGACGGCGTGCTGCGTGCGCGCCACGCGGACAACATTTTGCCGCGCGCGCAGTTGCACGCGTACATCGTTGCGGCACAGCGCAACGAGAGCGCGCCGCTGAGCACGGCGTTCCAAGCGCAACTCGACGCGCTGCTCGATCCGGCGAAGTACCCGTTCACCGGCGACGCCGCGTCGATCCGCGACAACGTCACCAAAGCCGCGCACGCGATCGCCAACGCCGACGACCTGCAGGACGAGGCGATGAACGACCCGGCGCGCGACCACGACTTGATCAAGACGCACGCCGAGCAAGAAATCCTGCGCGCGGCGGCGATCGCGGCGTTTGCGCCGGTCGCGTCCGGCGACGCCGACCTCGCGCTGCTCGCGCGGCTGCGCGGCGACGAAGCGGCGGAGCTCGGCAAATGGAGCGACGCCGACGCGTTCTACGGCCAAGCGCTCGAGCACGCCCCGAACGACGTCGACGCGATGAGCGGCCAGGCGTACGCGGTGTCGCATCTCGGCGACGACGCGCGCGTCGCGGCCATCGACGCGAAGATCGCCGAGCGCGCGCCGACGTATGCGTCGTACGTGTCACTCGGCCGCGTGCAGGCGAAGGGCGGCAACGTCGCCGCCGCCGAGCAGAGCTTCGAAAAAGCGATCGCGCTCGCAACCAAACCGGCGCAGCTCGCGTGGACGAACCTGTACTACGGCCGCACGGAGATCGCCGCCGGCAACCGCGACAAGGCGCGCGCCGCGTTCGCGCGCGCCGCCGATGCCGCCGTGCGGATCGCGCCGAACGATCCGCGCCGGGAGTGGTACGCCGAACAGGCGCAGGAAGGCACCGTCGCGCTCGACGTCGCGCGCGGCAGCCGGGCCGCGCTCTCGCTCGCACCGTGGACCGGCGCCGATCTGCCGGGCTCGATCGACAGCACGTTCAAGTACCGCCTCGTCGTGACCGGCGCGCCCGGCGCGAAGGTCGCGCTCGCTGCCAGCGGACTGCCACAGCGCTGGATCGGGTCGTTCTGCACCGACCGCGTCTGCGCGCCGTTCCGCACGTCGGTCGTCATGCCGCCCGACGGCGTGAAGGTCGTCGAGTTCCAGGTCGTTCCCACCACGGAGCGCAAGGGTCCGGTGAACGTCCGCATCGATGCGACGAGCGGCGGCCGGACCGTCGCGACGGTCCGCACGGTCGTCAACGTTTAGGAGATCATGCTGCACGCAATCCTCGCCGCGACGGCGCTCGCCCTCACCGGCCCGCCGGGCCCGCAGGTCGGCTCGCCGGCGCCGGACTTCCACCTCACGACGCTCGACGGCAAGGCCGTGTCGCTGGCGGATTTCCGCGGCAAGACGCTCGTGCTCAACGACTGGGCGACGTGGTGTCCGCCGTGCCGCGAGGAAACGCCCGACCTGATCGCGGCCGCAAAGAAGCTCGGCGCGAAGCACGACGTGGTGTTCCTGGGCGTCGACTCGACCGAAGCTGCGCCGATCGTGCGCGCGTTCCTCGCGGCGAAGCCCATGCCGTACGCCCAGGCGATCGACGGCGACAAAGCGTTCTCCAATACGTACGACGTGCGCGCGTTTCCGACTACGTTCGTGATCTCCGGCGACGGCGTGCTGCGGGCGCGCTACGTCGGCAACATCTCGCCGCCGGTGCTCGCCGGGTTCGTCAACGACGCACGGGCTGGCCGCAACGGCGTGCTCGCAACGGCCGCGCAGAAGAAGGCCGACGCGCTGCTCGACCCGGCGAAGTTCGCGTTCGACGGCGACGCCGCGACCGTGCGCGATGCCGCGAAGAAGGTGCTGTCGGCGATCGACACGGCGGAGAACGTCGACGGCGACACCGATTATCTTCGCACGCAGGCCGAGGAGAACGCGCTGCGCGATGCTGCCGTCAAAGCATTGGAGCCCGTCGCGGAAACGGACGACAGCAAAGTTCTTCTCGCACGCCTGCAGGGCGACACCGCGTCGGCCCGCGAGCAGTGGCCCGAGGCGCTCGCGGCGTATCGGCGCGGGCTCGCCGTGTCCGCGACCGACGTCGACCTGCTCAACGGCTACGCGAGCGCGCTGCACGCGACCGGCGACGACGCCGCTGCGACCGACGCGTACGCGACCGTCGCGCACGTCGACCCGAGCGTCGACGCGTTCGTCTCGCTCGGCGTGTCGGCCGGCGACGCGAAGCGCTTCAACGACGCGCCGATCGCGTTCGCGCAGGCGATCGGCCGGGCGCGCGCCGCGGTCGCCGCCAAACCGAAGGACGCCAAGGCGATCCGCAAGCTCGCGTGGGCATATCTCTACCAGGGCCGCATGTACGTGAAAGCCGGCGACCCCGCGAAGGCGCGCGCCGCGTTCGCGCAGACGAGCGCGTGGACGGCCAAGCTGCCCAAGACCGACAGCCGATACGCGATGTACTTGGAAGAGGCACAAGAGGCGACGGTCGCGCTCGACACCGCGCACCCGGCGGGCAAGACGGCCCTGTCGCTCGCGCCCTGGACCGGCCCCGACCTGCCGGGCTCGGTTTCGAGCACGTACAAGTACCGGCTCGTCGTCGCGGGGACGCCCGGCAAGACGGTCGCCGTGGCCGCGAGCGGCCTGCCGAAGCACTGGGTGGCGTCGTTCTGCAACGACCGCCAGTGCGCGCCGTTCCGCACCACCGTCGAGCTGCCCGCGTCCGGGGTGAAGGTCATCGAGTTCCAGATCATCCCGCAGAGCGTCGTGCCCGGTGCGCCGACGATCCGCGTGGACGGCGACGGCGCCAGCGCCCAGGTCCGAGTGGCCGCTACCGGATGATCCGCGCGGGGTTCCGCGCGACCGCGGCGTAACATCGGATATCCCGCCCGGTACGGACGGGCGTCTTGCTGCGGAGAGGCGGAGGACCATCACGGACGAGGTCGTGGGGAAAGTCGGGCGCGTGACGGGGACCGTAGGTCCCGGTCGGGTCGGTGAGGTCATGCTCGCCGTGCGTGGAGGCACTGAACACTTCCACGCCTACCCGTGCGATCCGAAGACCATCGCGGTCGGAACCAGAGTGGTCGTCGTCGAGTACTATCCGCCGCGGACGGTAATGGTCGCCGAGGCGTGACCGCGCCGGCGCTGGAGGGATAACGTGACTACACTCGAGGGATCCGCCGTTTTGATCATCGGCGTCATCGTCGTCGCACTCGCCATCTTCATCGCGCTGTTCCGGGCGATGTGGCGGGTGGCCGAACCGAACGAGGCGCTCGTCATCTCGGGCCTGCATCACCGTTCGAACGAAGAGACGGGCGAGTCGCTCGGCTTCAAGATCGTCACCGGGCGCGGAACGCTCGTCATCCCGGGCGTCCAGGTGGTGCGCAAGCTCTCGCTCGACCTGCGCGAGTCCGAGCTGCAGATCGCGTGCGTGACGCAGCAAGGGATCCCGGTCCACATCAAAGGCGTCGTGATCTACAAAGTCGGTGACGACTTCGCATCGATCGCCAACGCGGCGCGCCGTTTTTTGGACCAGCAAGATCGCATGGACGCGCGGATCCAGCAGGTGTTCGCCGGCCATCTGCGCGCCATCTGCGGCTCGCTCACCGTCGAAGATTTGATTCGCGAACGCGACAAGCTGACCGAAGCGACGCGCGGCGCATCCGGCACCGAGATGGAGAAGCTCGGGCTCATCGTCGACTCGCTGCAAATTCAGGAGATCGACGACCCAACCGGCTACATCGACAACCTCTCCAAGCCGCACACCGCGACGGTGCAGCGCGACGCGCGCATCGCGCAGGCGCAGGCCGATCAAGAAGCGACGCAGCGCGAGCAAGAGGCGGCTGCGCTCAAAGCGCAAGCGCAGCGTGACAGCAAGATCAAACAGGCCGGCTTTCAAGCCGAAGTCGACAAGGCGGCGGCGCAGGCGAAGCAAGCCGGACCGCTCGCCGACGCGATGGCGCGCCAGCAAGTCGTCGTCGAAGAGACCAAGATCGTCGAGCTGGACGCGCACAAGAAAGAGTCCGAGCTGCTGGTCTCGGTGCGCCGTCCGGCCGACGCCGCGGCGTACGAGAAGACCACGCTCGCGAACGCGCAGCGCGACGCCGACATCGCCGCCGCCGAAGCCCGCGCGAGGCAAATCGAGCTGCAAGCGCAAGCCGACGCGACGCGCGTCAAGCTCGCCGCCGACGCCGACTCGACCCGCACGAAGATGATCGGCGACGCCGAAGGCTCCGCGATCCGCGCGAAAGGTACCGCCGAAGGCGATGCGATCAGCGCGCGCGGTCTGGCCGAAGCGTCGGCGATCAAGGCGCGCGCCGAAGCGCTGGCGCAGAACCAGGAAGCCGTCATCTCGCAGCAGCTCGCCGAGCACTGGCCGGCGATCGTCGAAGCGGGCGCGAAGGCGTTCAACAACATCGACCAGATGATCGTGCTCAACGGCGCCGACGGCATGTCGGAGATGATGGGCAAGATCATGACGCAGGGCGCGGCCGGCTTGCAGCTCGCGCGCAACCTGCTCGCGCGCACGAAGTCCGGCGCGGACTTCAACACGCCGCCCGCCGCGAACGGTGAGGCGATCGTGCCGGCGAAGACCGCCGACCACAAGTGAGCCTCTGGGCGCGCATCGGCCGGCTGCTGACGGGGGAGGCGCGCTCGCAGATCGCGCGCCTCGACGACCCCGCAGCGTCGGTCGATGCCGCGTACCACACGCAGCTCGAGATCGTCGACGAGGTGCGCGGCCACCTCGTCGAGCTCCTCACGGCGCGCAAGCGCTTGGAGATGCAACTCACCTCGTACGAGCGCAGCGCGACGCAGCACGAGGCGGTCGAAGCGTTCCGCGCCGAGATCGAGGAGCTGAAAACGCGCGAGGACGCGCTCGACGACGCGGCGCACGAGCTGCGCCGCCGCGCCGACGCGCTGCGCGCCGAGCGCGACATCACGCGCGCGCGGGCCGCCGCGGCAAAAGCCGGTATCGCGGCGCACGGCGCGATCGCCGGCGTGAGCTCCGCGCACGCGGAGATCCGCACGCTGCTCGAAGACGCGCGCGAGCGGACGCTGTCGCTGCAAGCGCGCGCCGCGGCGCTCGCCGAGCTGGTGGACCGCGACGCCCGCTCGTCGTCGACCACGCACGTCGAAGCGCATGTCGAGCGGGAAGCGCTGGACCGCCCGCCGCCCGAGCGGGAAGCGTTGAGCCGGCCGCCGGAGTAGCGGCGCATGAAGCGCGCGCCGCGATGACCGCCTGGCTTCCGGCCGTTCTGCTGAACGTGGCCGTCGCGATGGCCGCGGAGACCACCGCCTCGCCCGTTCCGGCAGCCGAACCCTCGCCGGCGGCCACCACGCTCCCCGAGATCGGGCGCGTTCGCGCAAATTCAGCGTGTCAGGCGATCATCGCGCAGGCCAGTGTGGCGATCACGGGCGCGGTGCGCAACGACCGGCGCATCATTTCGCTGGCGACGGTGATGGACCGGATCAGCGTGAACGCGACCGTCGGCAAAGACAAGACGCCTGCCGTCGACGTTCTCGCGCAATGGGCTACGTCGATCGAGTCCGACGTCGGCGAAGCGCAAGCCGCGGTCGACAGGCTGCGCGCGCTCGCCGCCGCCTCGACCGACGACAGGCGCAAGCGCGAGCTCAAGGCGTTCGCCGACGCACTATCGGGCGCGCTGGCGCGCCAGAAGGACGCCGCGCACGAGGTGAAGCGCGGTCTCTTCCTGATCGGTGCCCACGCGGATGTCGTCGCCGCGCGCGCGATCACGGACGAGGATCCGTTCGGCGGCAAGATGGGGGCCATGGTGTCGGGGTCCGACAACGGAGGGCGAAGCCCGGCCGATGCGCCGAAGCTGCGCGACATGGCGGCGACGCTCGTCGAGCGCATGCGGATGATCAAGGAAGACGAGCACGAAGGCGTGCGCCACGAAGTCGGCGCGACGAACGGCTGTTAGGGCGATCAGAAGAAGGGGTTGTGCGCCTTCTCCTGCGCGATCGTCGTCGGCGGGCCGTGGCCCGGCATCACGACCGTCTCGTCGTCGAGCGCGAACAGCTTGAAGCGCACGCTCGCGAGTAAGTCCTCGTATGTCGAGACGTCGGCGAAGATACCGCCGACCGAGCCCGCGAACAGCGTGTCGCCGCTGAACAGCGTCGAGCGGAACAGGAAGCACGACGAGCCGTCGGTGTGACCCGGCGTGTGCAACATGCGGATGGACGCGTCGTCCCCGAACGGCAACTCGTCGCCGTCGGTCACGGGGATCGCTTTGCGCCCGAGGTCGCCGATCGCATGCACGTCGGCGCGGTGCATCACGATTTGCGCGCTCGGAAACGCGCGCGCGACGTCCGCCGTCGCGTCGCAGTGGTCGGCGTGCTTGTGCGTGACGAGGATGTAGCGCAACGCGTACGGCCCTGCGTTCACCGCGTCGAGCAGCGTCCTCGGGATGCCGGCCGGGTCGATGAGTGCCGCCGTCTTGCCGTCCTGCAAGAAGAACAGATAGCCGTTGGACGGGTGCGGGTCGTGCGGATGGTGCCGCACATCGGGCGGGATCTCCGCGCCCGGATACCAGCGCCGCGCGGCGGCGTCGGCGAACTTGCCGGGGTCGAGCCGCAGCACGACGGCGAGTGCGCGCGCCTGGTCGTCGGTCGGCACGCCGTCCCCTTTGAGCCACGCCTGGATCGCGCGCGCCTCGATGCCCGTGCGGTGCGCGAGCGTCGCGGTGTCGACACGCGCGCCGCGCGACGCTTTGCGGAGGAGGTCGGACGGATCGTCTTCGAGCGCGATGCGCGGCCAGCCGGCGGTGGCGCTCACCAGAGCGCTCCGCCGCCGACGAGCAGGTAGAGCGTGGGGCCGAGCCCCCACACGATGCCAACGACGGCCCAAATGACCTTCTGGCTGGGGTTCAGATCCGTCCGGCCGGCGAGGTTGATCCACATCAGCACCACGGCCAGCGGATGGACGAAGATCGAAATGAGGATCCAGAGGACGCGCTTCATCGTATCGAGCGCTTCGCATGAACCGCACGAGATTCCGGCGTAGACCCGGGGATGCGCTTGCTCGTCACCGCGGTCTCGCTGGTCGTCGCGCTCGCCGCGTGCGGCGGGCTGCGAGGAACGCCGCCGGAGAATTCGGGTCTCGGCGCGATCACCTCGATCACGATGCAGAAGACACCGTGCTATGGGACGTGCCCCGCATTTGTCGTGCGCTTCTTGGCAGACGGACGTGCCACGTATGCCGGCGGAGATTTCGCGCCACTGCATGGGAAGTTTTCCGGCGTCTTCGATTTCGCGCCGCTCGCTGCGTGGATCGCGGCGCAGCATCCCGAGACGCTCCCGGACAAATACCCGACGGCGAATATCGATGCCCAGGCGGTGAATCTGCAGATCGACTACGGCGCGCGGCGCGTGCGCTACACGGGCGTGGGCGAGAGCTCGGCATCACTGCGGCTCGAGGGCATCTTGCTGGCACTCGACGGTGCGACCGCGCGGATCCGCTGGCGGCGCAACGACCCGGCGACGGCGTTTCTCGGCACGTTCCGCGGCGGCGTCACCCTCTACGTCGGCGAGAACGGCCTCGGCGGATTTTCGCGACTGCGACGCCGAACGGCTGTCCGCAGTATCGCTACGGCGCGACCGTAGAGCGCGGCACGATGCGGCTGCGCTGCGAGACGCGCACGAGCATATTGCGTATCGCCGGCGACGATGTGGACGCCGCAGGCGACGCCGTTCCGCCCGGGCGGTACAGGCGCGTCAACCCGTATGTCATGGCGCCGGACAACCACTGGGACCCACGACCCCGCCGGCCCGAGTAAGAGCCTGAACCGGACGCAACCCGTACCGGGTTGAAGAAGGCGGAATGCCCGTCCCCACCCACACCAAGCTGATCATCATCGGCTCAGGCCCCGCCGGCCTCACCGCCGCCGTCTACGCCGCCCGCGCCAACCTCGCGCCCATCGTCTTCGCCGGCCACATGTACGGCGGGCAGCTCATGCTCACGACGGAGGTCGAGAACTATCCCGGCTTCCCGGACGGGATCATGGGGCCCGAGCTGATGGAGGCGTTCCGCAAACAGGCCGAGCGGTTCGGCTCGATCGTGCACAACATGGACGTGACCGAGGTCGACTTCTCCAAGCGGCCGCTGGTCGTACGCACCGCCGAGGACGAGTACACGGCCGACAGCGTCATCGTCGCGACGGGCGCGAGCGCGCGCTGGCTCGATATCCCGGGCGAGGCACGGCTGCGCGGGCGCGGCGTTTCCACGTGCGCCACGTGCGACGGCGCGTTCTTTCGCAACAAGCACATCGTGGTCGTCGGCGGCGGCGACTCCGCGATGGAAGAAGCGCTGTTCCTCACGCGCTTCGGCTCGCAGGTGACGGTGATCCACCGCCGCGGCACGCTGCGCGCGTCGAAGATCATGGCCGAGCGCGCGCTCAACCACGAGAAGATCGAGTTCATCTGGAACAGCGCGGTCGAGGAAGTCGTCGGCGAGCACAGCACCACCGCGCTGCGCTTGAAGAACCTCGTCACTGGCGAGGAGTCGATGCTGCCCGCCGACGCGCTGTTCATCGCGATCGGGCACGACCCGAACACGGCCATCTTCCGCGGGCAGATCACGCTGGACGACGCAGGCTACATCGTCAGCGAGGACGGCGTGCGCACGAACGTCGCGGGCGTGTTCGTCGGAGGCGACGTTTACGACGTGCGTTACAAGCAGGCCGTGACGGCGGCGGGGATGGGCTGCAAGGCCGCCATCGACGCAGAGAAATACCTGGAGATGATGGAATCGCACCACGGCGTCCACCACGCCGCGACGACCGTGCCCGTCTGATGAGCGAGCCGGGCTCGCACGCTGGCGGCGCGGCCGCGCCGCACACGTACCCGCACGCGGTCGACGCCTTCCGGCGCATGGACGGGCTCGAAGCGCTGCAGATGATGCAGCGCGGCGAGATCCCGACCACCAACATCACGCGCTGGATGAACTTCTCGCTCGAAACCGCCGAGCGCGGTCGTGTCGTGTTCGCGATGATGCCCGAGGAGAAGCTCTACAACATGATCGGCTCGGTACACGGCGGCATCATCACGACGCTGATGGACAACGCGCTCGGCAGTGCGGTGCAATCGGTGCTCCCCGCCGGCCGGGTCGCCACGACGATGGACTTGCACACGCGCTTTCACCGCCCGGTGACGGCCGCCACGGGAAAGGTGTTCGCCGACGCGCACGTCGTGCACGCCGGCCGCCGCACGGCGACGTCCGAAGCGCATCTGGTCGACGCGAACGGCACGGTGTACGCGACGGGCACGTCGACGCTGATGATCCTCGAGGACAAACCGGCCTAATTCATTTGGCGACGGCTAGGCCGACGATCGCAGTCGAACCGCGTGCGGGAGCGCGAATGGGATCGGTCACGACGTGGCCGGGTCTTGCAGCGTCGTCCTCTTGCCGGCCATACACGCTGACTCGCGAGCGCCCATCGCGCCCGTTGAGCCCCACGTAGACGATTCCGTCGTCGTCGATCGCGATCGCGGCGACCATGTCGTCGAACTTCCCCAGCTCGTGAAGCGGCTGAAATCCGATGCCATTAAATTGGTACCGGTAGATCGTCGTATGGCCCGATGAGACGGTTGCAACGGCATAATACTGCGAGCTGTTCGAAACCTGCGTCGCGGCCGCGAGTGGTCCGGCGGAGCCCGGAGCGGTCACCGTCGCATCGACCGGACCGCCCGGGCCGTAATGATCCACGCGCGTCAGGCCGCCCGTCGTGTAGTCAAGTCCAAAGGCACCGTTGGTTCCGCCACTGATCGCGGTGCGAGGGCCGGGAACCTCGATGCACCCCGTCGGAACGATGCGCTCGGAGCCAATGCCATAGCGATCGACTGCATAACCGCCGGGTACGCCGCATGCGTCCGATCGCGGTCCCACCGATGATCCGTAGCTCATAAGCACGGCAAGGTCGCCGGGGCGACCGTTGGGATCGGGGGTAGCCGTCGGCTGCGGCGACGGCGTACTCGTCGGCAGTGGCGATGGCGTGTTCGTCGGTTGAGGTGACGGCGTCGCGGTCGGCACGGGCGTCGGCGTCGCGACGACACCGATCGCAATTCCGAGCACGGTAGTCATGAGAGGCGGCGGGGGGACAAGGGTCATGAAGGGAGCACTCGACGCGGAAAATGGCGGGCTATACATCGTAACTGCACCGTCATTTGCGACATAGAGATTGCCTGATGCATCAAAGGCTACATCCTGCGGGTGATGTACGCCCGTGATGGTAAACGCGGGTACACTCAGAGATGTGAGCGGCAAGTCATAAACGTCGACGCCCCCGTAAAAGTCGACGACGAAGAGCTGCGCTCCGTTGACGGTAAGTTTGATATGGTCGCTTTGGGTGAGCGGCGTCGTCGTGGTTACCGCGGTATACGGCGGAGGGTAAACCATCAACACGGTCGGATTCGTAGGGGATTGCGCCGATATGATGAGGTTCTGTGCGCTGTCGAGCGCAGCCCCCTGAGGGGCGAAGCCGCCCGGGACGTCGATCGCTGCCGAAGGCGTGCTCGCGTTGGTGAACGGTTGCGTATAAAAGTAGATATGGTTAGTGGTGAGCGGGGTCTCGATCTCTGCGGGTGCCCATAAGTCTCCGAGCGGCGTAAGAGCCAGCTGGCCAGTATACGCATTCGCGCTATGGTTGTAAAATTCAGCGCTCGGAGTGCTGGATGCGCTGATCAGCGCGCTAAAGAACCGCAGCGTCTTAAATATCTCACCTACAGCGACGTTTCCGTTTCGGTCGACAGCCAGTGAGTTGACATTGTCGGAGTGGAACGAAAAATTCGGCGGTGTCGATGACGACGTGATGGGGAGGCTATACTGCTCCACTTGTCCCGGTGCCGTAAGGCGGCCGACGTAAAGCACTTGCTGCGGCGTCGTCGGCGCCGCGGCGCTGAGCCGCACGCTTCTCCGGTGGAGCGTCGTAATATCACGTCGCGGCGGGCGCCGGATAAAGGCAATTCCGAGCGCCGTGCCTGGCGGATAGGCTCCCCCGCGGGTGCCGCAGGTTCCCCGCATGACGTGCTCGGCAGAGTCCCGACTACGCGCCGGCACATACACGATCTCGCACGGCTCCGCTACTGCGCGACGGCTCGCTTCGTTTTCCACGATTGCGAGATCTCCGGCTTCGTTGGTCGCGACGCCGGCGATGGAAGCGTCGCGATCCCCAGCGCGACTCTCGAAATAGGCCCCGGAGCGGCTGCCGTTCGGCCGCACATCACCGCGGACCCCGAGATCGAAATCGTACACGGCGTTCGAAGTCGCGACATAAAGCGTTCCGGCGCGTCCGCCGTCACGCCCGTTCGCGAGCCCAGCGGTTTTCAGCCGATCCGCGTTCTGAACGGACGGCACCGTTTTGCCGTGCGACGGCGTGCACGCAGCGATCGCTATTGCGAGGATAACGCACAATCCTCGAACGCGGCTCGATCGGAATAACGGCAACATCAACACCCCTCCCCGGTGATATTACCACGGAAGAGGCGAGAGGTCATAACCTGGGCCATGGGACGGCGCGCCGAGAGTGAGGACCTTCGGCCTAGCCGCGGTAGAACACCGTGACCCGCGGGTTCTGCGGGTCGTGGCGGGGATCGACGTCGACTGCGATGACGGCGTTCGGATTGATCCGCAGGTGCTGCAAGTATTCGGCGAGCGAGCTCTGGTCTTCGCTCTGACCGTTGTTACGGTCCACATCCGCGACCGTCGCTTTGGACAGCGCGTCTTCCAGCGCGGCGTGCCGGTTGCGGCTCGCCGAGCGCGCGAGCAGCTGCCGGGTGGCCGTGCCGGCCTGCGTGACGAACACCGTGACGATGTCGCGCGACGAGATGTGATTCTTCATCGTCGCGAGCGTGTGGGTCTCGGCGTCGATGTGGACGAGTGCGTATTGCAGCAACGAGGTTTGCTGGCTCCCGGTCATCGTCGATTGGGCCGCTCCGGTCAGCGGGATCGCGAGCGCGAGCGCGGCGGCAAGCAACGCCGCGCCTGCTCTTCGTGCGTTGTGCGTCATCCCCAGGTTATTCCCGCTCGCGCAGGTTTTCAGCGTACGCCTGCTCGATCAGGGCCGCATACCGCTGCTCGACGACGCGGCGCTTGATCTTGAGCGTCGGCGACAGCTCGCCGTCGTCGACCGTCAGATCGCGCGGCAGGATCGCGATGCGCTGGATCCGCTCGTACGACGCGAGCTCCGCCGTGTTGGCGGTGATCTCGCGGATCACGAGCGCGCGCACGCGCTGGTCCGTCGCCATCGTCGCGGTCGGCGTGTCCGCGGGGATGTCGAGCTCTTTGCGGATCAGATCCCAGTTCGGCGCGACGAGCACGGCCGGGTGCGGGCGGTTCGCGCCGAACGCCATCACCTGGCCGACGTAGATCGACCGTTTGATCGCCGTCTCGATGCGCGACGGCGAGATCCACTTGCCGCCGCTGCTCTTGAACAGCTCTTTCTTGCGGTCGGTGATGACGAGATGCCCGCGCTCGTCGAACGCGCCGATGTCGCCGGTCTGGAACCAGCCGTCGGCGGTGAACGGCTGCTCCTCGCGCGGGACTTTATAGTAGCCCAGCATGACGTTCGGGCCTTTGACGAGCACCTCGCCGTCGTCGGCGATCTTCACCTCGACGTTCTTCACCGGCGTGCCGACCGTGCCGAGCTCGTTGTCGGCGGGATGGTTCACGGTGACGGTGGGCGACGTCTCCGTCAAGCCGTAGCCTTCGAGAATGCTCAGGCCCATCGCCGCGAGCGCGAGCGCGGTGTCGCGGTGCAGCGGCGCGCTGCCGCTCACGAAGTACTCGAGCCGGTCGAGCCCGAGCGTCGGGCGGATCTTCGACAGCACCAGCTTGTTCGCGAGCACGTGCTTGACGCGCAGCAGCGGCGACAGGCCGCCGTCGCGCACCGCGCGTTCGTACGCGGTGCCGACCTCGAGCGCCCACGGCACGAGCTTCGCCTTGAAGCCGCCCGCGTCGCGCGCTTTGCCGACGATCCCCGCGATGAGGCGCTCGAAGATGCGCGGCACGAACGCCACGAAGTTGGGCCGAATCACCTTGAGGTCTTCGAGCAGGCGCTCGGGCGTGGTGACGTAGTGGATCAGCCCGTTGTAGAGATAGCCCAGCGCGTTGGTGTGCTCGAAGATGTGCGCGAACGGCAGCACCGACAGCGCGACTTGCCCTTCGTGCTGCGCGCTCTCGGCCGGATCGAACGCGTCGACGGTGTTCGCGACGAGGTTGCGATGCGACAGCATCACGCCTTTCGGCTGACCCGTCGTACCCGACGTGTAGATGAGCACGGCGAGTTCGTCGAGCCCTATGCCGTCGTGGTACGCCGCGAGCACAGCGTTGTCGCGGTTCAGCGCCTCGCCCGCGCGCACCAGCGCCGCGAACCCGTCGTCGCCGTCGTCGTCGAATGCCACCACGGGCGGTGCGTTCGGCACCGCCGCGCGGACGTGCGCAGCGCACTTCGCGTCGTCGACGAACACCAGCTTCGCCGCGCTGTCGGCGAGGATGAACCGGATCTGGTCGTCGGCGGTCGTCGCGAACATCGGCACGACGACGCCGCCGGCGTACAGGATCCCGAAGTCGGCGAGCAGCCAGTCGACGCAGTTGTTGGCGAGGATCGCGACCCGGTCGCCCTGCCCCACCCCGCGCGCCCGGAGCGCGTGCGCGACGGCGGCGGCGCGCCGGTGGACGTCGGCGGCGCTCAGCGCGACCGTGCGGCCACCCCGCAGCTCGGCGAGGGCGATCGGTCGAGGCTTCGCGAGGTGCTCGGCAATGAAGGCCGGCAGGGTCGGCAGCTCCGCCGTGCCGGGCAGGTCGGCTGGGCTCGTCATCATCGACTGGGACCTTCCCGAGGCGGGCGGACATGAGAAAGACGCGGAGTGCCTTGACGGGTTAACTCGAACCTATTATAAATAACATATGGCAACGCGGTCAAGGGCAGCCGCCCTTGCGTCCGACGACCCCGGGTCGGCGGACCATGCGTCCGACTTCCCCACCGAGCTGTGGGGCGACCGCGTCTTCACCGGGGAGGTCAAGACGAAGACCGTCTTTCCAGCCCTGGTCCTCCAGATGCTGCACGCCCAGCCCGACAGCGGCTACGGATTGATGCAACGGATCGCCACCCTCGGCGGCATCTTCCCGGTTAACCCCAACACGATCTATCCGCTTCTGCGGCGGCTCGAGGAGCGCGGGTTCATCCGCGGCGAGGCCGACGCGTCCACCAAGCGCGGCACGACGCTGTATCGCATCACCCCCACCGGCGACGAGCGGCTCGAGCGCATCAAAGCCAACTTCAAGCCCTACCTCACCAATCTCATCGCGGCGCTGCAAGTGCTTCGCCGCGACCTGTACGGAGAGACCTCATGAGCACCTACCGCGCGCCGTTGCGCGACATGCAGTTCGTCCTGCGCGAGCTCGCCGGCGTCGAGGAGATCGCGAAGCTTCCCGGCTACGAAGACACCACCGACGTGCTCGACGCGATCCTCGAAGAAGCGTCCACGTTCGCATCGGAAGTGCTCGCGCCGCTGAACCAAAGCGGCGACCAGGAAGGCTGCACGTGGAACGACGGCGTCGTCACGACGCCCAAGGGTTTCAAAGAGGCGTACCACCAGTTCGCGAACGCGGGCTGGATCGGTTTGCCGGTGCAGGCGGAGTACGGCGGCCAAGGTCTGCCGCAGATCATGCTCGGGCCGACGCTCGAGATGTGGAACGCGGCGAACATGGGCTTCGCGAACGGTCCGCTGCTCAACCAGGGCGCGATCGAAGCGATCGAGCAGTTCGCGTCGGACGAGCACAAGAAGACGTTCATCCCGAAGCTCGTGAGCGGCGAGTGGACGGGCACGATGTGCCTCACCGAACCGCAGGCCGGCTCGGATCTCGCGCAAGTGCGCGCGACGGCGGCGCCCGAGGGCGACCACTACCGCGTCAAGGGTCAGAAGATCTTCATCACGTTCGGCGAGCACGACATGGCGCCGAACATCATCCACCTCGTGCTCGCGCGGTTGCCGGACGCGCCGCTGGGCACCAAGGGCATCTCGATGTTCATCGTGCCGAAGGTGCTGGTGAACGCGGACGGTTCGCTGGGCGACCGCAACGACGTGAAGTGCGCGGGGATCGAGCACAAGCTCGGCATCAACGCGAACCCGACGTGCACGCTCAACTACGGTGAGAACGGCGAAGGCGCGATCGGTTATCTGGTCGGCGAGGCGAACCGCGGCCTGGAGTACATGTTCGTGATGATGAACGCCGCGCGGTTCTCCGTCGGCGTGCAGGGCCTCGCGATCGCCGACCGTGCGTATCAGCATGCGGTCGAGTACGCCAAGGAGCGCATCCAGTTCCGCGATGTCGCATCGCGCGATCCGCAGCCGGTCGCGATCATCAAGCACCCCGACGTGCGGCGCATGCTGCTGTGGTGCAAGGCGAACATCGAGGCGATGCGCGCGCTGGCCTACGTCACCGCGGCGTCGCTCGACTACGCGCATAAATCGGAAGACCCCGCGATGCGCAAGGAGCACCAGGCGTTCGTCGAGCTGATGATCCCGATCGTCAAGGGCTGGCTCACCGAGCGCGCGATCGACGTGTGCTCGACGGCGCTGCAAGTGTTCGGCGGTATGGGCTACGTCGAGGAGACCGGGATCGCGCAGCAGTACCGCGACGTGCGCATCACGACGATCTACGAAGGCACCACCGGCATCCAGGCACTCGACCTCGTCGGCCGCAAGCTCGTGCGCGACATGGGTGCGAGCGCGACCAAGGTCCTCAAGCAGATCGGCAAGTTCGCGAAGGAGCTCGAAGCGTCCGACAACGCGCAGGTCAAGGCGCTCGCGCAGCCGCTTGCGGAAGCGACGAAGGCGCTGGGCGACACGGCGCAGTTCATCGGGATGTCCGCGATGGGCGACACGCGCAAAGCGTTCGCCAACTCCGTGCCGTTCATGAACTTCTTCGGGATCGTCGCGGGCGGCTGGCAGCTGTTCCGCGGTGCGAAGGTCGCGGCCGAGAAGCTCGCCGCGGGCGATGCCGACCCGTTCTACACGGCGAAAATCGACACCGCGACGTTCTACGCCCACAACGTGCTCTCGCAGTCCGCGTGGCTGCAGAAGCAGATCGTGGAGGGCTCGGGCGACGTGATGGCCGGCAGCGACGACATGTTCGACGTCGAGCGCCGCGCGCTCGTCACCGCGTAAACATAGAAAGCCACATGAGCAACACCGACACGACTCAACGCGTGAAGACCACGGACCTCGGCGACGGGGTCCGGCTCATCACGCTCGACAACCCGCCCGTCAACGCGCTCTCGTTCGCGCTCTCGGCGGAGCTGCTGCCGCTCGTCCAGGCGGCGGAAGCCGACCCGAGCGTCACCACCGTGATCTTCACCGGCGCGAACGGCCTGTTCAGCGGCGGCGCAGACATCAACGACTTCTCGACGCAGCCGACGCCCGAGACGCGCACGATCCGCGACGTGATCGCCGCGATCGACAAGGGCTCGAAAACGTACGTCGCGGCGATCGACGGGAACGCGCAGGGCGGCGGCTTCGAGCTGTCGCTGGCGTGCGACTACCGTGTTGCGACGGCGAGCTCGCGCGTCGGGCTGCCGGAGATCAAGCTGGGCTTGCTGCCGGGC
The DNA here is from genome assembly GCA_035943995.1 of Candidatus Elarobacter sp. Lineage (GTDB taxonomy): Bacteria > Vulcanimicrobiota > Vulcanimicrobiia > Vulcanimicrobiales > Vulcanimicrobiaceae > Vulcanimicrobium. The sequence continues at coordinate 84,290 of DASZBS010000021.1, read as the reverse complement.
GCCGGCGGCACGCAGCGTTTGCCGCGCCTAGTCGGCGCGAACGACGCGCTGCAGATCATGCTCAAGGGCGACAACGTCAAGGCGGCCGACGCGCTGGCGAAGGGCATCCTCGACGAGGTCGTCGCCGGCGACGTCATCGAAGCCGCGAAGAAGTTCGCCGGCAAGCCGAAGCGCCGCATCTCCGAGCGCAAGGCAGAGCTGGGCGTCAAGGGCCTGAGCCTGTTCGCGACGCCGTTCGTGGTCGCGCAAGCGCACATGATGGTGCCGCCCGAAGACAACGGCGGGTTCGCCGCGCACAAGCTGATCGACGCCGTCGCGGCGGCGATCGAGCTGCCGTTCGAGCGCGGGATCGCGCGCGAGGAGCGGCTCTTCATGGAGCTCGTGCAATCGGCGCCGTCCGCGGCGCTGCGCCACGTGTTCTTCGCCGAGCGCGAGCTGTCGAAAGTCCCCGGGCTGCCGAAGACCGCGCCGCGCGAGATCAAGACCGCGGGCGTCATCGGCGCCGGCACGATGGGCACCGGCATCGCGATCGTGTTCGCGGAAGCCGGCATCCCCGTCACCGTCGTCGAGACCAAGGAAGAAGCGGTCGAGAAGGCGCGTGAGACCGTGTTCGGGATGTTCACGTATCAGGTCCAGAAGGGCCGTCTCACGCAAGAAGACGCGTGGAAGCGCGCCAACTCGATCGCGTTCGAGACCGACTACGCTGCGCTCAAGGACGTCGACATCGTCGTGGAAGCGGCGTTCGAGTCGATGCCCGTGAAGAAAGAGATCTTCGCGAAGCTCGACGCGATCACCAAGCCCGACGCGATCCTCGCGTCGAACACCTCGACGCTCGACATCGACGAGATCGCGTCGGCGACGAAGCGGCCCGACAAGGTGCTCGGGCTGCATTTCTTCGCGCCGGCCAACATCATGAAGCTGCTGGAGATCGTGCGCGGCAAGGAAACCTCGCCGGAGACGCTCACCACCGGCATCGCGCTGGGCAAGAAGCTGCGCAAGGTCGCGGTCGTGTCCGGAAACGCGTTCGGCTTCATCGGCAACCGCATGCTGTTCGAATACGAAGCGCAGGCGGTGCAGCTGGCGGAAGAGGGCGTGAGCCCGGCCCGCATCGACGACGTGATGAAGAAGAAGTTCGGCTTCGCGATGGGACCGTTCGCGGTCGCCGACCTGTCGGGGCTCGACGTCTACAACTTCATCTCGCAGTCCGAGCACGGCACGCCGCTCGGCCGCATCCCGATCATCGCGAAGCTCGTCGAGCAAGGCCGCCTCGGTCAGAAGTCGGGCGCCGGATTCTTCAAGTACGACAAGGCGGTGGGCAAAGGCCGCGAAGCGATCCGCGATCCCGAGGTCGAGCAGCTCATCGCGCAGCTCGCGAAGGACGCGGGCATCCCGCAGAACCCGAACGTCTCGGATGAAGAGATCATCGCGCGCTGCACGCGTGCGCTCGCCGACAGCGGCGCGGAGCTGCTGCGCACCGGCGTCGCGCTGCGGCCCGGCGACGTCGACATCGTCTGGATCTACGGCTACGGCTTCCCGCCGCACCACGGCGGCCCGATGCACTACGCCGTCGAGACCCGCTACACGCCCAAAGGCACCACGAATCAAACGGAAACCAAGGAGTTGACCCATGTCTGAGGCGGCGATCGTCTCAGCCGCGCGCACGCCGATCGGCAAGGCGTTCCGCGGCGCGTTCAATCAAACCCACGGCGCGACGATGGCGGGCCACGTCATCTCGCACGCAATCCAGCGTGCCGGCATCGATCCGGCTGAAGTCGAGGACGTCGTCGTCGGCACCGGTCTGCCGGAAGGCGCGACGGGCCATAACATCGGCCGCGTCGCCGCGCTGCGCGCCGGGCTGCCGCGCGCGGTCGCCGGCACGACGATCAACCGCTACTGCGCGTCGGGCCTGCAAGCGATCTCGAGCGCGGCGCACCGCGTGATCGTCGACGGCGCCAAGGTGATGGTCGCCGCGGGCGTCGAGTCCATCTCGCTGGTGCAGAACGACATGAACATGCACGAGTTCACCGAAGAGTGGGCGCTGCGCCACGAGCCCAGCCTCTACATGCCGATGCTGCAAACGGCGGACTTCGTTGCGAAGAAGTACAACATTTCGCGCGAGACGCAGGACGAGTACTCGCTGCAATCGCAGCAGCGCACGGCCGCTGCGCAAGATGCGGGCCGCTTCGACGCGGAGATCGTCCCGCTGCCCACGTGGAAGTACGAGCAAGACAAAGAGACCAAAGCGTTCCGCGAAGAGCACGTCACGCTGGCGAAGGACGAAGGAAATCGTCCGGACACGACGCTCGAAGGGCTGCTGTCGCTCAAGGGCGTGCTGGACAAGAGCTCCTCGATCACCGCGGGCAACTCATCGCAGCTCAGCGACGGCGCGGCGGCAGTCGTCGTGATGGACGCCGACGAGGCGCGCAACCGCGGCATCAACCCGCTCGGGTTCTACCGCGGCATGGTCGTGCGCGGCTGCGATCCGGGGGAAATGGGCATCGGCCCGGTGTTCGCCGTGCCGGATTTGCTCAAACGCCACGGCCTCACGGTCGACGACATCGGCTTGTGGGAGCTCAACGAAGCGTTCGCCGTGCAAACGGTGTACTGCCGCGACACGCTCGGCATACCGAACGAGAAGCTCAACGTCGACGGCGGCGCGATCTCGGTGGGACACCCGTACGGCGTGAGCGGCGCGCGCATGACGATGCACGCCCTGATCGAAGGCAAACGCCGCGGCGCAAAATACGTCGTAGTCACGATGTGCGTCGGCGGCGGCATGGGCGCGGCAGGCCTGTTCGAGGTCAACCTCAACTAGCGGCGGTGCACCGGTAGGTGGACGACGACGCGGGAGCCGTGCCCCGGCACCGCGTCGATCTTCACCTCGCGCGCCAGCGCCTGGATCAAAAAAAGGCCGCGACCGCATGTCGCGTCCTCGCTGGGGAGGCTGCGCACGACGGGGACCCCGGGCCCGCGGTCGCTGACGACGAGCACGGCCTCGTGCCCTTTCCAACAGACGTTGATGCCGATGGCGCCGGGCGCGTGCCGGATGACGTTTGCCACCAGCTCGCCGACGATGAGCTCGGCCGCGTCGAGATCGGACTGCACTTCGTCCGCTTGCAGCGCGAGAAATTGCCGGATCGCGATTCGCGCCCGGGTCGCTTCTCGTGCGTCGGTGGTGACGAGCGACCACTCGGTTGCGCCCAAAGGGTGGGACCTGGCTTCCAGCACGCGAGCGTGCGTGCAAAGGGTTGGGGTCGGTACGATACCGTACGGCGTACCCGTTCCGTACGAAAGCGTACCACTCCTTACAGGCCGGGGTGGTCTCGGCGTCTCGCTTACTCCGTGGCGAACATGCCCTTGTAGCGTTCGCGCAGGTCGCGTTTGAGGAACTTGCCCACGCCCGTACGCGGGATCGTGTCGACGAAGACGACGCGGTCCGGTGTCTGCCACTTTGCCAGCTTGTCCGCGAGCCACGCGTGCACCGAAGCTTCGTCGACGTCGTGGCCTTCGCGTGCGACGACCGCGGCGACGGGGCGCTCTTGCCACTTCGGATGCGGGATGCCGAACACGCAGGCTTCCTTGAGGCCCGGGTGGCCCATGAGAATGTTCTCGACTTCCACTGACGAGATCCACTCGCCGCCCGACTTGATGAAGTCTTTCACGCGGTCGACGATCTCGATGTAGCCGAACTCGTCCTGCGTGACCACGTCGCCGGTGTGGAACCAGCCGTCGCGCTCGAACGCCGTCGCGGTCGCGATCTCATTGTTGTAGTACGACTTCGCGACCGCGAAACCACGCACCAGCAGCTCGCCGCGCGATTTACCGTCCTGCGGTACGTCGGCCCCGTTCTCGTCGACGATGCGCCACTGCACGATCGGCGAGAAACGGCCTTGCTTGTAGCGTTCCTTGTGCTGCTTCTCCGGGTCGTTCGCCAGCAGGGACGTGTCGCGACTGACGGTGCCGATCGGCGACATCTCGGTCATGCCCCAGGCGTGGATCGCATCGATGCCCAGCGCGTTGAGGTCGTCCATCAGCGACGTCGGCATCGCCGAGCCGCCGATCACGACGCGTGTAAGCGACGGCAGCGTCTTGTTCTGCGCGCGCAGCGCGTCGCGCACGCCCATCCACACTGTCGGCACACCCGCCGACACGGTCACCTTCTCCGCTTCGCACAACTCGATCACGCCGGCGGGGTCGAGGCGCTCCATCGGCATGATGAACTCCGCGCCGACCATCAGGCACACGAACGGCGTGCCCCACGCGTTGACGTGGAACATCGGCACGATCGGCAGCACGCGGTCGCGCTCGGTGATCCCCAGCGCATCGGCGAGACCGCTCGCGAGCGCGTGCAGAAACGTCGAGCGGTGCGAGAACATCACGCCCTTCGGATCGCCCGTCGTCGCCGAGGTGTAGCACAGGATAGCGGCGGCGCGCTCGTCGATCTCGGGCCAGTCGTAGGACTCCGGCTCGTCCGCGAGCAGCGTCTCGTAGTCGAGCGCGCCGTCGAACGCCTCGGGCGCCGCGCCCATCTGCACGAACGTGCGGCCGGACTCCGGCTGCAGTGCGGCGGCGGCCTTGATCGCTTTCGTCAGCGACCCGTCGAAGAACACGTAGCGGTCGTCCGCGTGGTCGAGGATGAAGGCGACCTGGTCCGGGAACAGCCGGATGTTCACCGTGTGCAATACCGCGCCGATCATCGGCACGGCGTAGTACAGCTCGAGGTGGCGGTGCCCGTTCCACGCGAACGTCGCGACACGGTCGCCCGGCTTGACGCCCAGCGTGCGCAGCGCGTTGGCGAGCTTCGCGACGCGCTTGCCGAACTCGGCGAACGTGAAGCGCTTCAGCTCGGCGCCGTCGCGCGAGACGATCTGCTTGCGCGGGTGCGCGCGCATCGCGTGCTCGAAGATCGCGCGGATCGAGAGCTGCTGATCGGACATCGTCGACGGGAGCAACCCGCCGATCTCGGTGGAGAAGGTCGTCGCCATCCCGCCCGGTTCTCTGCGCCGGGCCGCGCCCCTCGGCGCGCGGCGGCGGCGACCGCCCTCAGGTCAGCAGCGAGCTCAGCGCCTCGTCCAGCTCGGGATGCCGGAAGACGTAGCCCGTCGCCGTCGTCCGTTCCGGGAGCACGCGCTGGCCTTCGGTGACGGCGGCGGCGCCCTCGCCGAGCATAAGCGTCATCGCGAATCCTGGGACCGGGACGATCGTCGGGCGGCCTACGGCATGCCCCAAGGCGTGGGTGAACTCCGCGTTGGTCACCGGCTGCGGCGCGCTTGCATTCAGAACGCCATCCACGCCGTCGATCGCGTGCAGCGCGATCCCGATTTCGTCGTCTATGTGGATCCAGGAATACCACTGCTTGCCGCTCGCGATGACGCCCCCACCGCCCAGCCGGAAGATCGGCAGCAGCTTGCCCAGCACGCCGCCGTCGAGTCCCAGCACCAGGCCGGTGCGGAGCTTCGCGACGCGCATCCCGAGCGCCGCGGCGCGGTCCGATTCGGCTTCCCACGCCACGCAGAGCTTCGCGAGGAAGTCGTCGCCCGGCGGACTGGACTCCGTGAACGTCGCCGTGCGGCTGGTGCCGTAATACCCGATCGCGGATCCGGAGACGAACGCTTGCGGGCGACGGTCCACCCCGGCGAGCGCTTCGAGGTACGCGCGCGTCGCAGCGACGCGCGACGACCACATCGCCGCCTTGCTGGCGTCGGTCCAGCGCACTGCGACCGGCGCGCCCGCGAGGTTCACCACCACGTCGCTGCCTGCGCTGGCGGCCGCCGCGGCCGCGGGATCGCGCAGGCTCGCCTCCACAACGTCGTCGCCACGCGCACGCAGCGCCTTGCTCAGGTGGCGCCCGATGAAACCGGTAGCGCCGAGGATCGTCACTCGCATCGCGGATTGGACGACGCGGGCGCACCGTGCGTCGCGTCGAACCTCCGGGTGTGCTCGGGAACGTCCAGGCGCTCCGCGCGGTCGCCGCGCTGATGGTGGTCGTCGTTCACGCCTACGCGGTGGAGTCGACCTATCTCCCGGGCCGGCCTTGGACCACGCCGTTCCACGTGCTGGGCACGTACGGCGTCGATCTGTTCTTCGTGATCAGCGGGACGGTGATGCTCGTGTCGACCGCGACCTGGTTCGGCGAGAAGTCCGCGCCGCGGCGTTTTCTGGCGCGGCGCGCGACGCGCATCTACCCGCCGTACGTCGTCGTCACGGCGCTGGTGCTCGTCGTGTACCTGCTTGCGCCGAGCGCCACCGGCGAGCACCGCAGCGCGCGGCCCGACATCCTGCTGTCGTTCCTCGCGCTGCCGCAGCGCGGCGAGCCGCTGCTGGTCGTGGGCTGGACGCTCACGTACGAGCTCGTGTTCTACTGCGTGTTCGCGGTCGCGCTGCGTCTCCAACGGCGGTATCTTCCACTCGTCACCGCGGTTTGGCTGCTGGCCGTCGTGCTGATCGGCGCGTTCGGGCCGCCGGAGAACCCGTGGGTGCGCGTGCTGGGCAGCTGGTTCAACCTGGAGTTCGTGTTCGGGATGCTGATCGGGGCGGCCGTATTGCGCGGCGCGCTCCTCGCGCCGCGCACGCTGTTCGCGCTCGCGGTCGTGCTCGTCGTCGCGGCGTGCGTCGCGACCGCGTACTCCGGGCGTGAGTTTCTCGCCATCGCGTGGTGGCGGCCGTGGGCCGTCGGCGCGCCGATGGCGCTGCTCGTGTACGCGGCGCTCGGTTTGGAGAAGTACGGCGTGCTCGCGCCGCGCTGGCTGCGCGCGCAAGGCGACGCGAGCTACGCGCTCTACCTGTGGCACGTGCTCGTGATCGGCGGGCTCGGGTTTGCGCTCAACAGCGTGCACGTGCACGGCACGCCCGCGCGGATCGCGATCGTGTTCGGCGGCTACGCGCTCGCGATCGCCGTGTCGTTCCTCGCGTACCGGTACGTCGAGCGGCCGATGCTGCAACTCGCGCGGCGTTATTTCGAGAGCGCGTCGAGCAGCACCGGGCGCAAGGCGGTCGCCCACACTTCGTAGCCTGCCGGCGACGGGTGCAGCTTATCCGGCATCAACGCGTCGGGGATCGTACCGTCGGCGTCGACGAAGCCCGCCCCCGCGTCGAGCCAGTGCACGTGCGTCCTATCGGCGAGCGGTGCGATCAGCGCGTTCACGGCCGCCGCTTTCGCGCGCAGCGGATCGCCGGGTGCACCGCGCGGTAAGATCGCGTTGAGCACGACGACCGCGTTGGGCAACTTCGCGCGAACCGTGTCGACGATGGCGGCGACGCCGCGCGCGACGTCTTGCGGCGTGGCGGTCGCGAGGTTGTTCGTGCCGATCATCAGCACGACGACGCGCGCGTTCGCGCCGTCGAGCTCGCCATGCTGCGCGCGCCACAGCACGAACTGCGTGCGGTCGCCGGAGATGCCGAAGCCGACGACGCTGCCCAGCGGCGCGATCTCGCGGTCCCACACGTCCTTGCCGCGCGTCGAAAACAGCTCGGTGATCGAATCGCCCAGGAACAGCACGTCGATGCCGCCTTGCCGCGCGCGCGCGGCGTACGTCTCATGCTGCGCGAGCCAAGCCGCTTTGTTCCACGGCCGCGCCGCGGCGATCCACGGCCCCGCGCGCGGCACGGTACTGACGATCGCCGGCGGCGGGACGGCGTGCATGAACGCGCGCTAGGGAGGCGCGCTCAGGGGTGCGGGCTGGGGCTCGGGTTGGGGTTGCTGTTGGACGTCGAGGCGGGGTTGTTCGGGACCTGGCCGCCGGCGCCGGGTGCGCCGGTGTTGCCCTGGTTGCCCGACATCGGGTTGCCGCTCGTCATCGGCATCGGTGATGAGCCCATGCTGCCCGGCGCCGCGTTGGTGGAGTTCGGTAGACCCGGCCCCGGCGTGGCACGCGGCATCGAGCCGGGCATCGCGCTGCTCGGCGAGGATGACATCGGGCGCGGCGCCATCGTCATCGTGCCCGGCATCGACGACCCCGGCATCGCGTGCGAGCCGCCCATCGTACCGTGCGAACCGCCCATCGTGCCGTGCGAACCGCCCATCATGCCCATCCCCGGGTGGCCGCCGCGAGCGACCGCCGTCGCGCGGCAGACGTACATGCCCTTGCCTTTGCCCCAGTGCATCGAGCCTTTCATGTAGTACGTCTTCATCGACGCCATGAACCACACGACCGGGCCGCTCTTGACCGAGCAGTGCGGCATCATGCCGCCGCCGCTCATGCCGCCCATGCCGCTCATCGTGCAAGGGGCCGCACCGGCGGCCGACATCGAACCGAGGGCGAACGCAGCAATGGCCGCACCGCTCAAAAGAATCCGCATGCTAAAGGCATTCCGCGACTGCACGTAAGCTAAGCGCAGAGCGCCCGCTCGCTATTGCAAGCCCGCCGTCGCCCGCCGGACCGCGTCACACGCGCGCTCGACGGCCGCCCGAAACGCCGCGGCGTCGCCGCCCGCATATGCTTTCGACACGTCGGGGAACGCGACGCTCGCGTAGCCTTCGGCGCCGTACGCGAGGCTATCGATCGCCTGCGCCGCGGCGAGCGCGCGTTCCGTGCCGGGGCCTTCGCCGCGCGCGATCGCATCGTCGGCGCGGCGTGCGGCCGTTGCGAAGTCGTCGACCGCGCCGTGCAGCGCTGCGAGATCGAGCGGGCGGCCGTCGCGCTGCGCGCGCGACTCCAGGCGCGAGATGCCCGACGTCAGCGCCGGGATGTATGCCGCGAACGCGTACGGCACGGCGTCGGCGGCGGCGAAGCGCATCGCGAGGACGCCGTACAATTGCGCCGTCGTGCGGTGCAGCGCGAAGCCGGGACCGCTGCGCGTCGTCGCGTAGTGCAGCGTGTCGTAGCTGGAATGATACGGGCCGAACGGTCCGCTGAACCCGGCCTCGGCGACCGGCGTGCCGAACGCGAACAGAAACGACTCGTGATCGCTCCCGCCGCCGATCGTGGCGACGTCGATGCCGCCGCGCTGGCCGCTCCAGCGGTCGTGCAGCGTCGTGCGCTCGTGCGCGGGGTCGGCGACGGCACGCGTCGCTTCCACGATCGCCGGTCCGAGCGCGCCGACCGCGCTCGCGCGCAACGCCTGTCCGACCACGTTCTCGTCCGCATTCAAATACGCCACGCAGCCGGTGCGCAGCTCGCCGGCGTGGGCCGTCGCGTACGCGGCCGAGCCGCGCAAGCCGATCTCCTCACCGTCCCACAGCGCGACGACGACGCTGCGTTTGGGCCGCCAGCCGCTGCGCGCCAGATAACCGAGGCCGCGCGCAGCTTCGAGCAGCACGATCGTGCCCGCGCCGTTGTCGCCGACGCCGTACACCCACGCGTCGCGGTGCGCGCCGAGCATCACGCTCTGCGCCGGCTGCGTGCCGCGCAGCACGCCGACGGTGTTCCACAGCGTCGTCTGCGTGCGGTTCAGCGCGACGACGACGCGCACGAGTGCTGGGCCTTTCGCAAGCGGGTACGGCGCGTCGAGCGCGCCGGCCCAGCCCGCGGGTCCGTTCGGCCCCCGGAGCGCGCGCAGCAGCGTGCGCGCGTTGTCGCTGCTGATCGGCAGCACCGGGATGCGAATCCCGTCGCCGAGCGTTCCGCGCTGCACCGCTGCGGGCGGATGCCACGCTCCGATCGGGCGCGCCTCGTTCCGCGCCAACGCGTCGTCCGCGGGATCGCCGTACAGGATCATGCCGGCGGCGCCTGCGTCTTGCGCGTTGCGCGCGAGCAGCCCGCGAAACGCGGCGCCGTAACGCACCAGCACGACGGCGCCGCGCACGTCGACGCCCGCGCCGCGCAACCGCGCGAAGTCGTCGGGCAAGCCGCGGTGTGCGTATACGAGCGGTGCGACGACGTCGCCGTCGGCCGAGCCCGCGTTGAACGGCAAACCCACGGCGGGATCGAGCGTCGCCGGATCGCTCGGATCGCCCACTTCGCGCAGATCGAGCCCCGCGGGCGGCGTGCCGCGCGCGCGGTGCGCGCCGTTGCGCGGCGCGTACACGCGTCCGTCGGCGTACAGCTCGAGCGCGAGCTTGCGCGGCGTGTCGACCCGCGTGCGAAACGTCTCGATGCGCGCGTCGAAGCCGTACTCGCGCAAGCGGTCGCGCGTGTACTCGGCGAGCGCGTGGTCGGCCGGGGTTCCGGCGTAGTGCGGGTGCGCGCCGATCACCGCGGCGTGGTCGAGCGCGCCTTGAGCGCTCGGCAGGTCGAGGAAGCGCGCCTCGTCGACCCGCTCGCGGGCGCTCGACGCGGCGGTGAACCCCGTCAGCGGCGACGGCGGCGCGACCGCGACGAGCGCGGTCGCGGCCAAGAACGCACCGAGCGGACGCAGCGCTTGCACGCTCCCGCCGTTGTACGACGAGCGCCGCGGGACCTGGCGCGTTCGAATTCGGCAACGTCCGCTCGAATCGCTAAGAACCCGCGGACCGCACGCCGAAGAGAATATCAGCATGACCAGCACTGCGATCAATATGTACGTGTTCATCTTCGCATTCGCTTCGGCGTTCTTGCTCGGGCAGAAGCGCCCGATGCTGGCGCTCTCGACGCGCGCGCTGCTCGCCGTGCTGCTCGGGCTCGCGCTCGGCTACGCCGTCGCCGCCGACCAGTGGTTCCGCGGCTACCTCGGCGTCGCGACGCTGATCGCGAACGTGCTGTTCATCGCCTTCGCGGCGATCGATTTTCTCAACTGGCAGAAGAAGCGCCTGGAAGATCGCGGCTGACGGGCCGCTAACTAGGCGGGGTGAGCACCTCTGCCGATCTCCGCACCCTGCTCGGCATCGCGCTGCCTATCGTGCAAGCGCCGATGGCGGGCGGCTACACGACCCCCGAGCTCGTCGCCGCCGCGTCGAACGCCGGCGCGCTGGGCTCCACCGGCGCGGCCTACCTAACGCCGGACGCGATTCGCGAGCACGTCGATGCGATTCGCGCGCGCACGGAGCGCCCGTTCTCGGTGAACCTGTTCGCCGGCGGGGTCGAGTCGCGCGAGGTCGATCCCGCGCCGATGCTCGCGCTGCTCGCGCCGCTGCACGAGCGGTTCGGGTTGCCGCTGCCCGTCGCGCCCGGCGCGTGGCCGTACGTGTTCGAGGAACAGCTCGATGCGCTCGTCGCGGCGGACGTGCGCATCCTGTCGTTCGCGTTCGGCTTGCCGGATGATGCGGCGATCGCGCGATTGCGCGCGGACGGGCGCGTCGTGATCGGCACGGCGACGACGGTCGCCGAGGCGCTGCGCTGCGAGCAGGCCGGTTGCAGCGCGGTCATCGCGCAAGGTACGGAAGCCGGCGGGCATCGCGGCACGTTCATCGGCGCGTTCGAAGCGGCGCTGACGGGGTTGATCGCGCTCGTGCCGCAGATCGCCGACGCGGTGCGCATCCCGGTGCTTGCCGCGGGCGGCATCATGGACCGGCGCGGCGTCGCCGCGGCACGCGCGCTCGGCGCGAGCGGCGTCGTGTGCGGCACGGCGTTCCTCGACACCGTGGAGGCGGGCACGAGCGCCGCGCACCGTCGCGCGCTTGCTGCGGCGCGTGACGGCGAGACCGTGATCACGCGCGCGTTCAGCGGCCGCCCGGCGCGCGGGTTGGCGAATGCATTCGAACGCGCGGCCGACGCGCGTCCCGACGAGATCCTGCCGTATCCGAAACAGAACGCGCTGACCCGCCCGCTGCGCACCGCCGCTGCGGCCGCGAACGATCCGGAGTATCTGTCGCTGTGGGCGGGCCAAGCCACACCGCTCGCGATGCACGACGTGCGCGCCGCGGACGTGGTCGCCGAGTTAGCCGCCGGCTGGTCTCCAATGTCACCCTGAGCTTGTCGAAGGGTGCGCCACGATCGTGGCCCATGCTTCGACAGGCTCAGCATGACGGAACGCGATCAGCCCAACGCGCTGAGCAACGCTGCGCTTTCGGCGTCGAGACGTTGTTCGAATACTTTCGGGTGCGTGAGGTAGAAGACGCACATCGCTTCGACCAGGAAGCGATGCTGCGCTGCGCCGGCGAGCGTGCGCACGCGTGCGAGCGTCGCGGTGACGAGCCGGCGGAGTTGCACGACCGCTTCCGCGCTCGACGCGTAGCACGCGATGAAGTTGAGCTCGCCGTGCTCGCGGTCTTCGGCTTGGTCGATGAAATAATCCAGCAGGATGTGGATCGCGGAGACGCCGGGGAAATACGCTTTCACCGTCGCGTCGATCTCGTGCGCATCGAGCCGTTCGCGACCCGCGAGCTCGATCAACGCGAAGATGGGTAGCGACGAGCCGCATGCCGCCGCGAACTCCCACCACGACAGGCCCGGGAAACGCTCGCGGTTACGCGCGTACCAGGCGTCGCACGCGATCTCGCGCGCACCGGCCGGGCCGTGCTTGAGCACTTGCAAGTCGGCATAGAAGCTCGCGATCTCGACGAGGTCGGCGCGTACGGCATGGTAGTTCGGTAGCGCGCGCAAGCCCGCGCGCACCGCGTCGACCAGCGAGCGCAAGTAGCCGCCGTCGTCGCCGGGCGGGCCGTCGCGGTAGTAGTCGCTCGGCTCGCGGCGGTCGTCGAGCGCGTCGATGAGCGACGCGTGCAGCGTCGCGTACGCCTGCTGCGTCACGCCGGGGAGGCGGTCGCAGAGGTTGTCGAGGTAGTCGTAGATGGTCTCGATCGAAGCGACGATCGCAATGTAACGGCGCGCGGCGTCGCGCGGCATGAACGTCGCGAGGATGCAGCCACCCTGCACGTGATACGCCTTCTGGTCGATCGACGCGAGCGCTTGTTCGCGCAGCGCGGGATCGGGGATGCGCTCGGCGCGTTGGCGAATCGCCGCGAGCTCGCGCCCCGCGCGCGGGATCACGCTGCCGACGAAGCGCGCCGTCGCGATCCACCCGCGCGGGCCGAGCGCGAGAAAACGCCGGATGCGGCTCGGGCGGCTGAACACGATCGCGAGCGTGCGCCGCACGTCGCGTTTGAGCACCGCGGGGATGCGCGGCAGTTTGGGATGCTTAAATCGCACCGACGAACCGTCCCGGCGCGAGTATTCCGCGCGGATCGAACGCGGACTTGAGCGCGCGCATCGTCGCGAGCGTGGAGGGCGGATCGCCCCACGCGTCGGCGCGCGCGGCGGGGCCGGCCGCCAGCACGGTCGCGCGTCCGAGGAGATCGCGAACCGTCCGATCGATGCCGCTCACCGATCCGTTGTCCCCTTCCGATGCATCGATCTCACGGACGCGCACCACCACGTCGCCGGTGCGCAGGTCGGCGATCGTCTCGGCGCCCGGGATCGCGGCGCGCACGCGCTGCGCGCGCGCGCCCGCATCGGAGGGCAGACCGCGCGAGAGCAAGGTCACCGAGGCGTCGCCGTCGCGCGCGACGTACGCGTCGAGCACGGCTTGGAACGCGCGCGCAGCGTCGTCGCCGTCGAGCAGGCGCGTCTCGGCGACGCCCGCCGCGCCGAGCGCCGAGCGCAGCTCGCGCGTCGCGCGGTCGACGGCGTGTTCGGAGCCTTCGAGCAGCGCGATCAAACGCGGGCGCGTCGTGCCGAGCGCCTCGCGGAAACCGTCGACGACGAGCAGCGCGGCGGGTTCCAACACGAGCGCGCCGGCATGCGCGATCGCGCGGTCGCGCTCGTCCTCGTCGAACGGCGCGATCGCGAGCCGGCGCGTCTGCGGCGCGGGCAGCACCTTGAAGTTCGCGCGCACGATGACGCCGAGCGTGCCGTGCGAGCCGACGTACAGCTTGCCCATGTCGTAGCCCGTCACGTTCTTCACGACCATCCCGCCGGTCTTCGCGAGCGTGCCGTCCGCGAGCGCGAGCGTCGCACCGATCAGCAGATCGCGCGGGCGGCCGTACACCGCGCGGCGCGGTCCCGCCCACCCGGCTGCCAGCGTGCCGCCGAGCGTCGCCTGCGACGCGAGGGGCGCGTCGAGCGGAAGAAACTGCCCGTGCTCGGCGAGCGTGCGCGCCAGCGCGGCGAGCGTCATCCCAGCGCCCGCGCCGACGGTGAGGTCGCGCGCGTCGTAGTCGTACAACACCGTGAGCTTCTTCGTGGACAGCGCGACGTCGTAGCGCACCGGCGCGTTCGACGCGCCCTGCAGCGTGCCGCCGCCGTGCACGACGACCGCTTCATACGCCGCCGCGGCGGCGCGCAGCGTCGCCGCGACTTCATCCGGCTCTTTGGGTTCGAACACGCGCGCCGGCTGCAGCGCGCCGAGCGCGTACGGCCCGAGCGCGGTACGCTTTGCGCGCGGCCGCTTCGCGATCATGCGATCCGTACTCCGACCTCGCCGCACATCGCGCCGCTCGGGAAGATTTTGTCGGGGTTGAACGCGCGCATCGGATCGAAGACCTCGCGCACCTTGCCCATCGCGGCGAGATCGTCGGTCGAGAACACCAGCGAGAGCGTCTCTTTCTTCTCGTACCCGATGCCGTGCTCGCCGCTGATCGTGCCGCCCATGTCGATGCACGTGCGCAGGATCTCGGTGCCCGCGTCGACGACCGCTTGCACCTGGCGCTTGTCGCGGCGGTCGAAGATCAGCAGCGGGTGCAGGTTGCCGTCGCCGGCGTGAAACACGTTGCCGACCGGCAGCCGGTACTCGCGCGCGATCCCGTCGATCGCGTGCATCACCTGCGGCAGTTTGGTGCGCGGCACGCACGCATCTTGGATGTAGTAGTTCGGCGCGATGCGCCCGATCGCGCCCGCGGCCCCTTTGCGCGCGGCCCACAGCGCGTCGCGTTCGGCCCGGTCGCGCGCCGCGCGCCACGACAGCGCGCCGTGCGCGCGCGCGATCTTCGCGAGCGCGGCTTCGCCGGCGACGACGTCGTCCTGCGCGCCCGCGATCTCCACCAGCAGCACCGCGCCCGCGTTCTCGGGATAGCCCGCGTGATAGTGCGCTTCGACCGCGCGCGTGATGAGCGCGTCCATGATCTCGAGCGCGGTCGGCGTGAGCCCCGCCGCGATGATCGCCGACACCGCTTCGGATGCGGTCTCGACGTCGGCGAACGCGGCGACGCACACGCGCACGGCTTCCGGAAGCTTCAGCAGCCGCACCTCGACCTCGGTGACGATCCCCAGCGTGCCCTCCGAGCCGACGAGGACGCCGGTGAGGTCGTAGCCCGCGTCGTCGATCGAGGTGCGGTGCACCGCGCCTTCGGCGTCGACGTACTCGATCGCGAGCACGTGATTCGTCGTCGTGCCGTAGCTGAGGCAATGCGCGCCGCCGGCGTTCGTGCCGACGTTGCCGCCGATAGTAGAGATCTTCTGGCTCGACGGGTCGGGCGCGTAGAAGATGCCGTGCGCCGCGATCGCGGTCGACAGGTCGAGGTTGATGAGGCCAGGCTGCACGCGCGCGCGCCGGTTGCGCACGTCGAGCTCGACGACGCGGTTCATCCGCGCGAACGACACGACGAGCCCGCCGCGCGACGGCACCGCGCCGCCGCACAGGCCGGTCCCGGCACCGCGCGGCACGATCGGCTCCTCGCACTCGCGCGCGATCCGCACCGCGATCGCGATCTCGCGCACGTCGCGCGGCACGATGGCCGCCGACGGCAGCTTGTCCTCGGAGTACGCGTCGAAGGCGTACACGGCTAGGTCCTCCGGCGCGCTCCGGACGACGTCCGGGCCGAGCGCGTCGTGCAGACGCGCGGCGAACGGAGACACGGCCATGATCCCGTGCGCTACGGAGGGCGGCGGGAGAGTTCCTGGGAATGCGCTTGCTCGGTGTTCTTTTGGAAGAAGTGGACGAAGCGTAAAACCGGCCGGCATAAGCCGCTGGTGCGGGTCAGGACCTCCGGCGAGCAGCGGCAAGCCTATCGCGCTACCGTCGAGTTCCCCGTCGTCTACGTCGTCGAGGGCCGCGCCGGCGCGCGGACGGCGGTCGCTACCGATCTCTCCGCTTCGAGCCTGCGGCTGGTCGGCGACGAGGATTTGGTGGACGACACGTTCGTCGACCTCCGCTTCACGCTCCCCAACCACCTCGTGCACGACGTCCACGTCGAAAAGGAGATCGTCGAGACGACACCCCGCGGCCGCCTTCAGAAGAAGGTCATGGTGCCGCCCGACCCGTTCACCGAGATGACGGTGCGCGCCAAAGTGGTGACGACGTTCCTGCGCCTACGCCGCCGCAAGCTCGCGCACGGCATGCAGTTCGTCGACGTCCCGGAACGATCGGCCGAAGAGATCCAGCGCTTCATCCACGTCTGGCAGATCCGCGAGCTCCGTGCACGCGCCGCATTGCGCGGCGAGTAGACTTTCTGTCACCCTGAGCTTGTCGAAGGGTGCGCCACGATCGTCACAGATGCCACGATCGTGGCGCATGCTTCGACAGGCTCAGCATGACATTTAGTACAGCAAATACTTCGACCGTAGCGTTCTGAATGCGTGCAGACCGGGCTGCCAGGACGCGACGATCGCGTCGGGTGACGTGCCCTCGTCCAGCGCGAGGCGGACCGCATCGGTGCCCCAGTCGCGGTCCATGATCTGCTCGTGCGCGACATGGTATTTGCCTTGTGCACGCGCCGCTGCGAGGATCTCGATCGCGGTGCGCACGTTCGGGAATGCGTGCGGATCGGTCACGTTGATCGCGACGCCGTGCAGCGTTTTTCCGGCCCAGAAGCCGCGCACCGGGGACCAGTCCGCGGGCTCGAACTCCACGCCCGGGATATTTCGGGCGGTCAGCGCGGCACGAAACGCCCGGGGATCGAACGAATACCCGCCCGCGTACTCGAAGGGCCGGTCGGTGCCGATGCCGTTGTTCACGCCGGCTTCGTCGACGAGCCCCGTTGCGAGGTACACCAGCGTCGTGCGCGCGTACGGCATGTTCGGCGACGTCGGAACCCACTTCAGCGACGTGTCGGACCACAGCATCTCGCGCGTCCAGCCTTGCATCGGGATCACGCGCAGCTTGCAGCCGATCGCGAAGTGCTCGTTGTACATGCGCGCGAGCTCGCCCACCGTCATCCCGTGCCGCTCGGGGATCGGGTAGAGGCCGATGAACGACTTGAACTTCGGGTCGAGCACGGGCCCGTCCAGCAGCACGCCGCCGATCGGGTTGGGGCGGTCGAGCACCCACACTTCCTTGCCGTACTGTGCCGCCGACTCCATCACGTACGCCATCGTCGAGACGTACGTGTACGGCCGCGCGCCGACGTCCTGGATGTCGAACAGCAGCACGTCGATGCCGTCGAGCATCTCTTTGGACGGGTGACGCGTCTTGCCGTACAGGCTGTGCACGGGGAGCCCGGTCTTCTCGTCGGTCGACGAGCCGACGGTCTCGCCGGCGAGCACCGTGCCGCGGATGCCGTGCTCGGGGCCGAACAGCGCCTTCACCGCGATCTGCCCGTTGCGGTGCACTGCGTCGACGAGCGGCTCGCCAGTCGACAGCACGCCGCTCGGGTTCGTGACGATGCCGACCGCGCGCCCGCGCAGATCGTGCCACGCATCGCGCACGAACACGTCGTCGCCCAGCGCGACCGCCGTTTTCTCCGAGAGCACGCGCGGGCGAGCAACGGGCTCCGTCGCGCGTGCGGCCGCGGGTACGGCGAGCGCCGCTGCGGTGGCGGCCAGAAACGAACTTCGCTGCATGCTAGACGAACTCCGGGTGGGTGTGCGCGGGGATGAGGTGCGCCTGCGCGGCGCGCGCGAAGAGGTCGTCGACGGCGGCGATGCCGGTTTCGCCGACGTCGTCGCTGTACTCGTTGACGTAGAGCGCGATGTGCGCGCGCATCACGTCGTCGTCCATCTCGAACGCGTGCGCACGGACGTACTCGATGATATCGCCCTCGCGTTCGCGCGCGAAGCGCAGGCTGCACCGGATGGCGTCGTCGATCGCCCGAGCGTCCTCGTCGGACACGTCGCGCCGCACCAGGATCGCGCCGAGCGGGATCGCGTTGCCGGTCGTCGCCTCCCACCAGTCGCCCAGGTCGATCGCCGAAACGAGCCCGGCGTTCTGGTATGTGAAGCGCGATTCGTGGATGATCAGCCCGCCGGCGACCTCGCCGTTCTTCACCGCGTCGACGATCCGGTCGAATCGCATTTCGACGATGCGCGGCTCGCGGCCCAGCGCGAGGCGCAGCAACGCGTACGCGGTGGTGAAGCGGCCCGGAATCGCGAACACCGCGTCCTCGCCGAAGTCCGTCAGCAGCGGCGCCTTGCCGTCGACGCCGGGCTGCGCGATCACCAGCGGGCCGCAGCCGCGCCCCAGCGCGCCGCCCGCGCGCAAGATGCGGTACTTGTCGAGCAGATACGGAATCGCGCCGTAGCTGACTTTGGTCAGCTCGTAGCGCCCGTCGCGGGCGGCGCGGTTCAGCGCTTCGACGTCATCGAGGACCACGTCGACCTGCGGCGCGCCGTCGAGCAGCCCGTTCGTCAGCGCCGCGAAGATGTACGTGTCGTTGGGGCAGGGCGAATAGGCGAGCGAGTAGCGTTTCCGCTGCGTGGTAACTTGTCCTGAGCTTGTCGAAGGGATCATTCCGCTAGCAGAACGTCGAGCAATGCGTCCGTCGTTGCAACCGCGGCTGCGGCTCCGGCGTGAAAGTCCCACTCGTTTGACGCGCGCTCGCCGACGAGGTTCGATACCCCGCGAATCTCGATCGCCGGGACGCGCGCGGCCTGCGCCGCCCGCAGCACGGCAAAGCCCTCCATCGACTCGACGTCGGAGCGAAAGCGATAGGCGAGCGCGAGCGCGCGCGACGTCGTGCTCGTCACGGTCGCCGACGTCACGCCGCGGCCGACGATCACGGGGATGAGCCCCGCGAGAAACGGCCGCAGCAGCGTTGCGTCGGCTTCAACGGAGCGCACGAGCTCGAGCCCACCCGGCAGCGGAAACGCGCTGCCGTCCTCGAGCCCGAGGTCGGCGAAGTCCTCGCGCGAGCAGACGACGACGTCACCGACGGTGCAGCGGTCGCGAAAGCCGCCGGCGATCCCGGCGTTGATCACGGCCGTATACTGCTTCGCCGCAAGCGCACGCGCGGTGCCGAACGCCGCTTCGACGGGGCCGACGCCGACGGCAACGACGTCGACGCCGTCACGCGCGGGCAGCGCCGCGAGCTCTTGCGCTACCGCGCAGACGACGAGGATGCTGACGTGGGCACCAGATGGCTCGCGACCCACAGCGGACCGACGAGCAGATGCAGCAGGTTGGTGAGAAACGCCGGCGACTTGCCTTCGTACGCGTGGCCGACGAACTGGAAGACCCAGCCCACGACGAACGCGCCGATCGCGAACGGCCACGTGACGTATGCCGAGACGATGTAGATCACCGAGAGCCCCAGCGCCGCGATGAAGACGGCCGCCGTGTGTTCGCGCATGAACGCCGCGGAGTAGTAGAATACGAGCGCGAGCAGCGCCGCGCCGGCGAGCGTCGTGCTCAGAAACGGAATCCAGACCGGCACCAGCCGCAGCAGCGCGACGATACCGAGCACGATCAGCGGGATGCCGATCTCGTGGCAGATCAGATTGCGGCGGTCGCGATGATAGGCGCCGTATTCGGCAAACAGCCGGCTCCCTGACGTCATGGAGATGTCACCTCACGCCGATGAACTTGTGCGTCTGCAGCGAGAGCCGCAGCCGCCCCGGATTGCGCTTCGCCGCCTCGATCGCGAGCGCGACGTTCGCCGGCTTGTTGCCTTCCGGCTGCAAGAACAGCGGTGTGGTTTCCGGGAACTCGGCGATCCATTCCTCCGGCACGCGGCCGTCCACGATCAGCTTCGCCTCGTTCGCGCGACGCGCCATCGCCTGCACGAGACGCTCCTTCGGCGACACGGTCAGCCACACGTCGCCGGGGAGATTGGTCGGGAGCGTGCCGTTGGATTCGATGTGGACGCGCCGCCCGTCGGCGCGCAGCGCGTCGATGAGCGCCGTCGCCTCGCGTTGCGCGAGCGGCTCGCCGCCGGTGAGGATGACCATCGGGCACGCGCCGCCTTCAGCGCGCACGCGCTCCACGACGTCGCCGACGGACGCGATGAACTTCAGCGCGTAGTCGGTGTCGCAGAACGCGCAGCTGAGGTTACAGCCGGCGAGGCGGACGAAAACCGCGGGTGTCCCGGTCCACGTCCCCTCGCCCTGCACGCTGTAGAAGATCTCAGCGAGTTGGAGCAACCATGTTCCTTTAGCGGCGGGTCGTCGTGCCCTGGCGGCGGGCGGTGAGAACCTGCACGGTGACGACGGAGTTCGCCGGGATCGTCACGTTTTGCTTCGCGTTCTTCGCGTAGACGTAACCGCCGGCCGCGCCGAGCAGGCCGCCCAGGTTCGTGCCGACTTTCTTGCCGAGGATGTTGCCGACGATCATGCCGGCGACCGCGCCGCCCGCTTCGTTGACGGCGTTGCTCTTGGTGTTTTCGGTGATGCCGGTCGTACGGCCGGTGAGCGCGTAGGTGTTGCCCGAACGCGTCTTGAGCGAGTCGAATGCGATCGAGACCTTGCCGGGCCGGCCCTGGCCGGCGGCCTGCACGTCGTCGACGTGGCCGTAGATGATGCCGCCGGTGACGTTGTTGTCCTGCGAGTGCACGTTCGAGATCGTGATGCGCTGGCCGACGACGGCGTCCTTGGAGCTGACGTTCTGGTCGATCGTGCCGACGAGCTCGGTGCCGGCCGTGATGGCGGCGGACGCCGCGAGCGGGATGAATGCGACGGCTGCTGCCGTGAGTGCGAGTGCGAGTTTGCGAATCATAGGTCTGGGAGCCTCTCTTGGCTTGGCTGGGGTCCTGTCGACCTCTTCTACCCGGGGTGGCCCGGCAGATCGCCCCTCTTCATAACGGCGCAAGCCTTCCGAGTCTCCCACAGCGTCAGCTCAGTGAGCAGCGGCAGCTCGCTTGCAAGCCGGTCCCAGATCCAGCCGACGATGTTTTCCGCGGTCGGGTTGTCCATCAGCTCGTTGAGCGATCGGTGGTCCAGCTCGTTGATCACCGAGGCTTTCACGACTCGCGATACCACCTCGAAGTCCTCGACCATCCCGGTCGCCGGACCGCGTTGCTGAAGCGGGCCTTCGAGGGCCACGTCGAGCCGGTACGAGTGGCCGTGGAGCCGCGCGCACTTCCCGGGATGGTGCGGGAGCACGTGCGCGGCCTCGAACGTGAAGGACTTACGGATTTGCACAGCCCAGGGACTTCGCCGTGACCACGAATCGCTCCCGACTCGTCGCCCAAATTCTGACGGCCCAGGTGGCGCCGCCGCTGCTGACCTCGGGATTGTACGACGTCGGTGCCGACGGCGTGCCGCGGATCTTGCCCGGCGTCGGCGGGATCACGCTCAACGTGCGTGTCGGCGACTCCGCGTTCGCCTTCGAAGCGGATCACGTCGAGCCGGCGGTCAGCGTGCGTCATCCCGACGACAAAGTCAACGCCGCGTTCTGCACGCTGGCGTGCGTCGGCAACGTCGCGACGGTCGCGAGCGGCGACGCGAAAGGCGAGCGCGGCATCGTCACGGGCAAGCACGGCGGCGTCGAGCACGTGATCGTCGACTTCCCCGAAGACGTGATGGAGAAGATGCTGCTCGGCGACACGATCGCCGTGCGCGCCGTCGGCGTCGGGTTGGAGATCGACGGCGCGGGCGACGTCAACGTGTTCAACTGCGATCCGGATCTGCTTGACAAGCTCGGCATCGAACAGACCGGAACACGGTTGCGCGTGCCGGTCGCGCGCATCGTGCCCGCGCGGGTGATGGGCTCGGGTTTGGGCCGGCATACGGTCGTGCGCGGGGACTACGACATCCAGTGCTTCGACGATGCGACGGTGAGCGAGTTCTGCCTGGACGAGCTGCGCCTGGGCGATATCGTGGCGATAACCGACGCGGACAACTCGTTCGGCCGCATTTACCGCACCGGCGCGGTCACGATCGCCGTCGTGTCGCACGGCATGTCGTACATCGCGGGCCATGGTCCGGGCGTGACGACGCTGTTGACGTCGGCGAGCGGCGCGCTCGAACCGCATGCCGACTCGCGCGCAAACCTCGCGACGATCTTGGGCTTGGGATGAACGACCCGCGCATCGACCCGATCTCGCCCGAGCAGCGCGCGGAGCCGGTCGTCGTCGTGCCGTACGATCCCGCGTGGCCCGCGGCGTTCGCGCTGGTGCGTGATAGAATCGCGCCGGTGCTCGGCGAGCTCGCGGTCGGCATCGAGCACGTCGGCAGCACCGCCGTGCCCGGTCTGGACGCGAAGCCCATCATCGACGTCGACGTCGTGATCCGCCACGCGGACAACCTCGCCGACGTCGTCGCGCGGCTCGCAACGCTCGGCTACACGCACCTCGGCGATCTCGGCATCGTCGGCCGCGACGCGTTCCGCGCGACGCCGGATCTGCCCCGGCATCATCTCTACGTCTGCGCGGCCGGCGCCGCGGCGCTGCAGGCGCACCTCGCTCTGCGCGACGCGTTGCGCGCCGATCCGGAGCAGGCGGCGGCGTACGCGGCGCTCAAGCGCGAGCTCGCGGAACGCTTCCGCGACGATCGCGACTCGTACGCCGAGGGTAAGAGCGGGTTCATCGCCTCCGTCCTGCGCGGTGTGCGCGAGCGGCGCGAACGGCGGCGCTGATGGCGAGCGCCCGCCGACAACGTTCGGATAGGATGGCAAAGCGAGCATTCGTCGAAAGAAAAACTTCTCACTGAGATCTGAGGTGCGCGTGGCGGCTTGCGGAAAATGTTTGCTGTGTCGCGACAAGCGCGGCGGAGCGGACGTGATGATCGACGTCACCGCGAGCGGCGCCGGGAAAATGATCCCTGCGGATTGCGTCGTTGCGGCGATCCGCGAGCGCAACGGTCTTCAGCTGACGGGTGCCGTGATCGAGGGCCCGCTCTGCCTGGACTTCAGGACCGTCGACGGACCCCTCGCGCTTCTGAAGTGTACGCTCGACGATGTTCAAGCCATCAACGCCACCTTCAAGAACGTCGTCAAGCTCGATGATTCGTCGATCGGCGGGATCGAGTTCCTCGGCTCGGTGTTCGAGCGTGTGTTGCTGCTCCGCAACGTGACGGTGCGCGGAACGATGAGCCTGTGGAGCACACGGATGCAGTCGGGACTCGCGGCGACCTCGCTGCGCGTCCGCGGCCGCCTGTGCGCGCGCGAGATGAGCGTCACCGCGTCGGCGGATTTCAGCGATGCGCGACTCTACGGCCACGTCACGTTCGAGCGCGCGCACGTCGGCCAAACGTTGTTTCTGTCCGGTTCGACGTGCATGAAGCGCGTTTCGTTCGACGGTGCGGACGCAGCGCACGTCGACGCTCGCGGATCCAGATTCGCTCGTAACGTCACGTTCCGCGGCACGCACGTCACCGGGACGGTGCGCCTGGATCGCGCGCGCTTCATGCGCTCGGCCGTCTTCGAGGAGTTTCAAGCGCGCGATTTCAGTGGGTGCTCGGTACGATTCGGCCGCCTGGTGACGTTCCGCAGCTCCGCCGTGAGCGCACAGTTGACGATCGAGCGCGCGACCTTCGACGGCGGGCTTCGCATCGACGGCTTGCACGCCGGCGCCTGGCGACTCGTGGACACGCGATTCGAGCGGTCCTACGTCGATCCGCGGTTCGAGCACCGATTGGACACGGCCGCTCGCGTCTTGGCGGCGGGGAGCTTCGTTGCGAAGGGGCTCGACGTCACGGGGGATGCGATGTTCGCGCAGCTCCACCTCGACGGCGACCTCAGGACGACGGGAGGCCGCTTCGGAAACGACCTGACGTTTGCCGCCGTCAGCTGCCGCAGCTTGGACCTGTCGGGCGCCGCCGTCGCGGGCCGACTCTCCTTTGACGTCGAGCCGCGCCCGTGCAGCATCGGTCCTTACGAAGCGAAGCTCGACGTTCTCAAGCTGGAGAACGTCAGCGTCATGCAAGACGTGCTCATGCCGGTGCACGTGAAAGGCCACGTCAAGCTGCGCGGGTTGGTCGTTGCCGGCTGGCTCGATCTTCGCGGTCTGCGGGTCGAGGGCACGGGAACGATGGCCCCGCCTGCGATCGGACGCGAGCGGGCGTCGCTCCGCGCGCAGTTCCTCAACGTAGCCCGCGACGCCGACGTCGATGATACGACACGAATCGTAGGCGAGCTCGATCTCACCGGCGCGAAGATCGGCGGTGCGCTGAACCTTCCGACGACTCCGCTGCCGCGAAAAGTGACGCTGAACTCCGCGATGCTCGGCGCGCTCGTTCTCACGGAGCCTTCGCCCGACGCGCAGTCGCCGGCCGAACCCGCGGAACGTACGCAGATCGACGTGGTGAACTGCGCCTACGGGCAGCTCACCGGCGACCCGGATTGGCTGCTGAACCGCCTCCCGACGAAGTCCGGCGCGAGGTGGAGCGTCCGGAAATTCATCGAAGGCATTCGTCGGCGCTTCACCCGTCGCGAGCGCGCCGGCGGGATTCCGGATCGCCAGCCGTTCTTGGCCCTCGAGCGCGTGCTGCGCACCATCGGGCGCGACAAAGACGCCGACGCCGTCTACTTCAAGGGACGCTCGCGCACGCGCTTGCAGAGCCCGATCTGGCAATGGCTGCCGCAGTCGATCTTCAGCGGCTACGGCGTCAAGGCGTGGCGCACCGTGGCCTGCATCGTTGCGATATGGCTCGGCGCGGTGCTCTTCTTCGCAACGACGAACGGAGCGGTCAGCAACCTCGCAAAACGCGGTATCGACCCCGATACGAAGAAAGCCTATACCGTCGAGCAGTGGGCCGAAATGTGCCGTACCTACCGGCCGACGATCTCGCAGGCGGCGCGCATCCCGCTGCAGATCTTGCTGCCGGCGGCGTTCAGCGATCAATCAGTCTCCGTCGTCGAATCGTGCCCGGTCAGCTTCGAGGCGGTGCCGTCCAAACCGGCGTTGCCGTCGTTCGTCTTGGGAACTCTGATCGTCGTGCTCAAGCTGAGCGGGCTGATTCTGATCCCGCTCGGAATCGCGATGATCAGCGGCTTGATACGGCCCGCGGCTCGCGCCTGACCGCCGGCGCCGGCTAGCGCTTCGTGCGGCGCAGGTGCACCGCGTTGCCGCGGTAGTCGAACCACAGCTCGTACGAGCGCAGCAAGTCCGTGCCGACGATGCCGTCGACGTCTTCGGTACCGAGGTCGGCGTTGGAGACGTCCGCGGTCGCGTCGCGCGTCCAGATCCCGCCGAGCTCGAACGTCGGCACGCGGGTCGTCTCCGCGTTCGCGAAGCCGCCCATCCCGCGCACGTGCATGGTGCTCGCGACGCGGTCCGGCGTGAAGTCGCCGCGCTCCGCGAAGAGCGTCTCGAACACCGTGCGGTTCGCGCCGGTGTCGAGCACGACGCGGCCGTTCGCGTTGCCCGCGCGCACGTGCACGGCGGGCGTCTTGTCGTCGAGGCCGAGCGCGACGGTGCTCGTGTCGGCCGGCGCGTGGAAGCGGTCGGGCGAGGTCGCCTCCACGAGATTCTTGTGCAGGTCGAGGTGCACGACCGCATCGGCGAAGAAGTCGAAACCCAGCAGCCCGCCCAGGCGCGTGTGGTTGTCGAGGTGGAACGGAACCGTCACGACGCGCGACACGACGTTGCGCATCCGCAGGCCGCCGATCGTCATCTGCGGCACGATCGTCGTCGTCTCCGGAAACGTTCCCAGCGTGGAGCCGACGCGCTTGCCGTACGATTCGAGGCTCTGCTGCTCGACGACGAACGGATCCACCACGATCCCCGCCGCGCCCGTATCGAGCAAGAAGTCGTACGCGCCGTGGCCGACGATCACGCGCACGACCGCGAGCCCGTTGACGAACCGCACCGGCAGCCGCACCGTGGTCTCGCGCGCGGGAAACTCCACCACGTGGCGTGTGGCCGGCATGTCGACGTCCTTGAGGTCCGGCGTCGTGTCCAGCGTGCGGCTCGCCAGGATCTGCTCGCGCTCGTTGCCGAGCGAGTCCGTCGTGCGCACGCGCGACGGTTCGGGGACGCCCTCGACGGGACGATAGTCGTCGTAGGTGCTCGTGTACCGGCGGCGCCGCTCGACGTACTCGCGCCGCGTGATGTTGCCGCTGCGCTTGTCGACGTACAACCATTCGTGCCGTCCGGCGGGCGGGCTGATCTCGACGACGTACGCGTTGAGCGCGAGCGAGTCGCCGATCACGCGGACGGTGCGGTCCTCGGCGGGATCGCGAAAGGCGCGGTCGCTGATCGCGTCGCGCTGATCGTGCACGCCGGCGAACGTGAACGTGATCCCGTTGCGGTTCTGCTCCCAGTGCACGCCGCGGTACACGCCGCGCTCGTACGTAAGCGGGCCGAGCGTCGTCGTCTCGCGCACGTCCTTGCCGAACCGGTTCACTTTGTACGAGCCGACCGTGCCGTCTTGAAACAGCCGCCACTCTTCGAGGATCGTCACGTTGCGGGTGTGGTCGCGCCGCGAGCGGTCGTAGAGCGCGCGAACCCGGGCGAGCGTTGCGCTCGACGGGATCAGTCCGCTCGGCTCGTCGTCGATCGCCGCGAGAACGGGGGCGGCGGTGAAGACGAACGCGGCGAGGAGAGCTGCGATGATGCCTGCGGCCGTGGGCGGCTTGGGCGAAGCCCAAACGCGAAGGGTTCGGCCGCAGGCCGAATCCACTACAGCGATCCCGTTGGCCCCATCGCTTCGAGCCGCTTCTTGAGATCGCTCAAGAAACCGCTCGCGACGGCTCCGTCGACCACTCGATGGTCCAGCGACATGCACACGTTCATCATCGAGCGGATCGCGATCGAATCGTCGTCGCGAACGACCGGCCGTTTCACCACCGCTTCGGTCGTCACGATCCCCGTCTGGCCGGGAACCAAGATCGGCGCCGACAGGATCGAGCCGTTCGCGCCCGTGTTGTTCACGGTGAAGGTGCCGCCGGCGAGATCGTCCGCGCCCAGCCGGTTGCGGCGCGCCTTGTCGATCAGCTCGCCCGCCGCCAGCGCGATCCCCTTGATCGAAAGCTGGTCGGCGTGGCGGATCACCGGTACGACGAGGTTGCCGCCCGCCGCGATCGCGAGCCCGACGTTGACGTCGCGGTGCACGCGGATGCCCTCGTCGGTGAACGATGCGTTCATCAGCGGGAACGCCGCCAGCGCCTCGACCGCCGCGCGCACGAAGAACGGCAGCAGCGTGAGCTTCACGCCGTACGCCTTCTCGAACGCGTCCTTCTCGCGCACGCGCCACTTCCACACGTTGGTGACGTCGACTTCGGTCATCGTCCACGCGTGCGGTGCGGTGTGCTTCGACTCGACCATCCGCTGCGCGATGATCTTGCGCGCCTGCGTGAGCGGGATGAGGTCGCCCGGTTGCGCGCCGGCATACGACGGCTTCGCGGTACCGGGCGCCTTCGGCGGCGCCGCCGCCGATGCGGCAGGCGCTACATACTCGGCGTTGTCGGCGGTTATCGTTGCCGCAACACCTGCGCTCGGACCGGCTTTCGCCGCCGCGATGATGTCGTTCGCGGTGATGCGGCCGTTGTTGCCCGTGCCTTGCACGCGGTTGAGATCGATCCTGTGCTCGCGTGCGAGACGCCGCACCGCCGGCGACGTGCGCACGCCGTTTCCGAGCAGCATGCCGTTGTCGGTGAGGATCTTCTGCGGCGACGACGCGCCGTCGTGCGTGATGATCTTTTCGACGGGCGCGGCGCCGGACGAGCCGTTGCTCGGCGCGCTGAACGTCGGGCCGCTCAAGCCGACGTTGCCGCCGGGGACAGGCTCGTCGCTCGCCTGATGGTTTGCTTCCGCGTTCGTGTTCGCCGCGACTTGCTCGCTTGGCGACGCGCTGCCGTTGGGCGTGGGCGTCGTCTCCGCCGCCACGTCGTCGATGATCGCGATCGGCGCGCCGGTCGGTACGGTCTCGCCTTCCTTCACGATGAGCTCGCGGATGACGCCGGTGACCGGCGACGGAACTTCGGCGTTGACCTTGTCGGTCGACACCTCGACGAACGCTTCGTATTTCTCGACGCTGTCGCCGGGTTTCTTGAGCCACTGCGCGACGGTGCCTTCGGTGACCGTCTCGCCCAGCTGCGGCATCGTGATCGTGGTCGCCATCAGAACTTGGCCAGCTCTCTCATCGCTTCGACCATCTCCTCGGTCGAGGTCATGAACTCTTCCTCGAGCGGCAGCGCGTAGCCCATCGCCGGGACGTCCGGCCCCGCGAGGCGGCGGATCGGCGCGTCCAATTCGAAGAACGCTTCTTCGGCGACCATCGCGCTGATCTCCGCGCCGATCCCGCCGAACTTGTTGTCCTCGTGGATGATCAGCAGCTTGCGCGTCTTGCGCACGGACGCGAGGATCGTGCCCTTGTCCATCGGGCGGATCGAGCGCAGGTCGACGACTTCGACCGAGACGCCCTCGCCTTCGAGCCGGTTCGCCGCGTCGAGCGCTTGGTGCATGTTGTAGCCGTAGCTCACGACGGTGACCTGCGTGCCGGCCTTCTTCACGTCGGCCTTGCCGATCGGGATCGTGTAGTAACCGCCGGGGACCTCACCCTTGACGCTGCGGTACGTCTTCTTGTGCTCGAGGAACAGCACCGGGTCGGGGTACTCGATCGCAGCGTTGAGCAGACCTTTGATGTCGGCCGGCGTCGACGGTGCGAGGATCGTCAGCCCGGGCACGTGGTAGAATAGCGCCTCGATCGACACGGAGTGCGAGAGCGCGCCGCGCACGCCGCCGCCGTACGGCGTGCGGATGACGAGCGGGCACGTGTAGTCGCCGTTGCTGCGATAGCGGGTTTTCGCCGCTTCGCCGACGATCTGGTTGAACGCGGGATAGATGAAGTCCGCGAACTGGATCTCCGCGATCGGCCGCAGCCCTTCCATCGCCATCCCGATCGCGACGCCGACGATCGACGCCTCCGCGAGCGGCGTGTCGATGATGCGCTGCTCGCCGAACTCTTCGAGAAATCCTTTGGTGATCAGGAAGACGTTGCCGCGCGCGCCGACGTCCTCGCCCATGATGAGCACGCGGTCGTCGCGCACGAGCGCGTCGTGCAGCGTGGTGCGCACGGCCTCGACGTTGGTCATCGTCACGCCGGCTTGCTGCTGCGCGGTGGCGGTCATCACGCGAACTCCTGCCACGGGCGATAATCGCCCGCGACGACGTTGGTGTAAAGCGACTCGGGCGTCGGATACGGCTGCGCTTCGGCGGAGTCGGTGGCCTCGTTGGTCTCGCGCAGCACGTCCTGCTTGAGCGTCTTGGCGCGCGCTTCGTCGATGACGCCGGCTTCGATGAGCACCTGTTCGAAGCGCGGTACCGGATCGAGCTTGCGGCGTTCTTCGATGATCTCGCGCGAACGGTAGGTGCGGTCGTCGTCATCCGTCGAGTGCGACAGAAAGCGATAGCACTTCGCCTCGACGATCGTCGGGCCGCCGCCGCCGCGCGCGCGCTCGAGCGCTTCGTGCATCGACTTGTACGTGGCGATCGGGCTGAAGCCGTCGCACACGACGCCCGGCAGGCCGTAACCCGGCGCTTTGTCGGCGACGTTGGCGACCTTCATCTGGCGGTCTTGCGGCGTCGAGATCGCCCATTCGTTGTTCTGCACGAGGAACACGATCGGGAGGCAGTGGACGGCCGCGTAGTTGACCGACTCGTGCCACTCGCCTTGCGACGTCGCACCTTCACCGTTGCTGCAGATCACGGCGCGCCCCGGCTCCGCGCGGTACTTGAAGGCCGCCGCGACGCCGACGGCGTGCGTGCAATGCCCCGCGATGATCGACGAGATGGACAGCACGCCCAGATCGTGGTTCGTGTAGTGGTTCGGAAACTGGCGCCCCATCGAGCGGTCCGTCTGCCGTGCGAACAGCGACGAGAGGATCTCGAACGGGGTCATCCCGACGCCCAGCGCCAGCCCGAGGTCGCGATAGTAGGGGACCAGCACGTCCCGCCCGCGCTTGAACGCCATCGCGGCCCCGCCTTGGACCGCCTCGTGCCCTTCGGAGCCCAGCGCGAACGGGATCTTGCCCTGGCGGTTCAGCTGAAAGCCGCGGTTGTCGAGCTGGCGCTGGAGCAGCATGTTGCGGAGCATCGCGACGAGCTGTTCGTCGCTCAGACCGGCACGGTCGAGCTCGCGCCCGTGCGCGGCCGTCGTTTTCGCCATCGAGTCGATCCCCTGGGACCTGTAAAGTGAGAACCGCGGATACTCGCGCGCCGGTCGCGGGGACTCCTGCGGAAGATGAGGCGTCGGTTAAAAAGCACGGTTGCTGAGCTACTCAAGCAGGGTGTACCTGTGAGCCGTTCTACCAGGAAACAGCTCACTCCGTACACTAATGTGGTAGAGCGACCGTCGTCCGGGCTCTTCGGACGACGCCTCGCTCGCCGTGCATCACGGGTGGTCCGCACGACCTTCGCACGCAATTTTTTGGAGAGGTTCGCGTATGGGCGTTCTGCCCTTTCACCGTCCTCGAGCATCACGTCTAGGACAGCGTCTCATCGGCGCGGTCTTCATCGCAATTCTCGCCGCCGGATGCTCGGGCGGCGGAGGCGGCACGTCCGCAACGCCTCCAGTTGGCGCCCAGCAGAATAAAGGCACTGCGAGCGTTACGTTCACGATGCATTGGGGGACGGGGACGGCCGCCGTGCGGCGCAGCCCGCGCTACGTTCCGGCGACCGCGCGCAGCGTGTCAGTCTCGGTGAACGGGGGCACCCCGCAATATCTCAACGCGCCGGCCAGTACGATCGTGATCGACGCCCCTGTCGGCACCGACACGTTCCTGTTCCAGACGTACGACGATCAGAACGGTCAGGGCAACGTCCTGAGCCGCGCGTCGGTGACGCAGACCGTCGTGCTCGGTGCCGCGAACGCGGTCTCGGCGGTCCTCAACGGCGTCGTCGTCACGACATCGATCTCGCTGAGCAATCCGAATCCGAACGCCGGCGTGCCGGCGACGGTCAACGTGAACGTCACCGCCAAGGATGCCGACGGCAACACGATCGTCGGTCCGGGCGACTACAGCGTACCGATCCGTCTGAGCATCAGCGATCCGGCGAACAGCGGGACCCTTTCGCTCTCGACGAACCTCATTCCGAACCCCGGGACGACGGCCACGCTGACGTACAACGGCGGCACGCTGAGCAGCGCGTCCATCGTCGCCAGCGCGACCGGTGTGTCGAACACGGCGGCGACGTTCGCGCCGACACCGACGTTCTACCAGTTCTCGATCCCGGTCGCGACGAACCGTCCGCAGTGGATTGCGCAAGGCTCCGACGGCAACATGTGGTTCACCGAGAGCCCCGGCAGCGCGGTGGCGCGGATCACGCCCGCGGGCGTCGTCACCGAGTTCACCGTCCCGACGGCGAACGCGCAACCGCAGATGATCATTGGCGCGAGCGACGGCAACTTGTGGTTCACCGAGTACTCGACGACACCGCCGCCCGGCACGAGCAAGATCGCGAAGGTGACGACGAGCGGCACGTTCACCGAGTTCAGCACCCTCTTCGCGCCGCCGCCGCCCGATAATCCGCTGGGATTGGTCGACCGCGGCGACGGCAACATCTGGTACGTCGCCAACGGCAGCAGCCGCGTCGGCTTCCAGGGAATCACCTCGGGTGTCGCCGGCGAGACGAGCATCCCGACCGCCAACTCCGGACCATTCGGCATCGCAACCGCGCCCGACAACAACCTCTACTACACCGAATCCGCAGTCGACAAGATCGGCCGCATCGCGAACTTGTTCACGGCGCAGAGCGAGATCAGCTTGACGACGGGCACGGTGCCGGAGTCGATCGTGCGCGGCCCCGACGGCAACCTCTGGTTCACCGAAAACGGCGACAGCGGCAACAAAATCGGGCGTCTGTCACCCAATTCGTTCTCCGTGACGGGCGAATTCCCGACGCTCACCCCGAGTTCGCATCCGGTCGGCATCGTGGTCGGCCAGGACGGTGCGCTGTGGTTCACGGAGAACGGCGTGGACAAAATCGGCCGCATCACGACCGGCGGAACCGTCACCGAATATACCTCGCCCGTCACGGGCCTCGGTCTCAGAGGGATCGCGGTCGCTCCCGACGGCTCGCTCTGGTTCTGTGAACCCGGCACCGGACTCAACCCCGGCCGCATCGGAAAGCTGGTGTACTGATGCGCCAGCTCATTGAGGTATCTCGCGTGTCCTTGCGTACGGGCCTCGGCCTGGCCGTCGTGCTCGCCGCCGCCCTCATCACCGGCTGTACCGAAGGCAGCACGTCGAATCCGGCGCCGGTCGTGAACGTCTCCGTTCCGACGCCGTTGCCCACGGCGGTGCCGACCGCGACACCGGTTCCGACGGCCACTCCGGTGCCGCCGCCGGCCGCGCTCACGGCCCCGGCCGGCAGCACGGTCTCGATGACGAAGGTCGGTCAAACCGGTACGTTCACCGTCACGGAGAACGGCTATTCCGGCACGCTAACCGCGTCGAACGGCTCACCGTCGTGTGCCGGGATCGCGACGTTCGCACCCGCGTCGGGCACGGGGCCGACCGTTACGTTCACCATCACGGCGGTGGCGGCCGGCATCTGTCAGATCAAGGTGCAGGACACCAACGGTCAGACCGTCGCGGCGAGCGTCACCGTGACGACGACGACCGGCAGCGTTACCAGCAAACGCCGCCAGTAACGGCTGCCGCACACAACATGGGGCCCGTCGCGACACGCTCGCGGCGGGCTTCGTTGTTTGCGCGCAAGACACAGCGGGAACGTCTCTCGACAATCGATCCGATCGAAACGATCAGGAGGGGTTCTACACGATGGCAGCAGCGAAGACCGGCCGCAAGAAGGCCGGCACCACGCGCAAGAGCAGCGCGAAGAAAAGCGGCGGTGCGAAGAAGACCGGCGGCGCGAAGAAGGGCGGTGCCAAGAAGAGCACCCGCAAGAAGAGCGTCGTCGGAAAGGCGACCGCAGGAGCGAAAAAGGTCGCGACACGGGCGAAAAAAGCAGCGGGGGCGACGCGCAAAGCGGCGACGGGTGCCGCCAAGAAAGCGTCCGGGACCGTGAAGAAGGCGACCCGCGGCGCGCGCAAAGTGGGCGCGGTGCTCAAACAAGCCGGCGACGTGTTCGAAGCCGGCGCGGCCGTCGTCGAGACCGTGGCGGCGAAGGTCGGGGACGTCGCGAAAAAGGGCAAGCGCGCTGTGGCGAAGCGCCCGCGGCGCAAGGCGCCGGCGCAGGCGCAGTAACGACGGCGGACCGCCGGCGCCTGATGCGCCGGCGGTCCTCGCCGCGACCCGGATCACTCCAGAAAAGCGGGCAGCCCCTCGCGGTACATCACGAGCGCGTCGTCGTTCTCGATGAGCGTTCGCGCGATCGCCGCGTGCGGCGCCGCGTGGTTGCGGAGATAGTCGATCTCGCCGTGTTCGGGCCGGATCGCGAACGCAAGCTGCTCCTCGTCGAGCGAGAACTGGGCGTCCACGCCCGGCTTGTTGCCGCGCGCGTCGAAACGGATCCAGCGCTGCTGGGAGCCGAGGTACACCGTGTTCAGCGCATGGACCGCGTAACCGCCCGAAGCGTCGTCGAACAGCGTGAGGCGCTGATAGCAGATCCCCGCCGGTAGGCCCGCTCGCCGCAGCAAAGCCGCCGCGAGGTGGCTCTTCGCGTAACAGATCCCCTCGCGGTACGCCAGGACGTCGAGCGCGGAGCGGGTGACACGGCGGCCCTGCACGTCCCACGAGTGCGATACCTCGTCCCGAACGAAGTGAAAGACTTCACGCGCGGCATCGGCTTCGTAGAGGCCGCGGAGCCGCTCCTCGACGAAGGCGCCGATCTCCGGCGCGTCCACCTCGATGAGCGGTGCCGGCGCCAGAAACGCTTCGAAAGGCGCCTCGGTAACGAGAGCCGTCATGGTCACGTGGACACGGTCGCGCGCCCGAATCGTTGCGGTCGTGCGACCGAATCGCGGCGAGGATTGGAGGGACGATGGACCCCGTTCGACACGATAGCATCGGCGCGGCCGTGCGGCGTTCGGCGCTGCGCGTGCCGCACAAGCTCGCGCTGCGCTTCGGCGAGCGAACGTGGACGTACGCGGCGCTCGACCGCGGCGCGAACCGAATCGCGCGATCGCTGCTGAAGGCTGGGCTGGAACCCGGCGCGCGGCTAGCGGCGTACGGCCGAAACTCCGACGCCTATTTCCTGACCTGGCTGGGCTGCGCGCGCGCCGGCGTGATCCACGTTCCGGTGAACTACGCGCTGCGCCCGGACGAGCTCGGGTACATCGTGCGGCAGTGCGGCGCCGCGGGCGTAGTGTGCGACGAAGCGCTGTCGGCGAACGTGGCCGCGAGCGCGGACGCGTCCGCGGTAGCGATCCAGGCGCGTTTCCACGGCGGCGGCGCCGCGTTGGACTTGCTGTCGGCCGCGCTCGACGAGCGGATCGACGGCACCGATATCGACTTCCCCAACGCCGAAGGCATCGCGCAGATCCTCTACACGTCGGGGACGACCGCCGAACCGAAAGGCGCGGTGATGACGCACGCGGCGTTCCTCACCCACTACGCCAGCTGCATGGTCGCCGCCGACATGAGCGCGGCGGATCGCACGCTCGACGCGCTGCCGCTGTATCACGCGGCGCAGATGCACGCGTTCTTCATGCCGCACGTGCTGCTGGGCGCGACGGCGGTGCTGATCGAAGCGCCGGAGCCGGCGCTGGTCCTGCGCTTGATCGAAGAGCACCGCATCACGTCGTTCTTCGCACCGCCGACGGTCTGGATCGGGCTGCTGCGGCACGACGATTTCGACAAGCGCGATCTCACGAGCCTCGAATGCGTGTATTACGGCGCGTCGATCATGCCGGTGCCGGTGCTCGAGGAGCTGCGGCGGCGGCTCCCCGGCGCGAAGCCGTACAACGGCTACGGCCAGAGCGAGATCGGCCCGCTCGCGACGATGCTGCGCCCCGAAGAGCACGATGCGCGCCCGGCGTCGGCCGGGCGCCCGGTGCTGAACGTCGAGACGCGCGTGGTCGACGAGCAGATGAACGACGTCGCGCCCGGCGTGCCCGGCGAGATCGTGCACCGCTCGCCGCAGCTCATGCTGCGCTACTGGGACAAGCCGGAAGAAACGGCGGAGGCGTTCGCGGGCGGCTGGTTCCACTCGGGCGACGTCGCGTGGCGCGACGAGGAGGGCTATCTCTTCGTCACGGACCGCGTGAAGGACATCATCAACACGGGCGGCGTCGTGGTGTCCAGCCGCGACGTGGAAGAAGCGCTGTTCACGCACCCGAGCGTGTACGAAGTCGCCGTGATCGCGCTGCCCGATCCGAAATGGATCGAAGCGGTCACGGCGGTCGTCGTCCTGCGCCCCGGCACGGCGGCGAGCGAAGACGCGCTCATCGAGCACACACGCACCACGCTGGCGCCGTTCAAAGTACCCAAGCGCGTGATCTTCGCGGACACCTTGCCTCGCAACACCGCGGGCAAGGTGCTCAAACGCGAGCTGCGCACGACGTACGCGGAGGCTACGTCATGAGGCTGGGAGCGGCGATGCTCGCCGCGGCGATCGCCTGCGGCGGATGCGCCGGGACTCATGCCGCACCCGGCGCGCCGCACGGTATTCTGTTCGTCGCAGGACCGTGGGTGCGAACGAACCACGGCGGGCTGCCGCCGCGGGACACCCGCGCATATCGCGACGGCCGGCTCGTCGCGACGTACCACGCGCGTGTCCTGCCCGCGCGCGACCGCGCCGCGGCCTCACTGCTCTACGACGAGCTCGCCGGGACGGCGCGCCCGATCGCCGGCGGTCCGTCGTCGGCGTTCGACCCCTGCCCGGTCTCCTATCACCTCTCCGGACGCGACATCGAGCTTTCGCCCGACGGCCGGCACGGCGTGTGCCTCGGCCCAGGTGACGATGCCGTCGTCGTCTTCGACGTCCCGCGCTGGCGGTCGACGCGCCGGACCATCTTCCGAATGTCGGCGTACGGCGGCGCTGCGAGCTGGCTCGACGACCGGCGGATCGCCGTCATGGAACATCGGCCGGAGTGCCCTCGCGGGGTGCAAAAATTCGAGGGTTTCCGCGGCGTCGCGATCATCGACCTCGACGGCCGTGTGCTCGAGCGCGGTCCGTGCGTGTCGACCGTCCTCGCCCGCCCTCGCGGATTGATCTACGAGCGGTACCACGTCGCCTTCGATACGCTCACGAGCGTGCTGCACGCCGTCACGGGGAATCCGATCCCGCGCCTGGAGTTCTCATCCGACGGAGGGCGCACGTGGCGCGACGGGCGGCCGCAATTCGCCGACGCCGACGGCCGCGTCTTCTATTTCGACGCCCAAGCGTGGGAAGGCACGCTGTGGGTGGACGGGTTGCCGACGGCCTTTCGCCGCAGCAGCCGCGCCGGATGGGCTATGCCGTGACGATCCTCGCCGCGTTTTCGAGGCCGAGCTTTTCGATCGACGTCTCGCGCATCTTGTACTTCTGAACCTTGCCGCTGACCGTCATCGGCCAGCCGTCGACGAACATCACGCGTCTACGCGGCTGTGGCACAAAAGTAAGCGCTGCCATGCTAGGGTGGGGAGGCCGACATGACGCCAGACTCTTGGCCGTGTCTCGTTGCCGCTGCTATTATCCATTCGCCCGACAGCTTGGGCGAAAGAGGGGTAAGGGTGTTTGGAAAAATTGTCACGGGTTGCGCCTTTGCGTGCGCCACGTTGATGCTCGCTGCGTGTTCAGGCGGACATCGCGACTCTTCGGTACTTCCAGTACAGTCCGGAGGCGCACAGCAGTCCGGAGGCGGTCGGCAGATCAGAGACTTCGGTGAGACCATTGTCTATACGATACCAACCGCAAACGCCAACCCGGGCGGGGTGACGAACGGACCAGGTAACACCGTGTGGTTCGCTGAGGATGTGGCGCAAGGATCTGCTCCGGGGCGGATCGGCAAGGTGGATATGTCAGCGCAGTCGGTAACGGAGTACCAAATCCCGGATCCGACTTTCGGCTGTTGCATTTCACATGTGAGTCCGGGGGCCGTCACGCTCGGTCCCGATGGGAAGATCTGGTTCAACTCGATCGTCGGGAGTCGCTCGATCTCCGGTCGCAAGCATCCTGACACTGTCGCCCTCACGAACTATTTTGGCTCGGTCACGACCGATGGCCAAACGTTCTCCCTCTATGGTTACAATCCGTCGGTTTTTGGCGCTTTCGTCAGCGTGGCCGCGGGATCTGATGGTAATCTGTGGTTCACGTATCAAGGGGGCGCTGGCGGTGTTGGCGGCGTTGCGAAGGTGACGACAATCGGGACGATCGTTCAGAATATCGCGGCTAACTACGTTCCAGGAAGCATTATCGCAGGCCCGGACAACAATCTGTGGTTTACCGAGGATGGCGCGAGGATCGGCCGAGTCACGACGAGCGGAGCGCTCAGCGAGTTTTCCACGGGATTATCGGGCTATAGCATCTCAAACGGAAATATCACCACGGATGGGACTCATATCATCTTTACGGCGACAAACCAGAATACTCTTAGAGCATACCTCGGCACAATGACGACGACCGGCAGTTTAATGGCGCTGCAAACGGTCCCGTATTCCGGGCGGCAGGCGTCAATGCCGGTCGTCGCCGACCTACATAACTACCACGTCCTCGACACCGGAATGACGCAAGTTCCAATTTACGGTGGCGGCCAGACGACCTTTACGCTTCCTGATCCCAATTCGCAACGGTCGGGCATGGTAGAGAGTCCGTGCTGTGGGATCTGGTACACTGATAAAAGCACGAACTCGATCGTTCAGTTCTACTAAGAGCTCATTCTAGGCCGTCGACTAAGTCACGCAAAACGCACCACGGGCCTGTCGTGACGATCGTCGCGGCAGGCCTTTCCGTTTGGGCTACGCCGTGACGATCTTCGCGGCGTTCTCCAGGCCGAGCTTCTCGATCGACGTCTCGCGCATCTTGTACTTCTGAACCTTGCCGCTGACCGTCATCGGCCAGCCGTCGACGAACATCACGTAGCGCGGGATCTTGTAGTGCGCGATCTGTCCTTTGCAGTAGTCTTTGATCTGCTGCTCGGAGGCCTCTGCGCCGTCGTTGAGGATCACCCACGCGCACAGTTCCTCGCCGTAGCGCTCGTCGGGGACGCCGATCACCTGCACGTCCTTGATTGCGGGGTGCGTGTACAAGAACTCCTCGATCTCGCGCGGGTACACGTTCTCGCCGCCGCGGATCACCATGTCCTTGATGCGCCCGCTGATGTTCAAGTAGCCGTCGTCATCCATCGACGCGATGTCGCCGGTGTGCATGTAGCGCGCCGGGTCGATCGCAGTCGCTGTCGCGTCAGGGTTCTCCCAGTAGCCGAGCATCACCGAGTAGCCGCGCGTGCACAGCTCGCCCGGCACGTTGCGCGGGACGATGCGACCGTCGGCGTCGACGACCTTCACCTCGATGTGCGGGTGCACGCGGCCGACGGTCGCGGTGCGCTTCGCCAGCGGGTCGTCGGTCATGGTCTGCGTCGATACGGGCGACGTCTCGGTCATGCCGTAGCAGATCGTCACCTCGGGCATGTGCATCTCGCTCTGCACGCGCTTCATCACCTCGACCGGGCAGGGCGAGCCCGCCATGATCCCGGTGCGCAGCGTCCCGAGGTCGTAGTCCTTGAAGTTCGGCAGCGCGAGCTCGGCGATGAACATCGTCGGCACGCCGTAGAGCGACGTGCACTTCTCTTTCACGACGGCGTCGAGCGAGAGCTGCGGGTCGAACGTCCAGTTCGGGATGACGATCGCGGCGCCGTGCGTCGTGCACGCGAGGTTGCCGAGCACCATCCCGAAGCAGTGGTAGAACGGCACCGGGATGCAGACGCGATCGTGCTCCGTGTAGCGGCAGCCCTCGCCGATGAAGAAGCCGTTGTTGAGGATGTTGTGGTGCGACAGCGTCGCGCCTTTGGGAAAGCCCGTCGTCCCCGAGGTGTACTGGATGTTGATCGGCTCGTCGAACTGGCAGCGTGCCTTGCGTTCGGCGAGCGTTGCGTCGTCGCACGAAACGGCGCGCGCGAGATAGTCGTTCCAGCTCGTCTCGCCGGGTTGCGGCGCGCTGTCGCCCACGATCACGACCTCGCGCAGCGCGGGCAGTGACGCGCGCACCTCGCGCACCATGGCGAGGTACTCGCTGGTCTTGTATCGATCGAGCGTGATCAACGTGCTCACGCCGCTCTGGCGCAGCGCATACTCCAGCTCCGACAGCCGGTAGGCCGGATTCACGTTGACGAGAATCGCGCCGATCTTCGCCGTCGCGTACTGCGCGAGCACCCACTCCAGCGAGTTGGGTGACCAGATGCCGACACGTTCGCCGTGCTGCACGCCCGCCGCGACGAGGGCTTTGGCCAGCCCGTCGGTCTCGCTCGCGAACCCCGCATACGTCAGCCGCCGGTTCTGGTGCACGGACACGACGGCGTCGTTGGCGGGGAACCGCCGCGCGATCCGGTCGAGGTTGTCGCCGATGGTCTCGCCGAGGAGCGGGACGGGGCTCGCCCCGTGAGCGTAGGACGAAAGCGCCATGGTGCCTCGTCCTTCGACAGGCCGCGCGCGCAGGCTTTTGCGGCGAGGGGCGAAGGACGCGGCATGGCTTTGACCGCGATCCCGCATGACGACCTCGTTGCGACCCGGCGGCGGCTCCATGCCGCGCCCGAGCTCTCGATGGTCGAGCACGACACCGCCGCGTACGTCGCGGCGGAGCTCGGCAAGCTCGGCCTCGACGAGGTGCGAACAGCGATCGGCATAACGGGCGTACTCGGCTCGTTGAAAGGCGGCAAGCCCGGTCCGGTGACGCTGCTTCGCGCCGACATGGACGCGCTGCCGATCACCGAGCTCAACGACGTGCCGTACAAGTCCGCGCATCCGGGCGTGATGCACGCGTGCGGGCACGACGGGCACGTCTCGATCCTGCTCGCCGCCGCGCGAACGCTCGCGGCCCGCCGAGCCGACGTGCCCGGCACGCTGGTCTTCTGCTTTCAGCCCGGTGAAGAAGGCCACGCCGGCGCGAAGAAGATGATCGACGACGGCGCGCTCGAGCACCCGCACGTCGAGCGCACGTTCGCGCTGCACTTGTATAGCGGGCTCGACGTCGGCAAGATCGGCGTGCGCGACGGCGCGTTCTTCGCGTCGGCCGACGAGTTCGATCTCACGATTCGCGGCAAGGGCGGGCACGGCGCGATGCCGCAGCTCGCGGTCGATCCGATCGCCGCGGGCGCGTACGTCGTCACGCTGCTGCAGAGCATCGTCGCGCGCGAGGTCGCGCCGAAAGACCCGGCCGTCGTCACCGTCGGCCAGTTCGTCAGCGGCACGACGTTCAACGTGATCCCCGACGAGGCGAAGATGAAAGGCACCGTGCGCGCGTTCGACGCGGACGTGCGCAAGTCGATGCCCGAGCGGATGGAGCGCATCATCAAAGGGCTCGCCGAGGCGCTGCGCTTCGAGTACGAGTTCGATTACCACTGGTCGTATCCGCCGACAGTGAATGCGCGTGAGGTCAACGACGTCGTGCGTGACGTGGGCCGCCGCGAGCTGGGCGAAGAAAACGTCGTCGAGCACGACATCGTGATGTGGGCCGAGGACATGTCGTTCATGCAGGAGGAGCGCCCCGGCGCGTACTTCATCGTCGGCGCTCGCGGCGGGCCCGAGAGCGCGATCCCGCACCACAACGCGCGCTTCGACATCGACGAGCGCGCGCTCGATGTCGGGTACCGCATGATGGTGGCGCTCGGGCTCACAGGGTGAGCGCTCGCTTTCTCAGCGAACTTTCATCTGCGCCTCATCCCAGGCTCAAACTGTTCTCATGAAGCGAGCGTACTTTCGGTAGAACCACCCCGTTCCACCGAGGAGTGATCGTGTACGCACCCCGCACGCAGCCCGTTCCCGCCACCGTCGCCCTGCGGCTCATCGGCGTGCTCGACGCGGACCTCGTCACGGCGTTCAGCG
Source organism: Candidatus Elarobacter sp. (assembly GCA_035943995.1). Lineage (GTDB taxonomy): Bacteria > Vulcanimicrobiota > Vulcanimicrobiia > Vulcanimicrobiales > Vulcanimicrobiaceae > Vulcanimicrobium. Next base: position 43,607 of record DASZBS010000021.1, on the reverse strand, counting down.
CGCTCGTGCGCGGCATGGTGGGGTTCGAGAACGCGACCGTGATCGTGGACGTCCGCGATCTCGAGCTGTTCAGCGAGGCGGATCTGGCGGCATTCGTCGCCGCCGTGCGCCGCGCGCGCTGCGAAGGCCGCGATGTGCGGCTCGACACGCGCAGCCTGGCGTGGCGCCGGATCGCGAAGAGCGAGCTTGCTTCGATGCCTGCGGTGGAGTCCGGCCTCGGCTCCGACATACGTCGTACGGTGATCCTCGCGCACAGCGTGCGCAAGCGCCGCCGCTAACCGCGACTGACCTACGTCGCGCCGGAAGGGGCGCGCGTACTCCGTTTGCACAATGACAGGCGCCTCCTGATGGCCGTATGGTGGAGCATGCGCCACGAAGAGCACGACGCGTGCGGGGTCGGATTCCTTGCCGACTTGGCCCAACGGGCCTCCCACGACGTGGTCCGCCTCGCGCTCGAGGCCGTCGGCGCGATGGAGCACCGCGGCGCGCGCGCGGCCGACGGCCGCACGGGTGACGGCGCCGGCATCCTGATCGAGACCCCGCGCGCGCTGTTCCAGCGCGAGCTCGCGGTCGCAAAGGTGCGCGTCCCCGACCAGCACCTGGCGGCGGTGTGCGTCTTCCTGCCGCGGGCCGAGGAGCTCGCCGCGGCGATGCGCGGGCGCATCGAGCACGCGATCCGCAGCGAAGGCGTCAAGCCGATGCGCTGGCGCGTGCCGGCCGTCGATCCCGCGGTGCTGGGCGCGCAAGCCGCGGCGACGGCGCCGTCCTACGAGCAGCTCCTCGTCGACGTCGGGCCCGGTAATGCGCGCGAGCGCATGCGCTCCGTCCGCCGCACCGTGATCAGCACGTTGCGCGAGGAGAACGACGCCGCGACGCTGGTGAGCGCGTCGACCACGAAGGTGGTCTACAAAGGCCTGCTGTCGTCGAGCGAGCTCGGTGCGTACTTCGCCGATTTGCGCGATCCGGCGTGCATGTCGCGTTACGCCACGTTCCACCAGCGCTTCAGCACGAACACCGCACCGAGCTGGCGGCTCGTGCAGCCGTTCGGCACGATCGCGCACAACGGCGAGATCGACACGATCACCGGCAACCGTGCGTGGATGCGCGCGCGCGGCATCGTGTCGCCGCGCGGCGCGAGCGACTCGCTGGAGTTCGACGTCGCCGTCGATTCGATGATCGGCGCGGGCTATCGCGTCGACGAGGCGATCGATTTCATGCTGTCGCCCGCGGTGGACGACGACGACGACCGCCTGCGCGCGTACTACGACGCGCACGTGCCGACGGTCGAGCCGTGGGACGGGCCCGCCGCCATCGTGTTCGCCGAAGGCGACCGCGTGGGCGCGGCGCTGGACCGCAGCGGCTTCCGCCCGCTGCGCTGGTGCCGCACGGAGTCGGGCAAAGTGCTTGCCGCCTCGGAGACCGGCGTGATCGACTTCGGCGCCGATCAAATCGTCGAGCGCGGCCGCTTGGGCCCCGGCGAACGCATCACCGTGCGCTTCGCAACGGGCGAGCTCATCCGGCCCGAGGCATTCCGCGCGTTCCGCCGCCAAGGCGCCGACTTCCGCGCTACCGTGCAGTCGTGGCGGTTCGAGCCGCCGGCCGACATCACGTCGCTGCCGCCGCAGCCCGAGGCGCTGCGGCGCGATCTCGTGCGCTTCGGCTACACCAAGGACGAGTTGCTTGGCGTCGTCGGCCCGCTTGCCGACGGCACCGAAGCCGTGTCGTCGATGGGCGACGACGCCGCGCTGCCGTTCCTCGAGCGGCGCATGCCGGTGACGGAGTACCTGCGCCAGCGTTTCGCGCAGGTGACGAACCCGCCGATCGACGCGCTGCGCGAAGGGTTCGTGTTCGACATGCGCGCGTGGGTGGGCAGCGGCGCGACCAACGGCGACGTGCCCGCGCCGGGCAGCATCGTCACCATCGAGTCGGCGCTGCTCGAAGAAGGTGCGTTCGACGCGCTCGCCTACGACACGCGGCTGATCACGCACCGCATCGCGCTGGAGTGCGGAAGCATCGGCTTGCGCGCGCGCATCGCGGAGATCGCCGCCGAAGCGGAGCGCATGGTGGGCGAGGGCGCGAGCTATCTCGTGCTCGACGACCGGCACGCGACGCTGCCGGTGCCGGCGATCCTCGCTGCCGGCGCGATCCACCAGCGCCTCACCGACAAAGGCTTGCGCATGCAGGCGTCGATCGCCGCGTGCGACGGCGCGGCGCGTGACGCGCACGCGTGCGCCGCGCTGATCGCGGCGGGCGCGAACGTCATGACGCCGTGGCTCGCCGCGCGCGCGGCGACCGCGGAGTCCGGCTCGGCGACGCCATACCTCGACGCGCTGCGCGCCGGCCTGGTGAAGATTCTCGCGAAGCTCGGCATCTGCACGCTGCGTTCGTACGTCGGCGCGCAGACGTTCGAGGCGCTGGGGCTCAAGCGCGAGATCGTGGAAACGTGCTTTCCCGGCATGGCGGTGCACGTGCAGTCGCTGGGCTTCGACGAGCTCGAAGAGGACCTGCGCGCGTGGGACGCGCTCGCGCGCGACGCGACCGAGCTGCCGCAGCGCGGGCTATTCCGCTACCGCCGCGACGGCGTGCGCCACGCGTTCGATCCGCCGCTGCTCAAGAATCTGCGCAAGACGATCGTCGCGCGCGACGAGGCAGCGTTCTTCGCGCTCTCCGACGCGCTCGAAGCGCGGCCCGCGATCAACTTGCGCGATCTCGTCGAGCCGGTCGCGCTCGGCGACCCGATCGCGCTCGACGACGTCGAGCCCGAAGAAGCGATCCTCAAACGCTTCGTCACCGCGGCGATGTCGCTGGGCGCGCTCGGACCGGAGGCGCACGAAGCGGTCGCGCTCGGCGCGAAGATCGCCGGCGCGCGCAGCAACGGCGGCGAGGGCGGCGAGGACCCGACGCGCACGCTCAACGCGATCAAGCAAGTCGCGTCGGCGCGCTTCGGCGTGTCGGAAGACTATCTCGCGACCGCGGACGAGCTGGAGATCAAGATCGCGCAGGGCGCGAAGCCGGGCGAAGGCGGGCAGATCCCCGGCTTCAAGGTGACCGCGGAGATCGCGGCGCTGCGCGGCGCGGCGCCGGGGCAATCGCTCGTGTCGCCGCCGCCGCACCACGACATCTATTCCATCGAAGACCTCGCGCAGCTCATCTACGACTTGCGCCGCGCGAACCCGAAGGCGAAGATCGCCGTGAAGCTCGTCGCGCAGTCGGGGATCGGCTACGTCGCGAGCGGCGTCGCGAAAGCATGGGCCGACGTCGTGCACGTCGCCGGCCATGACGGCGGCACGGGCGCGTCGCCGCTCGGGTCGATCAAGCACGCGGGCCTGCCTTGGGAGCTCGGGCTCGTCGAGACGCACCACACGCTGGTCGCGAACGGCCTGCGCGGGCGCGTGAAGCTGCGCGTCGACGGCGGGTTCAAGAGCGGGCGCGACGTCGTGCTCGCCTCGATGCTCGGCGGCGACATGTTCGGTTTCGGCAGCGCGCTGCTCGTCGCGCTGGGCTGCATCTACGCGCGGCAATGCCATCAGAACACGTGCCCGGTCGGCATCGCGACGCAGGACGCGGCGCTGCGCGGAAAGTTCCCCGGCAGCGCGGAGGACGCGGAGACGTTCCTGCGCTTCGTCGCGCGCGACGTGCGCCGCCGACTCGCCGCGCTGGGCGCGCGCTCGCTCGAAGACGTGCACGGCCGCAGCGATCTCGTGCGACCGCGCTACGACCGCGCGCGCGGGATCGACCTCGACGAGGTGCTGCGCCTGCCCGAGACGCGCGCGCCGCTGGACTTCGCGCGCGTTGACGACGCGCACCTCGACGACGAAGCGATCCCCGGCGGCACGCAGCGCATCGCGCCCGCCGACCGCGCCGTGGGCGCGCGCCTGGCGTACGACGTCGTCGTGCGCAAAGCGCGCGGCGAGTACGTCGCACCCGCGACGTATTGCTACAGTGGCAGCGCGGGCCAGAGCTTCGGCGCGTTCCTCGCCGCGCCGCTGGCGCTGGAGATCGACGGCGACGCGAACGACGGTGTCGGCAAGGGGATGAGCGGCGGCATGCTGATCGTGCGCGGTGCCGGCACCGCGGACGAGCCGGCGATCGGTAACGCATGCTTCTACGGCGCGCGCGGTGGCGACGCGTTCGTGCGCGGCGCCGCGGGCGAACGGCTTGCGGTGCGCAACAGCGGCGCGACGATCGTCGTCGAAGGCGCCGGCGACCACGCCTGCGAGTACATGACCAAAGGCACGGTGGCGATCCTGGGCGCGACCGGACGCAACCTCGCGAGCGGGATGACGGGCGGCGAGCTGTTCGTGCTCAAAGCGCAGGCGACGCGGCTGGGGCCGACGCCGCTGGTCGCGCACGACCTCGACGACGACGCGCGCGAACGCTTGCGCGCGCTGCTCGCGCGCCACGCCGCGGCGACGGGCTCCGAGCGCGCCCGCGCCTATCTCGACGGCGGCCTCGACGAGCTCGCCGTGTTCGTGCGGCTGGCCGTCGCCGTCCCGCAGCCCGCCGCGCTCGCGGTCGCGCCCTAGCCCGAAAGGAGCGTCCGGCAGCCGGGCGCAACTTCGCGCCGATGACGGCCGGCTCGGCTTCTAGCACGACCGCGCGCACGTGCGCGCACTGCGGCTTGCCCGCCTCGACGACGTTCTGCGTCGCGTGCGGCGCCGACGTCGGCGGCGCGAGCTTCCCGATCGTTCACACGTCGAGCGTCGTCGCCGAGCTCATGCGGGGCGTCAGCCTGGGCGGCGGCGGCGCGCCCGGCTTCTGGACCTTCGCGCACGGCACGCCCGTGCTGGGCACGCTCTACTGGCTGTTCTGGCTGCCGCTGCCGCCGGTGTCGCTGGGCATCGCGGTGTATTTGTTCTTCAACGGAAACCGCATCGCGCTCCAGCGGCGGCGCTATCGCGATCCGCAGCACTTTCGCGACGTCGAACGCGCGTGGGCGATCGCGGGCGGCGTGCTGCTCGGCCCGACGCTGTTCGCGACGCTGGTCTGGGCCGTCGCGACGCTCGCGTTCCTCGCGCACGCGGGGCTGTTGAAATGACGGCCGTGAGCTCGGGCGACTGCTGGTCGTGCGGGACGCCCCCGGCCGGTCGCTACTGCGGCACGTGCGGCGTCGAGCTCGCCGCGCACGGCGGGACGTGGCAGGACACCGTGTATCTCGGGCCGCGCAACGCGGCGCTGTACCGGCGCGCGCCGCGCGAGATCCGCGCGCTCATCCCCGTGCTGCTCGAACCGTTCCGCCATCTCGACGCGATCGCGCCCGCGCGCTGGCGCAACGTCGCGCTGACCGCGGTGATGGGGATCGCGCCGCTGGGGTTCGTCTCGTTCTTCGAGCGCGTGCACGACCCGATCGACGCGTTTCGCGTGCTGGGGCTGTACTTCTCGGCGCTGTGGGCGCTGTTCTTCGCGTCGGCGTTTCGCGCGACGGGGATTCGCTGGCGATTGGGGCTGGGCGCGTACTTCGGCACGACGTTCGTCGCGATGACGCTGCTGCTCGTGTCGCTGGCGCTCAACGTCGAGCTGATCCGCGCGCCGCTCGTCGTCGCGAAGAACGTCTGGATCGCGATCCCGTCGGCGATCGCGTTCATCGGGTTCCCCGAGGAGCTGACCAAAGCGCTGGTGCTGTTCGCGATCTGGCGCTTCGCCGGACCGCTGCCGCCGCTGCGCGCGTTCTTGTTCTACGGTTTGATCTCGGGGCTGGGGTTCGGAATCAAAGAGGGCGTGCACTATCAGCTCGGCCCGTACGCCGCGGCGGCGTCGCGCACGGGCGCGTTCGCCCCGTTCTATCTGGAGAGCGTGTTGCGGCTGACGTCGCTGCCGTTCTTTCACGCCGTGTGGACGGGCATCGCCGCGTGGCTGATCTGGTTCGCGGCGCGCATCCCGTCGGCGCGCGCGGGGCTGCTCGTGCTCGCGGTGATGATCCCGGCGACCTTCCACGGGCTGTACGACGCGCTGGTCGACCGGTCGCCGGGGCTCGCGCTCGTCGTCGTCGGCTCGAGCATCGTCTTGCTCGGTATCTACGCCGCGTCGGCGGCGCAGTTCGAGCGCTGGTTCGGGCTCGAGGTCGACGACGACGACGGCGTGGCCGTGCCGGTTACGACTGCGGAGGCGGGCTCGGCGGCGGCGGTGGTGGCGGCGCGCTAGCAGCGTTGTCCGGCGCGTCCGGCGCCTTCGGCGCGGTGGCGGCGTGAACGGCGCTGCGGGCGGCGTCGGCCGCCTTCGACGCCTGGTCGGCGAAGACGCTCAGGCTCTGCTGCGCCTGCGAGGCGCCGGCTTCGAGCACGGTCTTGCCCGTCGCGATGAACGTGCCCGCGTGCTGCAGCGCGGCGTTGTACTGCTCTTGCGCGGCGGCCGTCACGTTGGGCGCCTGCTCGATGAGCGTCTTCTGCAAGTCCTGCGCCTTCGCGACGGCGTCTTTGACGAGCGGCTGCGCCTGCTCGACGCCTTTCTGCAGTGCGTCGGCCGCGAGCTGCTGAAGCTGCTTTGCCTGCTCGATCGCCTTGTTGAAGAAATCCATGCGGTCGTGTTGGCCCCTACGACGCGGCATCCCCGCCGTGGACGGTGAGGACCCAGCGCAGCGCGCGTGCGAATTGGTCGAGCTCCCGCACGGTCCGGCGCAGCCGGCGGAAGGCGGGATCGGCCCGTTCGTCCTCGCTCCAGCGCGACTCCGCGTGCCGTACGTACGCGACGATCGTCCCGAGCTGCGCCTCCATGGCGTCCCACCGCTCGCGCAGCGTCGCCTCCGACGCGTCCGGGAGCCGCTCGAGCAGCGGCGGTGCGGGCCGCTCGCCGAACCGCATGCTGAACTCGAGCCGCGCGAGCGCGTAGTCGCCGCTGCCGCGGATGAAGCTCGCGAGCAAATTGACCAATCGGGGATTCACGGCGTGCGGGCTCTAATCTGAGGCTCCGTGGCTGATCGTCGGTATGTGATCGTAGGAAATGGTTTTGCCGGGACGACCTGCGCGGAGCAGTTGCGCAAGGCCGACCCGGCGTGCTCGATCGTGCTCTTCGCCGACGAGCCGTACTGTCTGTACAACCGGATCGCGCTGCCGCCGATGCTCCGGCTGCAAGTCACCGAGCAGAAGGTGATCATGCGCGACGTCGCCTGGCACGAGAAGCTGCGGATCGACCTGCGCCTGTCGACGCGGGTCGACCGGATCAACGTGGAGGAGAAGACGGTCGTCGCGGCCGGTCGCGAGGAACCGTACGACGCCCTGCTGCTGGCGACGGGCGGGCGGCCGAACCCGGCGACCGCGCCAGGCGCCGCGGGCGCGCAGAACGTCTACAACTTCCAGTACATGGACGATACCAAGGCGATCTCGCACGCGCTGGAGACGGCCAAGGTGGCCGTCGCGGTCGGGGGCTCGTTCATCGCGTACGAGCTGGCCGAGGCGTTCATCGCGCGCGGCGTGGAGACGCACTGGCTCATCCGCGGCCCGCGCTTTCTGCGCCGCATGCTCGACGAGGCGGCCGGCGAGCTGCTGCACGACGCGGCGCGCGCCGACGGCGTGCACCTGCACTTCGGCGAGGAAGTGCGCGAGTACGTGCGCTCCAACGGCGCCGTCGCCAAGGTGGTCACGACCACCGGTCAGACTATCGCGACCGATCTCGTCGGCATCGGCCTCGGGCTGACGATCAACACCGAGCTGTGCGACGGCACAGCGATCCGCACCAAGACCGGCATCGTCACGGACGAGCACCTCGAAACCGATGTGCCCGGGATCTTCTCGGCCGGAGACTGCGCGGAGTTCTACGACCCGATCGCCGAGCAGCACTACCGGATGGGGACCTGGAACAGCGCGGGCGCGCACGGCAAGCTCGCGGCCCACAACATGGCGGCGTCCGGAACGGGTGCCGACCGCAAGCAGTTCGACACCGTCCCCGAGTACTCGTCGCTGGTGTTCAGCGGGCAGACGATCACGCAGTTCGGCCTCTCGCCGGAATATCGCGACGACATCGAGACCGAGATGGAGATCGACCGCGACAAGGGCTGGTACCGCGCGCTGTACTTCCTAGAGGACCGGTTCGTCGGCGCGGTGCTGATCGGCAAGGGCAACCGGGCGGGCAAGCGGCGGTATCTCGACGCGATCAAGACGAAGGCCCGCTTCCCAAAAGCGGACCGCCGCGAGCTCTTCGCGTGGACCGCCGAATAGCCGGTTCTCGCTCTTGACCATCGAACGTATGTTCGATAGGGTGATGATCCCATGCATCACCCGAGCCCGGGGTCGGGATGGTGACCGTCGGCGTTCGGCTGCCCTGCTTTCGGCTCGCGGCCGCGCTGCGGCACACCCTCTCCCCTGACGCAACCGCGTTCCTGATCGAGCGCGGCCGGCGCCGCGTCCTCGAGGCCAGCGACGGCGCCGCGCGCGCCGGAGTGCGGCCGGGGATGCCGCTACGCGCGGCGGCGCGGCTGGCCCCGCGGGGCGCGGTCGTGCTCGACGACGCGCCTCGGGCGGCGCGCGCGTGGCGGCGGGTGCTAGACGTGCTCGCGCGGCTGCCGGCGGCCGTCGACGACGACGGGCCGGGGCTGGCGTTCGTGACGATTCCGCGCGGCGACCGGCCCGAGCGGTGGTTCGCGCGGGCTCGGGACCTGATGTTGCCGCTCGGCCTCCCGGTGCGGTGCGGCGCGGGCGCGAACCGCTTCGTCGCGTTCGTCGCGACGTATCGCGCGGCCGACGCGGTTTGCCGGGCGGGAAGCGAAGCCGCGTTCGTCGCCGACGCTCCGCTCGAATTGCTCCGCGTAGAGGACGACGTCGCGCTGCGCTTGAGGCTGCTCGGAGTGCGCACGCTGGGCGATCTCGCCGCGCTTCCGCCCGCGTACCTTCGCCGGTTCGGCGGCGATGCGATGCGCTTGCACGAGCTGGCCTGCGCTCCCGGCGAAACGAGCGCGTGAAGCGCCGCCGGGGGGCGCCGCGACGGAAGCCGAACTGACGGCCTCGTGACCACCACGGCGAACTCGCCGGCCGCAACCGCTGCCGGCAACGCGCTGCACGCGCGCTTCGGCGCGATCGTCGGTGCGAAGAACGCGTTCGTCGCGCCGGTCGAGCTGCGCACGTACGAATGCGACGGGCTGCTCGGCTACCGCGTGCGGCCGGAGATCGTCGTGCTGCCCGCGTCGACCGCCGAAGTGGCGGCGTGCGTGAAGCTCGCGCGCGAGCTCGGCATGCCGGTCGTGCCGCGCGGCGCCGGCACGGGGCTCTCCGGCGGCGCGCTGCCGTCCGAAGGCTGCATCGTGATCGGCCTGTCGCGGATGAAGAAGATTCTCGAGGTCGACCTGCCCAACCGCGTCGCGCGCGTGCAGCCGGGCGTGATCAACCTCGACATCACGCGCGCGCTTTCAGCCGACGGGTATTTCTACGCGCCGGATCCGAGCTCGCAGAGCGTGTGCACGATCGGCGGCAACGTCGCCGAGAACTCCGGCGGCGCGCACTGCTTGAAGTACGGGTTCACGGTGAACCACGTGCTGGGGCTGACCATCGTGCTGCCGGACGGCGAGATCGTCGTGCTGGGCTCGCACGCCGGCGAGCCCGACGCGCTGGGTTACGACCTCGTCGGCGTCGTCGTCGGAAGCGAAGGGATGACGGGCATCATCACCGAGGCGCTGGTGCGCGTGCTGCGGGCCGCAGAGCGCACGCAGACGCTCTTCGCGACGTTCCCGTCGACCGACGAAGCCGGCGACGCGGTGTCGCGCATCATCGGCTCCGGCATCGTGCCCGCCGCGATCGAGATGTGCGACAAGCTCGCGATCGAAGCGATCGTCGCGGCGGTCGGCGTCGACTGGCCGCTCGACGTCGGCGCGCTGCTGCTGATGGATGTCGACGGCGTCGACGCCGAAGTCGACGACACCGCGGCGCGCGCGCGCGAGCATCTCACGGCGGCCGGCGCGATCGACGTGCGCGCGCCCAAAGACGAAGCCGAACGGTTGCTGGCGTGGAAAGGCCGTAAGGCCGCGTTCGCCGCGATGGGCCGCATCTCGCCCAACTATCACGTTCAGGACGGTGTCATCCCGCGCAAAGAGATCGCGAAGGTGCTGCGCGAGATCAGCGCGCTCGCCGCGAAGGAAGGGCTGCGCGTCGCCAACGTCTTCCACGCCGGCGACGGCAACTTGCATCCGCTCGTGCTCTACGACGCGCGCATCGAAGGCCAGGAGCACAAGGCCGAACAGGTCGCCGGCGAGATCCTGCGGATCTGCCTGCGCTACGGCGGCTCGGTGACGGGCGAGCACGGCGTGGGGCACGACAAGCTGTGCTATCTCGGCGAGCAGTTCAGCCCCGACGATCTCGCCACGATGCAGGCGGTCCGCACAGCGTTCGATCCGGAGCAGCGGTTCAATCCGGACAAGGTGTTTCCGACGCCGCGCCTGTGCGGCGACAAGCCCGGCGCGTACGTCGCGCACGCGACCGAGACGAGCGGCGAAGCGGGCCGCGGATGACGACGATCGCCATCGCGGGCGTGGTGCCGCGCGACGTGGTGACGCCGCGCAGCATAGACGAGCTCGCGCAGATCGTGCGCGAGCTGCACGATGCGCGCAAGACGTTCGCGTTCGTCGGCGGCGGCACGCACCTCGCGCTGGGCAACGCGCCGCGCGCGCTCGACACCGTGGTGCGCATGACCGCGCTCGACGCGGTCGTCGACTACACGCCCGAAGATCAGACGATCACCGTCGAGGCGGGGATCACGCTGGCCGAGCTGGACCGCGTGCTCGAGCAGCATGGCCAGATGCTGCCGCTCGACGTCGCCGACCGCGCGCGCTCCACCGTGGGCGGCCTCGTTGCGACCAATGCGTACGGCCGGCGCCGCCAACGCTACGGCACGGCGAAGGACCTCATCGTCGGCGTCGGCATCGTGCGACCGGACGGCGTGCGGGCACGCGGCGGCGGCAAGGTGGTAAAGAACGTCGCGGGCTTCGACCTGCCCAAGCTGATGGTCGGCTCGCTGGGCACGCTGGGCGCGATCGCGACGGTGACGTTCCGGCTGTACCCGATCGCACAGACCACGCGCGCGGCGGCGCTGACGTTCGAGTACGCGGACGACGTCGCCGCAGTAACACGCGCACTCCTCGCACGGCAGCTCGAACCGGAATCGGTTGCACTGTACAACGACGATACGCTCGTGGTGAGCATCGCTGGAACGCAGCGCGGCGTGGACGCGCAGATGACGACGCTGCTCGGCGAGATCGCGCCGGCGGCGTCGGCGCGCGCCCGCGAGCTGAGCGAGCTGGAGCGCGAGTCGTACGAGCAGCGTGAGCGCGCCGTGCGCCGCGACGGCGCGTGGCGTCTGCATATCGTCGCGCCGCCGTCGGCCGGCGTCGCGATGCTCGCCGCGTCCGTCGAAGCGCCGCGGGTGGCGGTGCCGGTCGCGTACCCGCTGCTCGGCGTCGCGCTGCACGCATATGCCGACGGGCCCGCACCGGTCACGGGCCTTCGCGAGCGCGTCGCCGCCGAAACGCGCGGCGCGGGTCACGTCGTGATCGCGGCGATGCCCGACGCGGCGCGCGGGACCGTCGACGCATGGGGACCGCAGCCGGCGTCGTTCGCGCTGATGCGCGCGATGAAGCACAACTTCGACCCGCACGGCCTGTGCAACCCAGGCCGTTTCATCGGAGGCCTCTGAGTGTCTGTCCCCGTCACCGACCCGCTCGCGCACGACCCGGACGCGTCGAAGCGCGAATACCGCGACTTGATTGCGGATTGCGTGCACTGCGGGTTCTGTTTGCCGGCGTGTCCGACGTACAACTCATGGGGCGAAGAGATGGACTCGCCGCGCGGGCGCATCGACTTGATGAAGGGCGTCGACGACGGGATCATCCCGCTCGACGATCTCGTCGCCGGGCACATCGACGCATGTCTGGGCTGCATGGCGTGCGTCACCGCGTGCCCGTCGGGTGTGCGCTACGACCTGCTGATCGAAGCGACGCGCGCGAAGGTCGAAGACGCGATCACGCGCCCCGTCGGCGACCGCGCGTTCCGCGAGCTCGTGTTCGCGCTGTTTCCGTATCCGAAGCGGCTGCGTGCCATGATCCCGGGGCTGTGGCTCGGGGCGAAGCTGGGCTTGTCGCGCGCTGCGGCCGGACGGCTCGGCAAGTTGCTGCCGGCACGATTGCGGCAGCTCGCGACGATGGCGCCGCCGATCAGGCTGCGCGACACGTTCGCATCGCTGCCGTATCTCACGTTCGCGAAGGGCGAGCGCCGTGCGCGCGTCGCGCTGGTCGCGGGCTGCGTGCAGCGCGCGCTCTTTCCGCGCGTCAACGTTGCGACGATCCGCGTGCTCAGCGCCGAAGGCTGCGAGGTCGTCATACCGCACGGGCAAGGCTGCTGCGGCGCGCTGTCGCTGCACAGCGGCCGGCCCGACGAGGCGAAAGCGTTCGCGCGCGCGCTCATCGCGAGCTTCGAGAAGGAGCAGGTCGACGCGATCCTGATCAACGCCGCGGGCTGCGGCTCGACGCTCAAAGAGTACGGCGACATCCTGCTCGAGGACGACGCCTGGCGCGACCGCGCGCAAGCCTTCGCCGCGAAGGTGCGCGACATCAACGAGTACCTCGCGACGCTCGAGCCGCGCGCACCGCGCAAACCGCTTCCGCTACGCGTCGCGTATCACGATGCGTGTCACCTCGCGCACGCGCAACGTGTCCGGGCGCAGCCGCGCGACCTGCTGCGCACGATCCCGGGGCTCGAGCTGCTCGAGATCCCCGACGGCGACCAGTGCTGCGGCAGCGCAGGCACGTACAACCTGTTCGAGCCGGAATCCGCGCACGAGATCGGCGTGCGCAAGGTGGACAACGTGCAGCGCGTCGCGCCCGACCTCGTCGCGAGCGCGAACCCGGGCTGCACGCTGCAGATGCAGTCGATCATGCGGGAGCGCGGCGTGGCGCTGCGCGCCGCGCACCCCATCGAGCTGTTGGATGCCTCGATTAGCGGGAAGCCGCTGGCCTAGCGTGGCCGAACCGCCGCCGTACGCCGAGCTTGCGGCAGCTTGGCGAGAGCTGCGCGGGCGCGGCGTGCGGGTCCGCGAGATCGCGTGCGTCGGCGCGCCGCGCACGCTCCTCGTCGCCGAGGTCGGCGAAACGACCGCCCCCACCGTCGCGCTGTCGGCGGGCGTGCACGGCGACGAGCCCGCCGCGCCGTGGGCGCTGCTGGCGCTCGTCCGCGACGGCCTGCTCGACGGTCGTTTCGCCTACCGCATCTGGCCGTGCTTGAACCCGAGCGGCTACGCGGCGGGGACGCGCGGCAACGCCGAGGGTCGCGACGTCAACCGCAGCTTTTCGCGCGGCGGCACCACGCCCGAGGCGCGCGCGGTGTTCACCGCCAACCGCGACCGCCGGTTCGCGTTCGCGATGGACCTGCACGAAGATTTCGAGGCCGAGGGCTGTTACCTCTACGAGCCGCTGCGGCCAGGCTTCGCGCCGGAGTTCTCGCCGCGGATCGTGCAGGCGCTCGACGACGCGGGCTTGCCGGTGCAGACGATCGAGAGCGGGTTCGACCTCGGCGCGCCGCCTGGGTTCGACCTCGCGGCGATGTACCGCGTGGAGCGGGGCTCGGTGCTGGTCGACTACGAAGCCGAGATCGCCGCGTTCGAGGGCCTGCCGAGCAGTCTCGCGCTGATGTACCGCGGCACGCCGGCCGCGCTCACGTTCGAGACGCCGCGACCGCGGCCGTGGGACGAGCGCGTCGCGGCGCATCGCGTCGCGGTGACGACCGCGCTCGCGGCGCTCTAGGTACGACCAATATCGCGGGGAGCCGCCCCGCGCGCTCGCGAACGCGAGCGGGTCATGCCACAGCGCGATTCCCTCGAAGTCGACGTCCTGTTCGTCGGGGCCGGCCCCGCGTCGCTCGCCGGCGCGATTCGCCTGCGCCAGCTCGCCGCGGCCGCGGGCACGGAGATCGCCGTGATGGTGATCGAGAAAGGCGGCGAGATCGGCAATCACGGTTTCTCCGGTGCCGTCGTCGATCCGAAAGCGCTCGCCGAACTGTTCCCCGGCGAAGACATCACCGGCGGTCTCGACACGCCCGTCAGCAGCGACGCGATGTGGTTTCTCACCAACAGCGGAAAAATCAAAGCGCCGTTCGTGCCGCCGGTGCTCAACAATCACGGCAAGTACGTCGCGTCGCTGTCGAACCTCACAAAGTGGCTCGCCGCGAAAGCGGAGGAAGCCGGCGTCGACGTGTTTCCGGCGTTTCCCGGACAAGAGCTGTTGTGGGACGGCGACCGCGTGATCGGCGTGCGCGTCGGCGACAAGGGCGTGTCGAGCAAAGGCACGCACAAGTCGAACTACGAGCCCGGGCCCGATCTGACGGCGAAGGTCGTCGTGCTCGGCGAAGGCCCGCGCGGCACGCTCACCAAGACCGCGATCGCGCGCTTGGAGCTCGACAAGGACCGCGACCCGCAAGTCTACGCCGTCGGCATCAAAGAGCTGTGGAAAGTACCGGGCCGGCTCGCGGCCGGCAGCGTGATCCACACGCTCGGCGCGCCGCTGTGGAACACGTTCGGCGGCGGCTGGATCTACGCGATGAGCGACGACGTCATCGACATCGGGCTCGTCACCGGCCTCGACTACGCGGACCCGACGACCGATCCGCACGACAATTTCCAGCGCTACAAGCTGCACCCCGCGATCCGCCCGCTGCTCGAAGGCGGCGAGATGATCCGCTACGGCGCGAAGGCGATCCCCGAAGGCGGATTGCACGCGATGCCGCGCTTCTACGCCGACGGCTTGTGCATCGTCGGCGACAGCGCCGGTTTCCTCAACGGCCTTCGCCTCAAGGGGATCCACCTCGCGATGAAGTCGGGGATGATGGCCGCGGAAGCGATCTTCGACGCGGTGCAAGCGGAAGACACGTCGTCGGAAAAGCTGAGCGCGTACGAGACGAAGTTCGCCGGCTCGTGGGCGCGCACCGAGCTGCACGCCGCGCGCAACTTCCACCAGGGCTTCAGCAGCGGGATGTGGGGCGGCCTGATGAACGCGCAGCTCAGCATAATGAGCGGCGGCCGCGGCTTCGGCATCAAGGACAAGCTCGCCGGCGAGCACGGCTACGCCCGCATGAAGAAGCTCTCCGAGCTGACGCCGACGCAGGTGACCAAACGCGTGGTCCCCGACGGCAAGCTGACGTTCGACAAGGTGACCGACGTCTTCAAGAGCGGCTCGATCCACGACGAGGACCAGCCGGCGCACCTGCACGTGTCCGACACGAACATCTGCGCGGAGAAGTGTACCGTCGAGTACGGCAACCCGTGCCAGTACTTCTGCCCGGCCGCCGTCTACGAACCGCACTTCACCAAGACCGGCAGCGCGCCCGCGGAAGGCCGCCTGCAGATCAACTTCGCGAACTGCGTCCACTGCAAGACGTGCGACATCATGGACCCGTACCAGATCATCACCTGGGTCCCGCCCCAAGGCGGCGAAGGCCCGGTGTACACCGGCATGTAGCCGGTGTACGGACATGGCTGACGTCATCGTCGTCGGCGCGGGGCTGATCGGTTTAGGGATCGCGTACGAGCTGGCGCAGCGCGGCGCCGCGGTGACCGTGTACGACCGTGATGAGCCCGCGCGGGCTGCGTCGTGGGCTGGGGCTGGGATGTTGGCGCCGTACAGCGAGGCTACGCCGGATGCGGCGATGCTGGCGCTGTGCCGCGATTCGCTCGCGCTGTATCCGGAGTACGTCGCGGAGCTGCGCGAACGGACCGGCGTCGACGCGCGCTTTCGCCGTGACGGTACGCTGCAAGTCGCGCTGGATCGCGCGCAGCTCGCGGAGCTCGCGGCGCACGCCGAGACGTTTCGCGCGAACGGCGGTGACGTGTCGATGCTCGACCGCGAAGACGTGCTCGCGCGCGAGCCGATGCTCGCGAAGGACCTTGCCGGCGCGCTCTTCGTCGCGAACGAGGCGCAGGTGGACAACCGCCGGCTCGGGCGCGCGCTGCTCGCCGCGTGCGAGTCGCTCGGCGTGCGCTTCGAGCGCGGCGAGGATCTCGCGCTGGAATGCGACGCGCGGCGCGTGCGCGGCGTGCGCACCTCGTACGGGTTTGCGACCGCCGCGACCGTGATCAACGCCGCGGGCGCGTGGGCCGGCGAGCTTCACGGTGTCCCCGATCATGCGCGCGTGCCGGTGCGGCCGGTGGCGGGCGAGATGCTCGCGCTCGCGGTCCCGCGCGACGCGGTCCATGCGCTCGTGTGGCTCGGCCACCGCTATCTCGTGCCGCGCGGCGACGGCCGGCTGCTCGTCGGCGCCACCGTCGAGGCGCGCGGGTTCGACGCACGGGTCACGGCCGCGGGCATGCACGACCTGCTCGACGCGGCGCTCGCCGTCGCGCCCGCGCTCGCGAGCTTCGCGGTGGTCGAGACCTGGGCCGGATTGCGGCCGGGCTCGCACGACGGCCGGCCGTATCTCGGCGCGACTTCGCTCGGCGGCTACGTCGTCGCGAGCGGCCACTTCCGCAACGGCATCCTGCTCGCGCCGGTCACGGCGCGTCTGATCGCGGACCTCGTCATGGACGGCGACGCGAGCGCGCTCGCGCCGTTCGCCCCGGCGCGCGCCGGAACGGAGGCCGCGGCCGCCGCCGCGAACGGAACGGCGTGACGATCACGGTCAACGGCGAGGAGCGCGAGATGCCGCACGGAGCGACGCTCGAGTCGCTCCTCGAAACGCTCGGCGTGCGCCGCGACGGTACCGCCGTCGCGCTCAACGACGACGTCGTCCCGCGCACCCGCCACGCCGCGACGGTCCTGCGCGGCGGCGACCGGCTCGAGATCATCGTCGCGGTCGCGGGAGGCTGACGCATGCAAACGCAAACCGGCACGCTACGCATCGGCAAGTACGAGTTCACTTCGCGCTTGTTCGTCGGCACCGGCAAGTACCCGTCGTTGGAGATCATGCAGCAAGCGCATCTCGCGAGCGGTGCGGAAGTCGTGACCGTCGCGATTCGCCGCATGCACCTCGACGACAAGAGCGGCAAGACGCTGGTCGACTACATCGACCGCACGCGGATGACGCTGCTGCCGAACACCGCCGGCTGCTACACCGCGAAGGACGCCGTGCTCACCGCGAAGCTCGCGCGCGAAGCGCTGGGCACCGACCTCATCAAGGTCGAGGTGATCGGTGATCCGCAAACGCTGTATCCCGACACGCGCGAGACGATCCTCGCGTGCGAAGAGCTCGCGCGCGCGGGCTTCACCGTGCTGCCGTACATCGTCGACGACCCCGTCGCGTGCAAGCGGCTCGAAGAGGTAGGCTGCGCCGCGGTGATGCCGCTCGCGGCGCCGATCGGCAGCGGCTTGGGCGTGTGCAACCCGTATTCGATCCGCATCATCAAGGAGCGCGCGAACGTGCCGGTCATCGTCGACGCGGGTGTCGGCACGGCGTCGGACGCCGCGCTCGCGATGGAGCTCGGCGTCGACGCGCTGCTGATGAACACGGGGATCGCCGCGGCGCGCGACCCCGTTCGCATGGCGCGCGCGATGCGGCTCGCGGTCGAAGCGGGCCGCGACGCGTTCCTCGCCGGGCGGATGGAGAAGCGGCTCTACGCCAACGCGTCGAGCCCGATGCAAGATCTCATCGCCACCGAGCACGGCGAGCGCGGGTGATCGCCGAGATATCGGTCGACGAGCTCGAACGCCGCCACGCCGCGGACGAAACGTTCGTCCTGCTGGACGTGCGCGAGCCCGAGGAGCTCGCGACCGCGTCGATCGACTGGGCGACGGCGATCCCGATGGGCCAGATCCCCGCGCGCATCGGCGAGCTGCCGCGCGACACGCAGATCGTGTGCATGTGCCATCACGGCAGCCGCAGCGAGCGCGTCGCGGAGTTCCTCGCCGCGAACGGCTACGACGCCGTCAACCTCACGGGCGGCATCGACGCCTGGTCGCGCGCGATCGACTCGGACGTCCCGCGCTACTGACGGGGGTGCGGAGGATCCGCGCGCCGGGCGACGACGAACCAGTGCACGCGGCCGGTGATCTCGTCATCGTCGGCATGCGCCCAGCGGCCGGCGATGTCGTCGACGTCGACCTCCTCCATGGATTCGAGCGTGAACCCGAGCAGCAGCTCGATCACGCCGTCGCGGTCGAAGTAGGCGTGCGGGATCCCGAGCTCGGCGCCTTCGCCCGGCGCGAAGCTGCGCTCGTCGAACGGGATGCCCAGGCCGTAGCGCGCGTCCTTGAACGAGCCGAGCGTGATGAAGGCCGGCGCGTTCGGCCGCAAGATGCGCCGCAGCTCGGCGATCCCGGCGCGCAGCTTCGCGCTCGTGCCGTGCAAATACGCGTGCGTCGACAGCGCGGCGCCGAAGCTCTCGCGGCTGCCGGGGAGCTGCGTGTACGGCGTGTCGTCCGGCACGCTCAGCACGGGGATGCCGGCATCGACGAGGGCCCGCGTGTTGCGTCCCGAACCCGTGCCTACCTCGAGCACCGGTCCGTCGAGCGGGTGCTCGCGGACGCGGGCGATGAGACGCTGGGCGAGCGGGTGCGCGGTCTGTTCCGAAGACGATGACATGAGTGCGGTCCCTCTGGTTCTGGTCGTGGGCGGCGACGGGCTCGCGGTCCGCGTGTGCGAGGAGCTGCTCGCAACGCATGGACACCGCGCGGCGGTGGTCTGGATGCAGGACGAAGGCCTCGCGACGAGGCTCGCCGTGCTCGGCGAGCGCTGCCGGTACGTCGCCGGCGCGCCGAACGATGACCGGACGCTGCGGGATGCAGGCGCGGTCGAGGCCGTGTCCATCATGGTGCTCACCGACGACGACCGCCTGAACTTGCAAGTCGCCCTGAAAGCGCGCGACCTCAACCCGAAGATCGCCATCGTGATGCGCCAGTTCAGCCGCACGCTGGGGGTCAAGCTCGAGAAGAACCTGCAGAACTGCTCCGTCCTCTCGCTCGCGTCGCATTCCGCGGCGGCGTTCACGGCGGCTTCCATGGACCCGCACTGCGACGGCGCGCTGCAGTTCCCCGATCCCGGCGGCGTACTGACCGCGTTCGCTACCCGCACCGCCGCGCAGCTGCGAATCGCCGGGCTGATGGCCGCGCAGGCGCAGCACCGCGCGTGCGCGCGCATCGTCGCGCTCAACGGCTCGACTGCCGTGCCGCCGGAGCACGCGTTCGCGCCCGAGGACGTCGTGACGGTGTTCGCGCGCATCGAGCGGCTCGAGACACGCGACGACGACGAACCGGCGGAGCCCGCCGAGCGGGCCGACGAAGATCGCGCGCGGACCACCGTCACGGAGCGGCTGCGACGGCTCTGGACCAGGCATCCGATCGTGGTCCGCGTCGCGACCGCGGCGGCGGCGATCTTCATCGCGGCTGTCGTGTACTTCGCGTACGCGCTCCAGCTCGACCCGGTCACGGCGTTCTACTTCGTCGCGACGACGTTCACCAGCACGGGCTACGGCGACGTGACCCCGCTCGCGCCCGGCGGCACGCGGCTCGCGTCGCCCAACGGCGTCGCGATGATCGCCGCCGGCCTGCTGATGTTCGCAGGCGTCGCGGCGATCGGCATCTTCATCGCCTTCGCGACGAGCGCGCTCACGCGCGCGCAGTTCACCGCGCTCCAAGGCCTGCGGCAAATTCGCACGCGCGGTCACGTGCTGGTGATCGGCTGCGGCAACGTCGGGACGCGCGTGGTCGAGCTCCTGCGCGCGCTCAACCGCCACGTCGTCGTCGTCGAGCTCACGTCGGACCCCATGCTCGAAGAGATGTCGAGCCGGCGCGGGATCGAGCTCGTCACCGGCGACGCGACGCGCGACACCACGCTCGACCTGTGCAACGTCGCGCACGCGCAGGCCGTCATCGCGGTCACCGACAGCGACACCGCGAACCTGGAGGTCGCGCTCGGCGTGCGCGCGCGCAACAAAGACGTCCGGGTGATCATGCGCGTGCAGGACAAGGCGTTCGCGGATTCTATCAAACAGCATTTCAAGAAGATCGACACGTACTCGACCGCGGAACTGGCGGCGCCGGTGTTCGCGATGATCTCGCGGTTCCCGGAGACGCGCGGGCGCATCTCGCTGGGCGGCGGTGCCTACAGCGTCGCCGAACGGCTGCCGGCGGGGGAGCCGCAACCACCCCCGCCGCAGGACTGCATCGCGCTCGGCGTATGGCGGAACGGCGCGTTCCGCCACGTCGACACGTTCGAGGAGACGGAGCCTTTCGACCGGGTTCTGTTCCTCGTGCCGCCCGCGCAGTTCAAACCCGTCCTCTCGCAGAACGGGGAAGCGGTTGCGGCGGGGACGACCTGACCGGATCGAAGGAGGCTCAGTGCTCGAAGCGGGTGCGCAGGTGCCGGACGTCGGCGCGCAAGACCAGGACGATCGCACCGTGAAGCTGCGCGATTTCAAAGGCCGCAAGCTGGTCGTGTACTTCTATCCGAAAGCCGACACGCCGGGCTGCACCGCCGAATCGCAGGCGTTTCGCGACCTCAAGGGCGATTTGGACGCGGCCGGGGCCGACATCGTCGGTGTGAGCCGCGACACAGTCGCCGCGCAGAAGAAGTTCGCCCAGAAATACGCGCTCAACTTTCCGCTTTTGGCGGACACCGCGTCCGCCGTCTGCGACGCCTTCGGCGTGATCGTCGAGAAGAACATGTACGGGAAGAAGAGCATCGGAATCCAGCGCTCGACGTTCGTCGTTGATACGAACGGAATCATCGCGAAAGCGTGGCCGCGGGTCTCCGTCGAAGGCCACGCCGCCGCCGTCCTCGAGGCAGTACGATCGCTCTAACCGCTACGGCACGGCTGACGATCGCCGGATCGAGCTCATCGATCCCGCGACCGGATCGCGCGTGCAGCTCGTACCTCGTCGACGACGGCGAGACGCCGATCGTCATGGATTTGGGCACGGGCGCGTTCGCGAACCTCCGCCGCCACGCCGACTACGACCGGCTCGGCGCCGTGGTGATCAGCCACATGCACGCGGACCATTTCATCGACCTCGTCCCGCTGCGCTATGCGCTCAAATACGGTCCGCGCCGCCGCGCCGCAAAGCTCCCGGTGTACCTGCCGCCCGGCGGGCTCGCGATGCTGCGCGCGTTTGCCGCCGCGTTCCCCAGGGAGCCGGGCGCGTTTCTGGACGACGTCTACGCGCTGCACGAATACGACCCGTCGCGTCCGCTCACGATCGAAGGCGCGACGCTGCGCTTCGCGCACACCGCCCACTACATCCCGGCCTTCGCGATGCGCTGGCAGCGCGACGGCGCCAGCGTCACGTACTCCGCCGACACCGCCCCCGACGAGCGCGTCGTCGCGCTCGCGCGCGACTCGGACGTGTTCGTGTGCGAGGCGACGCTGCTGCACGGCGCCGTCGAGCAAGGCCTGCGCGGTCACTCGACCGCCGCGGACGCCGCGGCGATGGCGCGCGACGCCGGCGTCCGCCGGTTGGTGCTTTCGCACTACGGCGCCGAGTCCACCTCACGCGATCTCGACGAGGCCGCGCGCGCGGTCTTCGGCGGCGAGATCCTCGTCGCCGACGACCACCACACCGTCGACCTCAGCCGCTAGTTCTGGCGCGGGCCGCCTTCGCCGCGCGGCAGCGAGAACTGGATCAGCGAGCTGACCGGCGCCAGCCCGCGCGAGACCACCGCGTGCGGCGTGACTTTGAGGTGCAGCTCTTCGAGCCGCCGCTGCGCGAGGAGAAGCTCGCGCCCGCTGGTGACGACGTCCTCGAGCAGCAGGATGTGCTGGCCGCGCATGAACGGTCCTTCGACGTATTCCTCGGCGAACGCGCCGTACTGCTTGGGCTGTTTGCGCACCACGATCATCGGCAGATTGGTCATCTGCGACACGGCGGTCGCGATGATCACGCCGCCGAGCTCGGTGCCGCCGATGACGTCGGGGTTGATCTCGGAGACGATCGGCGCGAACATGCGCGCGATGCGGCGCAGCACGTGCGGGTCGGCGAACAGCTTGAACTTGTCGATGTAGTAGTCGCTGCGCGCGCCGCCCGAGAGCAGGTAGTCGCCGCGCGTCAGCGCTTTCTCCATGATGACGCTGCGCAGCCAGCGCAGCTCGGGGATGCGCGCGATCGGGCTGGACGAGGGCTCGTCGAACATTACCGTGCGGCTCCCACTAGATCTCCCATTCCTGCGCGTTCCACGACTCGTTGACCGGGTTGGGCGCGAAGTGCTTGAAGTCGGCGCTGATCGGTTGCGCCTGCCGGGGATACCAGATGTACACGATCGGCAGATCGCGTGCCAGCAGCTGCTGGATCTTGACGTACGACGGCTTGCGCTTCGCCTGGTCGTAGCTCGCCAGGGCGGCGTTTTGCGCGGCGTCCATCTCTTTGTTCTGATACCGCGTGTAATTCACGCCGTCGGGATGCGAAGGCTTGGGGATCTGGTCGCTTGCGAACTCGGAGTGATCGTCCGGATCCTGCCCCGCGATCCAGCCGGAGATGTTGAGATCGTACTTGCCGGTGGTGAGGATCCCGCCTTGGCCGTAGGTGGCGAACAGCACGTTGGCCGGATAGGTCTTGATCTGCGTGTCGATCCCCGCGGCTTTGAGCATCGCCTGGACCTGCACGGCGACCAGCCGCCGGGTGGCGTTCTCCACGTTGTAGCTGAGCGTGAACGAAAGCGGCTTCCCGTTCTTGCGCATCACGCCGTCCGGCCCCGGGGTATAGCCCGCTTCGGTAAGGAGCGCGCGCGCCTTCGCGGCGTCCGCGGGATATTTCATGACGTCGTCGGTGTACGACCACTGGAACGGCGGCTGATCCGCCCACGCCACCACCGCGCTGCCGCCGGTGTTCTTCTCGACCAGCGCCTGTTTGTCGACCGCGTACGCGATGGCGCGTCGGATGCGGATGTCGTCGAGCGGGGGACGCGACGTGTTCACCAGCATCTGTAGCGTCTGCGGCTGGTTGTTGAGGAACAGGTTGATGTCCGGGATCGGGTTGGCTTTGAGCGTCTTGTACACTTGCGGCGACGCTTCGAAGATCCAGTCGACGTCGTGCGCGCGCAACGCGTTGATCGACGTGTTCTCGTCGGGGATCTCGCGCACGATGATGCGGCGCAGCTTCGGCTTGCCCCGGAAGTAGTCGTCGTTGGCGACGAACTCGATGTGGTCGCCGCGCACCCAACGCGCCACCTTGAACGGCCCCGTTCCGATCGGCGACTGGTTGAACGGTATCCGGTTGAGGTCGTGAAACTTCCCGAGGATGTGCTCGGGGACCACGCACACCGGGCTGTCGCTTTCCGCGAACACCGTGTCGACGAACGGCGCGAACTTCCGCTTGAGGTGGAAGACGACCGTGTTGGCGTCCGGCGTGTCGACGGACTTCACCTCATCGTAACCGACCCGCTCGTTGACGTTGTTCGCCGGGTTCATCATCGCTTGCCACGAGAACTTGACGTCCTTGCTGCTGAACGGAACGCCGTCGTGCCACTTGACGCCCGAGTGCAGGTGATACGTGATCGTCAGGCCGTCTTTGCTGATCCCGCCGTTCGCTTCGGTGGGGACTTCGGTCGCGAGGATCGGCACGGTGTTCTTGCCGGAGCCGTCGACGCTCACCAGCGTGTCGAACGACAGCCGGTTGACGAAGCCTTCGGTCGTGAACCCCGAGAGGAGCGGGTTGAGCGTGTTGGGAGAGCGCTGGCTGGCGACGCGCAGCTCACCGGGGACGGTCCCCGACGCGTGCGACGTTCCGCTTGCGGTGGTTATTTCGCCGACCTTCGAGCACGCGCTCACGGACAGCGCGCATGCGAGCGCGCCGATCACGAGTGTACGCAACGGACATCCCCTCCTAGCGGCGCTTCGTCGCCGTCTTTTTCGTGGTCTTTTTGGCGGCCGCTTTGCGAGCCGGCGCTTTGCGCGCGGGCGCTTTCTTCGCGGTCGCCTTCTTCGGCGCGGCCTTCTTCGCGGCCGCGCGCGCCGGCGTCGCCTTCTTCGGCGGCGCTTTCTTCGCGGTCGCCGTCTTCTTCGCCGGCGCCGCTTTCTTGGCCGTGCCGCGCGCCGGAGCCGCTTTCTTCGCGGCCGGCTTGGCGGGCGCGGCTTTCTTCGCGCCGGCTTTCACCGGCGAGGACTTCGAGGACGACGCCCGGGCGGGGGCGCTCTTCGCGCTCGCCGCCGCCGGCTTGGCCGTTCGGGCGCTGCTCGCAACCTTCACGGGCGGCGCTTTCGAAGCGGCTGGCTTTGCCGGAGGCTTCGCCGCGGCAGGCGGCTTCGCCGCAACCGGCTTCGGTGCCGGTTTGGGGGCGGGCGGCTTGCTCGCGGGCTTCGCCGCCGCCGGTTTGGCCGGAGCGGTGGCTGCGACCGGGACGGCAGGGGCCGGCTCCGGCTCGGCGGGTGGTGGTGCGGGCTCTGGGCTCGGCGCCGGCTCGGCGTCGGGCGCCGCCGCATCGGCCGGCTTCGGCTTCGCCCGGCTCTTGCGCGCGCGGGCCGGGCGGGTCGGACTGCTGTCGGGCGATTCGGGCGCCGTGGCAGCCTCGAGCGATTCGCCGGCGGACGGTGCAGCCTCGCCGGCCGAGGCCGGGCGAGCGGGATCTTCCGCGGCCGCCGGCTCGCCGGCCGGGTTGGGTGT
Source organism: Candidatus Elarobacter sp. (assembly GCA_035943995.1). Taxonomy (GTDB): domain Bacteria; phylum Vulcanimicrobiota; class Vulcanimicrobiia; order Vulcanimicrobiales; family Vulcanimicrobiaceae; genus Vulcanimicrobium. Next base: position 19,123 of record DASZBS010000021.1, on the reverse strand, counting down.
TGGTTCCTGGACCGGCTCCGGCGGCGGTTCGGTCGCCGCCGGCGTCTCGGGGCGCTCGCGCGGCCGTTCCGGCGACGTCTCCGGCGAGCGGGTCGCCTTCGCGCTCGGACGTGCTTTGCGGACCGGCTTCGCCGGCTCGGTCGCTGACGCGTCGCTCGCGGCGGCGCCGGGGCCGGCCGTGCGCTCGTGGGCGCGCTGGGGCTCCGGCACCGGTTCGGGCGCCGGCGGCGGCTCGGGCTCGGGCTCGCGCACGACCCGCAGCGCGACGCGCCGCAGCGTGCCGGCGAGCGGGAACACGATCTCGTTGATGTCGAGCTCGTCCAGCACCTCGAGCACGGTCGTGAAGGCGCCGCCCTGGTCCTTGGGCGAGTGCGCGTCGGACCCGATGGAGATCATGACGCCGCGGTCCTTCGCCTTGCGCAAGAACCGCTTGTTGGCGTCGATGTAGCGCTGCCGCTCCTCGTCGGTATGGTCGCGGTAGAGGAAGCGCGTGTTGAACTCGACGGCCATGCCGCGCGCGCCGGCGGCGTCGAGGACGCGGTCCTCGTACTGCTCGAGCTTCGCGTCGTCGGGCCAGTGACCGAACACGGCGGGGACGAAGAAGTGGCCGACGATGTGGCCCGGCAGCCGTTCGATCGCGTCGACCAGCACCGCGACGTACGTCTCCCACGTCTGCTCGGTGCCGACGGTTTCGAACAGATCTTTGAACTCCGGGTTGTCGAACGGCCACGGCCAGTTCTCGCCGAGCACCGGGTGCGTGATCGGGATGAAGTGGACGGAGCGAATGATCGCGTCGGGGCGCATCGCGTCGACGATGTTCTGCGCGTCGGGACGCGAGCGCGGGTCGTTGTCGACCTCGGCGCCGATCGAGTAACGCATCCCGCGCCGCAGCCCTTCGCTCACGACCGCGGCGTGCCCGACGTCGACCGTTGCGGTCTCCGCCGCGCCGTAGAGGTCACCGGCCTGCGCGAGCTTGAGCGCCCGGCGCACGAGATTCACCGCCGCCGGATCCTCGAACGTGAGGTAGTTCATATGGTCCGCGACCATGAGAAAGCGCGGGTAGCCGCGCCGGCATGCATGAAAGAACCACAGGAACAACATCCGTGCGGTCAGCGGGAGCGGGCGTTCCTCCGCATAGGGTTTATGCTCGCCCTTCGCGTGCCCGTGCGTATCGGGGATCGCGAACAGGCGCGGATCGCGCTCGTTGTTATCGTTCAAGCAATTGGCCGCTGGGACACGAACCCGAGGTTTTCTGCGAGAAAGGCAAGGAACCTGTTGCCGTGCGCGATGCCGCACGCGGATAAAAAAAGCCGCCCCCGATGGGGCGGCGGACAAGGTTGGTTCGTTCGCGGAGGCCGGACTAGGTCCGGAGCCCTCCGATCATCGTGAGACATTGTTTGGGACCGTCTGTAGAAACGATGACCACCTCCTCTTGTCCGCCTGTTAACCTTCATTGATATCTGATCTGAAGGGGCCGCGGACGTATCGTGAGCCCGCCTTTCGCGAACGCTTCTCGCGTTTTCCTGCACCTTCGGTGATGGACCGAGCGCAGCGTAATCGTGCTCGTCCCGGATTGTTCTTGCGAGGTCGGATCGGGGGCCCCGCGCTTAGCGCGGGGGGCGCGGAGCCTGGGGCGGAGCGCCTTTTGACCGGTATCCTTCGAGCGCGAGCAGGCGGGCTTTTACCTCGACGCCGTACGCGTATTGGTGGAGCGCGCCGGTTGCGTCGACGACGCGGTGGCACGGGTAGAGCAGCGCGACCGGATTGCGGGCCATCGCGCGGCCGACGGCGCGAGCGGCGGCCGGCTGGCCGATCGACTCGGCGATCCACGAGTACGAACGCACCTCGCCGGGCGGGATCGTGGCGGCGGCGCGCAGCGCGGATTGGTCGAACGGGGTGAGCTCGCTGATGTCGACCTTGCCGAGGTCGGGCTGGTGGGTGCGGAAGAAGCTCGCGACGGTGTCGCTCACCCACTGCGGCGTTTGCGATGCGATGAGGCCGCGGCCTAGCCGGCGCTGCAGCTTGGTGAGCACCGCCTCCTCGCCTTCGCCGCGGTCGAGCGCGACGGCAGTGATCCCGCTGGCGCGGAACGCCACGTAGAGCCGGCCGATCGGGGACTCCACGGTGGTGATCGAGTCGGGCGCGACGATCTTCACCGTGAGCTTGATGTGCTCGAGGATCTTCGGCACGAGGCTCTGCGGCGGCTCGACCGGCGGCAGGCACGTGAGGCAGTACGCGATCCCCTCGTTCTCGCGGTAGATCTCCTGGCACTCGGGACAGGCGTGGAGGTGGGCCAGCACGTGTTCGCGCTGAGGCTCGACGCCCTCGCGCATCTCGTCCCAGAGTCGTTCGACGAGGCTGCAGCGCATGGGGATCACTCCTCTTCCTCGGTGGCGGGACGGTCACTCGGAATGATCCGTCCGACTTGGGGCCCGAGGATGCGGCGAAGGATACGCACGGCGCGGTGGACGTGCGACTTCACGGTACCGATCGGCTGGTTCAGGATCTCGGCGATCTCGGGGTGGCTTCGGCCCTCGATGAACCGCAGCGTCGCGGCGGCGCGCAGGTGCATCGGAAGCTGCAGCAACGCCTGCTCCACGAGTACCATATCGGCCGCGCGGTCGACGATCTGCTCCGGCTGGTCCGGGCCTTCTTGCGTTTCGTTGAGGAGCGCGTCCGGATCGGCGAGCGCGTCGAGCGCTACGTTGGTCGGCCGCTTCGAGCGCAGGCGGTTGCGCGTGACGTTCAGCGTGATCGTGTAGAGCCACGGCTGCAGGCGCAGCTCGGCGCGCTGCTGCGGGTCCATCTTGGCGAGGGCCCGGTAGGCGCGCACGAAGGCGTCCTGCACGATCTCTTCCGCATCCTCGCGGTTGCCGGTCATGCGCAACGCGAACCCGTAGAGCCGGCGCTGGAAGTCGTCGACGATCGTCTCGAAGGTTTCCGGCCCCGGGATGGGAGAGGAAACCGTCGCCGGTGCGGTCACGCGGTAGTGATCTCCGAAGATCGGTGCTGCGAGCGCACTCATCAGGGTCCTCAACCGGACCCGGACGAGCGCCGGTTGCGGCTGTTCCCTTCTTTGGACAGTTCGCCCTCGGGCGAGCCCTAGGTCCGGCGGGGCACCGGGGTCACACGCGCCGACTCCTCGCGAGCGGCGGAACGGATCGATCGCGCGTAGACGATCGAGACCGGCGCGCGGTGCGCGTTGTCGTCGAGGTTGCCGTCGATTGCCAGCGTGGCGTCGAGCGCCACGAGCATCGCCGTGGCGTAGTCGTAGTATGCGGTCCCCTTCATCGTGATGGTACCGGCGAGCGCCATCGCGGGCCGGTCGGGTAGCGCCCCGTGAAGCGGCCCCTTCGCCTCGAACGCGATCCCCATCGCGCGGGCGCCGCCGACCATCGCGTCGGGCAGACGGCGCAGCGTGCCGTGCAGCTTCGCGGCCGTCATCGGCGACGGAAAATCGAAGGGTACCGGCCGCTTCACGTGGCTCAGGTCGCGCATCGTCGGCGCGTCGAGCTGCACCGCGAACGGCTGGTTGAGCACGGTGAGGTAATCCGGATCCGACGCGGGGCCGTCTTTTTGCTGCCCCGAGGGGAGGAGGGTGGACGTGAACGAAGCGCGCTGGTGTTGCCTCCCTCCGTCGCCGTCCTTGTCGTACTCGACGCGCGCCACATATGTCGTCGCGCCGTTCGCGTGCGTCACGGTGAGGCGCTGCACGCCGTGATAGATCGTCTTGCTGCTCTGCGCGTCGCCGTTGCCGAGCCGGAAAACGTCGCGTCCCTCCACCGCATAGGCCTGATCCGCGCGGGCGGCCGCGGCGGACGCCGCGACTGCGGTGAGGAGCGCGAACGTGGCAGCGACCACGGCGCGGCGGATGATCATCGAGGGCCTCGGGGGCGGACGGGGGCGGGGGTGATTACGTTCCCGGTTTATGGTACTACGGAAACGTGCCGATACGGATGATGAGTTGCTGAATCGCATCGTCGGCCGGTTCCTCGCATTGGTACTCGCGTTGTCGGTTATCGGCACCGCTGTTCCGGCACGCGCGGCGGACGGTCTGACGCTCAGCCCGACCCTCAACGCCAAGCTCGACCGTATCTACCTCACCGCGTACGACGAAACGATCCAGCGGCACGCGCTCGCCCAGCGCGACGGTACGACCTATGTGTCGACCGGCGACATCGATGCCGAGTGGCTGCGCGACGCGAGCGCTACGGTGCGACCGTACATCGGGCTGTCGCAGCACGACGGCGACGTGCAGCGCACCCTGCGCGGGGTCGTCGCACGCCAAGCCAAGTACATCCTGATCGACCCGTACGCCAACGCGTTCTCGTTGCGCTATCACGTCGTCGAGCACAAGTTCGAGGTCGACTCGCTGCTCTACCCGATTTGGTTCGCGTACGACTACTACAAGCAGACCGGCGACCGCAGCATCTTCACGCCGGAGGTCCGGCGCGCGTTCGAGCGCGTCCTCGCGACGATGCGCAACGAGCAGCACCACGCGCAGCGCTCGCACTACCGGCATCCGCAGCTCGCGAACAACGGCCGCGGCAGCGCGGTGAAGTACACCGGGATGGTGTGGACCGGTTTCCGCCCCTCCGACGACCCGGTGCGCTACCACTACAACATCCCGGTCAACATGTTCGCGTCGGTGGTGATGAAGGACCTCACCACCATCGCGCGCGACGTGTGGCACGACGACCGCATGGCGCGCAACGCCTGGGGCATGTCCGTGGAGATCCAGCGCGGCATCGAGCAGTACGGTACGCTCGAGCTCCAGCCGTTCGGCCGCATCTACGCCTACGAGGTCGACGGCCGCGGCCACACCAACGTGATGGACGACGCGAACATCCCGTCGCTGCTGTCGATCCCATACTTCGGCTACCTGCCCAAGACCAACTCGCTGTACCTCGCGACGCGGCGCTTCGCGCTGTCCGACCGCAACCCGTATTTTTTCCGCGGCAAGTACGCCGAAGGGATCGGCAGCCCGCACACGCCGCACGGCTACGTGTGGCCGCTGGCGCTGTGCGTTCAGGCACTGACCGCGACGGACGAGAAGGAAGTCGATCAAATCTTCGGCTGGATCGCGGTCTCGGACGTCGGCGACCACCGCTTGCACGAGTCGTTCAACGCCCAGTGGCCCGAATCGTACACGCGCGAAGACTTCGCGTGGCCGAACGCGCTGTATGCCGAGCTGATCATGACCCGGCGCGGCCAGGCGTACGCCCAGCGCTGATCCTTTGCGCCGCCGGTTAGTGCGGCGGTTGTTCGGCGGCGGCGCGGCGCGCGAAGTCGAGCGCGAACGCCGTCTGGACCGCGGCGAGCGGGCCGACGGTGAGGACGTCGATCGGAACATTCGCCCAGAATGCGACGTGCGGTACGGCGCGCTTGGCGAGCACGTCGAACAGGACGCTCGCGATCAGCGTCGGTACGATCGTCACGAAGCCCAGGACGCACACGCGCACGAAGTTTCCGCGCCGCAGCGACAGCCCGATCGCGCGCGCGAAGCTGGTGAGCAGGGCGATGAGCGGGCGTTCGCCGCTCAGCGCGGCGAGCGGGCCGGCGAGGTTGATGATGCCCCACAACAGCCAGATGACCGGCGCGACGAGCAGCGCGAGCACCGGCGGGTCGGGCAGCGGGCCGAGCGCGGAAAACGGCAGCGTCAGCTCGACGACGAGCTGGACGACGATCATCGCGCCGAGCACGGCAGGCCAGCGTTCGAGCGCGCCCGCAAGCTGCAACCGCGCCGAAACGTGCTCGCCGGCCACGCGCGTCGCGACGCCGAGCGCAACGGCCGCGACGCTGAACGCGAGCCCGAACAGCTCGGCGTAGATGACGACGAACTCTTTGAGCACGCGGGCCGAGTCCGTTCGCGCGGGCCAGAGCGCTTCGAGCGCGCCGCACACCGCGAATACGGCGATGCTCAGCGCGAGGTAGAGCGGCGCGCGCTGCGCCCACGTCGCGAGGCCGAGGTCGATCACGCCCCCGATCGACGGCGGGAGGCGCTCGTCCTCGCGGGCGCCGTTCACGCCGCGCGCAGTGCGCGGAGGAAGAAGCGCAGCGTCGCGGTGCCCGAGCAAACGGCGACGTCGTCCGGATCGGCGTACACGCGGCCGTCGATCTCGACCACGTAGGTTCCCGACAGCAACCCGGCGAGCGTCGAACCGATTACGCGCTCGCGCTTGTCTTGCGGTGCGCGCGGGCCGAGCGCTTCGATCACCGCAGCGGTCAGCAAGTCGCCGACGCGCAGCGGCGTGGCGAGCGCAAAGGCGGTCGATGCGGTGCGAGAGACCGCGGAGACGTCGATCGGGACTGCGACCCGGAGCATACCGACGACGCTCTTTCCCCCAAGGGCGGGGGGGCTCCCGGTACGCGCGGAACGTCCTCGGCGATGTCCGATCCGCCTCGCCGTCGTCGCTCCACGCCGCCGCCGTCGCGGCGCTCGTCCGAGTCTTCGAGCCTGCTGCCGACGGTCGCGCTCGGCGTCGGCGTCGTGGTGGCGGGACTCGGGATCGGCGCGTTTCTGTCGGCGATGCAACACCGCGGCGCGAGTACGACGACGACCACCACTACGGCCAGTCACGGCGCGCCGGTGGTGACGCCGGTCGCGCGGCCGACGCGCGGTTCGGTCGCGGTCGCGACGGTCGTGCCGCACCCGACGGCGACGCCGCGCGCGACGGCGACGCCGACGGCGACGGCGACGCCGACACCGCAGCCGACGGCGACCGCGACGGTGACGCCGCGGGCGACCGCGTCGCCGCGGCCGACGGCGTCGCCGCAGCCGACACTCACGCCGGCGGCGACCGCGAAGCCGACGCCGCGCGCGTCGGAGAAACCGCGCGCCGTGGAGACGAAGCCGCCGGCGACGCCGACGCCAGTGGTGACGACGCCGCGTCCTGCGACGCCGCGTCCCGCGACGCCGCGTCCCGGGACGCCGCATCCGGCGACACCGCGTCCGACGCTGGCGCCGACCGCGGTACCGATCGCGCGCGCGACGCCGCTGACGTTTGCCGGAATCGCGCAGAACACGGTGCGCCGGTACCTGAGCGACTTGATCGCGGGCAACGAGAACGCCGCGTACGCCGAGCTGGGAAAATCACCCGGCGACGGCGGGCTTTCCGAAGAAGCGTTCATCGACCGCGGCACGCGCATCACGTCGGTCCGCACGACGAGCAGCGATGCGAACGGCGCGACGGTCGAAGTCGGCCTGACCTCCTCACGCGGTTCGTACTACGCGACGTATCACGTGACGAACGGTCCGAGCGGGCCGGTCATCGACCAGCACGACTACATCAAGGTTTGATTCGCAAAGGGACGGCTTCCGTGGACACGACCTCGCACATCGAAGGCTTGCTGTCGACCGGCGAGGTGATCCCGCCGCCGCCGAGCGCGTCGTCGTGGTTCCCGATCGCGGATCAGGACGCGTTCGTCGCGGACGCGCTGCGTGACCCGATGGCGTTTTGGCGCGAGCGCGCGCGCGGCATCGCCTGGGAGACCGAGCCGAAGACAGTGTTCAGCGGCGCGCTGGACGACCCGCACTGGTTCCCGGACGGGCGGCTGAACGCGACGGTGTCGTGCCTCGACCGCCACGTAGCGCGGCATGGCGACGCGCCGGCGTATCACTACGTGTGCGAGAACGGGAACGAGCGCACGATCTCGTACGTGGAGCTGCTCGCGCGAGTGAGTCAGCTCGCGAACGCGCTGCGGCTCGACGGCGTGCGTGTGGGCGATCGTGTCTGCATCTACATGCCGCTGACGATCGAAGGGATCGTTGCGATGCTGGCGTGCGCGCGCATCGGCGCGATTCATTCCGTGGTGTATGCCGGGCTCGGTGCGACGGCGCTGCGCGATCGTATCTCCGACGCGGGTGCGCAGGTGCTGATCATCAGCGATGTGACGTACCGCAAGGGTCGTGCGGTGGATTTGAAGGGGATCGTCGACGACGCGGTGCGCGGGCTGGATTTGGTGCGCCGCATCGTCGTGCACCGCCGTGAGGCGAGCGCGCCGCCGGCGGATCCGCGCGAGGTGAGCTTCGAGGCGTATTGCGATCACCAGCCCGCTGAGTGCGAGCCCGAGATCGTCAGCTCCGAGCATCCGCTGTTTATTTTGTACACGAGTGGGACGACGGGCAAGCCGAAGGGCGTCGTGATGACGCACGGCGGGTATCTGGTCGGCTCGGCGGCGATGCTGGCAGAGACGACGGGCATCACGCCCGACGACGTGTACTGGTGCACGAGCGACATCGGCTGGATCGTGGGTCACACGATGATGGTGTACGGCGCGCTGGCAAATCGGTATTGCTGCGTGCTCCGCGAGGGTGCGCCGGATTTTCCGACGCCGGATGCAGTGTACGCGTTGCTGGCACGGCTGCGCGTGACGAAGTTCTACACCGCGCCGACGCTCGCGCGCATGCTGCTCCGGCTCGGCAGGGATCTCGCGGCACAGCACGACTTTTCGGCGCTGCAAGCCGTGTATTGTGCGGGCGAGCCGTTGAATCCTGAGGCTTGGCGGTTCCTGTACGAGATCATCGGGCGTGGTGGTGACGTCGCGGTCTGCAATCAGTGGTGGCAGACGGAATTGGCAGCGCCGACGCTGGGCGTTTTTCCGACTTCGGCGGTTCATCCGGATCGTAGCGGTAAGGCTCTGGGGCCGGTAGCGTTCTCGGTGCGTGACGCCAACGGCGGGGTGCTTCCCGCGAATCAGGGCGGCTTGCTCGTGGTGGAGACGCCGTTGCCGTACATGTTCGCAACGGTGTGGAACGATCCGGACCGCTTCGCGCAGTATTTCCGCTGGGGCGTCTACGTCGCCGGCGACGTCGCGACGATCGACGAAGATGGCTACATCACCGTGCGCGGCCGGGCGGACGATGTGCTCAGCGTGGCGGGCCACCGCATCGCGACGGCGGACGTGGAGAGCGCGCTGGTGTCGCACAAAGCATGCGGCGAAGCCGGCGTGGTCGGCGTCCCGGACGAGATCAAAGGCGAGGCGATCGTGGCATACGTCGTGCTGCGAAGCGGCTTTGAGGAGTCGGACGAGCTCGCGGCCCGATTGGTCGCCCACGTCCGCCGTGAGCTGGGCCCGATCGCGACCCCGTCGGCGATCCGCTTCACGGCAAAGCTCCCGAAGACGCGCTCGGGCAAGATCATGCGACGGCTGTTGAAGGCACAGGAGACGGGCCAGGAACTCGGCGACGTCACGACGCTCGAGGAGTAGTTCGGTTGCAGTAGGCGGTTCACGCCTGCATGAACGCGTCGATTTAAGGCAACGTCCTCTCAACGTGTCGCCGGCGCTGTAATCGTGCAGCGCGGTCGCACGGCTGGGAGAACATTGCTATGCATGTTGCCGCCGCAGTCGAAGCGTTTCTTCGCTATTGCCTCGAAGAGAAACACCTCGCCCCGAACACCCTGAGCGCCTACCGTCAGGACCTTGCGGAGTGCCGCCGCCACTTCGGACGAAAACGGGATGTGACTGTAATCGGCCCCGGTGACATTCTATCGTACCGCAACAGCCTCTCGGCGGAGCGCGGTCTTGGCCTCGCGACTGTGAAGCGACGCCTCGCGTGCCTCCGCGCGATGTTTGCGTGGCTCGTTCGGCGCGACGTGTTGGGTGTCTCACCATTTGCCAAGACGGAGCTGCGCATCCGGCTCCCCGCGCGTCTGCCGAGATGCTTGGAAAGACGCGATTTGCGGCGTCTGATGCGGCACCGGGCAGCGCTCGGCGCGAACTGTGCCCTTGCGACCGGATTGCTGCTCTCCACGGGAATGCGTGTCGGGGAGCTCGCGATGCTGCGGATCGGCGACATCGATTCCGCGGCCGGTCATCTACGCATTCTCGGCAAGGGCAGCCGCGAGCGCACAGTGTTCGTCACCGACCGCGCTTTGCGCGAGGAGTTGCGTAGCTATTTAGCGAGCCGTCACGGAACCGCGGCGCCCCCCGACCGCCGGCTGCTCCTCTCCGAGGACCGTGGCAGCCCGATTTCCGCGGCACAGATCCGAAGCATGATTGCGGAGCTCGCTCGAACGGCCGGTATTAGTCGCCACGTGACGCCGCACATGCTACGTCACACCGCGGCAACAATGCTCCTTGAATCCGGAACCGATATCCGTTTCGTCCAACGCCTGCTCGGCCATCGAAGCATCCTAACGACCCAAATCTACACCCACGTCAGCGATCGAGCTCTACGAGCCGCTATCGCCCGCGCTGATATTCTCGGCAATTTCGTCACCACGGAGGCGCAAAGCCACCGATGATAACTGAGAATTATGCCTCGGGGACGCGTTCGCCTGAAGTTCCCGGCACCCAGACCGCTGTATCCGCGCCGAACGCAGGTTGCGCTGATCGCGCTAAGCGTGCTGTTCCCGGTGGTTATCGCTGTGGCGTGCCGGATCGACGGCACAATCGTCATGCCAACACCCGGCGCCGGACTCGCGCAGCACTTCGGGTATTGGGCGATCTTCGTCACCACACCATGCATTGTGCTGCTGACGGTTTATCTCGTTGCGACGTACGCTTCTACGATTCAGAGGACGCAGGACTACTGCGTGGGCCTGACGCCGACGCTGCAGCTGCGGCTGGACCGCCTCATCGCGCTGGAACTTCGCCGCCTCTCCCTCGCTGAGAACATGGTGTGGGTCTTGGTCTTGTGCGTGTTCGTCGGCTTTTGCTGCTGGGTACTCAACGTCGTGAACACGATCTCACCGGTCCCGACGTACGGGCACGACGTCTTTGACGCGTACGGGCATCGGTACGGGTACTACACCGCGAAAGCGTACGATCTGTTCGTCGCGGCGGCCGTATGGGCCCCCGCCGCATTTTTCTGCCTCTACACAACGTTCTCAATGGTGAGCATCCTGCGGTTCATTTACGAAAACGATATCGTCTCGGTGAATTTCTTCCACCCGGACAATTGTGGGGGGACGTCTCGGTTCGGCAACATCAATCTAATTATCTTGTGCATCTATGCAAACTCATATGCCATTATCTACGGGAATTATGTGACGCATCACCAAACATACTTCGCGATGATCGCTGCACTCATTGGGTGTACCGCCGTCGCGATTGTCCAAAGCTTTTTAGCGGTTTACTTCATACACCGTGCCGTCGCAAAGAAAAAACGCCAGGTGATCGAAGCCGTCACAGCCCAGATGAATGCGCTCATATCGGCACCGACCGGGAAGGACGCGTTTCCGAGTGACCTCCTTGCGTACCGAAACCATCTCATGGGCGTCCGCACGTTCCCATACGCCCGCGGTGTTCTGATCGCGGTCAGCGTGATCCAGGCGGCTCCTACGGTGCTGGGTTTTCTATCGAAGGCGCATCCATAGAGGCTGGCGCAGCTTCCAGCGTGGCGTGGTCATGCTCGATGACGGCGACTAAGCTTCGGAACAGGCCCAAATACGACCATACGATCGCCGAGGCCAGCAGCAGCGATTGCACGATGTCGAACGCGATCGAGCTCAGGAGGTCGGCTCCGGTTGTGATGCGCACGCCGTCACGAATCAGGAACATGGCAATCCACGAGCGCAACGACCAGCCGTAGAGTAGCGTGAGCCACCGTCCCCCTCGAGCATGCGCGTACCAGTTGGCTCGTAAAATGCGCAGCGCATACAGCGCAACGTCGCGAAATACGAGCAGCCAGACGAAAATCGGGTGAAAACCGTAGCGCGTCAGAAAAACCAGCAGTAGAGCAACGTGGAACGCACGATCTCCGAGACCGTCCAGTATGTAGCCGGTCTCGGTCGCGACGTGCCAGCGCCGCGCCAGATGACCGTCTAGAACATCGGTAATGAACGCGACGACGGTGGCGGCGAGAGTCGTGAAGTACGTTACGGCATTAAGCTGCTGCGCGAGCGCCACGATGACGACGCCCAGCAAAACGCGCGATAGCGATAGCGCGTTTGGTAGCCTCGTGCGCATGATAATTCTCAGTTATCGTGTCTGGGACGTCGGCATGAAAAAAACACCCTCATGCGATGAGAATTGGCTATACTTGCCGACCTCGCCTCTGCGGCTCATTGCGGAGGAAAATTGAGGCACGAGGTCTGGCGCCAAGCAATGGCGCCGGACCGGGCTACCCTCGGGCGTGGATTGAACGGTCTCAGCCGCCGCTGAAGCCGAGCCCGTTGTTCTTGCAGTTCGTGAGCAACTCGCCGAGGTGCGCGGCGTTGAGCAGGACGTAGCCCTCGGCGACGATCTTCTCGCCGACGGTCGGCTCCTGTCGCTCGACCAGCTTGCGCATCTCCGGCGTCACCGGCAGCCCCGCTAGCCGTAACGTCGTATCGTTTTCGCGATAATATCCCGTGGCTTCGCCGAAACCGCGTCCAACCTCAGCGCCTTGCGCGTCCAGCAGGATCGTGGCGCCTTCCATGTACTCCTGGCCGGCCCCGAACGGGCCCGTTTGGGCCGGAACGATCGGGACCATGGCGAGGCTGCGGTGTTCGGGCGGCAGCGCCTCGTTGTCCAGCGTGAACTCCCAGCGGTTCGGATACCACACACCCGACGCGGGATAGTCGGGGTCGCTCGAGTGCTCCGCCTTCACCCACTCGGTCACGCGCAGCTCGCCCTTGAAGGTGCTTTGATTTCCTTGCGAGTCCATCACCGTACCGCCGAGGAACGACGTCTTCACGCCGGGCGGCGTCGGCCCGCTCTGGTTGAGATACGGCAGCGCATCCTTGGAGTGCAGACCCGACCACGTGATCGCCCACCCGTCGGACAGGTTGATCGCCGAGAAGTCCCAACCGCCGACGCCCGGCTCTCCGACGACCGACGCGGCGCGCAGGACTTCGACGAACGGAGCACCGCTCGGCATGAAACCGGTGCCCCACTGGTGATCCATCCACATCACGCCGCGCGTGATCGGTATGTCCTGTCCTTCGTAGCGCACCGTGCTGCCGGCGGCGACCTGGAGGTGGGGGACCGAATAGTACAGCGTGCCGATCTTTCCGCAGCACGGCGCGCAGCCGTGCGCGTATTGGAGCAGCACCGGGCGATCCGACGAGATGCGCAGGTCGTATCCGATCTCGACGGCCGGCGATTGCCCGCGATCCCAGTTGCGCGCCTGCAAGCGCAGCGGAAAGATGTCCGCAGCCGACTCCGATACGAGGCTGTTGCGCCCGCACGTCATCGCGATCGGACCCGTCTTGAAGTCGATCAGTCCTGTCGTGCCGGCGACGACGAAAGGCGCACCGCGGTACGCCTTGCCGCCGCGGCGTGTCACGGCGATGTGCAGGTCGGTGACCTGGTTCTCGATGGTCGACAAGCCGAGTCGCGAGGCCGTCAGCGGGGGCAGCATGGCGTACTGCCACCACATCATCTCGAGGCCGTACTCGTTCCCGTCCTCGCCCCACACGCTGCCGACCAGGAAGTGCCAGCCGACTTGATATTCGAGCTGCGCCGCATGCGACGCCGGAAACGGAAGGTCGACGCCGTCGGGGAGCGATTGATATCCCACCGAGCTGTCGAGGCCGAGCAGCGTCGTCATCGCGTACGCGGCGCGAGCGTCGAGCGATGCCGCCGCGCCGGCGAACACACCGTACCGCGTCGTGTAATCAGGGACGAACGACGGCTTCGTGTCGAGCATGTATTGCAGCCGGTCGCGCATGCGCGCGCCGAACGCATCGGCGCTGTTCTTGTCCGATGCCAACGCCGCGGCGACGTCGGGCGGCAGGGCGGCGGGATCGAACTCCGTCATCCAGAGGGCGCGTGCCACCGAGTCTTTGGTCGCCGCGTCCAGCGTCGACAGTGTCGCGGAAACCATGAGGCCACTCCTTCGGGCGGATTCGTCGTGAGCGCTAGACGTGAAGGTACCGGCGCCGCAGGTCCTCATCCGTGCGGACCTGATCCGGCGTGCCTTCGAACTTGATCTCGCCCTGGTCGATGATGTAACACCGGTCCGCCACCGCTAGCGCTGAGTACAGATTCTGCTCCACCAGCAGCGTCGTGATACCGGCCGCCTTGATCTCGCGGATCACGTTCTCCACCTCGCGCACGATCAGCGGCGCTAGACCTTCCGTCGGCTCGTCCAAGAGCAGCACCTTCACGTCTTGCAGCAAGGCGCGCGCGATCGCGAGCATCTGCTTCTCGCCGCCGCTGATCTCGTCGCCTTTGTGCGTGAGGCGCTCGCGCAGGCGCGGGAACTTCTCGTAGACGTGCTCGAGCGTCCAGCCCGGCTTGCGTGCCGTCACCTGCGCCAGCTTCAGATTCTCCGCCACCGTGAGGTTCGTGAAGATCCGCCGCTCTTCGGGCACCAGCGAGATGCCCTTGCGCGCGATCGACATCATGTCGCAGCCGACGAGCTCCTCGTCGTCGAGCGTCACGCTGCCGCTGCGCGGCTTCTGCCAGCCGACGATGCTCTTGAGCGTCGTCGTCTTGCCGACGCCGTTGCGGCCCAGCAGCGCCACGGTCTCGCCCGCGCCGATGTGCAGTGAGACGTCGCGCAGCACGTGGCTGTCGCCGTAGTACGTGTTGATCGCGTCGACGCGCAGGCGGGTCTGGGTCGCGGGCGGCGTCGTGGCGGGAGCGCTCATCCGTGCGCGAGCTCCGCTTCGGAGTGGCCGCCGAGATATGCTTCTTGCACGCGCGGATTGGCTTGAATTTCAGCGGGGGTTCCCGTCGCCAGGATGGTGCCTTGGTGCAGCACGGTGATCGAGTCCGAGATCCCCATGACCATCTCCATGTCGTGCTCGATGACCAGCACGGTCATCTCGGTGGAGAGCTTGCGGATGAGCGATTCGGTCTTGCGCGCCTCGTCCTTCGACATGCCGGCGACCGGCTCGTCGAGCAGCAATATCTGCGGCTGCGTCGCGAGCGCGATCGCGATGTCGAGCCGCTTCTTGTCGCCATGCGACAGGTCGCCCGCGCGCACGTCGGCGACGCCGAGCAGGTCGAGCCGTCCCATCGCGCGCTCGGCGATCGCATCGACCTCGTCCAACCGCGTCGAGCGGCGGAACACTTGCAGCCGAAACGGACCTTGCACGCGCGCAAGCGCGGCGAGCCGGCAATTCTGGCGCACGGTCTGATCGGGATATAGGCTCGCGGTTTGAAACGCTTTCGCGATGCCGAGGTGCACGCGCGCGGTGCCGCTGAGCCGGCTGACGTCGCGGCCTTTGTAGTTCATCGTGCCCGACGTCGGCGCGATGGTCCCCGAGAGCAGGTTGAAGAAGGTGGTCTTGCCCGCGCCGTTCGGGCCGATCACCGCGCGAAGCTCACCGGGGTCGACGCGAAAATCGACGTCGCGCACGGCCGCGAAGTGGCCGAACAGCTTGCCGAGCTTGAACGTCTCGATGATGCTCATCGGCCCGCTGCGCCGGCCTTCGCCGCTCGGCTTCAGCAGCGGATCGGGCTCCTCGTTCGACGGTCGCAGCGAGCGCACGAAGATCGCGCGCGGGTTCTTGTCGCGCTGCTGCTTGAGCACCGTCGACAGCCCGCGCGGCAAGAAGACGATCACGCCGACGAAGATCAGTCCTTCGATCAGCCGCCAAGCCGGCGTTTTCGCCGAGAGCACGTTCTCGAGGAACATGATGACGGCCGTGCCGGCGACCGGGCCGAACAGCGTCTGCACGCCGCCGACGACGGTGTAGATGACGAACGAGCCGCTGCGATCGATACCGATCGAATCGATCGGTACGCTGCCGTCGAACAGCGCGCGAAGCGCGCCGGCAAGGCCCGTCAGCGCGCCGGAGATCGCGAATGCCGCGAGCCGGTACGCCGGCGCGTTGAAACCGATCAGCGTGCTGCGCTGCTCGTTCTCGCGAATCGCACCGAGGATCTCGCCGAACTGCGAACGCGTGAGCGTGCGGGCGAGCAGCAGCACCAGCAGCAAGCAGATCCCCGCGAAGACGTACCACAGCCGCAGCTCGTTGAGATTTCCGAACGGGCCCAGCGCGAGCGACGGCAGCGGCGTCGTCAGGTCGAGGTTCCACGCACCCAGCGGCAGCAGCGCGTTGGGCAGCGACTGCAGGCCGTCGTCGCCGTTGGTCCAGTCCTTCGCCTGCTCGACGATGAAGTACACCATCTGCGCGAACGCCAGCGTGAGCAATGCGAAGTAGATGCCGTACAGCCGCACGGTCAGTGCACCGATCAAGATCGCGAGCACCGCCGTGGCGAGCGTGGCGCCGATGACCGCGAGCCAGAGGTTCGGATGCTGCGGCATCGCGCGCAGCATCAGGATCGCGGCGATGTAGCCGCCCCCGCCGTAGAACATCGCGTGCCCGTAGGACAGCGTTCCGGCATAGCCGAGCAGCAGGTTGAACCCGATCGACGCGATGCTGACGATCGCGATCTGCGTCGCGAGCGTCGAGTACCCGCCGAACGGGTGCAGCAAGAACGGGAACAGGGCGATTCCGACGGCGGTGAGGACGGCGAACCGCACGTCGCTCGCCAGCAGGCTGCCGCCCTTGCTGACGCCCGGCGCCTCGGTCGAGGTGGACGTCATGACTGGCGGATGACCTCGCTCTCGCCGAGCAGTCCCTGTGGCCGGAACAACAGCACGAGCGCCATGCACAGATAGATGATGACGCTGGACGCGGGCGCATAGGCGAGGTTCGTCAAGCTCTGCAGCTCGCCGATCAGCAGCCCGCCCAGCACCGCGCCCCAGAAGCTGCCGAGCCCGCCGACCACGACCACGACGAACGACGGCACGAGAAACGCGAAGCCGGTCGCCGGATCGATTCCGTAGATGGGCGTCGCGGCGGCGCCGACCAGGCCTGCGATCGCCGCGCCGAGCGCGAACACGATGCTCGACGCCAGGCGGATGTTACCCCCCAGCAACTGCACCATCACGCGGTCGCGGATGCCGGCGCGCACGATCAGCCCGTAGTTCGTCTTCTCGATGAAGAGCCACACGAGCACCAGCATGAGGATTACGCCGCCGGCGAAGAGGAGCCGGTACGCGGGATACGTGATCGGCCCGAGCGTCACCGAGCCTTGCAGCGCGGCGGGCATCGCGTACTGCTGCGTCGTGGCGCCGAAGATCAGCCGCAGCGACTCCTCGACGACGAGCGCGATGCCGAACGTCACGAGCAGCTGCGAGGTGGGTTCCTTGTCGTAGAACGAGCGCAGCACCAGCCGGTCCAGCAGGATCGCGAACAGGGCGACGGCGACCGGCGCCGCGATGAACGCCCAGCCGATGCCGATGTGCTGCGCGATCACCAACCCGACGTACGCACCGATCGCGTAGAACGCGCCGTGCGCGAAATTGACGAGCCGCAGAGTACCAAAGATGATCGTCAGCCCCACCGCGATCGCGATGTAGATCAGGCCGAGGACCAGTCCACCGAGCAATGCTTGGAAGAACGCTTCCACGTAACTCCTCGAAGGCGGATAAGGAAACGGGCCAGCGCGCCCGAAGGGCGCCGGCCCGTGTCGGATTCGACGGGAGTTCGGCTTACGCCGGTTCCATCTTGCAGGCCAGGCTGCCGATCGGAGCGACGACCTTGTCGCCCTCGTGCACCTCGAGGACCTTGGCGTACTCGAACCCGCCGGGTCCGCGCTGGCTCTCCGGGATGCCTTCGAGCACCAGGCACGAGTTGACGCCCTGATGGTCCTCTTTGCGGTACCATTCCTGTTCCTTGGTGAACTGGAACTTCGTGCTTTCGAGGACGGCGATCACCTTCGCTGGATCGATCGAGCCCGCTTTTTCCACCGCCATCTTATAGATGTAGATGTCCGCGTACGCGGTTTCGGCGCCGTTGGACGGCGGGAAGCCGTAGCGCTTCTGGAATGCGTCGACGAACTTCTTCGCGCCGGGATACTTCGCGGCGTGGTACTTCCAGTAGAACGGCGCGGTCGACACGACGTTGTCGAAGTTGTCCTTCGTGCCCTTGGCCATGTACTCGTCGACCAGGGGCACCAGGATCTTGGTGGACTTCGTCAACCC
Organism: Candidatus Elarobacter sp.; assembly: GCA_035943995.1. Taxonomy (GTDB): domain Bacteria; phylum Vulcanimicrobiota; class Vulcanimicrobiia; order Vulcanimicrobiales; family Vulcanimicrobiaceae; genus Vulcanimicrobium. The sequence continues at coordinate 1,251 of DASZBS010000021.1, read as the reverse complement.
GAACTGCGCGGCTTGGTTGAGGCAGGTCACCATGTCGGCGCCGAACTCGGTGAGCACCAGCACGTCGGGCTTCGCGGCCTGCGCCTGCTGGAGCATCGGCGAGAAATCCTTGGTGCCGGGGAACGGCGTCAGCACGTTCTTGATGGTCTTCGCGCCCTTGGGCTCGACGACGGCGGTCAGGTTCTCGTACACCGAGTGGCCCCACGCGTAGTCCGCGGTGATGTGGAACCATTTGCCCGTGCCGTACTTCGTCACGAGCGTGCGCGCGAGCGACTGCGCGCTCATGTACGCGTCGTTGTAGCGGCGGAACGTGTGCTTGTGACAGTTCTGGTTCGTGGTTTCGTCGCCGTGGGTCAGCGCCGCCATGAAGATGGTGTTCTTCTGCTGGCACAAGCCCGACACGGCGACGGCCGTTCCGGTCGAGGAACCGCCGGTGATCATGACGGCGCCGTCGCGCTCGATCATGCGCTGGGCGTTTTCCGTTGCGACGCCGGGTTTGGTCTGGTCGTCACCCTCCGTCCACTTGACCTTCATCCCCATGATGCCGCCCTTGGCGTTGACCTCGTCGATCGCCAAGTGATAGGCGCGCAACTGGTCCTGGCCTTGTTCCGCATAGGGTCCGGACTGCGGCACGTTGAGCCCGATCGTAATTTCCTTGGTCGGTGCGGCGATGACGTATGGGCCTCCGCCGAACGTGAGTGCTGCTGCGCCGGCGGTACCGGCTACGAAACGGCCTCGCGAAAGAGTCTGCTTCACGCGCTGATGCTCCTGAACATGACGGAGTGATGGGTGGCCCACCGACTTAGGTCACGCCGAGGAAACTTCCCGCCGCTTCCCAGCCCGCTCCATGAAAGTATTGACACGGCCGGGTCGCCGGAGTATCGTCGCGTGACGTGTTCGACAATCTCGAATGGGATTTCAAATACTGAAATGGCGGAACTGCTGGGCACCGTCCGCCGCGCGTTGCGCGTGCTCGACTACCTCGCCGCGAACGAGGTGCCGGTCCCGATCAAGCAGCTCGCGGCCGAGCTCGAGCTCAACATCTCGAGCGCCTATCACGTCATGAACACGCTCACGGTCGACGGCTACGTCATGCGCGACGAGCGGACCGGCGCCTACGGCCTGGGCGCCAAGGTCGCGCGGCTGGGCGACGCGTACACGCGCTCGTGGCCCGTCGAGCCGGAGCTGCGCGCGATCGTCTCCGAGCTCGGCGCGCGGACCGGGGAGAATGCCTACCTCGCGATGCTCCAC
>DASZBS010000020.1:0-30241 GCA_035943995.1 Candidatus Elarobacter sp. | reverse complement strand
CGACGCCGGTGCTCGAAAGCGTCGACGCGCCGAAGATCGCCAGGCCGGTTACCGGATCCGCTCCGATGACCGGGGTCGTGAACACGCCGACGTCGTAGCCGCGCTTGAAGAACGGGCTGATCTTGAGGCCGACGTTGCCTTTGAACTGGTGCGAGTACGATGCGTCGTAGTTGTTGTACGTCGCCGGCTTGACGTTGAACGCCTCGAGCCCCGCCAGCGTACTCACGATCTCGTCGTGGAACTGCACCGCATAATTCGGGCACAACGACGTGAACAGCGGCGGCCCGCACGTCGTCGCCGGCAAGCCGGTCCGCGAGTCCCGCGAGGGGATGCCGACGAACTGCGGCTGGAAGGCGATCGGGGCGTTGATGATACCGGCCGGCACGAACTGCACGGACCGCCCGTAGGAGAACCGCACGGCGTCGCGCGCACCGAGCTGGTACGCCGCCGCAAAGCGCGGCTCGACCACGCGCGGGTGCTTCGTGTCGTTGGTGATGCCGTACCGGGCGCCCTCGATGATCTGGTAGTCGGACCCGTCTAGGCGCAGACCGTAATCGAGCTTCAGCTTGTCGTTGACCGTGAACTGGTCGCGAAGGCCGAAACCGATGAGGTGCTGGTAGCCCGCCGAGTAGAACTGGTTGAGCGGGATGCGCGGGATGCCGCCCGGGAAGTACGAGGAAAGGTAGCCGCACTTCGAGGTCGTCCCCGGGACCGTCGCGAGCCCGTTGCCCAGCGGGTCGGTGGTCGGGCACGCGAAGCCCCCGGTGGTGGGGATGAAGTCGACGATCTCATAGCCGTGACTGGAAACGCCCGTCAGGCCGTCGCTCAGCGAACGGTACGACGTCGTGTTGCTCACGTTGTCGTAGATCGATTGGACCGCCTGATACGAGTATGTGAACTCGGTCTGGTGCTTGTCGCCGAACTGGTGGAGGAGGTCGCCGGCGAAACCGTTGCGCGCGCCGCCCTGCGCCCAGTTGATGCGCGACGACGTCGTCTGCGTGTCGTAGGGCCGGTTGAACGTGGCGTCACCGATCACGCGGTAGATGCGGTTCGTCCAGTACGTGCGCGGATCGACCTGCTGCGCGTACTCGAATTTGAACACATCGACCGGCTGGTGGTTGAAGCCCTGGTAGTAGATCTTCTGGTTGACGTCGCTCTGCACCGGAAGCAGTCCGACGATCCGCTGGAAGTCGGCGAAGCGCCCGGCTTGCGGCAGGTTGAAGAACGCCGCACCGGCGAGCTGCCCGGCGGCGGTCGCGGTACCGGCGATGTTCGGGTCGCAGGTCTTGAAGCACAGGTTCCCGATGCCGCCGCGGTTCAGGACGAAATCCGAGTAGCGGTTCTGGTACAGGAACTGGATCGAGCGCGAATTGTCGTGCCCGAACTTGTACACGAAGTTGTTGATGAAGTCGGCCGTCCGGCTGAAGTCCGTCGAAGCGAAGAACGAGCCCGACTTGACCGGCTGCGTTCCGAACGGGCCGTACTGGCTGTAGGTGTTCTGCTGCACGAACGACGAGTAATTCGAGAGGCGGCCGTTCGGGGTGCCCCAGCCGTACTCGAGCGAGCCGTAGTTGCCGCGGATCCCCGACGACGTCTCGAAGTAGGCTCCGCCGAATGCCGGGCGCGCGCCGCGTTTCACGACGATGTTGACCGCGCCGGCGCCCGCGTTGCCCTGGGTGGCATCGCCCGCGCCGGGGTTCACCTGCAGCGCCTGCAGACCGTTGAGGCCCAGCGAGTTCTGGAACTGCGCGGTCAGCGGATCGGTGTAGTCGATGCCGTCGAACTGGTACGCGATCTCCGTCCGGGTCGAGCCGCGGATCGACGACGAACCGTAAAACGTCGTGGTGATCGACGGAACCGAGGACTGCAGCTGCGTCTGGCTGATGTTGCCCGCGCGACCGAGCGCGGTCTGCGCCTGCTGGCCCGTGACTTGATACGAGTCCGTCGTCTGTTTGGGCTGGAAGGCCGACGACGCCACGCGCGCCTGCGTCCGGCCGATTCGCGTCAACGATTTGGTAAGGCCCGCGTTGACCGTGACCTGCTGGTCACCTTGCACCGTGATGCCTTGCTGAGCGAACGACTCGTAGCCGGGGATGGCGAACGAGACCGTGTACGTGTCGACCGGCAGGCCGACGAACGAGAAAAAGCCCTTGGCGTCGGTCGTTGTTTTCGTCGAGCTCGACGGCGACTCGGCGCTGACCTGGACGCCCGCGACCGGAGCGTGGGTCACCGCGTCGACGACGACCCCGTTGATCGTCCCGGCGATGCCGCCGACGGCGAGCGCCGGGGCCCGGAGTCCGGTGACGGAGCCGGCGAGCAAAGCGGCAGCGACCGCCAATCGAAGAACAGCCGCTCGCCCAAAGAAGAAGCGCATCGGATCAATCCCTTTCGGTTGAGCGCACGACTCAGGAAATCGAGGGAGAGCTCAGTCGAACCGTGCGCCGCGCGACCAAGCCAGGCGCCGGTCGACTTCCTAAAAGTCTCGACCGGCGCATTAAAGCTACATGAGAGCCTGGGAAATCCCTGTCAACAGGCTGTGATAATCTTGTCAGACCCCTCAAATTTTACCGAAGCGCCCCGGGGGCCGCGGGCAGACCCCCGGATCTTTCGGCCGAGCTACGCCGGTGTGCGTTCACGCCCCGGGCGGCTGCACGAGCGGCGGGCGTTTGCGATGGAACGCCGTCTCGCGCTGGTACCGCGTGCCGAGCGCCGTGAGCGCCGCTTCGCCCCACGCGCGGCCGAGGAAGGCGAACGACGTCGGAAGGCCGTTCGGGCCCATCCCGTTCGGCAGCGCCAGCGCCGGTAGGCCCGCGAGATTCCCCGGCGAGATCAACGACGGACCGCCCGGATACTTCGGATACGCCTTGTCGAAGCCGAGCCCGATCGGATAGGTCACCGTCGGCAGCGTCGGCGACACGACCGCGTCGTAGCCGTCCATCGCTTTCTCGAGCAGCGCGTTGAGCTTCGCGCGCTGGCGCAGCGCGTCGATGTAGTCGACCGCCGGCGTCGCATACGCGACGTAGCCGCCGAGCTTGTCGTCCGCGTTGCGCAGCTCGCGCGACCTGCCCGACTCGATCAGATCGCGGAACGCCGCCGCGCCTTCGGCATCGACGATCGTACCGACGACCGGACCCCACGGGCCTTTGGGCAGCGCGACCTCGCCGGCGACGTCCGCGAAACGCGCGATCGTCTTCAGCGACGCGTGGAAGTTCGCCGTGACCTCGGGCATCGCGCCTTTGGTCGCGTCCTTGAGCACCGCGACACGCAGCCGGCGGCGCGGCGCGGCCAGCGGCGCGTCGACCGCCGTCGGGTCCTGCGGATCGGCGCCCGCGATCGCGGCCAAGACCAACTCGGCGTCGCGCGCGCTGCGGGTGAGCGGGCCGAGCTTGTCGAGCGTCCAGCACAGCGCCATCGCGCCGTGACGCGACACGCGGCCGTAGGTCGGGCGCAAGCCCGTCACGCCGCACGCCGTCGCTGGAAATAGGATCGAGCCCGACGTCTCCGAGCCGATCGCGAAGCCGACGAGCCCCGCCGCCGCGGCGATCCCCGAGCCGCTCGACGAGCCGCCGCTCCAGAACTTCGCGTTCCACGGCGTGCGCCCGGGGCCGGTGAACGACGCGTCCGCGTCGCCGTACCCGAAGCCGCCGGCGAGCTCGACCATCGCGAGCTTCGCCAGCAGCACGGCACCGGCGTCGGTGAGCTTCTTCACCACCGTCGCGTCGAAACCGAACCGCTGGTTGCGGTACGGCTGCGCGCCCCACGTCGTCGGCGCGTCGGGCGTCGCGAGCAAGTCTTTCACGCCGTACGGGATCCCGTGCAACGGGCCGCGCACGCGGCCGCGCGCGCGCTCCGTGTCGGCGCGCTTGGCTTCGCGCAGCGCGCGCTCGTCCAGGATCGTGACGACGGCGTTGTAGACGTGTCCGTATTTGCCCAAGCGCTCGAGGTAGAGCCGGGTGAGCTCGACCGACGAGATCGTCTTGGCGGTCAGCAGCCGCTGCAGCTCGACGACGTCGGAGAAAGCGTACTCGTCGGACGCATCGTGCGTCGTCACGCGCGCGGCCTCGCGACGGCGAACCGCGTCACGGGCTCGTCCGAGTTCTTGAGCGCCGTCGCCTTGCGCGGGTTGAGCCGCGCCGCGCCGCGCCGGTTGTCGTCGATCGCGTGCGCGATCGTGTCGACGTCCTTGTCGGTCAGGTTCGGATCGAAGCGCCGCATCGACAGCGCGGTCGCCGCCGCGACCGCGGTCGGCGGCTTGGGCGATGCGCTCGGTTTGGGCGAAGGCTGCGCCGACGGGAGCGGCGAGGTTTTCGGCGGCGCCTGAGGCGCGGTGGCTTGTGCATCCGCCTTGGACGCGAGCAGCACGGAAGCCGCGACGCCCGAGACGGCGCTGAGAAACGAACGTCGATCTGCCATAGCGTGCGGGGGATTGGACGCCGGGCGCCACGTCCCCGCGCCGATGGGGTACCATGGGGCGTATGGACATGTCCGCCGTCGCGCGGCTCGATCACGAGCGCCGCGGTCGCACCGGCGTCCCGGAGGTGATCTACGCCGAAGGAAAGACGCTCGAGCAAAACGTCGCCCTCGTCGGCGCGCTCTTCGCGCGCACGGGCTTCGCGCTGGCGACGCGCATCCCGGCCGAGCAGCGCGCGCCGCTCGCCGCCGCGTATCCGGACGCCGTGCTGGAACCGCTGTCGGGCGCGCTGCGGCGCGGCACGCTGCCGCGCACCGGCGCGCGCGTCGCCGTCGTGTGCGCGGGGACGTCCGACCTTCCGGTCGCCGAGGAAGCCGCGTTCACGCTCGACGCGCTCGGTCACGACGCCGTGCGCGCGACGGACGTCGGCGTCGCGGGGATCCACCGGCTGTTCGACGCGCTCGACGACATCGCGACGTGCCGTGCGGTGATCGTGGTGGCCGGGATGGAAGGCGCGTTGCCCAGCGTCGTCGCGGGCCTCGTGCGCGCGCCGGTGATCGCCGTCCCGACCAGCGTCGGCTACGGCGCCGCGTTCGAAGGGATGGCGGCGCTGCTCGGCATGCTGACGTCGTGCGCGCCTGGGATCGGCGTGGTGAACATCGACAACGGCTTCGGTGCCGCGGCGCTCGCGCACAAGATCGTCTCCGCGCCGTGAGCGGGCGCAGCATGCGATGAGGATCGCGTACGTCGACATGATCGGCGGCGCCGCAGGCGACATGCTGCTCGCGGCGTTCCTCGACGCCGGGCTCGACCGCGACGCGCTCGAACGCGCGCTGCGCGGTATCGTGGCCGACGGGTGGACGCTCGCGCCGCGGCGGGTCGTCAAGCGCGGCATCGCGGCGACGTACGCGGGCCTCGTCGTCCCCGGCGAGGACGGCGACGAGGAGCATCATCATCACCATCACGAGCCGCACGATCACGCGCACGACGCCCACGACCATGCGGACGGCCCCGGCACGCGCACGCTCGCGGATGTGCTGGAAATCGTCGAGCGCAGCACGCTGACGGCGCGGCAGCGCGAACGCGCGGGCGCCGTGTACCGCCGGCTCGCCGACGCGGAAGCGCATACGCACGGGACGACCGCGGACGCGGTTCGCTTCCACGAGATCGGACAGCTCGATGCGATCCTCGACGTCGCTGCCACGTGCGTCGCGCTCGACCTGCTGGAGATCGACGAGCTGCGCTGCTCGCCGTTCCCGATCGGCCACGGTGCGATCGGCATGCAGCACGGGCGTTATCCGAACCCGCCGCCGGCGGTCGCGTACTTGATGATCGGGTGGCCGACGCGCGCGGTGGATGTTGCGGGCGAGCTGGTCACGCCGACCGCGGCGGCGATCCTCACCACGCTCGCAAAACCCGGTCGCGCGGATACGGTCATCGAAGCGGTCGGCTACGGCGCGGGCCGCAGCGATTTCACGGTGCCCAACGTCACCCGCGTGGTCATCGGCACGTCGACCGAAGCCGCACGCGCCGGCGCGAGCGGCACGCCGGGCGGCGACGAGGTCGTCGTGCTGGAAGCGAACATCGACGACATGTCGCCGCAGCACTACGAGCTGGCGGCGGAACGCGTGTTCGCCGCCGGCGCGCTCGACGTGTGGCTGACGCCGATCACGATGAAGAAAGGACGGCCCGCGATCACGCTGTCCGCGATGGCCGCGCCGCACGACGAGGATGCGGTCGCGCGCGCGATGCTGACCGAGACGACGACGATCGGCGTGCGCGTGCGCACCGAGCGCCGCCACGTCCTGGCGCGCACGGCCGCCACGGTGGAGACACCGTACGGCACGGTGCGCGTCAAGCGCGCAGGACAGAACGGCGAGACCCGCACGCGCGCGGAGTACGACGACCTGCTGCGCATCGCGCGCGAGCGCAACCTGCCCTTGCCGGACGTCGCGCGCGTCGTCGACGCCAGCATCCAAGGAGACATCCCGACGTGATCGACGCCGCCGCCGAAACGACGCTCGACGCGAAAGAAGCGCGCTTGCGCGCGATCTTCCGCGAGCTGGGGAGCTGCATCGTCGCGTTCTCCGGCGGCGTCGACTCGGCGCTCGTGCTGCACGTCGCGGCGCAGGAGCTCGGCGCGCGCGCCGTCGGCATCACCGCCCGCAGCGAGTCGCTCGCGGAGCGCGAATACACAGGCGCCGTCCGCTTCGCGAGCGGGATCGATGCGCGCCACGAAGTGATCGAGACGCGCGAGCTGCACGACCCGTCGTACGCGGCGAACCCGGCGAACCGGTGCTACTTCTGCAAGAGCGAACTGTACGGCCGCCTCGCCGAGATCGCGCGCGAGCGAAACATCCCGCACATCGTCGACGGCTACAACCGCGACGACGAAGGCGACTGGCGCCCGGGCCGCCAGGCGGCGCGCGAGCACGACGTGCGCAGCCCGCTGTACGAAGCGAACCTGCGCAAAGCCGACGTCCGCGCGCTGGCGCACCGGCTCGGCCTCGAGGTCTGGGACAAACCCGCGCTGGCATGCCTGTCGTCGCGCTTCCCGTACGGGACACCGATCACGCTGGAGCTGCTGCGCCAGGTAGACCGCGCCGAACAAGCAGTGCACGACGCCGGCTTGCGCGCATGCCGCGTCCGCCACCACGGCGACATCGCCCGCATCGAAGTCCCGCCGGAAGAGATCGCCGCCGCCGCGGATCCGGAACGCCGCGCACGCATCGTCGAAGGGGTGCGCGCGGCCGGATACCGATACGTGACCCTCGACCTCGGCGGCTATGTGAGCGGCGGCTTCAACCTCTAGCTGTGGCGCTGTGGCGAAGGTCGTTCAGCGCTTCGCGCGAGCGAAGAGCGCACCGACGTCGAGCACGAACCCAGGCAGCGCCGGATGTGTCAGCGTCTCGCCGACGGCGACGATCCGAACTCCGTCACGATCGTGAACGGCGATCGTCTCGCGCTTCGGGTCGACGGCGATGACAGCGGCCGTCCCCGCGGCAAGGTACGTCGTGATCTTGTGGTCGACGTCCGCCCGTCGATCATCGCGTGAAAGAACTTCGACGGCGACGGTCGGCGCGCCGAGCGGGACTTGAACGACGTCTCGCGGTGCATCCGCCGCCAAATCCGCATACGACAGATACGCGACGTCCGGAACGAGCGGGCGCACCACGGCGCCTGGCGGCGCGACGCGAAACCGCCACTCCGTGGCGACTCGCCCATAAGAGCCGCTGTCCGCCCACGTGCGTAGCGCCATGACGAGCAACCCTTGCAACGAACCGTGGTCAAACGTCGGGCTCACCTTCTGGCGCGCCCGGCCGCGGACCCATTCGGTTTCCGGCTTCGTCTCTGGGAGAACGATCTCGTGAATCGACATTGTCTCACGCAAGTCTATCACGCACGGCCCCCCGCATCGCAATACCTAACTCGAAATCGTGGGCAGCCGTCTATATCGGCTCGATGATGCGAGCAAACAACCGGCGTAACGGCTCCTCGGTTTGCAGGTGAACTGCGGCTGACGCCGTGGTCATTGCTTCGCGGCTGACGCTATCCCAATTGAGGGACAAACCGCGGAGCTCTAGGACCTGACGCCAAAATAGGCGCTGCACCCTTCCGTTGCCTTCGCGAAATGGGTGCAGTGCATTGAGTTCCCCGAAGTAAAACGCCAGACGAACTGGCAGGTCGCGACTAGGTACGTCGATCAAGCGACCTTCAGAAGCTAGACCCTTGAAGAGCTTGCCGCCGTCGGCTCGATGAAGCGTGGCTGTGCGAACAGGCTGGCGTCCTTCGTGAGAGAGACGCTTCGTATTGTTCCCGCCCATTCGTAGACGTCTTGAAATAGCCACCGGTGCAGAAACCGGACGTGCCTCAAATCGAATGTACGGCGAAAGCTAATTCTCGCGAGTTTGACCTCGCGATACACCGCATATTCGGCTTCCACGATGCGCAATTCATCAGGATCGCTGATGCCGAGCCGGTTAACGAGACACTGAGTATCCGGGATCAGATATGGGTCGGCGTCTACATCCCGCGCGATTGGTCGTTACCGTCCTGCTCTCGATTCCGACGCTCGAAAAGACCCGCGATGAAGTCCGGGCGAACAGTAATGCCTTCCAGCCGAGCGGAATTGACCGCATGACGCATTGCACGCGCGGTTTGCGCATCACGCGATGGTGCCTTATGCAAACCAATGACGAGGCCGTCCGTGCGAACGCGGACTCCTTTCACGTCGGACACCACGAACGAACTCGCGATGAGCTTCCGATGGGTCATCACACTTCCATTACGACGGGGATCACGATCGGCCTGCGGCGGGACTTTTCGAAGACCGCTTTGGCGAGGCCCGAGCGGATGTGCTCCTTGACGTTGCCGATGTCGCGGATGCCTTCGACGCTGCAGTCCGCCAAGATCGCGGACAGCTTCGATTTGAGCTCGTCCACCAGCTCGCCGGACTCTGGCAGGTAGAACACGCCGCGCGAGATCACGTCCGGTCCGGCGACGACGCGCGCTTCTTCCGAATCCACGGTGACGACGACCATCATGATGCCGTCGCCGGCGAGGTGCTTGCGGTCGCGCAGCACCGCTTCGCCGATGTCGCCGACGCCCGAGCCGTCGACCATCACGTTGCCGCCGTAGGTGCGGCCGATCTTCTGCGCTTCGTCCTTGGTGAACTCGAGCACGTCGCCGTTCTCGGCGACGAACACGTTGTCGCCCGCGACGCCGGTCTGCTGCGCGAGCCGGCCGTGCGTCACCAGCATGCGGTATTCACCGTGAATGGGGATGAAGTACTTGGGCCGCACGAGGTTGAGCATCAGCAGCAGCTCTTCTTGCGATGCGTGCCCCGACACGTGCGCGTTGCCGGAGCTGCCGTGGATGACGTTCGCGCCGAGCCGGTACAAGTTGTTGATCGTCTTCGAGACCGACTTCTCGTTGCCGGGGATCGGCGTCGCCGAGATCACGACCGTGTCGCCGGGCACGATCTTGAACTGCTTGTGATCGCGCACCGACAGGCGCGTCAGCGCGGACATCGGCTCGCCCTGCGAGCCCGTCGTCATCACGCACACCTGCTCGGGCGGGTGCTGGTCGACGTCCTCGAGCCGGATCACGAGGTTTTCGGGGATGTCGAGGTACCCGAGCTGGCGCGCGAACTGCACGACGTTCTGCAGCGAGCGCCCCAGAAACGCGAGCTTGCGTTCGTAGCGTTTGCACTGATCGACGACCTGCTGGATGCGCGGGACGTTCGATGCGAACGACGTGACGATCAGCCGGCCGTTCGCGCGCGCGAAGATGTTGGAGAACGCCTCGCCCACGATGCGCTCTGAGAGGGTATGCCCCGGACGCTCCGCGTTCGTCGAGTCGGAAAGCATCACCATGACGCCTTCGTCGCCGACCCGCGCGATGGTGGCGAAGTCCGCGGGATCGCCGTCGATCGGCGTCTGGTCGAACTTGAAGTCGCCGGTGTGGAACACGACGCCGACGGGCGTGCGGATCGCCAGCGCGCACGCGCCCGCCAGCGAGTGGTTGATGTGGATGAACTGCGTCTCGATCGCGCCGTACGCGACCTTGTCGCCGGGCTCGACCTCGCGCGCGTTCCACTCACCGGGCTTGTGCTCTTTGAGCTTCGCCTTGATCAGCGCGAGCGACAGCGGCGTGCCCACCACGGGAACCTTCGGAAACTCGCGCAGCAGGTACGGGATGCCGCCGATGTGGTCTTCGTGGCCGTGCGTGACGAGCAGCGCGCGGAACTTGTCCTGGCGCTCGCGCAGGTAGGTGAAGTCGTTGATGACGATGTCGACCCCGAACATCTCCTCGTCGGGGAACATCAGGCCGCAGTCGACGACGACGATGTCGTCGTTGGTCTCGATGACCGTCATGTTGCGGCCGATCTCGCCGCAGCCGCCGAGCGGCACGATGCGCAGGTAGGGTTCGCTCGGGGGAGCCGGGACGACGAAGGTATCGGGATTCAAGCAGGGTCCTAGTCGGAGGGTGGCGCGGTGGGAATGATGGGCGTGAGACACGCAATCTTCACCGGCGCCGGGCTGGTGCTCTTCTGTTCGACGCTCGCGACCCCGGCCCAACCGTCTACGGTTCCACTTCGAGCCCCAAGCCCACACCCGAGCGCGTCGAAGCGACCGCTCGCCGCGAGCGCGCTCTACTCTCGGCGCTCGATCCGCCTCGTCCGGTCCTACTTGCGCCTCAAGCTGCTCGAGATGCGCGAGGCGGATCTGGAACGCGCCCGCAAGGTGGTGGAGCGAAAACTCGGGATTCGCGCCCTCCTCGGCGAAACACCACCTCCGAACGCCCGGTAGGACTGGGTGTCTATCGCTCGTTTTACCGGGAGAGAGCTTTGAGCACGTCCCTGCCACCGGCCGAGCGCCGCAGCGGCCTCGCCAACGTCGTCGACATCGTCATCGCGCCCAACACGGCTTTCGAGCGCATCCGTCAGGTACCGGTCTGGGGCTGGGCGTTCTTGGTCGCGGCGCTCCTGGCCATCGCCGGGACGTTGCTGGCGGGGCCGGCTGTCCAGCACGCGATCGAAACCGGCATGCCGGCAACGCTCGCTGCGTCCGATAACATCGCCAAACTGCCGCCGGACCAGCAGCAGAAGCAGATCGCGGCGTTCGTCAACGTCTACAAGAACATCGCGAAGTTCTCGTGGATCCTCATACCGGTATGGCTCCTCCTGGTCGGCGTCATCCAAGGCGTCGTCATGCTGATCGCCAACGCAGCCACCCGCGGCACCGGCTCCTTCAAGCAATACTTCGCGCTGAGCATCACGGTAGCCGTAGCCGGCATCGGGCTCAGCTCGCTCGTCCTTGGGGTCATCGTGATGCTGCGCGGTGCCAACTCTTTCGAGACGACCACCGCGGTCCAGAGCGCGATCCCCAGCTTGGGACTGCTCGCGCCGAGCGCGAAGGGCGCGTTGGCCGGCTTTCTCGGCGCGCTGAACGTCTTCGTGATTTGGGCCACCGTGCTGCTCGCGTTCGGAATGCAGCGCGTCGGCCGGATCCCGCGCGGCCCGGCCTGGGCTACGGCCATCATCATGCTTCTGCTGACGGCCTGCTTCGCGGCCTACGGCGCAAAACAGAACGGTTGAGCGTGCGCGTCTTCGCCTGGGGCGCCGCGTGCTTCGCGTTCGCCATCTTCGCAGCGCCTAGCGCGGCTCCGGCCGCACCGGCGCCACTGGATCTGCGCGCCGCGGTGCGGTACGCGCTCGACCACGACCCGGTCGTGCTGAACCGGCGCGCTACCGTAGCATCGAACGAGTCGGTGTACGCGCGCGACCACGCCGCGGAGTTTCCGACGCTCGCCGGCACGCTGCAGAACCAACTCTCCAAGAGCCACAACGCCAACGGCGGAACGCTGAGCCAATTTGGGCTGCAGCCGCCGCAAGTGTTCTCGCAGAACGTCGCGCAGATCGGCTCGACGTACAACCTCTACAACGGTTCGCTCGCGCAACTCCAAGCGCAGCAGGCGAAGCGCCAGGTCGCGGCGTCGCGCGAGGACCTGCGGCGCTCCGAGCAGCAGCTCGCCACCGACGTCGCGGCCGCGTTCTACAACGCGGTGCAGCAGCGCGAGGCCACGCGGTTGGCCGAAAGCGACCGCGCCTACCAGCAGCAGCTGCTCGACGTCGCGCGCGCGCAGGAGCGCGTCGGGCGCGCCGCGGGCGTCGACGTGCTGCGCGCGCAGGTCAACGAGCTGCGCAGCGAGGCCAGCCTCACGTCGGCGCGCGCCGGCCAGGCCAATGCCGTCGAGTCGCTCGCGCAGCGCATCGGCGCACCGCCCGACACGCCGTTCGCGCTGCCGGCCGTGCTGGCCGAACCGCCGCTGCCGCAGACGCCGGTCGATGCGCTCGTCGCGGCGGCGCTGGGCGCGCGCGCGGACGTCGCCAGCGCGCGCGAGCAGATCGCCGTCGCGCGGCTCGCGGACGCCGCGATCGAAACCGACCGCCGGCCGCAGCTCCAGCTCAACGGCGCGTTCGGCAACAGCGAGAGCCCGGCGTCGGCATTCGCGGCGGGTTCGCCGCAGCGGCCGGGGTTCTGGCAGATCGGCGCGACGGAGACGCTCATGATCCCGTTCGTGGAATACGGTACGCGGCGCGCGGCGCACCGTGCCGCGCGTGCGCAGATCACCGCCGCCGAAGGCACGCTTTCATCGGTCGAGTCGGGCGTCGCGACCGACGTGCGCCAGGCGCTGCGCGCGGTGCAGACGGCGAGCGCCAACCTCGCGACCCAGCGCGAAGCGCAGCGCCTCGGCGCCGAGTCCGCCCGCATCGCGCAGCTGCAATACCGCAATGGCTTGATCTCACTCACCGACGCCACCGCCGCAGAGCAGAGCGCGCTCTCGGCCGCGAACGACCTCGTCGCCGCGCGCGTCGCCTATCTCAACGCGCTCGCCCGCCTGCGCGCGTCGGTCGGCGTGGCCGACCCGCTCGCCATCGTCGAACCGGGGGCCCCGTGAACTACGCCAGCACCACGACCACGCAGACAACGGTCACGAAGCCGCGGTCGCGCCGGCGCCGCAACATCATCATCCTCGTCGTCGTGCTCGGGGTCATCATCATCCTGGGCGCGTTCGCCGCACGGCCGCGCAACGACGCGCTGACCGCGCGCGTCGTGAAGGTCGCGTACACGCGGTATCAGATGAAGCTGCCGGAGACCGGCGTCGTGCAGCGCCCGCTGACGCAGACGCTCACGGCGCTCGTGTCCGGCAACGTCGACCACATCTACGTGCGGCCGGGCCAGCACGTCGGCGGCGGCCAACTGCTCGCGACGATCTCGAACCCGCAGCTCGTCAACGCCGAGCAGACCGCGCATCAGGCGTATGTGGGCTCCGCAGGCCGCGCCCGCACCACGGCGTCGACCAACTCGGTGCTGCCGGCGCAGAACCGGTCGAGCATCGTGCAAGCCGAAGCCGCGCTCGAACAGGCGCGTTTCAACCTCAACCAGGCGATCCAGGACCAGCGCGCGGGCGCGCAGTCGGGCCTCGGCTACGGCGGCACGTCGGCGTCGCAACAGCGCGCCGCCGCCGACGCCAACGTCGCGCAACGCCAAACCGACCTGCGCGAAGCCGACCGCATCGCCACCGCCAACCGAGACCTGTACGCGCAGAAGGCGATCTCGAAGGACACGCTCGACCAGTCGGTCGCGAAGCTCGATCAAGCGCGCGTCGCGTTCGCCCAAGCGACGCGCGACCGCAACGAGACCTACGCGCAGATCGCGCGGCAGAACCCGGTGCTGGCCGAGCGCGTGCAGGCCGACCGCGACGCCGTCACCCAAGCGCAGGCCGCGCTCACCGCGGCGCGCGCGAACGCGGGCCAGGACAAGAGCGGCGACGTGCAAGCCGCGCAAGCCGACACGGCCCAGCGCTACCAGGACTGGCGCTACGCGGCCGACCAAGTCGCGCGCCTGCGCATCGTCGCGCCGTTCGGCGGCGTCGTGCAAACGATCGCGAACCAGGCGACGGACACGCTGCGACCGCTCCAGCCGGGCGACACCGTGGCGGCGGGCCAGCCGATCGTCACGCTGTCGGGGAACTCCGGCTTCATCGTGCGCACGCGCGTCGACGAGCAGGACATCGCGAACGTGCGCACCGGTCAACCGGCCGTCGTGTCGGGCGAAGATCTCGGCACGACGAAGCTGGCGGGACACGTCGCCGCGATCGGCGCCGTCGCGCAGAAGAGCGACGACCCGTCGAACACGGCACGCCAGGTGATCACGACGGTGGCGCTCGACCGCACCGTGCCCTTCCTGCGCGACGGGATGACGGTCGACGTCGACATCGTCACCCAAGACCGCGCGCACGTCCTTGCGGTGACCGCGGACGCAATCCGGCGCGACGCCGCCAACAAGCCGTACGTGCTCGCGGTCGTGAACGGCAAGACGGTCAAACGCTCCGTGACGCTCGGTGCGAGCAACGAGTCGCAAGCGATCGTCGCGCGCGGCCTCAAGCCGGGCGACGTCGTCATCGGCGAGCGCAACGTCGGGATCGTCGAAGGGATCCGCGTGACGCCCACCATGCTGCCGTCCGCGAGCCCGTCGCCGGGCCCGTGACCCGACTTCTCGCCTACCTCGGTGAAGCGTTCACGGCGATCTGGCGCAACCGCACCCGGTCGCTGCTGACGATGCTCGGCATGATCATCGGCACGTCGTCGATCATCGCCGTGCTCGGCATCAGCCGCGCCGCGTCGGGCGGGATCACCGGGACGCTGAACTCGTTCGGCGATCCCGGCATCACGATCGCGGTCGACCCGAACCAGGACGACCCGAAGGCCGCCGCGATCCAGTACCGCGACGTGCGCACCATCGCGACCGACATCGCGCCGCTGCTCACGTACATCGAGCCGTCATATGCGCGCGGCTACAAGCTGCGCTGGAACGGCAAGACGACCACCACGTTCGTCGCGTCGGCGAGCTCGAAGTCGCAGGCGAGCCTGACGCTGCGCGAAGGCCGCGCGCTCACCGAGGACGACGTCACCTCGGGCGCGCACGTGTGCCTGCTCACCTCCGAGCTCGCGACGAAGCTGTTCAAGGACACGCCGCCCACGGGCCAAGTGATGGACCTCGGGCCGACGCGCTGCACCATCATCGGCGTGTACAGCGAGGTGAAGGGCAGCCTGTTCAACTCCATCGGCGCGAGCGACTTCGCGATCATCCCGTACACCACGTTCCACGGCATCGCGCCCGGCCCGATCGACAGCCTCACGGTGTACGCGGCCCCCGGCGTGACGGTCGGCCGCGTCTCCGACGCCATCGATGCGGCGCTGCAGCGGCTGCACGGGCCGCGCACGCAATACGCCACGCAAGACACGACGGCACAGCTGCAAGGCTTCAATCAGGTGCTCGGCATCATCGCGATCGGCCTCACCGCGATCGGCAGCGTCGCGCTCGTCGTCGCCGGTATCGGGATCATGAACATCATGCTCGTCTCGGTGACGGAACGCACGCGCGAGATCGGTCTGCGCAAAGCGATCGGCGCCAAGCGCGGCGACGTGCTGCTGCAGTTCCTGCTCGAGGCGATCTTGCTTTCGTTCATGGGCGGCGGCGTGGGGACGCTGCTCGGCTTCGTCGCGACCGTGCTCGCGTACACGTCGATCGAGAACCTCGTCGGCCCCGCGCCGATCCCGTACCTGCTGATCGTGTCGGTGGCGGTCGGCTTCTCGACGCTCGTCGGATGCGTCTTCGGCACGTATCCCGCGATTCGCGCGGCGCGTCTCGACCCCATCGCGGCGCTCCGATCATGAGACTCTCGCAGTACTGGGCCGAAGCGTTCGCCGTGCTGGCGGCCAACCGCACGCGCACCCTGCTCACCGCCATCGGCTTGATCATCGGCGTGATGGCCGTGATCTCGATCCAGGTGCTCGGCGTCGGCATGGCCGGCGCGGTCACCGGCGTGCTCAGCATCATCAACGACAATACGTTCTTCGTGACGCCGAACCAGCAGCAGACCGACTTCACCCGCGCGGCGATCAAGCTTTCCGATTTGCAGCGCGCGAAAGACGAGGTCCCGAACGTGGTCGCCGCCATCCCGGGCGGCGGGCAGACGCTGCGCGCGCGGTACGGTCACAAGACGACGCGGGTCTCGCTCGGCGCGGGGACGGAGGAGCGGTTCGCGGCGACGACGCCGATTCGATACGGCCGCAAGCTGACGCCCGAGGACATCGACAACGCGCGGCACGTCGTGGTCGTCAGCGACAAAGCGGCCGAAAAGCTCGGCATCACCGGCGATCCGACGGGTACGTCGGTGCGCGTGGGCGAGCACCGCTACACGATCGTCGGCCTCCTCGGCAAGTCCAACGAGGGTATCCTCGCGGGACCGCAAGTCGTCGACTTGTCCATCCCGTACTCGACATACGAGCGCGAGTACGCGCGCGGTCGCCTGATCCTGTTCGCGCGCGTCTTGATGGCCGATCCGTCCCAGGTCATCAAGACCGAAGCCGACATGCAGGCGTGGCTCTCCAAAGTGAAGGGCGGGCGGGTCGAGTACCAGACGTTCGACCGCAAGACGATCGCGAAGAGCATCGACGGCGTCTTCGGCGTGATGACGTTCGTCGTCGCGCTCATCGGCGCGGTCTCGCTGCTCGTCGCGGGGATCGGCATCCTCAACATCATGCTCGTCAGCGTCGCGGAGCGCACGCGCGAGATCGGACTGCGCAAAGCCATCGGCGCGACGCGCTTCCAAGTGCTGCTGCAGTTCTTCATCGAGGCGCTCGCGCTGTCGGCGTTCGGGTGTCTGGTCGGTATGGTGCTTGGCATCGCGATCGGCGCGACGATCAACAGCCTGCTCATCGTCAAGCTGTCCGGCATCGTCGCGCCGATCCCGTGGCTGCGCAGCATCGTCATCGCGACGGGCTTCGCAACCATCGTGACGGTCGCGTTCGGCACCTACCCCGCGTGGCGCGCCGCGACGCTGGATCCCATCGAGGCCCTCCGCTATGAATAGCCTGCAATCCGCGATCGACGTGCGGGACGTGACCAAGACCTACGACCTCGGCGACGTGAAGGTGGAAGCGCTGCGCGGCGTGTCGTTCACCATCGACCGCGGCGAGTACGTCGCGATCATGGGACCGTCGGGCTCGGGCAAGTCCACGCTCATGAACTTGCTGGGTTGCCTCGACCGCCCGACGCAAGGCCACTACTTGCTCGACGGCACCGACGTGTCGACGCTCTCCGACGACGAGCTCGCGCACATCCGCCTCAAAAAGCTCGGCTTCGTGTTCCAGGGCTTCAACTTGCTCGCGCGGACGAGCGCGATGAAGAACGTCGCGCTGCCGCTGTTCTACGCGGGCCTGGGGACGCGAGCGCGCAACGGGATGGCCGCCGAGCAGTTGCGCGAGGTCGGGCTGGGCGACCGCATGGACCACAAGCCCAGCGAGCTCTCCGGCGGGCAGCAGCAGCGCGTCGCGATCGCCCGCGCGCTGGTCAACGACCCGGCCGTCGTGCTGGCCGACGAGCCGACCGGAAACCTCGACTCGCAGACCAGCGAGGAGATCATGGGCCTCTTCCACCAGCTCAACGACGGGGGCCGCACCATCATCATGGTCACCCACGACGAGGACGTCGCCAGCCACGCCAAACGGATCATCCGGGTCCGGGACGGGCGCATCGTCGACGACCAGCCGACGGGTAGAGGTTAAAACTCCGGGAAAATACCGACTGAGCCGAAGCTATCGGCGCCGCGGGGCGGTAGTGCGCCCCACCAGTCTCTCCTAGGAGCACATGACATCGTGAAGCCTCGTACCAGCATCTTCGGGACCGCGGTCGTAGGGCTCATCGGCGCGATCATCGGGAGCTTCTCGATGATGGTGTACGCGAGCACCCATTTCGCGGGCGTCGCCGGGCCCGGCAATACGCCGCCCGCCGTCAGCGCCGCCCCCCTCCCCGCCGCCGGCGGCACCACCGACCAGGACCGGATCATCAACGCCGTCAAGCGCGTCGAGCCGTCCGTCGTCGCACTCCAGGTCGTCGTCAACGGGACCCAGATCGTCCCGCAGGACCCGTTCTCGCAGATGTTCGGCGGCGGCGGGCCGGTCCAGCGCCAGCGCGTCCAAGAGCGCGCGTCCGGCTCGGGCTTCGTCTACTCGCGCGACGGGCTCATCGTCACCAACGCGCACGTCGTCCCGCGCGGCACCAGCAAGATCACCGTCGTCTTCGCGAACGGCGACCGCATCGCGGGACACGTCTTCTCGTCGAACCCGGCCGCCGATTTGGCGCTGGTCAAGGTCGACGGCTACGCGAAGCTGCCACCGCCGGTCGAGTTCGCGGACAGCTCCAAAGTCCAGTCCGGCCAGTGGGCGATTGCGATCGGCGAGCCGTTCGCGCTCCAGCGCTCGGTCTCGGTCGGCGTCGTGTCCGGTTTCAACCGCGACGAGCCGATCCAGGGCGAAGACCAGCAGCTCCACCTCTTCCGCGGCATGCTGCAGACGTCGGCACCCATCAACCCCGGCAACTCGGGCGGACCGCTCGTCGACTACGACGGCCGCGTGATCGGCGTGAACCAGTCGACCGCCAACCCGGCCGCGGCCCAGGGCATCGGCTTCGCGATCCCGGCGCAAACCGTCGTGCAGAACGCGCAAGTCCTCGCCAAGAGCCAGGGCAAGACGATCGACGCGACCGGGACGGGCACCGGCAAGGGCTTCCTCGGCATCGCGGCCGTCGACATCACGAACAACGTCCGAACGCAGCTCGGCGGATATCACGACCAGGGCGGCGTCGCGGTTGCGACGGTCGTCAGCGGAACACCGGCCGACTCCGCGGGCGTGCAGCCCGGCGACGTGATCCAGTCGATCAACGGCAAAGCAGTCAATTCGCAGACCGACTTCACCTCGGTCATCAGCGCGATGAAGCCGGGCACGCAAGTGACGCTGCGCGTGTGGTCGCAAGGCATCAAGAAGAACCTGCAGGCGACGCTCGCGGAACAGCCCGTCGAGACGTACCTGCGCAACCAGCAGCAGCAGAACCCGTAGCTGCCGGCCGAACGGCCGTTCGCGAAGGCGTTCCCCCGAGGGGAGCGCCTTCGTCGTTTCAGGTCGGCCCGGCGTGGGCTCGGACGTGCAACCAACGTGACAGAAATGCTGTCACACCGAATAGACTGGAACTCAACTGCCTGAACGACGTATGATAGGCGGTGCGTCGCCCCAAGGCGACGTCCAGGCTCACAACCCTTGAGCGGCGGTAAGCGGCAAGGCCCGAGCGGAGCGATCCCGACGGCTGGTCCACGCGGCTCGGAAAGCGAGAACTATTTTTCATGGCTAAAACGGTCGGAATCGACCTCGGCACGACCAACTCCGTCGTCGCCGTGATGGAAGGGCAGAGCCCGACCGTCATCGCGAACTCCGAAGGGTCGCGCACGACCCCGTCGGTGGTGGCGTTCACCAAAACCGGCGAACGGCTCGTCGGCCAGCTGGCGAAGCGCCAGGCCGTTACCAACCCGGACCGCACGATCAGCTCGATCAAGCGGAACATGGGCACGGACCATAAGGTCAAGATCGACGGCAAGGACTACACGCCGCAAGAGATCAGCTCGATGATCCTGCAGAAGCTGGTCAACGACGCGTCGTCGTATCTGGGCGAGCGGGTCACCAAAGCGGTGGTCACCGTGCCCGCGTACTTCAACGACGCGCAGCGCCAGGCGACCAAAGACGCCGGCAAGATCGCGGGGCTCGAGGTCCTGCGCATCATCAACGAGCCGACGGCGGCGGCGCTCGCGTACGGCCTCGACAAGAAGGGCAACGAGACGATCCTCGTGTGGGATCTCGGCGGCGGCACGTTCGACGTGTCGATCCTCGAGGTCGGCGACGGCGTCTTCGCGGTGAAGTCGACCAACGGCGACACGCACCTCGGCGGCGACGACTACGACGCGCGCATCCGCGAGTGGCTGGTGACCGAGTTCCGCAAGGAACAGGGCATCGACCTGAGCGGCGACCGCCAAGCGCTCCAGCGGCTCACCGAAGCGGCGGAAAAAGCGAAGATCGAGCTCTCGGGCACGGTCCAGACGCCGATCAACCTGCCGTTCATCACGGCCGACCAGAACGGTCCCAAGCATCTCGACATGACGCTCACGCGCGCCAAGTTCGAGGAGCTCACGCAAGATCTCACCGACCGCTGCGTGCAGCCGTTCAAGAACGCGCTGGCCGACGCCAAGCTCGACGTGTCGCAGATCGACGAGGTCGTGATGGTCGGCGGCTCGACCCGCATGCCCGTCATCCAGGAGCTCGTCAAGAAGCTCACCGGCAAAGAGCTCAACCAGTCCGTCAACCCCGACGAAGTGGTCGCGATCGGCGCGGCGATCCAAGCCGGCGTCCTCGCCGGTGAAGTGCGCGACGTCGTGCTGCTTGACGTCACCCCGCTGTCGCTCGGGCTCGAGACGCTCGGCGGCGTGAACACGAAGCTGATCGAGCGCAACACGACGATCCCGACCGGCAAGACGCAAGTCTTTACGACCGCGGAAGACGGTCAGACGTCGGTGGACATCCGTATCCTCCAGGGCGAGCGCGAGATGGCCAACGACAACAAGGAGCTCGGGCGCTTCCGGCTCGAGGGCATCCCGGCTGCACCGCGCGGCATCCCGCAGATCGAAGTGACGTTCAACATCGACGCCAACGGCATCGTGAACGTCGTCGCGAAAGATCTCGGGACCGGCAAGGAGCAGACGATCCAGATCACGGCGTCGACCAACCTCAACAAGGACGAGGTCGAGCGCATGGTGCGTGACGCCGAAGCGTTCGCGGCGGCGGACAAAGCCAAGAAGGACGAGGCCGAGACCCGCAACACCGCGTCGTCGCTGATCTACTCCACGGAGAAGTCGCTCAAGGAAGTCGGCGACAAGGCCGAGGAGGGCGTGCGCGGCGACGTCGAGACGGCGCTCGCGGAGCTCAAGAAGATCAGCGAGAACGGCAGCGCCGCGGAGATCAAGGCGGCGACCGAAAAGCTGCAGCAGGCGTCGTACAAGATGGCCGAGACGCTCTACAAGTCCACGGGCCCGACGAGCGAAGGCGCGGCCAACGGCGCGGCGAGCGGCGCGGCCGGCGAGCACGAGGGCCCGTCCGCGAACGGCGCGAGCGCACCGAACGAAGACGTGATCGACGCCGAGTTCAAGGAAGCGAAGTAACGCGACCGTGAACGAGGACACCGCGACGACCCTTCGGCAGGCGCAAGGTGACGACGGCGAGCCTGCCGAGAACGGCGCGGCGGTATCGGAGCAGAACGGCGAGGGAGCGGAAAGCCCCCTCGCCGCCGAGCTCGCCGCGGCGCGCGCCGAAGCGGAGGAGAACTACAAAAAGTTCCTCTACGCGATGGCCGATTTCGAGAACTACAAGAAGCGCATCGAGCGTCAGCTCGGCGACATCGCGCTGCACGGCAAGAAATCCGTGCTCACCAAGATGCTGCCGGTGCTCGACAACCTCGAGCGCGCGATCGCGTTCGAGGACTCCGACGGTTTGCGCGGCGGACTTCAAGCGACGCTGCGCATGTTCGAGTCGGCGCTCGCGGCCGAAGGCGTCAAAGCGGTGTCGCTCAAGGGCCTGCCGTTCGACCCGCGACTGGCCGAAGCCATCGCGACGCAGCCGGCGCCCGACGGCATCGCCGAGGACACCGTCCTGGACGAAGCGCACAAGGCGTACACGATCGGCGACGAGGTGCTGCGCCCGGCCCAAGTCGTCGTCGCGAAAACGGCGTGAACTACAAAGACTACTACGCCCTTCTCGGCGTGCCGAAGAACGCACCCGAGAAAGACCTCAAGAGCGCATACCGCAAGCTCGCGCGCAAATGGCACCCGGATGCGAATCCGGACAACCCGCACGCGGCCGAGGAGAAGTTCAAGGAGATTCAGGAAGCGTACGAGGTTCTCGGCGACCCCGAGAAGCGCAAGAAGTACGACGTCCTGGGCTCGGATTGGCAGCGCGCCGCGCGCGAGGCCGATCAGCAGCGGTCGTACCGCCGGGCGCAAACCGCCGACTTCGGCGACTTCGGCGGTTTCACCAACACCGGTGCCGCCGGCGGCGCGAGCGGCTTCTCGGACTTCTTCGACATGTTCTTCTCGGGGATCGGCCGCCAGCGCGCGGCCGGGCCCTCGGGGTTCGGCGCGTCACGTCAGCGAGGTGAGGATTTGGAGTCCACCATCGAGCTCACGCTGCCCGAGGCATTCGAAGGCGGCAAGAAATCCGTCGCGCTGCTGGTCGAAGATCTGTGCCCGCGCTGTCACGGCAGCGGCACCGACCGCAACAAGATCTGCACGCAATGCCACGGCACGGGCCGCGTGCGCGACACGAAACGTTTCGACGTGACGATCCCGCGCGGCGTGCGCGACGGCCAGCGCATCCGGCTGACGGGCCAAGGTGCGACCGGGCCGGGCGGCGGCCCGCGCGGCGACCTCTACCTCGTCGTACACCTCAACGGCGACGACCGCTACGAGCGCAAAGGCGACGATCTCTACCTCGACCTCCCGGTCAGCATCTACGAGCTGATCCTCGGCGGCGAGGTGCGCGTGCCGACGATGACGGGCGACGTCACGATGACGATCCCCGCGGGGACGCAGAACAACAAGATGCTGCGGCTCTCGGGCAAGGGCATGCCCAAGCTCAAAGACGGCGGGTACGGCGACGAGTACGTGCGCCTGATCGGCCAGCTCCCGACCAACCTCACCGACAAGGAGCACAAGCTGTTCCGCGAGCTGTCGGGCATCCGCAACGGCAAGCCTCGCTGATGACCACCTCCAACGACACCGCCCGCAGCCGCGAGGTGCGGCTCGCGTCGCGCCCGCAGGGTGAGCCGACCGGCGCGAACTTCACCGTCGCGACCGCCGACGTCGGCCCGCCGGACGACGGCGAGCTGCTGGTGCGCAACACGATCATGTCGGTCGAGCCGTACATGCGCGGGCGGATGAACGACGCGAAGTCGTACGTGCCGCC
Organism: Candidatus Elarobacter sp.; assembly: GCA_035943995.1. GTDB lineage: Bacteria > Vulcanimicrobiota > Vulcanimicrobiia > Vulcanimicrobiales > Vulcanimicrobiaceae > Vulcanimicrobium. The sequence continues at coordinate 7,421 of DASZBS010000020.1, read as the reverse complement.
GTTCGCCGTCGGCGAGCCGCTCAGCGGTGCAGCGGTGGGAACGGTGCTCGCGTCGCGCGTCGCGGAGATCCCGGTGGGCGCGACGGTGCTGCACGACCGCGGCTGGCGCGAGTACGCGCTCGTGCCCGCGAAGAGTGCGCGCGTCATCGACACGAGCCGCGTCCCCGCCGAGACGTATCTCGGCGCGCTCGGCACCACGGGCTTCACGGCGTGGGTCGGGCTGCGCGCGATCGCCGACGTGCAAGCCGGCGAGACGCTCTTCGTGTCCGCCGCAGCCGGCGCGGTGGGCTCGATGGCCGTGCAGCTCGCGAAGCGGTGGGGACTCCGCGTGATCGGCTCCGCGAGCTCCGCCGAGAAGGCGCGCGTGGTGCGCGAGGAGTTCGGCGCGGACGCGGCGTTCGACTACCACGCCGGCGCGCACGCGCAATTGCAGGCGCTCGCGCCGGACGGGATCGACGTCTACTTCGACAACGTCGGCGGCGAGCAGCTCGAAGCCGCGCTCACCGCCGCACGCGTGCGCGCGCGGATCGTGCTGTGCGGCGCGATCTCGCAGTACAACGCCTCGGCCGCGGAGCCGCCGCCCGGTCCGCGCAACCTGGTGCTGGCGATCGGAAAGCGCTTGCGCCTGCAGGGCTTCATCGTCAGCGACCACCTCGCGCGCTTCCGTGATTTTCTCGCCGACGTAGCGCCGCTCGTCGCGAGCGGCGAGCTGCGCACGCCGACGACGTTCGTCGACGGGCTCGACAACGCGCCCGGCGCGCTCATGGGGATCCTGCGTTCGAACGCGACCGTCGGCAAGGTCGTCGTTCGGGTGGGCTGACCGTGCGCCGCGCCGCGACCGTATTCGCATGGTGCGTCGCGCTCGCCGCGTCGTGCGGGCAACAGGATGCCGCGGGCGCCGACGGACCGGGACCCGTTCCGCGCGCGCAGCTCGAGCGCTGGATCGCGAACGACGAGGCGGCGCTGCGCGGGCCGGCGCGCACGTCGCCCGGCGCGTACGGGGCGCACGTCGCCAGCTTGCTCAACGAGCTGTGGCTCGCGCACCGCGACGCCGAGCTCGCGCGGCGGCTAGCGACGGTCGGCGCGCGCCTTCCGGGCGCGTCCGACGACCGCGCCGACGCGCGCTTCTTCCGCGGCGACCGCGGTGCCGCGTTCGACGTGGCGGTCGCGCGCCACACCGCGTTGCGCGACGCGCGCACGGTGTCGCGAACGGCCGGTTGGGCCGCGGTGATCGAACGGTTGCGCGGCATTCGCGAGGGCGCGCATCCCGACGGCCGTTCGATCGACGCCGCGCTCGTCGAAGGAGACGTGTACGCCGCGTGCGGCCGCTTCCGCAACGCACGGATCACATGGTACCGCGCGTTCTCGACGTCGGTGGTGCAGCCGGCGCAGCGTTACCGGTTCTTTCCGGCATGGACCTCGGCAATGCGGCGTCTGCTGCGCTATCGTTCGGCGTCGGACCGGCCGTGGACGTCGGTCGGGTGCACCACGCTTCCGCCGCCGGTCGTCGACCCCATCGCCTGACGGCGTCTTTTACTGCGCGAGCAGGTTCACCATCAGGTTGTCCGGGATGAACGACGCGATCTGCGCCGCCGGCGTTCCGCCAAGCCCTGTGCGCGGCCACAAATTCCATGTGTACTGCGCCGGCGCCGCACCGGTACTCGGCAGCATCGACGCCGGGAACGTGACTTGAATCGTGTCCGCGGCGACGAGAACCGGGCTGACGGTCTGCGGCGTACTGCCGTTGAGGAGGTTGATCACGCCGGTGAGCGTGGTTCCGTTCGCAGGATCGGCCGTGACGACCATCACGGCGTCGAACTTGACCGTCGGCTCGTCCGGGAACGGCGCCGCCTTCGCGCTCGCGGTGCCGCGGTCGAAGCCCCACACATAGTAATTCGGTCCGCCGGTGAAGACGGGGCCGGCCATCTTCGCGATGAGCGTGATGGTTTGCGCAGCCGCCGAGAAGGCCCCGTCCGCGCCGATCGCGCTGACCGCGGGCCGCTGCGGCCCGGTGTAGTCCTTGTAGAACGTGCCCGCCGCCTCGGTGAAGCGGAACGTCGGGCCGGTCGCCACCGGCGCGACGTTCGTGGAGTTTCCAGCGCAACCGGCGAATACGAGCGCGATGCAAGCGAGCGACAACGGGTGCAAGCGATGGTGCATGACGTCCTCCGGTGTGGGCAGCAGATCGCTCGCACCGTACCGGGTGGATGTGAGCAGAGTCTGAAGCGAGCCGCCGCCGGGAACCTCGCCGGGCGCGCCCGGTTCATATGAAATGATGTTAGGCGGCGGCCCCCCGGTCCACTTGATGTGGTCCAGTATGTTCAGTCCGGATCGTCCGAAGATGACGAAGCGCGTCGACGTGCGCCGCATCGTGGCGTTCTTCCGGCCGTATCTCCTGCAGCAAGCGCTCGTCCTCGTGTGCATCTTCGCGGTGTCGCTGCTCGGGCTGCTGCCGCCGCTGTTCACGAAGTGGCTCATCGACGGCGCGATCCCCGCCCACGACATGCACGGCGTGTGGCTCGATACCGGCGGGATGGTCGCGACCGCGATCCTTGCGGGACTGCTCGGCGTCTATCAAGGTTATCTCAACTCGCTCGTGGGCGAGGGGATCATGCGCGACATCCGCACGAGCCTCGTCGCGCACTTGCACAAGATGCGGCTCTCGTTCTTCACGGGCACCAAGACCGGCGAGATCATGAACCGCGTCTCGAGCGACGTCGACAACATCGACAACGTCGTGACCGGCACGCTGGTCACCATCGTCACCAACGTGTTCACGATGCTCACGACGGTGGTGACGGTCTTCATCCTGGACTGGCGGCTCGCGCTCGTCGCGCTCGCGATCATCCCGCTGATGATCCTGCCGCTGTCGCCGGTCGGGCGCAAAATGTACGACATCCGCAAGCTCACCCGCGAGAAGCGCGACGAGATCGAGTCGATCACGCAAGAGACGCTCTCAATCAGCGGTATCACGCTGATCAAGTCGTTCGTGCGCGAGAGCTTCGAGCGCATGCGCTTCTACAAGGCGGGCACGGAGCTCATGGGGCTGGAGATCCGGCTCGCGATGGTCGGCCGCTGGTTCATCGCGTCGATCATGGCGATGGTGATCATCGGCCCCGCGATCGTGTGGCTCGTCGGCAGCTGGCTCGCGATCTCCGGCGCGCTCACCATCGGCACGATCGTGACGTTCGTGATGTACCTGGGCCGGCTCTACGGCCCCGCGTCGTCGCTCGCCGGCGTGCAGGTGCAGATCGTGTCGGCGTTCGCGGTGTTCGAGCGCATCTTCGAGTACCTCGACATGGAGCCCGAAGGGATCGCGAACCGGCCGGAGGGCGCGGACCCGTCCGCCGCGGTGCTGCGCGACGTGCGCGGCGAGATCGAGTTCGACGACGTGCACTTCGCCTACACGCCGGAGCGCACGGCGCTCGACGGCGTCTCCTTCCACATCCCGCCCGGCCAGATGGCCGCGTTCGTCGGACCGTCGGGCGCGGGCAAGACGACGATCACGCAGCTCGTTCCGCGCTTCTACGATCCGCAGACGGGCGCGATTCGCGTCGACGGCCGCGACATCCGCGACGTCACGCTCGGTTCGCTGCGCGAGAACGTCGGGATCGTCACGCAAGAAACGTACCTCTTCCACGACACGATCAAGGCGAATCTGCTCTACGCGCGCCAAGACGCGACCGAAGCCGAGGTGATCGCCGCTGCCCAGGCGGCGAACATCCACGACTTCGTCGCTTCGCTGCCCGACGGCTACGACACGATCGTTGGCGAGCGCGGCCACAAGCTTTCCGGCGGCGAGCGCCAGCGGCTCGCGATCGCGCGCGTGCTGCTCAAGAACCCGCGCATCCTCATCCTCGACGAAGCGACCAGCGCGCTCGACTCGGCCAACGAAGCGGCGATCCAAGCCGCTCTCGTCCCGCTCATGGAAGGGCGCACGAGCCTCGTGATCGCGCACCGCCTCTCGACGATCCTGGACGCCGACGTCATCTTCGTCGTCGAGCACGGCCGCATCGTCGAGCACGGCACACACGCGGACCTGCTGGCACGCAACGGTGCGTACGCGCGCCTGTACTGGGAGCAGTTCCGCGACCGCGCGAGCGCCGAGGCCGCCGTCTGAGCCTCACCGTTCGCGGGCTCACGAAGCGGTTCGACCGCAAGACCGCGGTTGACGACCTGTCGTTCGAGGTCACGCGCGGCGAGATCGTCGCGGTCGTCGGACCCAACGGCGCGGGCAAGTCGACGACGTTTCTGTGCTTGTCCGGTCTGGTGCGCCCGGATGCCGGGACGATCGCGTTCGACGGCACGCTGCTGGGCGCGCAGCGCGGGCGCACGATCTCCTTGATCCCGGAGACGCCAGAGGTGTATCCGCTGCTCACCGTGGCGGAGCACCTTGCGTTCGTCGCGGCGCTCACGAAGCAGCCGCCGGGCTGGGAAGCGCGCGCCGACGCGCTGCTCGCGCGCCTCGCGATGACAGCCGAGCGCGACACGCTGGGCAGCGCGCTCTCGAAAGGGATGCGCCAGAAAACGCTGCTCGCCGCGACCGTGCTCGGCGGCTCGCCGGTGCTATTGCTGGACGAGCCGATGATCGGGCTCGACCCGCTCGGCCAGCGCGAGCTGCGCGCGATCCTTGCGGACCTGCGCGCCGCCGGCCACGCGATCCTCGTCAGCACGCACATGATCGAGAACGCCGCCGCGATGTGCGACCGGATGCTGGTGCTCGACCGTGGCAAGCTCGTCGCGAGCGGCACGATCGATGAATTGCGCGCCCGCCGCGGCGACGGCTCGATCGAGGACGTCTTTCTCGACGTCACCCAGCGCTCGTGAACGCGTTCGTCACCCTGTCGTACGGCGACCGCCGCGGGTTCGTCAACGCGCTGCGCGCGCTGCGGCGCAAACCCGGCCGGGCGATCATGTGGGCGGTGTACGCGGTCGCGATCGTGAGCTTCGCCGTGCTGAAGACGGGACCGTGGTATCCCCGCCACAGCAGCTCGGCGATACCGCCGTTCACACTCCAGCTCTTGGACCTCTGGGTGTGCGGGCTGGCGATCGCGTTCGGCGTCGTGCTCGCGACGGGAACGGCGCGCTGGCTCGGCGTCTTCTCCTCGCGCGCCGAAGCGCTTGTTCTGATGCGCGCGGACGCACCGCCGGTCACCGTCGCCGCGTATCTTCAGCTGCGCACCGTGATCGTCACGATGGCGCAGGGCATCACGCGGTTCGCGTACCTGATCGTGTTCGGGTTGCCGGGCGGCGCGACGTTCGCCGCGCTCGTCGCGCAACTGATCTTTTTCGCGGCGGCGGGTGCGGCGATCGCGAGCGTCGCGCTGCCGCGGACGCTCGCACGCGGCGCTACGCGTGCTGCGCTGATCGTGGCCGGGTGGGCGATCGCCGTCGCGGCCGCGGCACCGCTGATCGCCGACGCGTTGCGCATCGCACGTCTCTCCGGCACGGACGCGCTGCTGCGCCGGATCCCGGCGTGGCATCCCGGCGCGTTGCTGGCCGCGCTCGCGGCAGGCGACCTGCGCGCCGTCGCGATCCCCATCGTGATCGTCGCATGCGCGACCGCCGCGTTCGCGTTCGCAGCGCGCGACGCGTATCCCGAACTCTACGCGATCTCGCTCGCGCACCTCGACTGGCGCGAGCGCGTGCGGATGCGGCGCGGCCGGCGCGGTGCGGACGCGCCGGCGCCGCGCGTGAAGAACGCGGTCAGCACCACCCGAACGCGGCTGCGCGGAGCGCTAGCGTTCGTCTGGATCGACGCGCTGATGTTCGGGCGCCGCGTCTCGCCGACGGTCGCGACGCTGGTCGTCGCGGTCGCGCTCGCGGCCGGCGTCGCGCTCGCCGAGCTCGCGCGCAGCGACAACGGCGACAAGGTGTTCGGGATCATGCTCGGCGGCGTGCCGGCCGTGTACATCACGATCGCTTCGACGATCGGCGTTCGCCTCGCGCCCGCATTGCGGCTGCCGCTGTTCTGGCTGGGCGACGTCCCCCTCGCCGCACGGCTCGCGGCATGGACGTTCGGCGGCTTCTGGCGCGACGCGCTGATCGTCGCGCTCGCGGTCGCCGGTTACGTCGCGGTCGCGCACGACGCGCGCATCCCGCTCGCCGTCTTCGTCGCGGCGCTCGGCCTGCTGGCGCTCACGCGCACCGTCGGGCTCGCCGTGTTCGCGATGCTGCCCAACGCGATCGATCAGCGCGGCCCCGGCGTCGTGCTGCGCGTGTGGCTGTGCTTCGCGCTGCTCGTGCCCGCCATCGCCGCCGGCACGATCGCGGCCTTCGTCTCCGGCTTCGCATTCGGCGCAGCCACGACCACCGCCACGGTCACGGCATTCGCCGAATCCGCGCTCCTGCTCGCGTTCGCCGCCTGGCGCCTCGCAGGCCGCGTCGACAACCTAGCCCTGTCGTAAGCGCGAGTCGCTACAACAGCCGCCGCAAATCCTCGATCGTCATATCGGCGTCGTTGAGAATCGCTGCAAGCGTACCGCGCTTCACCGTGCGACCCGCGTGCACGGGAACGGTCGTCGTACGGCCGTCAGCGTGCCGCAGCACGTGATGCGAACCGACCACCGTCGAGACGCGAAATCCTACTCGTCGCAAAATGCGAACGAGCCGGTCGCCCGTGACGACCGGAGTCTGGTACTCATGACTGCGCCGCCGGCTAGACGCCGGGCACGTCGGGAGACGCAGGCATTGCGACCGTGATGCGCTCGAGCCGGACGCCGTCGGCGTCGGAGGGCGGGATCGATTCGCCGTGCGCGCGGCGGTCGGTTACGACGGCGAGAGCTCCCTCGCGCGCATTTTCGATGGCTTCCTCGACGGTATCACCCTGCGTGTGCGCTTCCGGCAGCGCCGGTATGCTGACGCTGAACCCGCCTTCGGACTCGGGCTCGAGGACGATCGCATACCGAACCTGCATGCGATGGATTTCGGTGAGCTGAGAAGTTGTCATGCCGCCGGTAATCCGGCTGTTAGGTGCCCTCTTCCCAGCCGAGGACGCGGGCGGTGAGCTCGGTGCGGTTGCGCGAGCTCGTCTTGCGCAGAAGCTGCTTGAGGTGGAACGTCGCGGTCGAGCCGGAGATGGACAGCGACTCGCCGATCTCCGTGCTCGATGAGCCGCGCAGCACTTCGCTGAGGACTTGGCCTTCGCGGCGGCTGAGGCCGTAGCGCGTCATCGCGCGCAGGATCGTCGCGCGGCGGCGCGCCGGTTCGACCGCGACGAGGTAGAACGGCGCCGAACCGCCCGCGAGCCTTGCCAACCGCACGAACGCGAACGGCAGTGCGCGCGTGACCGCGGCGCCGGGCGGCGCGGTCTGCAGCTCGCGCACGAGATGCGCGAGCGTGTCGGCCAGCAGCGCCGGGGCCTGGCCGTCGCGGGGCCGGTAGAGCGCGTGCAACGGCGAGTCGTCCACCGCCGGCTCTTC
>DASZBS010000019.1:0-57517 GCA_035943995.1 Candidatus Elarobacter sp. | reverse complement strand
ATTGAGCGCCTGCGTGGCTTGCGTCCCCTGGAACAGCCCGCAATCCACGTACACGTGCTTGCCGTTGGCGAGCGTGAGAAGATGCTTGCTGCCGGTAACGGTACCGGCCGCGCCGACGAACGTGAGCTCAGCCACCGGTTTCCTCCGTGACGACTTTGGTGTGCGCGACTTGCGTCGCCATCGCGACGCTGCTGGGGCGCTGTTCGCGCTGATAGCGCTCTAGACATGTGTCGACGAGCCGTTCGGGATCGGTGTCTTCGATCAGCGCGGCCCCGGTCGACTTCTGCACGAGCTTGGCGATGCTCCCGAAATCGTTCGAGATCCCGCCGGAGTCGCGCAGCACGCCGATCAGCTTGCCCTCGTCGTACGCGATGCAGAACTCGCCCAACGTGCCGCTGCGGCCGCCGGCGAACAGCACGAAGTCGGAGCTGTGGATGTTGTGCGTCTCGCGCCCCATCAGCCCCGACCCGGTGAACACGATCGCCGAGTACGGTTCGAGCGGCGACTCGAAGACGTCGACGTGCTCTTCGCGCGAACGCGCCGGCGACACGCCGAGGCTCTCGCCGCCGCCATCGTGCGCGCCGAGCACGGCAGCGTGTGGCAAACCCGGGCAGGCGCCGGTGACGATAACGCAGCCAAGTTCGGCGATCCGCCGCCCGAGCCGCCGCGCCAACGCCAAATGGTCCTCGGTGATGACGCCGCCGGCCGACCCCATCACGCCGATCTGAATTCGCACCGGCCGACGGTTCGCGCCGGGACGCGCGCCTCCCGGTACGAACGTAGCGTCTTATGCGGCGGTGTGCCGCCGGCGGTCGACGGGCAGCGCGGCGCTGACGTGCGTGCCGCCGATCGGCGCGCTCACGATGTGCACCTCGCGCGCCAGCGCCCGCACGATTTGGATCCCGCGACCGTCCTCGCGGAGCGGATCGTCCGATGTCGCGACCGAGCGCACACCGGGCCCCCAGTCGTCGACGTAGAGCATCGCCGGCCCCTCGCAGGGCCATTCGATGCGCACGGAGATGGCGCCGGGCGCGTGCCGCACGACGTTGGCGACGAGCTCGCCGAACACCAGCACGGCGCCGTCGACGTCCGACGCGTCATCGGACTCCGATTCCAAAAAAGCGTGCACGGCGGCACGCATCCGCAAGGCGTCGACCGCGTCGTCCGCTCGAAACTGCCATTCAATCGAGCTACGCGCGCTCGACATGCCCCGCCTCCGTCCTACCTGTTGCTGAGGCCTGTGCCCTGATGACGCGGTGTCAAACGCGGTCAGCGGCAGGCGGTACGATTTCGCACCGAGCGGAGCGACCGGCTCCGATGCCGTAGGGACGCCGGGTGGCGGACACGATCGCCGGCATGGACGACATCGACTACGACGACCTCGAGGTTCTCTGGAGCCAGCTCGAGCCTTCGCTTGACGGCGTGCGCTCGCTCGAAGAGGTCGCGCGCCTGTTCACCGATGCGCTCTACGAACGGTTCGCGTCGTCGGTCGTGCTCGCACGCGTTTTCGCGACGGTCGAGCTGCAACAGCTGTCGCCTGGCGACCGCGCCGTCGTGGAACGGTTCGCGGCGTCGGTCGGCGGGGTCGACGAGCTGACGGACGCCACGCCGGTGCTGTCCCTGCTCGCGAGCCGCGGCGTGGAAGAGGCGTGGAACGACCGCCGCCGATCGCAGGACCATCTCGCGATCCCGCTGATCTCCGAGCGGTTCGTCGCCGAGATCCCGATGATCGCGCGCCTTCTCAACGAGATCGGCTTCACGCCGGCATGGAGCGGCGCCGGCTCGGGCTTCGTGACGAAGACGTTCGCCAACGTCAACGGAATCTTCTACGTCGGCGACGCACGCACCGCAGTCGACGACCGCGAGCGCAGCATCATCCCCGCGACCGCGTTCGTCGAGCGCTACGGCATCCGCACCGTGTTCGGTTTCGGTGGCTCGTACATCGGGCGCCACACGTTCATCTCGGCGATCGTGTTCTGCCGCGACGAGATCGCCCGCTCGCAGGCGCTGCGGTTCATACCGCTGATCGGATCGCTCAAAGCGGCGACGACGCGCCTGGTCAACCGCGGCGCGATCTTCGCGGCAGAAGGTTAGGGCAGATCGCGGTTCGGTGCGACTTCTCACACTCGGGCATGGAACGGCTACCGCCGACGAGTTTGCCGGCCTGATTCGAAATGCCGGGATCGAGCTCGTCGTCGACGTCCGAGCTGTCCCGAAGAGCCGGCGGCATCCGCAATTTTGGCGAGAAGAGATGGAGCGCTGGATTCCGCAGCTCACCGGCCGCGCGTATCGATGGCAGCGTTCTCTCGGCGGTTTTCGCAACGTGAATCGCGAGAGCAGCAACGTGGCGCTACGCCATCCGCGCTTTCGCGCGTACGCCGATTACATGGAGACGAGCGAATTCGCGGCTGCGCTCGCTGAGCTGTTGGCGCGCGCCGCCGATGCACGAACGGCGATCATGTGTTCCGAAACGGTCTGGTGGCGTTGTCACCGCCGGCTGATCTCCGATGCCGCCGCGCTGCTGCACGGCGTCGAGGTCGAGCACCTGATGCATGACGGGAAGCTAAAACCGCATGTCCCCACCGAGGGCGTCCGCGTCACGGCGGACATGACCTTGCGTTACGACGTCCTGTTCGCGGACGCCGAAGGAAATTGACGGCCAACGGCCGGAGATCGTCGAAGACCCTACGACCAAGGCGTTCCATGTGAACCACCCCGTCGACGATTGGCCGAACGTCGACCGGCCTTCGTGGGGTCAGTTACCGACGGGGCCGGGCAGCACATTCGATCCGTCGTCGATGTGAATCAAGTCAATGCGCTCAATTCGCAGACCATTCTCAACAATCAGAAAGTCGGAAATAATTGGATTTCGGTCGGCTGGATTTATCTCGATGACGGAGGCGCCTTGTGGTTCCAGAAGGACTCTCTGGCGCTTTGGACTACCGCGTTCAACGCCAATTTCAACAAATACCTCGGTATCACGCTGACGCCCCCGATCGGACAAAACCCTGTGATTATCCCGAAACCGCCTACGACGAACCCCGCCGGGAATAACATTCAGACGATCAAGTGCTGGAAGGCGGAAGCGCGTTGGTTCCTGGAACGCTGGGATGAGGGCGCTCGCCGCTTTCGCGGTTCTCATCACGGTGATCGCCGGAATTCCTCAGCCCGCACACGCTGAGGATCGGCACGCAACCCATTGTGGGGGATTTCCGCTACGGTACGGAACGACGATCGCTACCATCGGGCCAATCGCCGGTAGGCCGCGCGTCGCCAGTGTCATGGCGCTCGCCGCAGTGACGACCCAGAAGGACTTGCACGCGCGAGCTTGGATGGTCTGGGATGAAACGGGTTACGCTTGGCTCGGCATTGCTGAACAAAGCCCGGCCGACCTGCGACGATTCTGGACTAATCCAAATCCGCCCGATTTTCGGTTCGGCGTTCGCGTACGTTTCACACCGTTAACGAAGCCACTTCCCAAGGCTTATCGCGTAACGGACTGTCCCGACGCGTTGACCTTCGGCGAATAAGCCAGTGCGGCGCTGCCCCGTCCGTCGTCCGACGATGCGCGGGGCAGCACCGCCCGCCTCGCAGTGAAATAAAAGTTCGCGTGGGCACCTACGCCGGCGTCGACCCACTCAAGAGTGTCCGGCTCCTTGCGTCAACCGCGCCTCGGGCCGCGATCTGCGTGCTGACCGGCGAGCACGAACCGGGTCGAAGCTTGCTCCTGCAGCGCGCCGGTGCAACATCCGTAGTTTCGAAGAATGCAAGCGACGCCGAGTTCGTTCTGGCACTACGTCTTTCGCTCGAGCATCGGCCTTACACCGACGCACGGGTCGACGCCGCATAGCGCATACGGCTGAGCTCATCGGCCGCTCATTTGAAAAGCTAGCCGAGGTGCGCTTCCTAAGCTGACGCCTTTACGAGTGACGGCCTTCGTGCCGTCGGACGGCCAATTCGGCTCGCTGGATCTCTGCGATCACGTCGGCGCGAAGCCGGTCGAGAAACGCACCGAGACTTCGTTCCGCGGCATGGCCGAGCACGGTGCGGTCCACCACGCTGCCGAGCGCTCCGAGCGGTACGTCGTACGTCCCGTCGAGCCGCAGGACGGATTCCAACGCCCCGCCGCCTTCGCTGCGGACCGCGCCGTGAAATGCGGGGAACAATCGGCTGTGGTGCGTCGCCTTGAGCGCGATGGGCACCGACTCCGGCGTACGCGCGTGTGCATCTCCGAGCTCGACCGTCACGGGCACGCTCATCGCGGCGTCCGCCACGCCGACGTCGAGCGTGAGGACGACGTCGTTTCGCGCGGCGTAACCGCTGAGCACCGTGAGCAATCGCGGCGCGACCACTGCCTGCGGATCCGGAACGGGAGTATCGAGCGTGATGTCCGTGGTCAGTGACCGTGCTTCGCGGCTTCGATGTGTTCGTGCGACTCGCGAAGCTCGTCTCCGACGCCGCTCAGCAACGCGCTCAGCGTTGCGTGCGCGATACGCCGCCCTAGCAGTTCGTCGAACGCTCGTCCCATGACTCCGCCGGGGGCATCGTACCCGCCGTCGAGCTTTATCTCGGTTTCGCCGTAGTCTTCACCGGAGCTGAGCGTGAGCGTTCCCGTAAAACCCGGCGTAGGGATGCCGCGCGTGGTGCGGCCCGCATCCCAGGCGATGCTGTAGTGCGACGTGTAGTTGGCGGTGCCCGGAAGCCGTTCCGTCGTCGCGGTCACCGCCCGACCGATCTCGTGCTCTTCGCCGACCGGAAACGGCAGGGTGAGGACACACGTCCCGCGGCCGCCCGCGGGCGATAAGCCCAGGCGGCGCTCGAATGCGCCGCGGGCCTGAGTGTAGGGAGCTTCGACGAAAAGGCGTTCTTTGACGACCGACATGCGCCCAGCATACGGCGCGCGTCGCGGCATGACGTGAACGGCGGGCGAACGTGCGTTCACGAGTCGTTCACGACTCCGGGAAGGCGCCCCGGTACGCTCCTGTCCATGGAACCTTCGCGCGACGAGCCGCTCCCCGCGACGCTCGCCTTCGTCTCCGCCCTCGGCGGGCTGATTTTCGTGGGCTGGTTTGCGATGTATTTTCTGCTTCGGGCCAGGTGGTGACGGTGCACGTCCACCGCCAAGAGCGCATCTGGATGACGTTCGGGCTGGCGATGCTCGTCGTGTTCCTCGGCGTCATCACCACCGCCGCGGTCGTCGACGGCTTCGTTCCCCCGAGCCACGTCCAGAGCATCGACCCCACCAAGGTGTCGCAGACGCCGCCGTTCGACCACCCGGGCCTGCGCAAAGTCGCCGAGGGCGCGTACGAGGCGTACTACGTCGCGCGAATCTTCTCGTTCACGCCGGCCTCGATCGAGGTCCCCGCGGGCTCGCGGGTGACGTTCTACGTGACGAGCGCGGACGTCGAGCACGGCTTCAGCATCCCGGTGACCGGCGTCAACACGATGGTCACGCCGGGCTGGGTGAGCCAGGTCTCGCACACGTTCAAAGACCGCGGGACGTTCCTGCTCGTCTGCAACGAGTACTGCGGTGCCGGCCACCAGCTCATGGCCGCGAAAGTCGTCGTGAAGTGATGGCGACCGCACTCGGCCGGCCCCGCACCGCGCAGGAGGCGCTGGATCTCTCACGCGCGAGCGGCGACCTGCTCGTGCTCACGCATGTGTACACGTCCACGCTCGTGCTGGGCATCGGCGCGCTGTTCGGCATGCTGCAGGGTCTCTCGCGCGCGAACCTGATCGTCATGCCCGCGTCGTTCGACTACTATCGGACGCTCACGGCGCACGGCGTGCTGATGGCGCTCGTGTTCACGACGTTCTTCATCACGGGCCTGTTCACGTACAGCACGTATCGCGCGATCCCGCGCGTGCGCTCGACGACGCTGGGCTGGATCGGGTACTGCGTGATGCTGGTGGGGACGCTGATGGCGACCGTCGCGATCCTCGACGGGAGCGCGAGCGTGCTGTACACGTTCTACGCGCCGCTCAAGGCGAGCCCCGTCTTCTACTTCGGCGCGACGTTCCTCGTGCTGGGCACGTGGTGCGTGGCGGCGGACGTCTTCTTGAACGTCGCGTGGTTCAAGGCGCACAATCCCGGCAAGCGGATCCCGCTGCCTGCCTTCATCGCGACGTGCACGATGACCATGTGGATCATCGCGACGCTCGGCGTCGTCGCCGAGATGTGTCTGCTGATCCCGTGGTCGCTGGGATGGACGAGCGGCATCGACGTCGGCTTGACCCGGATGTTCTTCTGGTACTTCGGCCATCCGCTCGTCTATTTCTGGATCATGGCCGCGTACGCGATCTGGTACACGCTCGTCCCCGCGCGGTTCGGTGGGCGCATCTTCAGCGACGGGCTGACCCGGCTCGCGTTCATCATGCTGCTGCTGCTCTCCACGCCGGTCGGGCTGCACCACCAATATCTCGATCCGGGGATCTCCGCGGGGTGGAAGTGGATGCACACCGTGACCACCTACGGCGTCGTGATCCCGTCGTTCATGACGGCATTCGCGATCTTCGCCACGTTCGAGATCGCCGCGCGCAAGGCGGGCGTACGCGGGTTCTTCAAGATCGTGCGCTGGCTGCCGTGGAAGGATCCCGTCTTTGCCGGGCCGGCGCTCGCCATGATCCTGTTCATCTTCGGCGGGTTCGGCGGCATCGTCAACAACTCGTACTCGATGGACGTGCTCGTGCACAACACGATGTGGATCGTCGGCCACTTCCACATCACCGTCGGCGGCCCGGCCGCCTTGACGTTCATCGGCGCCACCTACGGTTTGGTGCCGGCGCTGACGGGACGCAAGCTCTTCGCGCCACGGCTCGCGCTCGTGCAAGTCTACACGTGGTTCGCCGGCATGAGCATCATGTCGATCGCGATGCACTGGGCGGGGCTGCTCGGATCGCCGCGCCGCACGTCGGACGTGAGCTACTTCGGAGCGCAGGGCGCCGCGACGTGGCACGCGCACATGCTCTGGGCCGCCGCGGGCGGAACGATCGTCGCGATCTCCGTCGTCATGTTCATCGTCGTGGCGACGGGGACGTACGTCGTGAACCGTCCCGCCGAGGTGCGGCCGACGTTCGAGTTCGCGTCGACCGATGAGGACGCGCTGGAAACCCCGCGCGTGCTCGACAACTTGGGCCGTTGGGGCGCCGTCGCGCTGGGGCTCGCCGTCCTGGCCTACGCCGGACCGGTGATCCAGCAGATCAACGCGCACGCCTACCTCGCCCCGGGGATGCGCACTTGGTAGGACATCCACCGCCGGCGATGACGATGGCAACGGCGCGCCCGCGGCCGTTCGTACCGGTGCTGCGCGAAGGTGATGCCGTTCCGTCGACCGCGCTGCTCGATCAGCGCGGCCGGCGGTTCTCGTTCGCGAGCACGAACGGGCGCACGACGATCGTGTCGTTCATCTACACGCGTTGCCGCGACGCGCAGATGTGCCCGCTCGTCGCGGCGAAGTTCGCGCGAATGCAGCGGGAGTTGCGGGGGGCGCCGATCCGCTTGGTGACGGTAACCCTCGATCCGGCATACGACACGCCGGACGTCCTCGCGCGCTACGGCACCGCGTACGGCGCCGATCCCGCGGTGTGGACGTTCGTCACCGGACCGGCGGCCGCGATCGACGACGTCGCGGGCCGCCTCGGCATCGTCGTGGAGCGACCGCGCCCAGGCGTGATCGTGCACGGCGAAGCCGCGATCGTCATCGACGCGGACGGCCGAGTCGCGCGCTTCGTCGACGGAGCCGCCTGGCTCCCTGACGACCTGCTCGGCGCGGCGCGTCAGGTTGCTGCGATCCCCGACAACCCGTTCAACCGCGTACGGTTGTGGCTCGCGAGCAGCGCGAGCGCGCTCTGCGGCGGCCGCGGTGCGACACCGCTGAGCGTCGGCGCGGGCCTGGGGCTGCTCGCGGCGATTACCGTCGTCCTCGCCGCGGTGTTCGCACGAGCGTTTCGAACTCTTCATCGTCCGTTCTCATCACGCCGATAGCATCAGCAAATCACCGATCCGGGAGAACACGCCATGAGCTCACCAAAACACTCAGACCCGCCGCACGGCGATCCGGAAGCGGAACACCGGCACGAGATCGAGTCGCTCGAGGCGGCCGTCTTTCACGAGACGACGCAACACGCACCGAAACATCACGAGCAGAAGGTCCAGGCCACGCCGCCGACGGCTCGCTCGCAGCAGCGCCGCTTTCCCCGGTAGGAGTTTAGAAGCGGCCTACCGTTCGACGCGCTGCAGCAGTTCCGGACGCAGCTCTGCGCGCGTTCGAAAACCGTCGACCGCCATGAACAAGTCGGCTTCGGCCAACAGACAGCGGAGCACGTGAACGATGCCTTCCACGCCGCCGAGCGCGAGCCCGTAGGCGTACGGGCGTCCGATACCGACCGCGGCGGCGCCCATCGCCAACGCTTTGATGACGTCGACTCCGGTACGCACCCCCGAATCGAAGAGCACGGGCGTGTTCCCTGCCGCCTCGATGACTGCGGGCAGCATGTCGATGGCCGCGATGCCGCCGTTGGCTTGGCGTCCCCCGTGGTTGGAGCAATAGATTCCGTCGACGCCGCCGGCGATGGCTCTGCGAACGTCCTCGGGGTGGCAGACGCCTTTCACGAGCAGCGGAAGCTTCGTGAGCGAGCGCAGCCACGGCAGGTCGTCCCACGTGAGTGGGTTCCCGAAGATTCGCGCCCATTGCATCGTGGCTGCGATCAGATCGTCCGCCGGACTGTTCGACAGCAGCGCACAAAAGCGGTCGTCGGAAAAATAATTGGCAAGGCACAGGCCTCGCAGCTGCGGGAAGGCGCCGGATTTCAGGTCGCGCGGACGCCACCCCGTCACCCACGTATCGAGCGTGACGACGATCGCTTTGAAACCGGCAGCTTCGGCACGTCGAACCAAGCTTTGGGCGAGCTCGCGATCCGTAGGGGTGTAGAGCTGAAAAAATCCCGGCGTCGCGCCGAAGTGCTTCGCGACCTCCTCGAGCGGGTCGGCGGACAAGGTCGATGCAATCATTGGTACACCGGTCTGCGCCGCCGCCTGCGCCGTCGCGATATCACCATGACCGTCCGGCGCACACAAGCCGATCACCCCGATGGGGCTCATGAACAACGGGGTCGGAAGATGCATCCCGAAGAGCTCGACCGAGAGATCGCGCTGCGCGGCGCCGACGAACATGCGCGGCACGATGCCCCAGCGGTCGAACGCCGTGACGTTCGCGTCTTGCGTGCGTTCGTTGCCGCACCCGCCGGCGACATACGACACGAGGTCCGCGGGCAGCGCCTCTTGGCCGAGCGCCTCCAATTCCTCGTACCGAATCGGAAAGCGGCAAAGGTTGCCGCTCAAGGCGGCAAGGTAGATCTCATTTTGAAAATCACCGAACTGTGCCATCGCTGCTCCTAACCGAGGGCAATTCTATCAAGGCAAACGACGGTAAGTCCTCCCGAAGCGGAGGACCTCGCTGGAGCCGCGTACCAATACCGTACACCCCGCGCCGGTTGGGCGCTTCCGATGGAGTATCAATGAGACGATCTCTGCGAAAATTCACGACCGGCATGTTCGCGACCGTGTTTGCCCTCGCCGTCAACGGCGGCGCCGTCGCACCGGCGTTTGCGGCGGACCCCGGCGTGAGCGACACCGAGATCGTTCTCGGCGGCGACCATCCCTTCAGCGGCCCCGCGTCCGCGTACGGCAACATCGGCAAAGGCATCGGCGCGTACTTCGACTACGTGAACGACAAAGGCGGCGTCAACGGCCGCAAGATCAAGTGGATCGACAAAGACGACGGTTACAGCCCGCCGCAGGCGGTGCAGATCGTGCACCAGCTCGTCGAGCAAGAGCACGTGTTCGCGATCTTCGATTCGCTCGGGACGGCCGTCAACACCGCGATTCGCCCGTACCTCAACCAGAACGGCGTCCCGCAGCTCTTCGTCGCGACGGGCGCTACCACGTGGGGCAAGGACGCGAAGCAGTATCCGTGGACGATCGGCTGGCAGCCCGATTACCAGGCCGAGGGAGTATTATACGCGCGCGACATCCTGCGCGAGCATCCCAAGGCGAAGATCGGCGTCCTCTATCAGAACGATGACTACGGTGAGGACATGAACGTCGGCTTCAAAAGAGGCCTCGGCTCGCACCAGAACCTCATCGTGAAGATGGCGTCGTACGAGACGTCCGATCCCACCGTCGGCTCGCAGATCGCGTCGCTCAAGGCGGCCGGCTGCGACACGTTCATGATCTTCGCGACGCCGAAGTTCGCGATCCAGGCGATGGTGCTGGCCGCGCAGCAGTCGTGGCACCCGGTGACGTATCTCAACAACGTCGCGAACGCGATCCCGTACATGCGCGCGGCGATGAAAGCCGGCGGCCCGTCCGCCGTCAACGGAATCATCACGACCGCCTATCTGAAAGATCCCGCGAACCACGCGCGCTACGCGAGCGATTCAGGGATGAAGCTCTACAACGAGATCATGACCAAGTATCTCCCGAGCGGCGACAAGGAGGACGGCAATTACCTCTACGGCATCTCGATCGCATACACGATGGTCGACATCCTCAAGCGCGCCGGACGCGACCTGACGCGCAAGAAGGTCATGGACATCGCGTCGAACTTCACCGAGAAGGACAACCCGCTGGTGTTCGAGGGCGTCATCATCCGCACGTCGCCGAGCGTCCGGTTCCCGATCACCCAGATGATCACGGCCAAATGGCTCGGGACCGACTGGTCGCCCACCGGCCTCCTGGTCGACACGCGCTCCATGGTCACGGCGGGGAAGTAAGCGCGCGAAATCCCTGACGCGCGAGCTGCCATCCCTCGCGCGCGCTGATCACGAACACGCTGATGCGCGAGCGATCGGTCGAGATGCGGCCGTCGCTCGCCGTCGCGGCGTTGCGCGCGACGTCGACTTCCGCGCCCGACGCCGCGGCGCCGAGCACGCCGGCGGCCCGAATCTCCGCCGCGTGCTCGCCGATCCCGCCGGTGAACGCGAGCACGTCGATCCCGCCCAGCACGCCGATCATCGCGCCGACCGCTGCGCGAAGTCGCCAGCCGAGCACGTCCAGCGCAAGCCTCGCGGCGGGATCATCGTGCGCAGCTAGCAGCTCGCGGACGTCGCCGGTCCGTCCCGAGATGCCGAGCAGTCCCGAGCGCCGCTCCAGGAGCTCCGCCAACTCGTCCGGCGTCATGCCTTCACGCAGCAGGTGCAGCAGCAGCCCGGGATCGACGGAGCCGCTGCGCGTCGTCATCGGCAGCCCTTCGAGCGGCGTGTAGCCCATCGTCGTATCGACGCTCGCACCGCCGTGAATCGCGCACAGGGACGAGCCGCCGCCCAGATGCGCGGTCACCACGCGCGCGTGCGCGACGTCTACGCCCGCGAGCGCGCACGCGCGGTGCGCGGCGTATTCGTGGCTCAGTCCGTGATAGCCGAGCCGGCGCAGGCCGCGGCGCGTGAGCTCGCGCGGTATCGCATATGTCGTCGCCGCGTCGGACATCGTGCGGTGAAACGCGCTATCGGCGACCGCTAGCTGCGGCGTCGTGGGCTGCAACCGGCTGACCAGCGTGACCGCGCGTAGCGCGCCGGCGTCGTGCAGCGGTGCCTCGCTGCCGACGCGTTCGATCGCTTGCACGGCGTCGGCGTCGAGCCGAAGCACGGCGGGTGCGTCGTCAGGGAGTCGCACGAAGCGGTGCGCCACCGCATCGACGCCGGCTTGCAGTGCATCGGCGAGCGCCTGGTCTGCGGCGTCCACCGTCGTCTGCGTTTGCCAATCCGGACGCGGCGGGTCCGCGATCGCGGGCAGCGGTGCGTCGAGATCGTAGCGCTCGAGCTTGACGCTGGTCGACCCGGCGTTGACGGTCAGGATCCGCATCGCTCTGACTCTACCGTGCCGGACGGCCGATCGTCGTGAAGGATGAGAAGCGCGCGCGCGGCCATGTTCGCGGAACCTTCTCACCGACGGGCCAGCATCGTCTCCATGAAGCTCGTGAAGCCCGTCTTCCGGCACATCACGGTCCCCGTGGACGGCTCGACGACGTCCGAGCGTGGTATCGCGTTCGCCCTCGAGCTCGCGCGCGACGGCGGTCGCGTGTCGTTCTGCAGCGTCGTCGACCCGGTGCTCTCCTACGCGCCCGCAATGCAAGGCGCAGCCATGGATCCGGGACCGATGCTGGAGGTCCTCGACGAGGATGCGGCGGTCTTCTGCGGGCGCGCGCAAGACGAAGCGATAAAGCACGGGATCGTGTGCACGACGCAGGTGCTGCACGGGCCGTGCGCCGACCAGATCCGTTCCTTCGCGGCGCGCAACGGTTCCGATGCGATCGTGATCGGTACGCACGGCCGAACCGGTGTGTCGCGCGCCGTGCTCGGGAGCGTCGCCGAGGCCATCATGCGGCACTCAGACATCCCGGTCGTCACGGTCCACGAAGACGACGAGATGCGCACCGGTCCGCTCGCCGTCGCGATGGATTCGTCGCCCGCCGCGCAGGCGGCGCTCGACGTCGGGATCGCGATCGCGGCCGCTCGCCACATGAAGTCGATGATCGTGTATGTCTGCAACGCGCCGCCGATCCCCGCGGCGGTCAACGTGTTGCTGGAGCGCGCGGCGGAGCGCGCTCGAAACCACGGCATCGTGACACAGGTCGTCGTGCGCGCCGGTGACGCCGCCGACCAGCTGCTCGCCGCCGCGGAGGAAGACGACTGCTGCATGCTGGTCTTGGGCACGCACGGCCGCTCGCCGCTGGTGCGCTTCGTCCTCGGCAGCGTCGCGATGACGGTCGTCGAGCGTGCGCACATCCCGGTCGTCACGGTGCGCTGCGCGGCGTGACATCGGTATTACCGGCGGTCACAGCGGTCGTCCCGCATGAGTTTTCCACCACCGACGTCCGCGCGCTCGACGCGTACTGGCGCGCGGCGAACTATCTCTCGGTCGGCCAGATCTACCTGCTCGACAACCCGCTGCTGCGCGAGCCGCTTCGCGCGGAGCACGTCAAGCCGCGGCTGCTGGGCCACTGGGGCACGACGCCCGGGCTGAACTTCGTCTACGCGCACATGAACCGGGCCATCGCCGTGCACGACCTCAACGCGATCTTCATCGCCGGCCCGGGCCACGGCGGGCCCGCGGTCGTGGCGAACACGTACCTCGAAGGCACGTACGGCGAAATCTATCCCGACATATCATCGGATGCCGACGGGATGCGCAAGCTTTTCCGTCAGTTCTCGTTCCCGGGCGGCATCCCGAGCCACGCGTCCCCGGAGACCCCGGGCTCGATCAACGAGGGCGGTGAGCTGGGCTACGCGCTGCTGCACGCGTACGGCGCGGCGTTCGACAATCCCGGCCTGTTCGTGTGCTGCGTGATCGGCGACGGCGAAGCCGAGACGGGCGCGCTCGCGACGAGCTGGCACGGAAACAAGTTCCTCAACCCCGCGCGCGACGGCGCGGTGCTGCCGATCCTGCACCTCAACGGCTACAAGATCGCCGGCCCCACGGTTCTCGCGCGCATCCCGGAAGACGAGCTGCGCTCGCTGCTGCGAGGCTACGGGTACGAGCCGCTTTTTGTGAGCGGACACGAGCCCGAAGCGATGCATCGCGCGATGGCGGCGGCGCTGAACGACGCCGTTCAGAAGGTAAAATCCATCCAGACGCGCGCGCGGGCGAGCGGGTTCCACGGACGGCCGCGCTGGCCGATGATCGTGCTCGTCAGCCCGAAGGGCTGGACCGGCCCCGCCGTGGTCGACGGTCTCCCGATGGAAGGGACGTGGCGCGCGCATCAGATCCCGCTGACCGACGTGCGCGGCAACGCGGCGCACCGCGCGATGCTCGAAGAGTGGATGAAGAGTTACCGGCCGGAGGAGCTGTTCGACCGCGACGGCGCGTTGCGCGCCGAGCTGCGCGCGCTAGCGCCGCACGGCGACCGGCGGATGGGCGCGAACCCGCACGCGAACGGCGGCGCGCTGCTGCAAAACTTGCGCTTGCCGGATTTTCGCGCGTACGCCGTGCCGGTCGACTCGCCCGGCTCGTCGCACGCCGAAAGCACGCGCGCGCTCGGCGGGTTCCTGCGCGACGTCATGCGCCTAAACGACCGCAACTTCCGGCTGTTCGGACCGGACGAGACGTCGTCGAACCGGCTCGACGCGGTGTTCGAGGTGACCGGCCGCACGTCGACGGCGACCATCCTTCCGACCGACGACCACGTCTCGGCCACGGGTCGCGTGATGGAAGTGCTGAGCGAGCACATGTGTCAGGGGTGGCTCGAAGGCTATCTGCTCACCGGCCGCCACGGATTTTTCTCGTGCTACGAAGCGTTCGTCCACATCGTGGACTCGATGTTCAACCAGCACGCGAAATGGCTGAAGATCACGCGGTCGCTGGCCTGGCGCCGCCCGATCGCGTCGCTCAACTACCTGCTGACGTCGCACGTGTGGCGGCAAGACAACAACGGCTTCAGCCACCAGGACCCGGGCTTCATCGACCACGTCGTCAACAAGAAAGCCGACGTCGTGCGCGTGTACCTGCCGCCCGATGCGAACACGCTGCTCTCGGTCGCCGACCACTGTCTGCGCAGCCGCGACTACGTCAACGTCATCGTCGCCGGCAAACAGCCGGAGCTGCAATGGCTCGACATGGACGCGGCGGTGCGCCACTGCACGCAAGGCTTGGGGATCTGGTCCTGGGCGAGCAACGACGCGGACCAAGAGCCCGACGTCGTGATGGCGTGCGCGGGCGATGTGCCCACGCTCGAGACGCTCGCCGCGGTCGCGTTCTTGCGCGGGCATTTTCCCGAGGTGCGCATCCGCGTCGTGAACGTGGTCGACCTCATGACGCTGCAACCGTCGACGGAGCATCCGCACGGGCTGCCGGACCGCGAGTTCGACTCGATCTTCACCGCGGACAAGCCGGTGGTCTTCGCGTTTCACGGCTACCCGGCGCTGATCCATCGTCTGACGTACCGGCGCACCAACCACGCCAACTTCCACGTGCGCGGCTACAAAGAAGAAGGCACGACGACGACCCCGTTCCACATGACGATTCTCAACGAGCTCGACCGCTACCATCTCGCGGGCGACGTCATCGATCGCGTGCCGGGCTTGCGCGATCGCGGCGGCCACGTCAAGCAGCTGATCCGCGACCATCTCGCCGACCACGTGCGCTACATCCAGCTGCACGGGGACGATCCGCCCGAAATCAAGGACTGGACCTGGTCGTCCGCGCTCTCGACGCCGTGACGATCCCCGAACGGGGACCGGCGGCGGCCCCGGCCGAAGTCAACGACGCCGTGAGCACGACGACGACGACCCGGACGGTGCTTCTGGTCGACGATGAGCCGGCCCTGATCGACGTTCTCGAGCAATACTTGCGCGACGACGGATTCGCGGTTCTGCGCGCCGGCGACGGCCCGACCGCGGTGGAGTTGTTCAAGAAACACGCCCCCGACCTCGTGCTGCTCGACCTCAACCTCCCCGGATTTCCCGGTACCGAGGTGCTGCGCCAGATCCGCGCGGTCCGCGACGTACCGGTGATCATGCTCACGGCCCGCGTCCATGAAGTCGACCGCGTCGTCGGGCTCGAGCTCGGCGCCGACGACTACGTCGGCAAGCCGTTCAGCCCGCGCGAGGTCGTCGCGCGAGTCAAGAGCGTTCTGCGCCGGAGCGATCGCGGTGAACCCAACGCATCTTCGCACGAGAAGCGCATCGGAACCATCGTGATCGATACGGTTGCGCACGAGGTGCACGTCGACGGCAAACCTGCGACGCTCACGCCTACGCAATTCAAGATTCTCGACATCCTCTCGTCGCACGTCGGGCAGACGCTGACGCGCGACCAGTTGCTCCAGCGCGTGAACGCCGACGGCGACGTGTTCGACCGCACCCTGGACCGCCACATCGCGAACCTGCGCGCCCGGGTCGAGCCGGATCCCACGAACCCGCGTTACATCGTGACGGTGTTCGGCGTCGGATACAAGATGGTCGACCCAGGATGAGGCGCGTCATCCACGAGATCCGCAACCATCTGGCAGTAGCCATCGCGAACGTCGAGGCGTTCCGGGACGGCGTGCTCGAACCGTCGCCGCAACGCCTGTCCTCGGTGCTGCAGGCTTTGGGTGAGGTCGAGAACCTGTTGGGCGAGCTCACTCCCCGGCGGATGGCGCCTCAGGTCGCACTCGGGGCGAACGCCCGGCGAATCAACGTTTGCGACGTCATCACCAACGAGGTGCTCGCGTTCGAGGCCGCCGCCGCGGAACACCAGATCGCGTTCCGCGTCCAGCAGTGCACGGCGCACGGCCCTTCCTGCGTGAACTTCACCGGCGACCCGGTGCGCGTCGGCGAGATCGTCAACAACGTCATGTCCAATGCGATGCGCTACACGCCGCCCGGCGGACAAATCGACGTCGATTGCCGGCCTTCCGACGGGATCCTCACGCTCACCGTCACGGACGGCGGGCCGGGCGTGCGAAGCGACGAGCTCGGCAAGATCTTCGAAGCGGGATTCCGCGGCGCCGCGTCCGCGGGAACCACGGGAAGCGGCGAAGGTCTTGCGCTCGTCAAGCGATTCGTCGAAGAGCAGGGCGGAACGGTTGAGGTCGAAAACGTCGCCGACCGCGGAGCACGGTTCACGGTTCGTTTGCCGGGGATGCCGCTCGATAATCGAGCCGACCGCTGCGAAGACGGCACGATCTCGCTCCTCTAAACGTCGCCCGCTATTTCACCGCGGTGACGTCCTGCTCGGTCACCGGACCGCCTTTGTTGCCCCATGCGGAGCGAACGAAGGTCGCGACGGCCGCGACGTCACCGGGCGAGAGCTGACCCTTCCACGACGGCATCATGCTGCGCCCGTGCTGGATGAGGCCGATCATGCCGGCGGCATCGCCCGCATTGACCAGCGCATCGCCCGCGAGCGCCGGAAAGGCGCCGTGACTGCCGCCTTGACCGCTCGCGCCGTGGCAAGCCGAGCACTTCGACGCGTAGATGGACGCGCCGACGGTGCTGAGCACGGACGGTCCCGCGGACGCGACTTGCTGCTCGGTGACGCCGGACGCTTTGTTTCCCCACGCGGACCGCACGTACGTCGCGACCGCCGCGATGTCGGCGTTCGACATCTGGCCCTTCCAGGTCGGCATCTTGCCGTTGTACGTCGTGCCGTTGACGACGAGCGCTCCGGACCGGCCGTTCACGATGGTCGCGATCATGTCTTTGGGGTCGGTCGCGCCGACGTGGGGATTTCCGTTCAGCGGCGGATACGCGCCCGTGCCCTGACCGCCGGACTGATGGCAGGTGGCGCACTTCGCGGCGAAGATCTGCGCGCCGCTGAGCGCCGTCGGGTTGCGCGCGAGAGCGATCTGCTCCGGCGTGACGGCGGCAGCCTTGTTCGTCCAGGCCGAACGGACGTAGGTCAGCACCGCGGCGGCGTCGTCGTTGGAAAGCTGGTCTTTCCACGCCGGCATCGCGCCGCCGTAGGTCTTTCCGTTCACCTGAATGGGGCCGCTGCGCCCGTTGAGCACCGTCAGGATCACGTTGGCCGTGTCCGCGGACGTCACGTCCGGATTTCCGGCGAGCGGCGGATACGGGCCGCTGCCCGCGCCGCTCGTCTGATGGCAGGCGGAGCATTTCGCTGCGAAGATCGCCTTGCCGTCGGACGCGGTCGCGCCGGCCGCGGAACCTCCACGGGGATGCATCGTCGACGCGATGACGGCGGCGGCGAAAACGAGTACGAGCGCGATTGCAGATCGACGACTCACGCAGCATCCCTCCGGAAGCCTCGTGCCCGGCAACCGCTGGGCAGCGGCGGGCACCTAGGGTCCTTGTAGACCGCACCTGCGACAAAAGCCTGGCAAACGAGGGCCGCGGCGCGATGTGAACGGCGTTCACCGAACGTGCGCCTCGCGTTCGCATGTCGTTCCGACCGCGGCCGTACGATGGCCGCAAAGGAGATCACGCATGCGTTTGTCCGCCATCGTCCTCGGGGTAGCTGTGCTAGCAATCGCGGCGGTTCCCGCGTCGGCGGCGAAGCCCGCGCCCAAACCGCTGCCGGCGGTCAACATCGTGGCGACGGCCGACCAGAAGTTTGCGCCCGATCACGTCGTGCTGCACGCCGGCAAACGCCAGACGCTGAGCTTCACGTCCACCGGCGGCGTCCATGGAATCGCATCCACGGCCCTGGGGATTCCGGCAACGATGATCACGGCCGACAAACCCGTCTCTGTGACCGTGACGCCCAAGAAAACGGGGACGTACAAGCTCCCCTGCACGATCGTATGCGGGGCGGGACACGCCGACATGGCGCTCACGATCGTCGTCAAACCGTGACGCCCGCGCTGCGCTTGACCGCAGGCGCCGCATTCGGTGCCGCGTTGGTCCTTCTCGGCACCGCGCCGTCCCTCGCGATGCCGAACTTCGCGCAAGCCTACGGTGTCCAGTGCTCGACGTGCCACACCGCAGTACCGACCCTGAACGCCTACGGGCGTTACGTCCAGCGCTCGCAGTATGCGTACATGGATGCCGCCGTGCTCAAGAAGGCCGTCCCGCTATGGGTCGGTTATCAGGCGAACTACGATTCGCAAGCCTCGCCGCCGGACACACATAAGGTCATCTGGGGGAACGTCGCCATACACGCCGACGGGCTCGCCGGCGACAACTGGTCGTATCACGTGCAGCAGTGGCTGAAGAACGACAATCAGGGCGGCGGGCTCGATACCGCGTGGGTGAGCTACAACAATCTCTTCAAGCACAACGGCTATCTCGAGGTCGGAAAACTCGAAGTCCCGGCCCCGTCGCCGTACAGCATGTGGTTCGAGATCGCGCCGTACGCCACGCCGGAGGTCACGGTCGGCGAACACGGCTATCAGCTCGACGCCAACCGCTGGGGCGCGAAGGTGGGATATCTCCACAACTCGATCAGCCTCGACGCGGCCTACGTCGGGAGCGACGCAGACCTAAACGGAGCATCGGACTTCGTTCCGGGCAACGGCAAGGCGCTGCAGTATCGCGCCGCGTTCATGCGCCCGAAGAACCCGCTGGAGTTCGGCGTGTACGGAACGTCCGGGACGTTCCCGATCTCCGACGGCCTGACCGACCGCTTTTCGGCCCTCGCCGGCTACGTGCAGCGCGATCCCGTCCACGGCGTTCCGGGCGTGTTCTTCGTCTACCAGACCACGCACGACAGCTATCCCGCGGCGGGAGCGACTTCTCCCGCGAACGGCCGGGGCTACTCGCTGAACATCTACCAGCCCATCATCAGGGACAAGGTCGTCATCGGCTTCCGGCGCGAGATGACGGACGACGGGATGGGGAACGTCAATCACTACGGCAACATCGATCTGACGGTCCAGCTCGCCAAGTACTTACGGCTCTACACCGAGGCCGGGCTCTCGCCGTCTAATCCGGGCAACGGCGTCGACCGCTTCGGGACGCCGGCCTTCCGTGTGTTCGTCTGGTGGACGATGCCCCTCGCCAAGGCGCACCGGTAGGAACGGCGATCGTTAGAGAAATCGAGCTGCGACGATCGCCATGTCGTCGACGAGCCGGCCGGCGCTGAAGGCCTGCGCTTCGTCGATGACCGACGCGATCAGCTGCTTCAGTTCGCAATCGAAGTTTCTCTTGACGGTCTCGATGAAGCGATCCATCCCGAACATCTCGCCGCGAGAATTCCGTGCTTCGGTGACGCCGTCCGTCGTGGCGACGAAAAGGGTGCCGGCGGACAACGTGACGACGTCTTGGGTGAACAAATGGTGCTGGTCGTCGAAAACGCCGATCAGCGGGGCCGTCGGGGCGAGCACTTCGACGGTTCGGTCCGGGTGAACGACGATGACGGGCTCGTGCCCGGCGGAAGCATAGGCCATGACCTTGCGCTTCGGGTCGACCAAGCCGAAGAAGACCGTCGCAAACGACTCGCTCTGCTCGAAGTTGTTGTTCTCGAGGTACAGTCTGTCCAGCGAGCGCAAGGCGCGCTCCGGCGCCAAGCCGTGACTCGAGAATGCTCGCAGCCCGTATTTGATGAGCGCGGCGTGCACCGCGGCGCGGGCACCTTTGCCCGAAATGTCGGCGATGGAGAACGCGACCGAATTGTTGTCGAAATGGTACACGTCGACGATGTCGCCGCCGATGAACTCTTCGGCGAGGCGATAGGCGACGGCATACGTGATGCCGGGGATTCGCGCATCGGTGTTCGCGAAGAGATGCTCGATGAGGATCTCCGCCGCGTTCTCTCTCGTCGGCGGCCCGCTCGTACCGATTTGAACCGACGAATCGCCTAGTCGTTTCCCAGCATCGCTCGCTCGTATCGGCGTCGTTTCGATACCGGTGGCGATACTGTTGTTATCCTGCAAATGAACCCTCATCGATGTCAGGCAGCTCGCCCCGTCTGGACTTTGACGACGAGCGCGGCGACATCGTCGTGGAGCTGCTCGTTCGCGTACTCGTAGGCGTATCGCGTCAGCGCTTCTGCTTGCTGTTCGGCCTCGCAGGCGCGGTGGCGATCGACGACGTCCACCAGCGCTTCCGCGCCGAGAAACTCCAGTCTCGCGTTGCGCGCTTCTGAGAATCCGTCGGTAACCGCGGCAAGGATGCTGCCGTTGGAGAGCCGCGCGACGCCGTGGTCGAACGCGCTATCGTCGTCGAAGAGGCCGATGATGGGACCCGTGGCCGCGAGCATCGTAGCTCCGTCCGATGCGACGATGTACGCCGCTTCGTGTCCGGCCGAGACGTACTGCATGGTACGGCGCTCCGCGTCCACGATTCCGAAGAACACGGTTGCAAAGAACTCGTCGTCCGCCTCGAACAGACTGTTCTCGATGCATAGCCGGTTGAGGGCGCGAACGGAGTCCCGCGCGTTGAATCCTCGCGAGGCGTACGCACGCAGTGCGTGCTTCGCGAGCCCGGCATACATTGCGGCGTGGATGCCGTGCCCCGTGATGTCGACCATGGCGACCGACGTGAGGCCGTTACCGTAATGGAACACGTCGACGAGGTCTCCGCCGTAGCGGAACTCCTCATTGGTCGCGTTCAAGTACGCTCGTCCGATCTCGAGCCCCGGCAGCCGCCGAACGGCAGGGCCGTAGATGCTCTCCACGATGCGGCGCATCTCCGCCTGGAGCGGGTTGTCGCCGGCGCGCAGGCGGTGGTTCGTCGACAGCACGGCGATCAGCCTAGTAACGACGTGACGAATGCGTGCCGGCAGGTCTGGTAGCACTCACATGCGGCGCCTTCGAGAAGGGCCTTGTCGAGCACCGTGACCAGCCCGCGCCGGTACTCGATCGCTCCGATCCGTGACAGCGTGTCGGCCGCTTCGGAGACGCCGGCGCGGCGAACGCCGAGCATGATCGCCAAAAAATCGTGCGTCAGCGTGAACTGCGCGCTGCCGACGCGGTCCGCGGTCATACACAGCCAGCGGGCGCAGCGCTGGAGAACCGAATGCTTGGCGTTGCACGCCACGAACTGCTGCGCGCTGAAGAGCGTTGCCCGGACGTTGTGCCGCATCAGCCGCGCGAACGGCGCGCTCGCCGTCATGCGCTCGTCGAACCGTTTCACGCTCATCCGGCCGACCCGCCCCTTGACCTGGCAGAACGACGTTCGCGACGAGATGGTCGACTCGAGTGCCGCGTCTGCTTCGACGAAGCCTTCGCAGCCGACCGTTCCGACTTCCACGCTGTCGCCGTTCGCGAGCGTCGCGACGACGGACAGCACCGCATCGATGGGAAAGTCGACGTGGTGCATCGTTCCGCCGATGGAGTGCGTGAACTGATGCGCCGAAAGCGTCACGATCTCGAGGTCATGCTCGATGCCCGCGAGATCCAGCGGCGGCAGGGCGTCGAGCACGCGGTTCCCGGACGAAAATACGGCCGATACGGCGCCGTTTCGCGGGGGGACGCTGAGGTCGGTGTCAGGAGCTACCGTAGGCGAGGGCGTTGCCCTCATGGCGTCTCCTTCGAAACACCGGGCGCCGGTAATGAGAGCGCCGATGCGGGGTCTAAGAGTATAGCACGTTTTGCGGAGCACGGTACGTTTGCGTACCGAATGATGCAAACGCTCTCGAAGCTACTCGGCGGACAGCCGCCGAACAACCGGCAAGACGACCCTGACGTATGCTCCGCCTTGAGAGCGGTTGCCGACCACTGTCTCCACGCCGAGGGCGCGGACGAGGGCGAGGCCGCGTCCGCGCTCAGCTTCGACGTCGCTGAGCGTCGTCTGAGGCGTCGTCGTGAAGCCGTCACCATCGTCCAAGACCAGCAACGTCGGGCGCACGCGCCCCCAATCGAGCTGGACCGATACTTGGCCGGGAGCGTGGCGCACGACGTTCGCAAGCAGCTCGCCGAGAATCACCTCCGCGCCGTGGATATCGGATTCGGGCGTCGCGTGACGGACGAGACCGTCGCGCAACATGCGGCGAATACGGGCGACAGCCATTGCGTCGTTCGTCGAAGCCGACCACTCGCTTGGGGTCGTGTCCTGGATGCGCATCTGCCGGTCGGTTGTAGCCACGGGGCGCTCGATCTGGGTGGTTGAAAATCACACCCGGCCAACAGTATAGCGCTACGCGCGGGCCCGGTCGGTCCGGCAGCGCGCTTATGGCCTACCCGGCGCCGGCTTCAGCGCTCGCCGTCTCGGGTGCCGGCTCGAATACTCGCGCGTATTCGTTGCGGATGAGCTCGTAGCACTCGCATGCGACTTCGCCCAAGCGAACGGCGTCGAGCACGCGGATGTGCCCGCGCGCGTATTCGATGATCGACTCACGCTGCAATTCACCGGCCACATCGGTTACGCCGGCACGGCGAACCCCGAGCATCTTCGAGAGAAAATCCTGCGTGAGAGCGAAGTCGTCGGCTCCCGCCCGGTCGCGCGTGATCAGCAGCCATCGCGCGGTCCGCTCGCGAAGGGAATGGAGCGCATTACACGCAGCGGATTGCGCGAGCACGTTGATCGTGCTCTGCGCGTAGCGCATCAGCAGCCGGTGAAGCTCCGGTGAGCGATCGGACTCGCGCACGGCGGCTCCCGGAAGACAGAGCACTTCCCCTTCGAGCTGGCAGATCGCGCGACCGCGCAGCGCCTGCGCGCCGAGCGCGACCTGTAACCCGACCATCCCTTCGCGGCCGATGCTGCCGTACTCGACCTCGTCGCCGTTACGCATCACCGACATCATCGAGATGAGGGCGGTCAGCGGGAAAAACGCCATGTCGGGCGGCTCGTCGTCGTTGAACAGGACCTCGGCGTATCGCAGCGTGATGATCCGCGCGTGGGCGGACAAGCGCTGCCATTCATCAACAGGGAGATGCCGCAAAATCTCGTTGACGAGCGGGTCGGATGTCACGGTTCGTTCGTCGTGCTTCACGCTGCGTCACACCATTTTCGTCAAATTGCTTGCGAACGCCGCAACGGTTTTCTGCGCGACGGCTTCGATGAGCCGGCCGCCGACCGTCGCGATGATGCCGCTGATCTGCGCGTCGGTGTGCAGGGCGACGTGCGTCTTGCCGTTCGCCTCCGTTGCCGTCGAGACGACGTCTGCCGTCACGCCGCCGCGGCCGCGCGCTTCGTCGCCCTTGACGTGGAACTTCGCCGTGTGCATCGCGTCGTCGAGCGAATCCACCGTGATCACCGCGCGATAGCTCACCTCTACCGGGCCCACTTTGACCGACACCTTCGCGCGATACGTCCGCTCGTCGACGACTTCGGTGATCTCCGCACGCGGGATACACGTCGCCACTTTCGGGATGTCCTTGAGCAGCGCCCAGACACGGTCCACCGGCGCCTCGATGTCGAAACCGTCGTCGATGATCACGGCGTCACCGCGGTGCGGTCGTTGTGCACCGGCAGCGTTCCCTCGCTCAGGCGGGCGCCGCGGCGGTTCTCGCGGATCGCGATGATCTCCGCGGCGATCGAGATCGCCGTCTCCTCGGGCGTGCGCGCGCCGATGTCCAGGCCGACCGGTGCGCTGATGCGCGCGAGATCCGCGTCCGAGATGCCGAGGCGGCGCAGTTCCTCGACGCGGTTCGCGTGCGTGCGGCGGCTGCCCATCGCGCCGATGAAGCCCGCCTCCGTGCGCAGCGCGACGCGCAGCAGCGGGATGTCGAACTTCACGTCGTGCGTCAGAATGACGAGCGCCGTGCGCTTGTCGACCGGCGCGTTCTGCAAGAACTCGTCGGGCCACGCCACGACCACCTCGTCGGCGTCGGGGACGCGCGCTTTGGTCGCGAAGATGGGGCGCGCGTCGACGACCGTCACCATGTAGCCGAGATACTTGCCGATGCGCGCCATCGCGCGCGAGAAGTCGATCGCGCCGAACACGTACATCACCGGCTTGGGCGCGTGCGCGTTGATGAACAGCCGCACCTCGACGCCGACGGGCTCGCCGTCCTCGCCGAACGTTCGGATCGCGGTCTCGCCTACGGCGAGCAGCGCGCGCGCTTCACCGCTGCCCGCGACGTTCAAGCCGGGCGTGCCGAGATCGCCGTACGTCTCGTCCTCGAACACCAGCAGCTTCGCGCCGGCGTGCGCGCCGTCGAGCCGCGTCACCAGCGCGACGGGCCGGTCGGCGCGCAGCGCTTCTGCCAGCTTGTCGAAGATCACCAGTCGAGCCGCTCGACGAAGACGTGGATCGTTCCGCCGCACGTGAGGCCGACGGAGATCGCGTCGGCGTCGCTGATGCCGTACGTCACCAAGCGCGGCCGGCCGGTCGCGATCGCGTCCTGCGCTTCCTCGTAGACCGCGGACTCTACGCAACCGCCGCTGACCGAGCCCGCGACGTCGCCGCGCTCGTTGACGGTCATCACCGCGCCGGGATCGCGCGGCGCCGACTGCTCGACGCCGACGACGGTCGCGACGGCGATCCGCTGCCCCTCGGCGCGCCAGCGTTCGATCGTCTCGAGAACTTCGATCACCCTACCCCCTTCGACGACGCACGAGGAGACCCCATCGCACCCCCGTATCACCGATCCCATCGAACGAGACACCTCGGCCCCGCTTCGCGCGCGCGTCGCGCTCCTCGGCCGGCTCGTCGGCGACGTGCTGCGCTCGCATGCGCGACCAGGAACGTTCGAACGCGTCGAGCGGTTGCGCGCGCTCACCCGCCGCCGCCGTGCCGCGGCGGCCCCGCAGGACGATGCCGCGATCGACGTCGTCCTCGACGAGCTGGACACCGACGACGCCGTCGACGTCATTCGCGCCTTCAACCTCTACTTTCAGATGGTGAACCTCGCCGAGGAACTGCACCGCGAGCGCCGCCGCCGCGAGCGCGCGCTGCACGGCGAGCCGCCGCTGCGCGGTTCGCTCGAAACGCTGGAGCCGTACGCCGCTGCGGCGATCGACAGGCTGGAGATCACGCTCGTGTTCACCGCGCATCCCACCGAGGTGTTGCGCCGCACGACCAGCGAGAAGCTCGCGGCGATCGCGGAGCTGCTTCGCACGCTGGACGAGCGCGTGCTCACCGCGGAGGAAACCGCTGCGGCGGAGGCCGAGCTGCACGCGCAGATCGTGCTGTTGTGGCAGACCAACGAGCTGTACCGCACCGCGCCGACCGTACAGGACGAAGTACGTAATCTGCTCGCGCGCTTTCGCGAATCGATCTTCGACGAGGCGACGCTGCTGTTCGAACGCCTCGAAGCGCGCCTCGGCCGCGCGGTGCCGGCGTTCCTGTCGTTCGGCAGCTGGATCGGCGCGGACCGCGACGGCAACGCGAACGTCGCGCCCGACGCGATCGTCGCCGCGCACGAGCAGGCGCGCAGCTTCGTGCTCGGCCGGTACGTGGAGGCGGTCGAAGCGTTGCAGACTCGGCTGTCGCAGGACGCGTCGCGTGGCGACGTGTCGGCCGACGTCATCGCGTCGGTCGAACGCGACGCTGCCGCGCTGCCCGACGTTCGCTACGCGATCGGCCCGCGGCAAGAGGCGGAGCCGTATCGCCGCAAGCTCGCCTTCGTGCATCGCCGGTTGCGGCTCACGCTCGCGGACGCGGAGGGCGGTTATGCGGATCCCGCCGCGCTCCTGGCAGAGCTGGAGCCGATCGCGGCGAGCGTTGCCGCACACAGCGGCGACGATGTCGCGCGGCCCGTGCGGCGGTTGATACGCGCGGTGGGCATTTTCGGATTTCATCTGTGTGCGCTCGAGTGGCGCCAGCATCGCGACCGCGTCGTCGGCGCGCTCGACGAGATCGTCGCCGCGATCGAGCCCGGTGCGCCGCCGCTCTCCGCGCGACCTGACGACGAGCGCGTAGCCTGGTTCGCGCGCGAGCTCGACTCCGTGCGCCCGCTCATGCCGCGCGCCGCCGCGTTCTCGCCGGCGGCTGACGACGTGCTGGCGTCCTTAGCGGCTGTCGCCAAGCTGCGCGCACGGCGTGGGGCCGGCGCGGTGCGCTCGTTCATTCTCGCCGGAACCGAGTCGGCGTTCGACGTGCTGAGTTTGCTCGGGCTGGTGCGTGCGTGCGGCGCGTTGGACGCTGGTCCGGCGCAGGTCGTGCCGCTGTTCGAAAGCGCACCGGCGCTTGCGAACGCCGCCGCGATCGCGGACCAGTGCTTGCGCGTCGCGCCGTTTCGGGCGCACGTCGCGCAGTCCGCGGACGTCTGGGAGCTCATGCTCGGCTACTCCGACTCGACGAAGGTGGCGGGGATCGTGGCTAGCTCGTGGGCCATCTATCGGGCGCAGATGCGACTCGGCGACGTGGCCGCCGAGCACGGCGTCGCGCTGCGGTTTTTCCACGGCCGCGGCGGATCGGCCGGCCGCGGCGCGGCCGACGCGCGCGAAGCCGTCGCGGCGGAACCGCCCCAAACGCGCGGCGGACGCTTCAAGGTCACCGAGCAAGGCGAAGTGATCGGCGCGCGCTACGGCATGCCGTCGCTCGCGCGCCGCAACCTCGAGTTGGCGGTGACGTCCGTCGTGGCGGTCATTGAGCAGCCTCCACCCGCCGTACCGGCGGAGTCGTACGAGCTGCTCGACCGTCTCGCGTCTGCCGCGCAGCGGTCGTACGCGGCGCTCGTCGACGACCCGGATTTCCTGCGGTTCTTCGCGCTCAGCACGCCGGTCGACGAGATCGGCGACATGCAGATCAGCTCGCGTCCCGGCCGCCGCGGCGAACGGCGGTCGATCGACGACCTGCGTGCGATCCCGTGGGCGTTCGGCTGGGCTCAGACGCGGGCCATGCTCCCCGGCTGGTACGGGTTCGGCTCCGCAGTCGCGAGCGTGGGCGCCGAGCTCGCGACGCTGCGCCCGATGGCGCGCGATTTCCCGTTCTTCGCGGTGCTGCTGCACAGCATCGAGCGCGCGCTGGCAGTGTCCGATCTCGCCATCTTCGAACGCTACGCACGCGACCTCGTCGCCGACACGGCGCTTCGCGAGCGATTCGTCCCGCGCATCTCCGATGAGCACGCGAAGACGGTCACCGCGGTGCTGAACATTCTCGAGCACGATCGCCTGCTCGCCGGAGACCCGACGCTCGCGCGCAGCATCGAGCTGCGCAATCCGTACGTCGACCCGATCTCCTTCCTTCAGTTGCGCCTGCTGCGCGACTACCGCGCGAACGCGGACCACGATCCGAAGCTCCGCGACGCGATTCGCCTGTCGATCAACGGCATAGCGGCAGGCCTGCGCGTCACCGGCTAAGGGCGCCCTCGCGATGATGTCGCTGGGGCAAAGGAGGAAGGCGACCCCCTATGGGTCCGGCGAAGACGCGTTGGAACGCGACGTTGTCGACATCTCGTTGGTTGCCGACGTTCGTCTGTCGGTTGGGGTGATAGCTCTGGAAAATAGACTTCCGGGCGCCTTGGCGCAATTGAAAAACCTGTCGTTGCGTGACATTGGAAGAGCCGTGCTTCAACGGCTCGAGGCGACGCCTGCGTTGGGGCTGCTCCTGGTTGTGTCCTGGAAGAAGCGCAGACTTGCGTTTCGCGACTCTTTTATTACCGTGTGCTGTGGGTTGGTTGGAATCTGGCTCCCGTTGCTTCTCCGGTACGGCATCGATGCGCAAGCGACTTTCGACGAAAGCATGACGAAGGTCGCACTCCGGGGCGAAGTGTTCATCCTAGTACCGTCACTGGTCGCGCCGCTGTATCTCTTGCTGGCGGCACTCAAGGACAACAAGCGGATGAGGCGCCACCAAGTCGGTCTTTTTACATACGCGGCCATCGCGTCGATGTTGGCCCTCTTTTTCTGGGGTCGGAACGCGCATGCTGAACATGTTAATACCGCGCTCGTGGCCCAGTCAGCGTTCGCGTTTCTGAGCGCCTTCGGTCTATTATATCTTTACCACCTAGTGACGGACTTGCCAGATTCCGTTCTAGAGGGATTTAAGCGCAC
Organism: Candidatus Elarobacter sp.; assembly: GCA_035943995.1. Lineage (GTDB taxonomy): Bacteria > Vulcanimicrobiota > Vulcanimicrobiia > Vulcanimicrobiales > Vulcanimicrobiaceae > Vulcanimicrobium. Next base: position 29,260 of record DASZBS010000019.1, on the reverse strand, counting down.
AAGCAAGTCCTTGACGACTGATGTCATCAACCGTCGGAAGTTAGAAGGCAAATGAAGCAACTAGTCCGAGAGTTTAGGGCAATTCCGGTCACGCAGCCGATTGGAACATTTTATGTCACATCGATGACGTCCGATGTGCTCTTTTCGATAGCACATGCGGATGTTCGCCGGTTCGAAAAGTCGGGAACGGCTGTTGAGCAATACGTGGGTATTCAAAGACGACTGGACGTTAAGAGGGCAAAAGACATCGCACAGTACGTGAAAGAAGGCGATGCTACATTTCCAACGTCCATTGTCATCGCTCTCGGAGATGAACGATGTCTTGAATTCAACGACGAGACGGGGATGCTCTCATTTTTCAGCGTTCCGGCTGACGAAGACGGCCGCCCTGCGATTGATGGCGATGACATCGCCACCATTCTTGATGGTCAGCATCGTCTCGCGGGCTTACAGGCAGGAGACAAGGTTTTCGAGTTGCCCGTTACCGTTTTTCCGGCAATTGATATTGCGGAACAAGCGTATGTATTTGCAACGATCAATTTAGCTCAAACTAAGGTTAATACGAGTCTCGCTTATGATTTGCTAGCTTATGCGCGTAGTAGAAGCCCTGAGAGAACGTGTCACGACATCGCTGTAGCGTTGAATGACGCCGAGGGCTCTCCTTTTCGCGACAAGATCAAGCGTTTGGGCTCAAAAACCCCAGGCATCGAAGGGGAGACGTTATCGCAGGCAACCTTTGTGCAGGCACTTCTCCATTACATAAGCCGCGAACCGCGTCGCGATCGTGAAGACTTGCGAAATGGCATTCCGATTCCACTCGTCACGGATGCCACCAAATTTCAACAGACGCCGCTTCGCAACTTGTTCATCGAGGAAAAAGATGAGGCTATTGTGGACATCTTGTGGGACTATTTCGATTCAATTCGGACACGTTGGAAAGAAGCCTGGGACAGCGACTCTCCCGGCCAGATTATCAAACGCACTAACGGCTTCCGCGCGTTCATGAATGTCTTCGCCCAAGCATTTCTGGCGGTGGGCGGTAGTAATAAGTATCAACCCAATGCAGACGATTATGCAGAGATCTGGCGCCACTCTAACCTAGAAGACAAAACTTTCATCAAGGATCTAATCGTTCCGGGTACAACCGGCGAACGAAATCTTACAATAAGGCTTCAATCGGCAGTCGGAGTTTACCTCATGCAGAAGCGCAGTGCGCCCGTCTCGTCCTAGTCGTTGAACGACGTGCACGCGTACCCACAGGATCGCAAGTCGGGGGCGTTAGTTTATCGCGCTTCCGCGCGTCTCTGAGGACAAACCGCTCCCCAACTCGCCCGTGGAGAGCCGAGGACTGCTGACAAGAACCTTTCGTGTTGATCGCGCATGGAGGCCGCGCAGAAAACTAACGCGAGTTGATGGCGTCCGCTACCGCGTCCAGCGTCCGCAAATTATGACCTGACAGAAATGCATTCAGAAACGGCACCGCGGCGGCCATGCCGCGCGCCAGCGGCTCGTAGGCTGCGTGGCGCTTGTGCGGGTTGACCCAGACGATCCGGCGCGCTAGCCGCCGTAGGCGCCGCATCTCGACGCCGAGCAGCACGGGATCGTCGCGTTCCCAGCCGTCGGAGAGGATCACCACCGTGCCGCCGCGAGCCACACCGCGCTGGGCATAACGGTTGTTGAACGCGTGCAGCGCCGCGCCGATCCGCGTGCCGCCGCCGTAGTCGCGCACCGCCTCCGCGATCGCGGCCATCACGCGCTCGTCGCTTGCGCGGCGGAGCAGCGGCGTAAGATCGGTGAGCTGCGTCGCGAATGCGAACGCGCGCACCGCCGGTCGCGCGATCGCGGTAACGCGTGCATACTGCAGAAGCGCGCGCGCGAACGGTTCCATGGAGCCCGACACGTCGAGCAAGAACACGAGCGGGCGCAGTCGCAGGCGCCGCCGCGTCGCGCGGCGTCGCACCAGCTCGCCCGCGGTGCGCGCCGCACCGCGCAACGTCGCGCGAAAGTCGAACCGGTCCCCGTGCGCATGCGCGCGCCGCCGCCGTGACGTGCGGTATTCCGCGGCGATCCGCACGCGCTCGATCAGCCGCAGCATCGTGGCGCGCTCGACGTCGTCGAGATCCTCGAACGCTTTGTCGGTGAGCCGGTGTTCGCTCGAGGCGACGATCCACTGCGTCGGGGCGCGCTCGGCGAGCCGTTCGTCCGCCGGCCGTTCCGAGGGCGGCGGCGGGATCGACTCGCGTTTCGGAAGATCGCGCGGCGTGCGGCGCGGCGGCGCAACCACCGTCCGCACCAGCCGCGCCAGCGCGCCGGCATCGCCGAGCGAGCCGAAGAACTCTAAGAACGCGGCGTTGAACGCGTCGACGTCGTCGATCGACGGCAGCATCGCGGCCTGCGCGCGCCAGTACGTCGCCTGCGTCGAGTCCGGCGGCAGCGCGCGCAGCACCTCGGCGAACGTCTGCGCGCGGCGCGTCCCCGCCGCAACGCCGTGCGCGCGCAGCACGCGGTCGAAGCCTGCCGCGACCGCAGCTTCGTCGAGGGTGATCACGCGGCGCTCATGTCGCGCTCACGCCACCCCGTCGCGCGCCGCAGCGACGATCGCCGCGGCCGACGCTCGCGCCAACTCGACGTCCTCCGGATATTTCAGTACCGCGCCCAGCGACGGTTCGAACACCTCGCCGTTCAGCCGGTCCGCGCCGAGCAACTGCAGCGTCTGCGCCCAGTCCAACGACTCGGCGATCCCCGGCGCTTTGCGCAGCTCGCGCTCGCGCAGTGCCGCGGACGCGCGTGCCACATCGCCGGCGAGCGCAGGCGGGATCTCCGGCAGATGCAGCCGCAGGATCTCGATCTCGCGCTCCACCGACGGGTGCCCGATCCAGTGGTAGAAGCACCGCCGCTTGAGCGCGTCGTGCAGATCGCGCGTGCGGTTCGACGTCAGCACGACGATCGGCCGGTGGACTGCCGCGATCGTGCCGCGCTCCGGGATTGAGATCGCGAAGTCCGCCAGAAACTCCAGCAAGAACGCTTCGAACTCGTCGTCGGCGCGGTCGATCTCGTCGATCAGCAGCACGATCCCGCGCTCGCGCGGCGCATCCAGCGCCGCGAGCAGCGGCCGGCGAATCAAGAAGTCGTCGGCGTAGAGGTCCGGGGTGCGCTCGTGCGTCGCCTCGGCGGCGCGAATGGCCAGCAATTGCTTGCCGTAGTTCCAGTCGTACGCCGCGGCGGCGAGGTCGAGGCCTTCGTAACATTGTAACCGCAGCAGCCGCGCGTCGAAGACGCTCGCCAGCGCGCGCGCCGCATCGGTCTTGCCGACGCCCGCATCGCCTTCGAGCAGGACGGCGCGCTCGAGGCTGACGGCGCACGCCAGCGCCGTCGCCAGGCCGGCGTCGGCGACGTAGCCCGCGCCCATGAGGCGCTGCCGGAGATCGTCCACGTCGACGGGGTGCGGCATTGACTCGGGAATGGTTCTCGGCTGACGCCGGACGCTCCGCCCGGACCCCGTTTAGCCCTGTATAATCAGGCAATGGTCCCACCCAGTACTGTGACGTCGTACGTGCGTTCGATGTTAACGTCGACCGCTTGCGCTGCCGATGGCTCAATGGTACGATCTGAATTCAATTTTCCTAGGGAGCGCCTCGTGAACGAAGATCCGACATCGGGTGGATTGTGGGAGATCGTCCCGGCTTCTGTGCAAGTCTCTATTTCGCTATCGACAGGCGCTGTGGCGGACGTTCAGTCGGCCACAATAATTAGTAACGAAACGACGAGTGTGTTGGCGCCTGGCCTGTCGATTCTAATCGCGTAGGACTATCGAACTCGGTTCCATTTCGCCCCACGAAGCGCTACTTCGACTCCTGCTAAGGGCGCCTGAGCTTTGAGTGCTTGTTGCACCGCTTCCGAAGCCGAAGGCAGCAGTGCTTGCTGCAATTCTTGCAGCATCTGTTGCTGTGTTACGGGTGTCGCCTGCTGACCGAACGCCTGCTGTAGCTCTGCAGCGCTGATCGACAGAGAGAGTGACACGTTCAAAGCCGCCGCACATGGCGAGCGCCGTGCACGCACTTCAAGTTCGCCTTGAAAGTCATGGCGCATTCCAATGCTCTCAATAATGGCGCTGGTAATCGATTCGGAGTAGATATCGGTATCGCGAACAACAGCAGTGGGATCGATTGGCTCCATGAGCTTAAGCTGGGTTTCGTAGCTCATGAACAATGCGTGCATGGCGGCATCTAAGTCGCTACTTGCACGTGCAGCATTCAATCCCATCTGCTGCGCGTCCAATAGAGAAATCGCATGTCCGTGCGCATAGGTCCGCTCCGAGAGCGTTTCAACAATACCGTCAATGATCGTATCGGCAAACGCGATATTTCTCGAATGCAGCAGCTTGCGCGCGACCTCACGGATATGCCTGTGCGTGCGATACGCATTTCCGAGCCCAACGGCGTCTAACCGATCGGTAAGCTTCGACAGCGTCGCGGAGAGTGCGTCTTGCTGGGTGAGGCCCACTCTATCACGAGCGAACTCTACGAATGCCATGACGTCCTCAACGCTGATAGAATCTTGAACTGGGACGGGAGCACCATTGGGCGTAGGAACCATACGCTGCATTGTTAACTGCGGATCAATCGGGCCGAGCTCACCGTCACGCGCCATTATTATTTCATCTGCGCCAAGCGAAAGAAGTGTAGCCGAACTGTTCGCATTTTCTGGTATCAGGACGTTCCAGGTGTCGCCGGTCTGCCGCAACGAATTCGCTATACGCCACGGGACGTCAATCAAGCCGCCTCTGCTGTACAAGAAAAGGTCGATCTTCGAAGTATGACCGATTTCGCGAAGATGTTCCCGTAGCGGGCGGACCGCATCGTGTCCAAGCTGAGCTGGGACGGGCGGGCGATCTCCTGTAATGTATGCCACTACCCGCGAGCCGCGAAGTTTCTCGATCTCTGCGATGCACGATTTTGAGTCTAGCATCAGTCGTCTTTCTCTGTGCTCCGCTATGCAATGTCGCGCAGCGGTATTTTCTGTCGTACCACACGCCCGAAATTGTTGCAAGAGCGCGCTTTTCGTGGTTTTTAGGCAACGAGTATTTTGATCCACCACGACCGGTCACTCTACCGGCGTAGGTCATCGGGGCGGGACCGGCGAACTGCCCACGCAGTGGGGGCGCGTGGGCAGTTCGCCGGTCCCGCCCCGATGTAGAGTGCGCTAAAACGAGTTGTCCACAACATGTGAGACTTGCGCACCGAAAGTCCCAGTGCTGAGCGTCCCCGAAAATCTTTACGATTCTCGTCGATGTACGGCGATTTCGTACCGACGGCCATCCGCTGCGAGACAGCGACGAGCCTGGTCTCAGCGACCGGGCAGCCTCCTTGGGGGACGTCAAACGACGTCCGGAACGCGCATTTGGTGCAGCTGCGGCGAACGGCCCTTGGTGACCACCCGTCCGGGTTTGCGGTTCTGGAACCGGCAAGGAGATTCCGGCGTCGCATCGGTAGCTTCCGGGTCCCCCGCTTTCATCCGGAGACGCGCTTCATGCAGATCGATCTCACCGTCAACGGGAAACGAACGTCCCTCGACGTCGAGCCGCGGTTGCTCCTCGCGCACGCGCTGCGCGACAGCCTCAACTTGACGGGGACGCACATCGGCTGCGACACGTCGAGCTGCGGCGCGTGCACGGTGCTGCTCGACGGCGTGTCGGTCAAGAGCTGCACCGTCTTCGCCGTGCAGGCGAGCGGCCACGAGGTCACCACGATCGAGGGGATCGGCACCGCCGACTCGCTGCACCCGATGCAAGAAGCGTTCTGGACGGCGCACGGCTTGCAGTGCGGCTACTGCACCACCGGCATGATCGTGAGCGCGGTCGACCTGTTGCAGCGCAACGCCGATCCCAGCGACGACGAGATCCGGGCCGGGCTCGAAGGCAACCTCTGCCGCTGCACGGGCTACGAGAACATCGTCAAAGCGGTGCGCGCGGCCGGCAAGGCGATGCGCGACCACACCGAGCGGCACAGCGTGAACGATTTGATGCCGATGCACCCGCCGGCGGAGGAGCCGCCGCCGTCGGGCGAGGGCATCATCCCGCCGTTTCTCCAGGAGGCGCACACCTGATGGCTTTCACGACGATGGTCGGCGCGCGCATCCGGCGCCGCGAGGATCCCCGCCTCATCACCGGCCGCGCGACGTACGTGGACGACGTGCGCCAGGTCAACACGTGCTACGCCGCGTTCGTGCGCAGCCCGCACGGCCACGCGAAGATCACGAGCATCGACGTCGCCGCGGCCAAGGCCGACCCGCACGTCGCCGGTGTGTGGACCGGCGACGACATCCACCACGCGCACAACCTCAAGTCGTCGCTGCCCGTCGCACACAAGATGGGCGCGCTCGGCCTCAAGACGCCGCCGCACTACATCCTCGCGCTGGACGAAGTGCGCTTCGTCGGCGAAGCGGTCGCGGTCGTGATCGCGGACTCGCCCTACACCGCGCGCGATGCCGCCGAAAAGATCGTCGTCGAGTACGAGCAGCTGGGCGTCGTCGTCGATCCGCTCAAAGCGGAGGCCGGCCCGCCGTTCGTGCACGAGGAGCTCGGCACCAACGTCGCGTTCTCGATGCCGTTCAAGGCCGGCGATCCCGATGCGGCGTTCGCAGCCGCGGACGTCACCATCAAGCAGCGCATCGTCAACCAGCGTGTCGCGCCGGTGCCGATCGAACCGCGCTCGATGGTCGCGAACTGGGACACGGGCGGACAGCAGCTCACCATCTACTCCGCGACGCAGATCCCGCATCTGCTGCGGACGCAGCTCGCCGTGGTGCTGCAACTTCCCGAGAACAAGATCCGCGTCATCGCCCCCGAAGTGGGCGGCGGTTTCGGCGCGAAGCTCAACGTGTATGCCGAAGAGGCGCTGATCAGCTGGGTCGCGATGCAACTCGGCCGCCCGGTGAAGTACATCGAGACGCGCTCCGAGTGCTTTCAGGCGATGATCCACGGCCGCGATCAGATCGACGACATCGAAGTCGCCGCGACCAAGGACGGCACGATCACCGCGCTGCGGCTCAAGATCACCGCGAACCTCGGCGCGTACCACCAACTGCTCACGCCCGTCATCCCGACGCTGACGCTGCTGATGGCGCACGGCTGCTACCGTTTCGAGAACATCGAGGCCGAAGTGGTCGGCGTGTTCACCAACACGATGTCGACCGACGCGTACCGCGGCGCGGGCCGCCCCGAGGCGACATTCTTCATCGAGCGCGCGATCGACATGGTCGCGCTCAAGCTCGGGCTCGATCCCGTGGCGGTGCGCCGGAAAAACTTCATCGCGAACGCGTCGTTCCCGCACACCACGGCGACCGGGCTGACGTACGACTCCGGCGACTACGAGACCACGATGGACAAAGCGCTCAAAGCCGTGGACTACGACGGCTTGCGCAAGCAGCAGGCCGATCTGCGCAAACAAGGCCGCTTCCTGGGGATCGGCGTCTCGACGTACGTCGAGGTGTGCGGCATGGGCCCGTCGGCCGCGATGCCAGCGGCGGGCTGGGACTCCGCGACGATCCGCGTCGAGCCGACCGGCAGCATCACCGTGCTCACCGGCGTGTCGCCGCACGGCCAAGGCGAGGAGACGACGTTCGCGCAGATCGTCGCCGACGAATTGGGCGTGCCGATCGACAACGTCACCGTCGTGCACGGCGACACCGATCGCGTGCAGTACGGCGTGGGCACGTTCGGCTCGCGCGGCACGGCGGTCGGCGGCTCGGCGCTCAAGCTTGCGATCGAGACGATCCAGGCGAAGGCGGTGAAGATCGCCGCGCACCAGTGGGAAGCCAACCCCGACGACGTCGAGTACAAAGACGGCAAGATCGGCGTCAAAGGCGATCCGTCGAAGTCGATGACGACGCCGGAAGCCGGTTTCCTCGCGTTCATGGGCGACAATCTGCCACCGGGACTCGAGCCCGGCCTCGACGCTACGCGCCGCTTCGAGCCGCCCAACTTCGTGTTCCCGTTCGGCACGCACGTGTGCGTCGTCGAAGTGGACGCGCAGACGGGCGAGATCAAGATCGTGAAGTACCTCGCGGTCGACGACTGCGGGCGGCTGCTCAACCCGATGATCGTCGAGGGCCAAGTGCACGGCGGCATCGCGCAAGGTCTGTCGCAGGCGCTGTTCGAGGAAGTGATCTACGACGACAACGGCCAGCTGCTCACCGGCACCCTGATGGACTACGCGATCCCGCACGCGGAGCAAGTGCCGCACTACGAGCTCGACCACACGGTGACCGGTACGACCGTGAACCCGCTTGGGATTAAAGGCATCGGCGAAGCGGGCACGATCGGCTCGACACCGGCCGTCGCCAACGCCGTGATCGACGCGCTCGCGCCGTTCGGCGTGGTGCACATCGACATGCCGCTGCGGCCCGAGAAACTCTGGCTCGCGATGCAGCCGAAGAACGGGAGCACGAAATGATTCCGGCAACGTTCGACTACGTGCGCGCGACGAGCGTCGACGACGCGATCCGCCTGCTCGGCGAGCACGGCGACGACGCGAAGCTGCTCGCCGGCGGCCACAGCCTCATCCCGATGATGAAGCTGCGCCTGGCCGCACCCGCGGTGCTGATCGACATCGGCGGCATCCCGCAGCTCGACGCGATCGACGCGAGCGGCGGACGCATCACGATCGGCGCGCTCGCGAAGCACGCGGCGCTCGCCGCGAGCGACGCGCTGAAGAAGAGCGCGCCCGCGCTGTGGGATGCGGCGAACGATCTCGGCGACCCGCAAGTGCGCAACCGCGGCACCATCGGCGGCGCGTCGGCGCACGGCGATCCGTCCGCCGACTACCCGGCGGTGCTGCAAGCGCTCGACGCTACGTTCACGTTGACCGGAAAGAACGGCACGCGCGACCTCAAAGCGTCGGACTTCTTCCAAGGCATGTTCGAGACTGCGCTCGGCGCGAAAGAAGTGCTGACGAAGATCGCGTTCGACGCGGCACCGAAGTCCGCGTACGTGAAGTTCCACCACCCGGCGTCGCACTACGCGGTGGTCGGCGTCGCCGCGGTGCTGACCATGAGCGGCGGCACGATCGAATCAGCCCGCATCGCGGTGACCGGCATCGGCGACTCGGCGTTCCGCGCGAGCGGCGTGGAGAGCGCGCTCAAAGGCGTGAAACCCGGCGACGCGGACGCGCTGAAAGCCGCGTGCGCGGGCGTTGCGCGCAGCGTCACGGCGCGTGCCGACACGTTCGCGTCGGCCGCCTACCGCACCGCGATGGCGGACGTGTTCGCCGCGCGCGCGGTAGCGAAGGCAGCATCTCGCTAGGAGTGGTGACGCCGGGCGGTCATGTCGCTAAGCTCCAGCGGACATGACGACGTTCCTTCGCTACGCCACGGCCACGGTGGCGCTCGTCGCGCTTCTCGGTGCGACCAGGGCCCTCGCGGCGCCGGACACGGCGCTCGAGTCGCGGCTGTACGTGAAGCCCTGCGTCGTCGGACAGAAGAAGACGCCTGCGCGGTGCGGCACGTTCGACGTGTTCGAGGACCGTGCGGCACAAAGCGGGCGCACGATCCCGCTCAAGCTCGTGATCGTTCCGGCGAAAACGCCGTCGGGCCGGGCGATGTTCTGGAATCCCGGCGGTCCGGGCGCGAGCGCGGTCGAGCAAGCGCCGCCGATCATGGACGGCCTCTTCGCGAAGCCGTTCAGAGACCTGAACGACACGTACGATCTCGTGTTCGTCGACGTTCGCGGTACCGGCGGGTCGGCGCCCCTCACCTGCGATCTGTATCCGCCGGCGCAGCCTGCGACGTGGTTCGCGCAGTTGTGGCCGGACGCGGCGTTGCGCGCGTGCCGAACCGCTCTCGCGAGCAAAGCGAATCTCGACCTCTACACCACCGACATCACTGCCGACGACCTCGAAGACGTCCGCGCCGCGCTGCGCGCTGACCGCGTGGTGCTCTTCGGCGGCTCGTACGGCACGATGCTCTACCTCGACTACATTCGGCGCCATCCCGCGCACGTCGAGAGCGCCGTCCTCGAAGGGGTGGCGCCGCCGGGGATCTACGTCATCCCGCGCGACATGGCGCATGGCTCGCAGTTCGCCCGCAATCAGATCATCGCGGCGTGTGCCGCCGACCGGGACTGTCACGCGCACTTTCCCGCGTTCGCCGCGCATCTCGCCGCGCTCGAGAAGCGTCTCGACCGCCGCCCGATCCGCATGCGCATCCGCAACCTCGCGACGAAGCGGTTTCAGACCGTCTCGCTTTCGAAAGAAGTGTTCGCCGACCGGCTGCGCCAGGCGTCGTACAGCTCGGAAGGGGCGTCCGTCGTGCCGTTCATCGTCGAGCGGGCGTTTCGAGGCGATTACGTGCCGCTGGGCGGGCTCATCCAGCTCGTCGTACAGAACTTCAGCTCGATCGCGACCGGCCTGAACCTCTCGATGACATGCGCGGAGGACATCCCGTTCATCACCGAGGCCGACGTCGCGCGCAGCAGCGCCGGTACGTTCATGGGCGCCACGCGCGTGCGCGCGCAACAGCATGCGTGTACGATCTGGAAGGTGCGCACGGTCGCGAGTGCCTTTGACACGCCCGTACGAACCGGTGCGCCGATCCTGATGCTCTCGGGCACGGACGATCCGGCCTCACCGCCGCAGTTCGGGCGCGAAGCCCTCCGGTATCTGCCGAACGCGCGGCAGATATTGATCCCGCACGCCTCGCATGAGATCGAGCTGCCGTGCGCGGACACGCTCATCGTCGAGTTCGTGCGCGCGCGCTCGGCGAAGAACCTGGACACGGCATCGTGCGCCGCGAGCTACCACCGGCCGCCGTTCGCGACGACGAAGCTGCCGCCCGGATTCTGAACCCCGCCACGGGGTAAGCGGGTTGTGCGAAGCGCATGCCGGTTCGGACGACACCTGTAGAACGCGCGGTCGAGGCGCTGCGGCACCTGCCCGTGGGCGATCTCGCGGCGCGCGATCACGTGCGCACCGTGCGTTCCAGCCTCGCGGTCGCCTCGGAGGCCGAGCTGGTGCGGTTCCTGCGCCTGCTCGACGCGCTCGACGTCGACGTGCCGCGCATCGAGGACGATCTCGACACCGCGCGCTCGGCCGCGGACCCGGTCGGCCGGCGCGTCGCGCTGGCGCGGCTGCGCCGCCATCTCGAGCCCACCCGAGACTGCGTGCTGCGCCACCTCGCCGCCCCGCCGGGCGATCTTCGGCTCGTCGTCGAGCTGCGCGCGCAACTGCTGGCGTTCTTGGAGAAGCGCACCGACATAGCAGACCTCGCCCCGCTCGACGACGACCTGCGCGCGTTTCTCGCCTCGCGCGTCGATCTCGGGCTGCTGGAATTGCGCCGCCTCACCTGGGCCGACTCCGCGGCGCTGCTCGAACGCCTCGCGCGCTCCGAGGCTGTGCACGCCGTGCGCGGTTGGTTCGACTTGAAGGACCGGCTCGACGAGGACCGCCGCGTGTACGCGTTCTTCCACCCGGCGCTCCCCGGCATGCCGGTGGTGTTCACCGAGGTCGCGCTCACCGACGAGATGCCGGCGTCGATCCGCGCGATCCTCAACCCGAACGCGCCGCGCATCGACGCCGCGCAAGCGCGCTGCGCGACGTTCTATTCCATCTCGAACACCGAGCGCGGCTTGACAGGGATCCCGTTCGGCAACGCGCTGATCAAGCACGCCGTCGAGCAGTTGCGCGGCGAGCTGCCGCGGCTGCGCACGTTCGCGACGCTCTCGCCGCTGCCGGGCTTCGCCGCATGGGTCCGCACCCTGGGCGAGCGCGTCGACGCGGACGTTCGCGCAGCGCTCGCGACGCCTGGCTGGCACCGCAACGCCGCCCCGCTGGCCGCGTTGCGCGAGCCGCTGCTGCGCCTCGCCGCGCGATACCTGCTCGAAGCAAAACGTTCCGGCGGCGCACCGCGCGATGCGGTGGAACGCTTTCACCTCGGCAACGGCGCGACAATCGAACGCCTCGATTGGCTCGCCGACCCGACGCCGCGCGGCCTCGAGCAGTCGTTCGGCATCATGGTGAACTACCGCTACGCGCTCGACCGCTATGCCGCCAACCAACTCGCGTACGGCACGAATCACAACGTGGACGCAACGCCCGCAATCAAGGCGCTCGCCGCGGCCGACCCAACCGTCCTCGGCGAACCGGTCGCAACGGTGTCACGCCGTCACGCGCTGCTGGCGGCAGTACGCGGCGTCGTGTCACGCGCGAAGCGCATCGTCGTACGCGCCCCCGCGGGAGCGTAAGTTCGAGCCTCAGCGCAGGATCTTCGCGTAGTGCTGCACGGACTGCAGCATCGCATCGGCGACGAAGAGCCTGAACGCGCCCGCATCGCCGGTGTCTTGCCCGGCATCGAGCGCATCGAGATATGCGCCCCGCCGGTCCGGTTCGATGATGAGCGGCGGGTACCGGTGCTGCAAGAGGTGCGCGTTCATCAACAGCCGTGCGGTGCGGCCGTTGCCGTCGAAGAACGGGTGCAGCCGCGCGATCTCGTAGTGCAGGTCGGCTGCGACGAGGACCGGATGATCGAGCTCGCGCCGCGCGCCGTAGCGCGCGAACGACTCGTCGACGCCGGCCGACGCAACGTCGGCGTTCTGCGGGCGGTAGTGCGTGCCGGCGATCGCGACGGCATCGTTGCGGATGCGGCCCGCCCAGGCGTCGTCGATGCCGCGCATCAGCAGCCGGTGCAACTCGAGCATGACGTGCACGGTGAGCGTCTCGCCGCCGTCCGCGATCTCGTGCATGCGGCGGACGGCCGCCGCGTGGTTGACGGCTTCGAGATGATCGCGCATCGACTTTCCGGCGATGGTCGCACCGTCTTCGAGCACGCGCTGCGTCTCACGCAGCGTGAGCGTGTTGCCCTCCAGCGCGTTACTGGCCCAGGTGAACCGAATGTCCTCAGCGGCGAAAAGGCGCGTGAGGCTCGTCCACGTCTTCTCGGGCAGGGGCCGGAGCCGGTTCAGCCGCTCGTCGAGTTCCGCCATCAGCGACATCATACGGTCTCGCGACCGAAATCCCCATTCAGCGCGTCGCGGACACGCCGGGCTTCGCGCCGCAGGCGTTCAGCGGGGGCGGAGTCGGCTGGGTCGCCGTCAGGCCGAAGTACAGAGGCAGGAACGATGTGCCGTCCGTCATGTACGTGCCGGTCACATTCAGCGTCTGGCCGGGTGCGAGGCCGAAACCTTTCACGAGATAGCGCTGTGACGGATCGCTCACGCAGCGCACTTGCGTCGGTGCGGCGTCGCCGGTGAACCACATCGTCGTGGTCACGCCGCCGCCCGTCGCGCCGGGCTGTTCGTACAAGTACACGTTCTGCGGCGACGGCGTCGGGTTCGCGAACTGCAGCGTCACGCTGCGCAGCACGCCGTAATCGCCCGCCAGCGGCGCGCGTTGGCCGGCGGCGGCGACGTCGCCGGGCCGCAGGTTCGGAAACGCCGGCTGCCCGTTCGCATAGTAGCGCACGCCGACCGCGAACGGCGGTGGCTCCGGCGCGCCTGCTGTGTACGACAGCGTCAGCGGCGGCACGTTCGCCAGCGAGAACTCGCCGCGCCGGTAGTGCGCGTCGGTGGAATGCTCCGGTTGCGCCAGCAGCGTCGCGGGATCGACACCGTTGCTCGCCGCCACGACGAGCACGTTCACGGGCGCGCCGTCGAGCACGCGCAGGTCGTAGATCGCGTTGATCAGCGTGCCGGGCAGCATCGCCCCGGCGCCGAGCGGCATCAGGTACGGCGCCGTCGGCAAGATCGGCGTGATGAAACTCTCCTGCGACGCACGCTCCAGCAGATAGCGCACCGTCGCCGTGTGGCCGACGTACGCGAACGCGTCCGACGGCCCCGCCACCGCGCCCAGCACCTGTACGCGCGCCGTCGTCGTCGTCGGCTGCAGCGCGAGATACAGGCGCCGGTTCGGCGAGTCCGAGACGTGATAAATGTACGCGCGCGCCGGGCGCGTCGCGTCGATCGTACCGCGGAACAGGACGCCGTCGTCGAGCGTGCCGAGCCGCTCGGGATCGTCGCTGTAGAAGAGAACGGCGGGATCGAGTTGCGGCAGCCCGTCGACGCGCACGTGCACGTTCGTCGTCCCCGCCTGGTCGACGTAGGTATCGTTGCCGTGCACGACGACGTTCGCGCGCGCTTCGAGCGCCTGGCCGGGACGCAGGTCGCCGGACGTGACGCCGCCGGCGTCGAGCGTCGCGCCCGGCTGCATCTGCGCCGTTTGCGCGATCGCCGCGCGGATGCGCCCCATAGCGAACGCCGCGTTGATGTTTCCGGCCAGCTCCACCGTGACGTCGGCCGGTACGACGCCGGCAGGCGGCGCGACGAGCACGGCGACGGTCGCCGTATCGCCGGCCGCGTCGGAAAGCGTGACGGTGCCGCACCCGAACGCGCGCCCCGTGATGAACAGCGTGCGCGTGACGTCATCGTACCGCACGACCGCGCCGTCGAACGACGGTTGCGCCGCGAGTCGTCCCACGCCGCCCGAAACGCCGACCGTCACGGTCGCACCGGGCACGACGCCGACGCGCGCGTGGTCGACGCGGATCGGCACCGACGGCAATGTCGACGCGCCCGGCGACGGTGACGCCGGCGGCGTCGCAAGCGGGGACGGCGACCCCGAGGGCGACGGCGATTCGGGTATCGGCGACGGAGACGGCGTCGATAGCGCGGGGACCGGCGGCGGCGGTGGCGGCGGAAGCGACTGCGCCGTAGCCGCGACCGGGACGCTCGCCGAGCCGAGCGCGAGCAGCGCGGCGAGCAGCAGCCCGGGTTTGCGAATCGTCATCGCGCCGCTAGTGCGTCGGCGCGAGGTGATGCGCCTGCGCCGCCTCAGTAAGGCGGCGCAGAAACGCAACGCGCGATTCACGTCCGGGCGGTGTACATCCGCCCGCGCGCGGGGCTCACGTCCCGGTAGCGTCTAACCTTCCTTTCGGCGGCGGCGGTGAGTCGACCGAGCCGTCGAGCGCGATGTCGAATGCTGCGGGCGTCGCTCGCACCGTCCAGCTCACCGGACCTCGGAATTGAAGCGACACGACGCCTCCCGGATGCTTGACGAGATCGAACGGCACGCCTTTGAAGGCGCCTGTTAGGCGCGTGCTCGTCTGCGCCGTCTTTCGCACACCAAGCGTGGCGGACAACTCGACCGAACCGCTCAAGCCTGTATTCGCCGTGAGGCTGGCGCGCGACGCGACCGATCGTTGCGTTCCTGATAGCTCGGAGAGATCTACCTGGAGAAAGCTTTTCGGGCTCCACGTGACGATCATATTCGTGCCGGTCGCGTCGGCGGCCCATGTCTGGAGAACGTACTCTGAGCTTCCGGCCGAGCCGAGGACGGGCAACGGATGAGCCGCCCCGCCTTCCGGATTCGGAGTCGCTCGTTGCATGATAGGCGTGTGCGAACCGTGGTGGTGGGCGTGACCGCTCCCCGAGTTACCGTGGATCCAGTTGAGCCCGTTCTGTTCGTGCGACTGGTTCCATCGGCGGCCTAATGACGCGGTGCATTCCGCGACGCCGTTCTCCGCACCGTAACTCTCACAGAGGCCGCCAAAGACCGTCGATCGAGCGTGTTGCTGCCCGGCCAGCGCTAAGACTGCGCTGCCGAGCACCAAAGCGCCGCCTAGGACGACTGCGGTGACGATGCGATGTGCGTGATGCTTCATTCGGTCCACCCTTTCACGGCAAAGTGCTTGTATTCTATAACGATACAAGCACAAGTTCTTGGCAGCTCGGCGGGGATCTCCTGCGATCAACGTGGGGCGAAAGCGACAAAGTCCGCTCGCGCGGCTGGGCCGCCGCGTCGCAACGGCCGAGACGTACGCAAACGGACACCTCGCATCCGGGTTGAAGAAGGGCACCGTGCTGAGCGAATTCCATCCGCTCGTCAGCGACTGGTTTTCCAGCCGCTACGGCGAGCCGACCGAGCCGCAAGTCCAAGGCTGGCCGCTGATTCGCGCCGGTCGGGACGTGCTCGTCTCGGCGCCGACCGGCTCGGGGAAGACGCTCGCGGCGTTCACGCTCTGCCTCGACGACCTGATCCGCCGAGCGGCCGACGACGAGCTCCCCGACGAGACGCTCGTCGTCTACGTCTCGCCGCTCAAGGCGCTGACCAACGACGTTCGCAAGAACCTCGAGACCCCGCTGGGCGAATTGCTGGCCGCCGCGCAGGCGCGCGGCTTGGCGCTCGCGCCGATTCGCACCGCGACGCGCACCGGCGACACGACCCAAACCGAACGCGCGCGCATGCTGCGCAAGCCGCCGCACGTGCTGGTGACCACGCCTGAATCGCTGTTCATCCTGCTGACCGCCGAGAAGTCGCGCAAGCTCTTCACCGGCGTGCGTACCGTGATCGTCGACGAGATCCACGCGATGGCCGCCGACAAACGCGGCTCGCACCTCGCGCTCACGCTCGCGCGCCTCGACGACCTGGTTTTGCGCGAGAGCGGCCGCAAGCCGCAGCGCATCGGATTGTCGGCGACGGTCCGCCCGCTCGAAGACGTCGCGCGCTTCCTGTCGCCGACCGCGCAGATCGTCGACGTCGGTCACCGCCGTGCGATGACGCTCGCGGTCGAGGTCCCCAACGACGAGCTCGGGCCCGTCGCGAGCAACGAGATGTGGGGCGAGATCTACGACCGCGTCGCCGAGCTCGTGCGCACGCACAAGACGACGCTCGTGTTCGTGAGCACGCGCCGCATGAGCGAACGTGCCGCGTTCAACCTCGCATCGCGGCTGGGTGAAGGGATCGTACTGCCGCACCACGGCAGCCTCTCGCGCGACAAGCGCTTCGAAGCGGAAGACCGGCTGAAGAAAGGCGAGTTGCGCGCGGTCGTGGCGACGGCATCGCTGGAGCTCGGGATCGACATCGGCTCGGTCGACCTCGTCGTGCAGCTCGGCACGCCGCGCTCGATCAAGACGGCGCTGCAACGCATCGGGCGCTCGGGCCATTGGGTGGGCGCGAAGCCCGAAGGCCGCCTGTTCGCCACCACGCGCGACGAATTGCTCGAATGCGCCGCGCTGGTGCGCGGCATCCGCAGCGGTGCGATGGACGCGCTCGTCATCCCGACGGCGCCGCTCGACATCCTCGCTCAGCAGCTCGTCGCGTTCTGCGCCGCGGAAGAAGAGTGGGACGTCGACGCGCTCTATCGCGCCGTCCGCACCGCGTACCCGTACCGCGACCTCGAGCGCAAAGACTTCGACGACGTCGTCACGATGCTGTCCGACGGTGTGGCGACATCGCGCGGTCGCAGCGGCGCGTTCCTGCACCACGACCGCGTCAACGGCCGCCTGCGCGCACGGCGCGGCGCGCGCATGGCGACGATCACGTCGGGCGGCGCCATCCCGGAGACCGCGAACTACAACGTCGTCGCCGAGCCCGACGGCCACGTCGTCGGCACGGTCGACGAAGATTTCGCCGTCGAAAGCATGGCGGGCGACATCTTCCTGCTCGGCTCGACGTCGTGGCAGATCCGACGTGTCGAGTCGGGTGTCGTTCGCGTGGAGGACGCGCGCGGCGCGCCGCCGTCGATCCCGTTCTGGAACGGCGAAAGCCCCGGGCGCACGATCGAGCTGTCGCAGGAAGTCTCGGCGCTGCGCGCGGCGGTCGACGAGCGCGACGACGCGTCCGCGATCGACTGGCTGCTCGCGGAGTGCTGCGTCGACCGCGCCGGCGCGGAGCAGATCGTCGCCTACATCCGCGCCGGCAAAGCGATCCTCGGCACGGTCCCGACCGGTAAGACGATCGTCGCGGAGCGTTTCTTCGACGAAGCCGGCGGCATGCAGCTCATCCTACATACGCCGTTCGGCGCGCGCATCAACCGCGCGTGGGGCTTGGCCTTGCGCAAGAAGTTCTGCCGCGCGTTCAACATCGAGCTGCAAGCCGCCGCGACCGACAACGGCCTCGTGCTGTCGCTGAGCGACCAGCACGCGTTTCCGCTGGAGATCGTGTTCGAGTACGTGAAGTCGGCGAGTGTGGAAGCGACGCTGACGCAAGCGCTGCTCACCGCGCCGATGTTCGCCGCGCGCTGGCGCTGGAACGCGACGCGCGCACTTGCCATTCTGCGCATGCGCAGCGGCAAGAAGGTCGCGCCGCAATTGCAGCGGATGCGCGCGGACGATCTGCTCGCGTCGTGCTTCCCCGACGCCGCGGCATGCGGCGAGAACCTGACCGGCCCGATCCGCATCCCTGACCACGTGCTGGTGCGAGAAACCATCGCCAACTGCCTCACCGAAGCGATGGACCTCGCGGGCTTGACCACCGTGCTGCGCGCGGTGGAGAGCGGTGAGATCAAGACGGTCGCCGTCGACACGCCGGAGCCGTCGCCGTTCAGCCACGAGATCCTCAACGCGAACCCGTACGCGTACCTCGACGACGCGCCGCTCGAAGAGCGCCGCGCACGCGCCGTGACGCTGCGCCGCACGATCCGCAGCGACGGCGAGGGCGCGGGCATCCTCGACCCGGCGGCCATCGCCGAAGTGACCGAGTCGGTATGGCCGGTCGTCCGCGACGCGGACGAGCTGCACGACGCGCTCGACACGCTCGTCGTGCTGCCGCCGGTCGCCGAATGGACGGCGTGGTTCGACGAGCTGATCGCGCAACGCCGCGTGACGACGCTCGCCCTCGGCGAAGCGCGCTTCTGGACATGCGCCGAACGGCTCGCCCTGGCGCGCGTCGCGTACGCCGATGCGACGATGCAGCCGGAGATCGGCGCGATCGCGCCGTCGCACCCGCTGCCGGAACGTCGCGAGGACGCGCTCGCTGAGATCGTGCGCGGCTGGCTGGAGTCGAGCGGCCCCGTGACGGTCGCGGAGCTCGCGGAACGGTTCGCCGTCGAGACCGACGCGATCGATGCAGCGCTGATTCGCCTCGAAACCGAAGGCCAAGTGCTGCGCGGCCGTTTCCGCGGCGGCGCCACCGAAGAGTTCTGCAACCGCCGCGTGCTCGCGCGCATCCATCGCCTCACGCTGGGCACGCTGCGCCGCGAGATCGAGCCCGTCACGACGGCGGAGTACGTGCGCTTCCTGTACCGCTGGCAGCACGTCGCGCCGGCGTCGCGCCTGCACGGCATCGACGGCACGCTGCAGATCATCAAGCAGCTCGAAGGCTACGAGATCCCCGCCGCGGCATGGGAAGCCTCGATCCTGCCCGCGCGAATCGCACGGTACAAGCGCGAGTACCTCGACCAGCTCTGCTACTCCGGCGAAATCATGTGGGGCCGCCTATCGCCGCACCCCGCGCTGACGCCGGTCGAAGCGGACGAGCGCCAGCGCCGCATCCGCCCGACGAAGCTCGCGCCGATCTCCCTGTTCAAACGCGAAGACGCCGAGACGCTGATCGTCGCACGCGACGGCGAGCAGAACGCCGCACTCTCGCACGCCGCCCGCGAAGTGCTCGAAGAGATCGGTCGCCGCGGCGCACCGTTCTTCGCCGACATCGTCCGCGGCACCAAACGCCTCCCGGCCGAAGTGGAAGAAGCGCTCTGGCAGCTCGTCGCGGCCGGCCTGGTAACCGCGGACGGCTTCGACGCGCTGCGCTCGCTGATCGACGCAAAGCGCCGCCTGGGCGACAAAGGCCTGCGCGCCCGCCCGCGCTCGTCCAGCGGCCGCTGGACCCGCCTAACCTCGGAAACCGAACGCATCGAAGCGGAGACGTTCGCACGCCGCCTGCTCGAACGCTGGGGCGTCGTCTTCCGCGACGTCGTCGCCCGTGAAACGCTCGCACCGCCGTGGCGTGAACTGCTGGGCGCGCTGCGCCGCCTCGAAGCCCGCGGCGAGATCCGCGGCGGCCGCTTCGTGACAGGCTACGTCGGCGAACAGTTCGCCCTCCCGGAAGCGATCGAAGCCCTACGCGCGGCGCGTCGTAACGCCGACGACTCCGAGGTGGTGGACGTGTCGGACTACGATCCGCTGCGCACGGCGAACGCGCTGCTTCCGAATCCCCCGCGTCCGGCTCGCATCGTCGCCGCGTCCTGATGGTGATCACGAGCTCACCCGTTACGCGCTGCGACACGCGGCAAGACCCGGCGGTGTAGCCGCGACCGCAGCCTCACGTCAGATGGCCGCTGGGAACACGAAATACGCCTTTGATGCATGCCGGGTCGAGTATCGCGATCTGCACGTGCGTCTTCTCACGAATACCGGCGCCGGGGTAGATCGCTGGACCTTCGGTGAAAACGCCCTTCACCGATTGCAAAGGCGTTGATTCCGCTGATTCCAGGATTTTGTGGAGGTGCCGAATGACGGCGCAGTCGAGGTGACGTCGCAAGAGATCGTCGGTGTTTTCGGGCATCAGATTTCCGGCGCGTGTCGTCGCTACGACGAATTCATCGTACGCTGATTTCACGAGTTCAATACTCGCGGACGTTGTGAGATCCAGGCAAGACCCGAGGTCGATGATCGCGCCCACGACAAAGGCATCGGCAGGATCGAAACCTTCGCGCCCTGCTTTCTCCCGCATGAACTCCAGGCCGCGACGTGGATTCGCCTCCCAAAAGTAAATGCCGGGCCCAAGCCAATCGTAGGCGTTGTTACTCGGCTCAAAGTCGGCACCGGCGAGCAACTTCTCACCGACCGACTGCCGACAACCGTGATAACCGAGGACGAACGAGGCGGATAAGCGGTGCATTTCCCAGAGAAGGGCTTAGGCGCGGTACTCCTCAGTCAACTCGCCGTCCAGCGTATAGATGCCCTCGACCGCTAGGACTTTTCGAGCGCTCTCCTGGTTTCCCAAGTGGGCTTTTCTGAATCTCGCGGCGGCCTCACGAAATTGAACGATGCTGGCGGGGTCTGTCGGGTCGAACTTCACACCGTTGTGCAAGGAATTGCGAACGCGAACGTGAGCCGAGCCGCGTTTTGCAGCAACGGTTGCGTATAGGCTCTTTTTCCCCGAAGCCTTTCGTGCCATGACCGCAGTATACCATGCAGCTGGTACAATTACCTTGGTCGTGTCGCTCGCCAACACAAATCTGTCGCAGCGATTATGGGCTGCCCATCACGCGTTGCACCATGCGATACACGATGCTAGTCGATGCCGCTCTCCGGAAGGGTGTACCAGCTCTGCGGCCGCCACGCGGCTTGTCGTAACGAGGGCGCGGGATCGTACCGGTTAGAAGCCGTATGCGACGATGATGAACACGCAGCACGAGAATCGCGGCCTTCAATTGCGCTCGCTGGTGAAGTCGGCCGGCGAGCTCGAGCTTTCGCTCCTGGACGTGGCGACGCCTGAGCCCAAGGCCAACGAGGTCGTGCTCCGCATGGAAGCTGCGCCGATCAACCCTTCCGATCTCGGCTTGCTGCTCGCCGGCGCGGATATGACGACAGCTCGGGCGAGCGGAAGCGCGGAGCGCCCCGTGATCACCGCCGCAATCCCGCAGCCGTTGCCGAAGGCAATGGCGCCGCGGCTGGATCACGCCATGCCCGTCGGCAACGAGGGCGCCGGCGTCGTGATCGCGGCGGGGGCGGATGCCCAGCACCTGATCGGAAAAACTGTCGCCGCATTAGGCGGCGCGATGTATTCGCAATACCGTACCGTGAGCGCCGCCGATTGTCTCGTGCTGCCGGAGGGTGCCACGGCCGCGGACGGAGCGTCGTGCTTCGTCAATCCGCTCACGGCTTTGGGAATGGTCGAGACCATGCGGTTGGAGGGCCATTCGGCGCTGGTTCACACCGCCGCAGCCTCGAATCTCGGGCAGATGCTGAACAAGATCTGCCTGAAGGACGGGGTGGGTCTCGTGAACATCGTCCGCAGCCCCGCGCAGGAAACGCTGCTTCGTGAGCTCGGCGCGGTGCATGTCGTGGACAGCAGCTCCCCGACGTTCACCGACGACTTGACGAAGGCGTTGGCGGCAACCGGCGCGACGTTGGCGTTCGACGCGATCGGCGGCGGCCGGTTGAGCGGGCAGATCCTGTCGTGCATGGAGGCGGCGCTCAGCCGAAACGCGACCGCGTACAGCCGATACGGCTCGTCCGTCCACAAGCAAGTCTATATCTACGGCGGTCTCGACACCCGGCCTACGGAGCTCGATCGCGACTTCGGCATGGCCTGGGGTATCGGCGGCTGGCTGGTGATGGCGTTCCTGCAGAAGATCGGGCAGAAGGCCGCGCAAACATTGCGCGACCGCGTTGCGGCGGAGTTGAAGACGACCTTCGCCAGCAATTACACCGCGGAGATCTCGCTTGCCGAGGCGTTGCAGCTGGACGTCATCGCCGCGTACGCGAAGCGAGCCACCGGCGAAAAGTATCTGATCAATCCGAACAAGTGATCGGGAAGGACCACGATGCGCACCGTTCGACTCGGCCGTACCGGTCTGAATATCTCCGAGATTTGCCTCGGGACGATGACGTTCGGCCTGCAGACCGATCGTGCCGAGTCGTTCGGGATCATGGACGCCGCCGAGTACGCCGGGATCGACTTCTTCGACGTCGCCGACGTGTACCCGGTGGGCGGCACGCTGGAGACCGCCGGGCGCACCGAGGAGATCGTCGGTGAGTGGATGGCCGCCAAGCGCGACCGGTTCGTGCTCGCGACCAAGGTGTACGGCGCGATGGGACCTGGGCCGAACGACACCGGCCTCTCGCGGCGGCACGTCATCGCGGCGTGCGACGCGTCGCTGCGGCGGCTGCGCACGGACTACATCGACCTCTACTACATCCACCGCTGGGACGCCGGCACGCCCGTCGACGAAACGCTCGCGGCCTTCGACGACCTGCGCAGCGCGGGCAAGATCCGCTACGCCGGCTGCAGCAACATCGCGGCTTGGCAGATGATGCAATCGCTCGCGATCTCTGAGCGCCAGGACCTCGTGCGATTCGATGCGGTGCAGCCGCGCTACAACCTCCTGTTCCGCGCGATCGAGAGCGAGCTGCTGCCGGCCGCGCAGGCCAACGGCGTCGGCGCGGTCGTGTTCAACCCGCTCGCCGCCGGGCTGCTGACCGGCAAGTATCGGCGCGGCGAGACGCCGCGCGAAGGCACGCGCTTCACGCTGGGCAACGCGGCCTCGCTCTACCAGCAGCGCTACTGGCAAGACGCGCAGCTCGACGTCGTCGAGAACCTCGCCGCGGACGTCGCGTCGCGCGGAAAATCGCTCACCCACGTCGCGCTGCGCTGGGTCCTCGACCAGCCCGGCGTGACGGCCGCGATCGTGGGCGCCAGCCGCGCCGAGCAGTTGCGTGACTCGCTCAAAGCGCTCGACCTCGAGCTGGACGACGCCGACCGCCGCGCCTGCGACGAGGCTTGGTACGCGCTGCCGCGAAGGCGCCCGGAGGAGGAGCGCTGAGGCGCTCCGCAAGGGGAGCGCTGAGATGGTCGGGACGTTCTTTCGGCACGGCAGCAACACGGTATTGGTCGGGCTCGCACTGGCGCTGACCGTGCTGTTCGGCACGCACGTGCTGGCGTTCGCGCCGCTGTCGCTGGCCGCGGTGGCGATCGGCGCGCTCGTGTTCTTCACCTCGGAGTACACGACGCACCGCTTCATGTTCCACGCGCCGCCGCAGCGCCACGCGTTCGTGCTCCAGCTGCAGCACCGCTTGCACTACGACCACCACGTCACGCCCGACGAGCTCGGCCTGCTGTTCTTGCCGGTGTGGTTCGTGCTTCCGGTCGCGTCGCTGACGTTCGCGATCTTCTTTGCGATCACGCGCGACCTGAGCGTCAGCGCCGCGATGCTGCTCGGCGCCGTCCTCGGATTGTTCTACTACGAGTGGGTGCACTACGTCGCGCACATCCCCTTCGTGCCCAAGACGCGTTTCGGGCGCTGGATCAAGAAATACCATCTCTGGCACCACTTCAAGAACGAGCGCATGTGGTTCGGGGTGACGAACCCCAGCATGGACTTCGTCGGGCGCAGCTACGCGCGCGTCGACGAGGTCGAGCGCTCCGGCAGCACACGCGTCCTCTTTCCGAAATAAGGAGACCCGATGCGAACGACGCTCGTGTACGCCGGGATCGTCGTGGGCGCGGTGCTGCTCGCGAGCGCCGTGTCGCACACGCCCTCTCCCGCGCGCGGCAGCGTCCCGGTCGCCGCGCACGTGTCCGAGCAGTGCCCCAACCCCGCGCCGGTGCCGGACGCGCTGCGCTTGCCGCCCACGGTCCCGCCCGGCGAGCCGACCGCGATCGAGCAGAAGATGCTGCGCTATCTCTACGGCGACGATCCGGATCACGTGCCGAGCAACAGCCCGAACCTCTATCCGTACCGCCGGCTCGGCTGGTGCGTCGACAAGTACGTGCGCGACACGGGCCCCTACGTGCACGGCCAGTACTACGGCACGCATCCCGCGGTGCGCATCTACTACTCGCCCGAGATGATGACGTGGCTGCGCAACGGCCGCCACGGCGTCCCCGCCGACGGCGCGGTGATCATCAAGGAACAGTACAACCCCGCGCCGGCGGCGCGCTACGACGGCCTCAAGGACGCGCAGTTGCAGCCGCACGACTGGACCGTGATGATTCGCCGCTCGGGCGCGTCGCACGACGGCTGGTTCTGGGCCGAAGTCTACACCAAGACCGCCGAGAACAAGCCGATGACGTTCGGCGGCACGCAGTATCCCAACGCCGGCTTCGGCCTGTACTGCCTGCGCTGCCACGGCTCCGCGAACGACGCGGGTACGTTCGCCGCACTCGACAACATCAAAGGCTTCGCCGGCGAGCCGCTCACGTTCAAGATCGACGACACGTGGCGCGCGCCGCCGCCGGCGCCCGACCCGGCGACGAGCACGTCACCGCAGATCGACCGCGAGCACGAGAAGAACGCACAGCTACCCACGCACGTGCGCGCGGTGCCGCCGGGGCTGCAAACGTTCCCGGTCGAGCCGCTCGACACGATGCTCGCGCACCCCAAAGGCCCGCCGCAGTTCATGACGTCCGACCAGTGCATGGGCTGCCACGGCGCCGCGTCGGGGCCGCCGTCCGGGCCGCTGATGTGGCTCACGCCGCCGCCGAACTACACGCCGCCGCCGTCACCGCCGCCCGGCGCCGTCGGCGTGAACGTGTCGGAGTACGGTGAGTGGCGCTGGTCCCCGATGGGGCTCGCCGGCCGCGATCCGGTGTTCTTTTCGCAGCTCGAGAGCGAGCAGCATTTCGTCGACACGATCCCCGACGCCAAGATCGCCGGCGATCACCCGGGCCAAACGCGCGCGATTCTCAAGCAGCAAGTCGTCGACACGTGCATGCGCTGCCACGGCGTGATGGGCAAGCGCGAGAACGAGATCGACCACGGAGCGAACGCGCACTTCGACGAGAAGTGGGTGTTCGCCGCGGATCCCGCCAAGCCGTCGTTCCACTACGGCGGCCTCGCGCGCGACGGCATCAGCTGCACGGTGTGCCACCACATCGCGCAGCCGCCGAACGAGTCGCTCGCGTTCGTGCTCACGCACAAGAACACCGGGCTGTTCGACGTCGGCCCGCCCGACAAGATCCACGGCCCGTTCGAGACGAAGCTGGTCGCGGCACATCCGATGAAAGAATCGCTCGGCGCGACGCCGGTGTTCTCCGCGCTCACCAAGTCGGCACGGCTGTGTGCGAGCTGCCACAGCATCAACCTCCCGGTCGTCGATTCGCCGGACAAGATCCATCCGATCACGCCCATGATGGCGCACGACGTCGAGCAGAACACGTACGTCGAGTGGGTGAACAGCAAGTTCCAGACCGAGTACAAGCCGGGCGCGGGCGCGAAATCGTGCCAAGACTGCCATATGTCGACCGGCGTCGTCAACGCCCGCCTCGGCGTGACCGACCCGGAGATTCAAACGCGCATCGCGCTCGTCCAGGACGAGACGTATCCCGCCGCCGAGCACCGCGCGCCGCTCGACGGGATCGAGGTGCGCTATCGCCAGCACGGCTTCCGGCGCCACGAGCTGCTCGGCCTGAACGCGTTCTTGCTGCGCACGTTCCAGACCAAGCCGAACGACGACGTGCTCGGCGTGCGGCTCGGCGACTACATGTCGGGCTCGACGACCGATCTCGACGACGCGATCGGCAACGTCGTGCGGCAAGCGCGCGTGTCGACCGCGAAGGTCGACGTCACCGCGACGTCGGCGGACAACACGGTGACTGCGAACGTCGGCGTGCTGAACCTCACGGGGCACCGGCTTCCCAGCGGCGTCGGCTTCCGGCGCGCGTGGATCGAGCTGACGCTCACCGATCCCGACGGCAAGGTCGTGTGGTCGTCGGGTACGACGAATCGCAACGGCGAGATCGTCGACGCTACCGGCGCGGTGCTGCCCACCGAGTACTTCACGCGCGACGCGAACGGCAAGCAGCGGTATCAGGTGCACTTCGACGAGCGCCATCCGATCGTGCGCAGCGACCAGGTGCAGATCTTCGAAGAGCTCGTCGTCGACAAAGAGGGCGCGATCACCGACAGCTTCATCCGCCGCGACCACCATCTCAAAGACAACCGGCTGCTGCCCGAAGGCTGGCGCAAAGACGGGCCGCCGGGGATCGCGCTGCCGGCGAACTGGCTCGAAGCGACGCATCCCAAAGGCGCGAACGTCACCAGCGATCCGCGCTACGCGGACGGCAAAGGCCGCGCGGTCGTGACGTACCGCATCGCGCTGCCGGCCGGCACCGATGCGTCGCGCTTGCGCGTCGCGGCGACGCTGTGGTCGCAGTCGTGGGAGCCGTCGTTCAAGCGCGAGCGCACGCACGGCAACGGTCCCGCCGCAACGCGTTTGCGTTTTCTGCTGGGCAACCTCGCGCTCGACGGAACGCCGCTGGCCGACTGGAAGCTCCAGATCGCGTCGGCGAGCACCAACCTGCGGTAGAAAAAGAAGAAGCCCGGGGACGGATCCCCGGGCTTCTTCTTTGTGTGTCGCTAGGTGTTAGCGATACGACTGCCGCTGCGAGAAGCAGTCGCGGCAGTAAACCGGCTTGTCGCCGCGGGGCTGGAACGGGACTTCCGCAACCTTGCCGCATCCGCTGCAGGTGGCTTGGAACATCTCGCGCGCGGGACGGCTTCCGCCGCCGCCGCCACCGTAGCCGCCGCCCGAATACGAGCCGCCGCCGCCACCGCCGCCGCTTCCACCGCGCTGGCTCTTACGAGCGGCGCGACAGTCGGGGCAACGGTTGGGCTTGTTGGTGAAGCCCTTCGCGGCGAAGAACTCTTGTTCTCCGGCCGAGAAGGTGAAGGGCGCATTGCAATCGGTGCAATTGAGCGTTTCGTCAGTGTACATCTAAGACTCCGGCGTCGGGGGGTTGTGAGACGGACGATGTACCTGAACCGGGAGAACGCCTGAGCGCCAGACCACGCGGGACACGACTCGTACTACAGCCGAAAGAATGACGCCTTATGGGTTCTTCCGGCCCGAACACTCTAACACAAGTCGACCCCAAATGGTGCCATCCCCATTCGTAACGTGACGGTCAAGAAGTGAAACCATTCCGTTTTCGGACCTGGGGCGCAGCCCCTAGGAGGACTTTGGGCCTCGTCAAGAGGCCCCAAGTCTACTTGCCTCGGTTGATGACGTAGTCCCAAGTGAAGCCGGCGGCGACTCCCACCATCCCGAACACGATCGCGCTTGTTATCATAGCGTTGATATAGACAGCCGCGGGATTCGAGAAGTTGCTTTGCGCGCGTTCGTCGCAGCGGCGGAAGCCGTCTCCGTCCTGAGGCGCGCGGGCGAATCGGATCGCCGGGGCGAAAGACCGTAGCGATTGCCCGAGGCAATTGCACTGCTACGCGCGTACGGTTCCGTACCGACCAAACCGAAGGAGCTCCCATTCCCCCTCCTCGCAGACGCAAGGGCGGCGGCGGCAAGAAACGCCGCGAGCCCCTGACCCCCGTCGTCAAAGAAGACACGCTGAGCCTCGTCGGCCGCGTCATCGAGACGTTCCCCAGCTCGACGTTCAAGGTCGAGCTCGAGAACGGCCACACGATCCTCGCGAGCCTCGCGGGACGTCTGCGCCGGTTTCGCATCCGCATCACGCCGGGCGACGACGTCGACGTCGAGCTTTCGCCGTACGATCTCACCCGGGGCCGGATCACATACCGCCGTCAGGGACGTAACGCCTAAGCGTCGAACGCACGCCATCCAAGATGCGAGCGTCACGCGCCTTGGTGCTAGTCGTTTTGTTCGTGGCTGCCGCAGCAGCCGCGTGGTGGTACGTCCACCACCAGGCGACGACCGCCGTCGGCGATGCGATCGACGTGTACTACGCGAAGGCCGACGGGACCACGCTCGTCCCGTGGCGCGTCACGCTAGGTTCGGCGCGCGACCGCGGGAGCGTCGCGTTCTACGCGGCCACGCAGGCCGTCGCCGGCCCGCCGCTGGGCACCGACGCGGTGCGCTTCCCCGCGGGAACGTACGTGCGGGCCGTCGACGTTCAGGGTTCAACCGCGGACGTCGATCTGTCCAAACAGATCGCGGCCTCCGCCGAAGGCGGGTTCGCCGAGTCGGCGGAGTTCAAGGCGCTCGTCTGGACGCTCACCCAACCGGCGCTCGGCATCACGTCGGTCAAGGTGCGAATCGGCGGCGCGCGCGTCGCGACGCTTCCCGGAGGACATCTCGCCCTCGATGAATCCCTCTCGCGTTCGAGTTTTTAAGCTTTTCGCGGCGCTGCTCGCGTTCGGCGCGTGCGCGCTCGGCGCGTCCGCGCAGGACCGTGCTTCGAACTTTTGGTTTCAGGGGACGCGGCTGATCTTCGAGCACCCCGTCGCGATGCAGGGCGATCTCGCGATCAGCACGCGCGACGCGGGGCTGCGGCGGTTCCTCGACCGGCTCGGCGCGACGGTGTCGTACCAGCCGCAGCAGCGCTATCTCGTGATCGCCACCGCGGACCGGCGCACGATCGTCTTCACGCTCGGCGATGCGGCCTATTCGATCGCGGGCGTGCGCGCGCAGGCACCGTTCGCGCCGTTCGCCGACGGCAACGACGTCGTGCTTCCGTTCTTCGCGCTGGCGCGCGCGCTGTACGTGGAGCCGGTCGCCGACGCCGGCGACACGGTGCTGCAACCGCGCGTCGGCGCGCTCGACGTGCGCACCGACGCGGGCCGCACGACCGTCACGGTGCACGCGGCGATGCCGCTGGTGACGTCGATCGGCGTGGAAGCGCCCGACCACGTGCAGCTCTCGTTCGCCGGGCTCGGCTCGGCGCTGGCTCCGTCGCGCCGTGGGCTCGGAACCGCCGTCGACGCGATCGACATCGCGGTCGCCGGGACCGCGAAGGTTCCCGTCACGACGATCAGCATCACCGGCGTGCGCGGTGCGACGCACCGCGTCGTTGCCGCCGGTTCGCCCGACGTGTACGCGGTCGTATTCGAATCGCACGGCGTCGCGGTGAACGCACCG
>DASZBS010000018.1:0-19502 GCA_035943995.1 Candidatus Elarobacter sp. | reverse complement strand
GGACGTCTGCAAGCCGCCGACGATGTAGTCGCCCAGCCCGCCGCCGCCGATGAACGCGGCGAGCGTCGCCGACGCGATCACCTCGACGGTTGCGGTGCGCACGCCCACGGCGACGACCGGCAGCGCCAGCGGCCAGCGCACGCGCGTGCCGATCTGGCGTTCGGTCATGCCGGTGCCGCGCGCCGCTTCGAGCGTCGCGCGCGGGACCGAGCGCAGCCCGACGTCGGTGTTGACCAAGATCGGCGGCAGCGCGAGCACGACGAGCGCCAGCAGGGCGGGCCGGAAGCCCAGGCCGAGCAGCGGCAGCGCGAGCGTGAGGATGGCCAGCGACGGCACCACGCGGAAGCCGCCCGCGAGCGCGAGCAGCAGCCCGCGCGGCAACGGGCGGTCGGCGGTGAGGCCGGCTAGCGGGATCCCGATCGCGAGGGCGACCGCGAGGGCGGAGGCTGCCAGCGCGACGTGCGTGCCCAGGTGGGCCATGAAGTCCGCGCTCACGCGCCGAACCACTCGGGAACCATGCTCTCCGGTTCGCAGATCGGCTCCGAGCTCCGCCCACCGGCGGCAGCGGCGGCGCCGGTCCCCCTCGACGATCCCGCGCTCTTCATCAACCGCGAGACGTCGTGGCTGGAGTTCAACGACCGGGTGCTCGAGGAAGCGCTCGACGAGCGCAACCCGCTGCTCGAACGGCTCAAGTTCGTCGCGATCTACGGCACCAACCTCGACGAGTTCTTCATGATCCGCATCGCCGGGCTCATGCAGCAGCTCGCGGCGCAGGTGCACAAGCGCTCCGACGACGGCCACACGCCCGAAGAGCAGCTCGAGTTGGTCAGCGCGCACCTGCGCCGGTCGCTCGCGCGCATCCACGAGTGCTTGCAGAACCAGATCTTGCCGGCGCTCGAGCGGCACGGCATCCGCATCCTTGGCTACGACCAGCTCGACACGGCGACGACGCGCGCGATGCGGCGCTATTTCGAGGAGCGGGTCTTCCCGGTGCTCACCCCGCTGGCGATCGACAAGGGCCATCCGTTCCCGTACATCTCGAACCTGTCGATCTCGCTCGCCGTCGAGCTGGAAGAGACCACGCCCGACGGTCCCATCCGCTACGTCGCGCGCGTGAAAGTACCGGGCTCGCTGCCGCGGTTCGTGCCGGTCGAATCGGCGCCGCGCGGACAGCGCTGGTTCGTGCTGCTCGAGGACATCATCGCGCACAACCTCGAGGCACTGTTCCCCGGCCTGCGCGTCACGGACTCGTACTTGTTCCGCGTCACGCGCGACGCCGATCTCGACCTGCAGGAAGACGAGGCCGACGATCTGCTGCGCGCGATCGAGTCGGAGCTGCGCAAACGGCGTTTCGGCGAACCGGTGCGGCTGGAGGTCGAGCCCGGGATGCCGCCCGCGCTCAAGCGCAAGATCCTCGAAGCGCTCGAGCTCGACGACGGCGACTGCTACGAAGTCGACGGGATGCTGGGCACGGCCGACCTGTGGACGTTCGTCAACATCGACGAGCCCGCGCTGCACGATCCGCCGTTCACGCCGACGATTCCGAAGCGCTTGATCGGCCAGACCGACATGTTCGCGGTGATCCGCGAAGGCGATCTGCTGCTGCACCACCCGTACGAGTCGTTCGACCCCGTCGTGCAGTTCGTGCAGCAGGCGGCCAACGACCCGAACGTGCTGGCGATCAAGCAGACGCTGTACCGCACCTCGGGCAACTCGCCTGTGGTGGGCGCGCTGGTCGACGCGGCCGAAAACGGCACGCAGGTCGCGGCGCTCATCGAGCTCAAGGCACGGTTCGACGAAGAGAACAACATCCACTGGGCCCGCATGCTCGAGCGTTCCGGCGTGCACGTCGTGTACGGCCTGGCGAACCTCAAGACGCACGCGAAGGTGACGCTCGTCGTGCGCAACGAGCCCGACGGCATCCGCCGCTACATGCACTTCGGCACCGGCAACTACAACGACAAGACGGCGCGCGTCTACACCGACCTGTCGCTGTTCACGTGCCGCGCCGATCTCGGCGCCGACGCGACGCAGCTGTTCAACGCGCTGACCGGCTTCTCGAAAGCCGACAGCTACGAGCAGCTCATGGTCGCGCCGACTAGCCTGCGCAGCGGCTTCATGGAGCTGATCGACCGCGAGACCGAGCACGCGGAGGCGGGCCGGCCCGCGGGCATCATCGCGAAGCTCAACGCGATCAGCGATGCCGGCATCGTGCAGCACCTGTACCGCGCGTCACGCGCGGGCGTGCCGATCGACTTGATCGTGCGCGGGATGTGCGTGCTGCGCCCGGGGATCCCCGGCGTCAGCGAGACGATCCGCGTGCGCAGCATCGTCGGGCGGTTCCTGGAGCACTCGCGCATGTTCGCGTTCGCCAACGGCGGCGACCGCGAGGTCTACATCGGCAGCGCCGACTGGATGGGCCGCAACCTCGACCGCCGCGTCGAAACCGTCGTCCCGGTGCTCGACCCCGTGCTGCGCGACGTCATCTACGATGACATCCTGGCGGTGTCGCTGTCGGACAACGTGAAGTCGCGCATCCTGCGCCCCGACGGCGGCTACGAGCGCCGCGGCGTGCTCCCGGGCGAGCAGCGCCTGGACTCACAACAGATCTTCCTCAAACGCTACCAGGCGGTCTAACAATGTCACCCTGACCCTTTGACGGGCTCAGGGCGATGGATGAGCAACCATCGCGAGCTTCAGGATTCGCTTCCAGTCCTGCGGTGAGACCGTCTGCACGGACAGGCGCTGACCTTTGCGCAGCAGCGGCATGAACGCGAGCGCGGGGATCGCGCGCAGCTCCTCGAGCGTGACGAAGCGCGGCAGCTTGCGCACGAAGCCGACGTCGACGCACCACCACTTGGGGTCCTCGCGCGTGGAGCTCGGGTCGTAGTATTCGCTCGCGCGGTCGAACTGCGTCGAGTCGGGGTGAGCGACGGCGACGACTTCGCAGATGCCGGCGATCCCCGGCGGCTTGGTGCTGGAGTGGTAGAAGAACGCAAGGTCGCCGGCGCGCATCTCCCGCATGAGGTTGCGCGCTTGGAAGCTGCGCACGCCGGACCACTCCTCGCGGCTCACGCGTTCGAGATCGTCGATCGAGAAGCTGTCGGGCTCGGTCTTGAGCAGCCAGTGTCGCGGCACGCGCGCGGCTTCTCCGCGGAATGCGAAGAGCCCGCCGTCCGAGGACGACGAGCTCTTGCGATTGCGGCTCGGCGGACCTTACGGGTGGAAGTCGAGCGAGAACCGGAACGTGCGCGGGGGCAGCGCGTTGATGTTCGACGTGCCGCCGGTCGGCAGCAGGACGTTGCCGGGGCCGAGGTACAGCTGCGGCTGGATATTGCCCTGATTGCTCAGGCTGCGACCGAGCGCCGTGCCCGGGACGTAGTTGAACAGGTTCTGGGCCGAGATCTGGAACGCGACGTTCTTGTGCAGCGGGATGCGCGCAGCAGCGTCCCACAGGATGAACGGCTGACCGAACGTGGAGTTGTCCGGACCCTCGTAGTCCGCTCCGATCGCAAACTGCGATCCGCGCGAGTTCGCATAGAGCAGCTGGGCGTACGTCTTGAAGAACGGGTTGCCGAACAACTGCGCGCCGTTCACGTTGAAGTTGCCGTTCGTCGGCAACGTGTTGGAGGTGTAGATGCTCAGCGGCAGTTGGTCCAGGTACGTCCGCGCCAGCGTGCTCGAGACGTAGTAGCCCCAGCCGTTGACGGGGTTCTTCGTGAACGAGATCTCGGCACCGTAGCCGCGCTGGATCGGTCCGTTGATCTGATTCGATTGCAAGCACAGCGCGGCTGGAAACACTCCGCCGTTGCCCGGCCCGCAGGTGTTCGTGATCGTGCCGAGGTTCGTCGTGTTCGAGATGAACACGTCGTGGATCGTGATGTCGTACAGGTCGAAGGACACCACGCCGCCGTCGTGCATCCGCTGGTCGAAGCCGAGGTCGTATGAGACCGTCGTCTCCGGCTTGAGGTTGAAGTTCGGGATGGTGTTGGTGTAGTTGCCGCCGTTGGCCGCGTTGGGGATCGTGATCGACCCGAAGCCGGAGACGATGCCCGGCCACGGCTGCGTGATCGACGATCCGGCGTTCGCGCGCAGGCTGAGGTTGCGGTTGACGCGGTATTCCAAGCCCACGTGCGGGTCGTAGTGGCTGTAGCTCTGCGTTCGTGTCACCAGCGCGACCGGTGAGGCGCCGGAATTCCCGAGCGCGGCATAGGTGGAAAGCACGTTCGGGTCCTCGATCTGCGCGTTGAGCTTGTAGAGCTCGAGGTAGTTCCCGATCGCGAGGCTGAGCTTGTCTCCGATATGAAAGGTTCCGGTGAGGGCGAAGTCCGTGTACTGGGAAACGGTCGGGGGCGTGCCGATTGCTGAGCGCGGCAAGAGATTGTAGCGCGAGAACGGCGATCCCGTCGGCGCGAACTGGCTCGTCGAACATCCGGGCTGGTACGGTACGGTGAGGAATTGCCCCGGTTTCGCAGGGTCCGGCACCTTGTAGAACGCGTTCGCAGCGGTCGCCGAACCGATCACGAAACTGCAGCCTGGGGCGGCGGCGCTCTGATCGCTACTCTGCGACTGCGCGAAATCTTTGCGATAGTCGACGCTGAAGTTGAAGACGTTGTTGCCGGCCGGATGGATGAGGCTCAGCGTGTAGCCGTTGAGCCGGTCGACCTCGGGCTGGCTGAACGGCGTACCGTAGCCGAACGTGCCGTCGTTCTGGATGCCGGTCGTCGTCGTGTAGCACGTGAACGGCGGCGCCGGCGTGCAGACCGGCGCATTGGGCGTCGTCTTGAATTGGTGTCCGGTCGGATCGTTACCGACATACGCGGGGCCGTTGGGCCCGTTCGTCGCCGCGTAACACGGTCCGGCAGCGCCGGTCGCGGGGAAGCCGGGCGCCGGCGTTGGGGTGGTGATCGGGGCGATGAACTTCACTTGGCAATTCCCCGCGTTCGTCACGGCGAACCAGGCGCCGCCGTTCCCGGGGTAGTTGTTCTCGCGCACGCCGCTGATGTAGCGGTTGATCAAGTGCGTGTACGGACGGAAGAGGAGTGTGTCGTTCTTGATCGCCGTGCGGAACTCGGCCGCGAACTGCGGCTCGTTGTTCTGGATGAACGAGTTGGGGAACCACGAGTACCCGTCGACGGTCTGGCCGATCTGGTTGAACGTGTACGGCGCGGTGTAGGTCGACTGTGAGTTGCAGGTCGCGAGGGACGGCTGGTACGCGGCGCCGTTCTGGCACGCTTGAATCGTCATTTTCCCGAGATACGTACCGTACGCCCCGCCTTGCGGCTGGTACTGTCCGTGCATCCCGAGGTACTCGAGCGTGACGGACGACGTCTCGCTGAAGCGGTACCGGAACTTTGCGAGCTCCGCCTCGAGGCCGTAGCGGTTGGAGTAATCGCCCTGCCACTGGTCGAGGCCGATGAACTGCTGCGGCGCGCCTTGCGCGACCGGACGCGTCCCCAGCGTGTTGTTGCCGACGCGGTTCCCGAAGTAGCCATCCCACGGGCCGTTGTAGCCGATGAACGACTTCGCCACGATGAGGCTGGCTTTGTTGTTCAAGAAGTTCACGTCGGCAAACATGTTGTACAAACCGCCCGAATAGTTGTCGCTGCCCAGCTGGATCCCGGCGCTGTTCTTGGCGGTGAAGTCGCGCGTGCGCAAGTTGACCGTGCCGACCGCGGACTCGCCCGCGATCGCGCCGTTGAGCCCGGTGCCTTTGACCACTTCGACGTCGTTGAAGATGCCGGACGCGGCGTAGTTGGTGTTCCACTGGCCGAAGATCCCGGAGCTCACGGGATGTCCGTCGACCGTGACGCGCGTCTGGGGGCCGGCGCCGCGCACCACGAAATTGGTGTTGGGCGTCGACGAGAACGTGCGCTGCACGACGACGCCCGGCATCGTCGCCACCGTGTCGGTCAGCGTGTTGTTCTGCCGCAGCGTGATCTCGAGCGGCGGCAGCGAGGAGACGGCCGACTCCGAGATGTTCAGCTGCGCGCGCTGCGAGTTCGTGCTCGTGCGGCCGATGACGCGCAAGCTCTGCAAGTTCGACTCTTGGAGCGGAACCGTGAGCGTGACGGTCGTACCGGCGACGATCGCGACGTCGTTCGCCGCGGTCTCGAAGCCGCCGCGGTTGACCGTGACGGTATACACACCGGGAGCGAGCGAGAGCGAGAAGCGTCCGTCGTTGTCGGTCGTCGCGTTGGACGCGGGACCGGGGCCGACGGCGGAGACGGCCGCGCCGGCCACCGGGTTCGCGCGCGGGTCGGTGACGCGGCCGTTCAACGTGCCTGTCGCGGCCGGCGCTTGCGCGACGACGCTGGGCGCGGTCGCCGCGCCGGCGACGCCGGCGGCACCGGTGAACGTGAACGCCAGGGCCAGCGCTGCACGATAGAGAGTGCGCACAGTTCTTCCTTTCGAAGCGGGGCTGCGGGACTATTTGTGTCCGAGCGAGCGTAGCCTTCCGACGTTACGCCTGGATTATGCGGAGAGCGCAAAGAATGCGGGGTGCGTCCCTGTGGATAGCGTGGACAGTGTGGGTCCGCGCGCGGCGGGCTGGTCCGATCGGTCTGGTGTTACGTCTCGCGGATGTCCCAAAGGTCGCAAGGAGACTGCGTCAATTTCCGGTTAATGGCTCCGGTGGCGGCTCGGGCGATCTTCGGAACGCCGAGATCCGTCTCGTTGCGTCCCGCCCCGGCAACTCGGAACCCGGCCCTATAGCTTAGGAGGACACGTGCACAGCATGTCACGCGTCTTGCGCGCCGTAGGTATCGTTGCGCTGATCGGTGGACCATTGAGCATGGCACCGGCAGGCGCGCAGACGACGCCTACCACGCAAGCCGCAACTGCCACGACCGTCAGCGGCGTGGCCACCGACAACACCGGCACGCCGCTCGCGAACGCGACGCTGCGTTTCCACGGCCCGGCCGACTACACGGTCACGAGCGATGCGCGCGGCGCGTACCGGGTCGACAACGTCGCTCCCGGCATCTATACCGTCACCGCGTCGAAGAGCGGCTACACCGCGGCGACCGAACAAGATTTTCTGGTCGTCGCCGGTCAGCCGAGCTTGCTCAACGTCCAGCTCGCGCAGGCGACGCTGACGTCGCTGCAAACGATCGGCCGCGTTTCGACCAGCTCGCGCCGGTCGACGTTCAACGCGAGCCCCGCATCGGTGCAGACCGTCACCAACCAGACGTTCCAGGACCAGGGGCAGCAGCAGGTTCAGCGCGTCCTCGACCAGACGCCGGGTATCGTGATCGACCATCCCGGGACGAGCGCGACGAACGCGTCGCCGGGCGCTATCACGTTCCCCAGCATCCGGGGCGGGCTCGGCTTCGAGACCTCGTCGCTGATCGACGGTCACCCGCTCGCGGTCGGCAACTTCGGCGACTACGTCACGAGCTTTCTCAACGCCGATCTTTTTTCAGGGATCGAGCTGGTGAAAGGCCCCGGCGCGAATCTCCCCGAGATCAATTTTGCGATCAACGGCGCGGTCAATTTCCGCACGCTCGATCCGCCGGCGCATGCGTCCGGGCAGCTCAAGTACGGCATCGACTCGTTCAACGGAACGTTCTCGAACTTCCGCTACGGCAACACCGTGCTCAACGGCAAGCTCGGCTTCGTCGTCGACTACGCGGTCGTCGGCACGCAGGGCCCGCTCGCCAACCGGTCGGGCTTCACGACGCTGTCGTCCGCGACGCTGATCAACAATCAGGTCCAGACGGCCGGCACCACCTCGGGACCGGCCGTTCCCGGGATCCAGAACAGCCCGTCGTTCGTGAACGCGACGCTGCTGGCGTGCTGCCTCGCGGTCCCGCAGACGTACACGAACAAGAACGAGCTCGTCAAGCTCAAGTACAACCTGTCGCAGACGACGTCGGTGACCGCGAGCTATCTCGGTAGTCAGACGTACACGGATCAGAACGGCAACCACGTCTATCAGTTCACCAACAACTTCGCGCCCGGCGCGGCGTACGCCGCGGGCGCGGGCGGGCTGCAGCCCGGACCGGTCAACACGTTCCAGAACGTGTTCTATCCGTACACCGAGTACGAGATCAACAACGAGCCGATCTTCCAGGCCGAGATCCGCACCGGCTTCCACAAAGACAACATCCTGGCGCGCTTCTACGCCGCGTCGATCAACCGGCTGCAGTACAACCCGCTGCAGAGCCCGCTGGACTCGTTCAACGTCCCGCTCGGCCTCTTTGGCACCACGTCGCTGTGCCCCGCCGGCCAGATCTTCAGCGGCGGCAAGTGCGGTCCGCCGGCCGGCCCGTTCACCGGCACCCCGGTCTCGACACCGTTCAACGGGCAGACGGCGAACGTGCAGTTCAACCCGTCGGGCGGGGTGTGCGGCGGCCCGACGACCGGCTGGATCGCCTCGGGTGTGAAGAACGGTGCCGGCATCGCGTGCGGCGCCGCGGGGAACCCGTTCACCGGGTTCACGAGCCCGCAGTACTTCCGGGCCGAAGAGGCTGACGAGCTGCACGGCTCGTCGTTCGAGTGGGATCATCCGCTCGGCGCGAACGGAGATTTGCTGACGCTCGCGTTCGACCAGACCAACTCGCGCACGACGGCGCGCGACTACCCGAACGCGCCGACCGTGCCGGGCGTGCCCGTCGGGTCGTACGAGATCTATCGCACGATCCTCGCCCGCGTGCAATTCGCGCTGGGCGCGCGCACCAACATCATGCTTTCGAACTACCTCAACCTGTACACGTTCCACGCGTCGCCCAACGCCGGGATCCCGGCCGTCGGCGGAACGACGAACGTGGCCAACCCCAACCCGACCTTCTTCGACACGCGCATCGCGCACGACGATCCGCGCATCGGGATCACGTACCGCGCGAACCGCGACACGTCGGTGCGTTTCTCGATGGGCTCGGCCAT
Source organism: Candidatus Elarobacter sp. (assembly GCA_035943995.1). Classification (GTDB taxonomy): domain Bacteria; phylum Vulcanimicrobiota; class Vulcanimicrobiia; order Vulcanimicrobiales; family Vulcanimicrobiaceae; genus Vulcanimicrobium. Next base: position 10,616 of record DASZBS010000018.1, on the reverse strand, counting down.
CGCGCCGCCGTATCTGAATTTCCTCAGCCGCGCGACCACGACGCCCGCGGCCAACAACGTGTCGGCGCCGACGTTCTACACGAACAACGCGGCGAACGGTGCGATCCGGCCGGAGACCGCGTTCGAGTACGATCTCGGTGCCGACTTCCGCATGCGCGACGGGCTGACGGTCCTGACGACCGACCTGTACCTGGCGAACCTGCAGAACCAGTTCTTCACGTCGACCTCGCAGAACGGCTGTTACAACGGGACCGTCGCCGCACCGGCGAACCCGGACGGCACGTGCGGCACGGGCTTCCTGCCGCTGATCAGCTCGCAGAACCGCAACCTGGGTCATGCCCGCTACGAAGGCATCGAGATGGCGCTCACGCGCGACCCCGCGCTGGGACTGGGCTACAAGGTGCAGGGCGCGCTCCAACGCGCGTATCCGTACGCCATCCCGCCTTGCTTCTACTCGACCAACAGCTCGTGCAACGTCGGCACGAACCTCGCGATCCTGCCGACGGAGAACTACGTCGGGAGCGGCACCGCCGGGACGCCCGGGTCGTTCAACGCGATCAACAACCACTCGATCCCGTACGCGCAAGGGTACGCCGAGCTCCATTTTCGCACGCTCAACGGCGGCTACGTGGCGTTCGGCGAACAGCTCTACGGCAACAACAACTCGCTCAACGTCCCGGCGTTCACGGTCGCGCACTTCGACGTGCGGTTCCCGATCGGCGGCAAGGTGGGCGCCGCCCTCAACTTCAACGTCGACAACGCGTTCAACGCCTTCCCCAACGCGTTCATCACGGAGTACGGCGGCGTCGCGTACCCGCTCGTCAACGGGAGCGTCGGCTTGACCAACGCGAACGTGATCGGGCCGCGCAACGTGAAGATCTCCGTCGTGAAGAACTTCTAGCTCGCCGCAGCCGGCGCGCGACCCTCGAACGCTTCGAGCTTCGCGCGCTGGCCCGGCGTCCACGGCGTCGCGTGCACGTCGTCGGCCGACGAGACGATCGCGATCCGTGCGATCGCGCGCACGTCACCGCCCGGCAGCGAGGTGAGCGCGTACTCCGTCGTCGCGCTGCTGCGCCCCAAAGCGGCGATGCGCGCGTGCACCAGCAGCTCCTCATCGTAGAAGCACGGCTTCAGCATGCGGAACGCGATCTCGACGGCCATGTGGTTGTACGCCAGGACGCGTTTGGGCGCGTCGTCCGCCTCACCCACGGTCTCGAGATAGCGCAGCCGCGCGAGTTCCCAGTACGTGGTGTACACGGTATTGCTGACGTGGCCGAGCGCGTCGGTCTCGCAGAAGCGCGGCCGCACGCTCACGCTGAAACGGAAGGAGCGAAGCCAGTCGGCTTCGCTCCCCGGTGCGTAGAGCTCCAGCACGCGCGCTAGCGCAGCTGGATCGTGGGCGTCACGCCCTTGCCTTCGAATGCCTTCTCGAGCAGCTTCGCCAGCTCGCCGCTGCGCGCCATCGGCTCGAGGATGTCCGTGTCGCCGTGGAAGTGTCCGTCGATGAACACCTTGGGCAGCGTCTGCCAATCGGTCATCTGCGACAGCGCCGCGCGCTTGGGCATGTTCTCCAGCACGTCGACCACCTCGAACGGATAGCCGAAGGCGTTGAAAAACTGGATCGTCTCGGCGGTAAAGCCGCAGCGCGGCGCGGCTTTGGTGCCTTTGCCGTAGACGAGGATCGTGTTGTCAGCGATCTCGCGTGTGATCTCGTCTTGCAGGTCAGCCATTGGTGTCCTCAGGGGTAGCGGTGCGAATCTGGAGCGCGTGGATGCGCCCGTCGGCGCGGGCGGGGGCCAGCGCCTTCTCGACCATCCGGTGCCGGTCGAGCGGCGAGACGCCCGCGAACGCCTTCGAGCGTACGAACACCTCGAGATGGTCCATGGTGCCGGTCATGTCGTAGACTTGCACCTGGGCGTCGGGCATCGTTTGCCGCAGCATCGCGGTAATCACAGCGTCGATCACGAGCGCCCCGTCTACGACCTCGCGGCGCCCGGTACCCGCCGCGGCGTAGGTCATCCGATGGGCGGTCGGGTACGTTCACGAGACAGCATGCGGACGACGGACCGCGCGCACGCAAGCGCGCTCGCCCTCCTTGCCGCGGTCGCAGCGACGGCGTCCGCCGGCATCGCCGCGCTCGCCTGCACGGGAGCCGCGCTGTGCGGCCACCGTGTGCTCGCCCACCATCACGACCAGGCAATCGCCATGCCCGGCATGGCGGGGATGGCGGCGCCGGTCGCGCCTGCTGCCGAAGGCGTCTGTCCGATCTTGCTCTACGCGGCGGCTGTCGCGGCGGCAGCGTGCCTGCTGGCCGTCGTCGTGCTGATCGCGTCCCGCGCCGGCGCTCCAGCCGTCCTCGTCGCCGCGGCCCGACGGATTGCCGGCGCGCGCATCGGGCCGTTGACCGCCGTCATGGGATTGGCCGGGGCGCTGCCGCTCGTCGCGATCGTCGCGCACGACGGCGGCATCGCGGGTCTGCCGGCGCTCGGCGCGCTGGCGGCGCTCGTCGCCGGCTCCTTCGCGAGCGCGCTCGCGCTCGCAGGCGCGGCCCGGGTCGTGCTGGCGTTCGCGCGGCGGCTCGCCGTTGCGCTCGCCGCCGCGTTCCGGCTGCTCGCGCCCGGTTCCGACGCGCCGTGGGCGGCCGTCCGCGTTCCGCTGCTCGTCCCCGCCGGCGTGCGCCTGTCGCGCCGCCGCCCGTCTCGCGCACCTCCGGTCCTGCGCTGATCCGACCGCGCCGTTTCGGCGCAGTTGTCACGCGCTCTCCGGAGGCTTTTTCAAAGCAATGTTTTCCTTTCACAGCGCGCTCGCCGCGCTGGCCTGCTCCAGTATCGTGCTCGTCGTGACGGCCGCTCCGGCTCGTGCCGACGTCGTCGGGCTCGTGCGCGGCACCCTGACACGCGCCGATCACCGCCCGCTCGCGCGCGCAACCGTCACGCTCGCCGGCGATCGTGTCGTGCAAACCGCCGTCACGGGCGACGACGGGCGCTTCGCGTTCGCGCGCGTCCCGTTCGGCCGCTACACCGTGCGCGCGACGACGCCCGAGGGTGAAGCGCTCGCGACCGTCGACGTGGCGAGCGACGCGGTCGTCGACGTCGCGCTCGTCGCGACGGCGGTGATCGGGAAGACGTCCGCGACCGCGACGAGCGTGCGCGGGACGCCGGTCTCGCAGAACGCGTTCGGCGCGCGGCGGCTCGCGGCGCTGCCGCGCAACGACCGGCTCGACGCGATCGTCGAGCAGGTCCCCGGCGTCGTGCGGTTCTCGTACGACGAGCCGGTGGCGCACGGCTTCCACGGCTTGAGCTACGAGCTCGACGGCGCGCCGCTGCCGCAGTCGACCAGCTCGAACTTCGCGCAGCTGATCGACCCGCGCAACGCGCAGGCGGTCGAGATCTTCACCGGCGCGTTTCCGGCCGAGTTCGGCGGCTCGCGGCAAGGTGCGATCGTGAACGTCATCAGCGGCGGGACGGAGCAGGGCGCGGGCGGCGCGCTCACCTTCGGCGCGGGCGAGCAGGGCTCGTCGGACGCGCGGCTCGTCCAGCACCTCAGCGCGGGGCGCGCGCAGTTCTCGCTCGCGCTCAACTCGCGCCGCACGAACCGCGGGCTCGACACGCCGTCGCTCGCCGCGGAGCACGACGCGTCCGCGACGTCGGACCAGTTTTTGCGGATCGCGCTGCCGATGGGCGAGCGCGACCTGCTCGCGGCCGACGTCTCCAACCAGTACGCGTCGTTCCAGATTCCCATCAACACGGCGTTCGCGCGGAATTCGCCGTACGTCGCCGCGTCCGGGACCGACGACGTGCAGCGCGAGTACGACCGCTTCGCGAGCCTGTCGTTCACGCACACGTCCAAGGACGGCAACGGCTACGTGCGGGTCGTGCCGTGGGCGCGCTGGAACCGCGTCGCATACGACGGCGACGTGAACCGCGACGTGCTGGCGAACGTCGTCTCGGACGACGGCTCGCTCACGCCGCAGAACGGCGTGCGCCAGGACCGCGTCGCGACGTACGCGGGGCTGCGCCTGACGGCGTTTCGCGCGAGTGATCGCCACGCGCTCAAAGCCGGTCTCGACATGCAGCAAGAGAACCTGCGTTCCGGCGTGCTGATCCGCATCCCGGGCGCCGACGATTTCACCGACAACGCGACGGCGAAGGGCACGCAGACGGGCGCGTACGTCGAGGACAAGTGGACTGTGTCGCGCCGCGTCGCGGTCAACGCCGGGCTGCGCTACGACCACAGCACGGGCTACACGGCCGGTTCGCAGCTGAGCCCACGGCTCGAGATCAACGACGAGATCGCGCCCGGCACCGTGCTGCACGCGTACTACGGCCGGCTCTACGCAGCGCCGGGGCTCGAGGACGTGCGCCGCGACGCGGTCGTCACGCAAACCGCGTCGAGCACCGCGCCCGTATACGATCTGCGCCCCGAGCGCGACACGTACGTCGAGCTCGGGATCGCGCGCACGTTCCGGCCCGGCCTGCGCGGCTACCTCAACGCGTTCGACCGCACGGCGATCAACGTGCTCGACACGACGCAGCTCGCGAACACGCCGCTGTTCGCCGTGTTCAACAACGCGATCGGCCGCGACCGCGGCGTCGAGCTGCGGCTCGACGCGACGTCCGCGCACGTCGACTCCGGCGTGTCGCTCACGTACTCGCGCGCCGAAGCGGCGGGCGTGTCGGGCGGTACGTTCCTTTTCGACCCGAGCGCGCAGAACGATCTGACGCTGCAGCCCGAAGATCACGATCAGCGCTGGTCCGGCAATGCGTTCTACACGCGTCACGTCGGGCGCGACCTCAAGACGTTCGCGACGCTGCAGGCCGAGTACGGCACGGGCTTCCCGACGCAGTTCGAGAACGGTCAGGGCCGCCTGCCCGCGCACTGGATCGTCGACGCGTCGTTCGGGCGCGCCGCGGATCGCGCGGCGAAGCGCCTGGGCTACACGCTGTCCGCCGACAACCTCTTCGACCATCGCTATCTGATCAAGGTGAACAACGGGTTCAACACGACGCAGTGGAACGCGCCGCGCCGCGTCGTCCTGCGCGTCACCGCGCCGTGGTGAGGTCGTCCGCTAGCCGTTGAGCCGGCGCAGGTCCTCGCGGTCGCCGCGGATCGCGCCGACGAGCTTCGTGGTCTCGCGCAGGACGTCGGGCAGCGCCGGTGCCGCCGCGCGCACGGCGCGTGCCGCGCCCGCCACCGCGACGACCGCCGAGACGCCGAGCAGGATCGCCGGGACGCCCCGCACGCGAATGTTCTTGCCGATGTGGATGTGCGAGGCGCGGAGGATGCGGGCCGGGTCGAAGCGAGCCATGACAGCGGGTGCGCCGGGGCGCCCTGCGAATCCTCGGGCATGAGCGAGCAGTTCACCTGGGACGTCCCCGCCGAGTTCAACTTCGCGCGCGACGTCATCGACCGCTTGGCGCGGGAGGACCGGCTCGGGCTCGTCTTCGTCGACACCGCCGGAAACCGGCGCGAGTACACGTTCGCGCAGATCGCCGGCGCGTCGCAGCGCTGGGCGGCCGTGCTGCGCGACGCGGGCGTGCGCAAAGGCGATCGCGTCGTCGTCGTGCTGCCGAAGATCCCCGACTGGCTATTCTGCATGACCGCGTTGCTGCGCATCGGCGCTGCGGCCGTGCCGAGCGCCGAGCAGCTGCGCGCGAAAGATCTCTTGTACCGTGCGAACCACAGCGGCGCCGTCGCGGTGGTCGCGCACTCCAGCAACGCGGCGGAGTTCGACGCGATGCGCCCCGACGCGACGACGGCGAAGACGTACCTGCTCGCGGGCGGCGAGCGTGACGGCTGGATCGCCACCGATCCGCTGCTCGCGAACGCGGAGCCGTGGGCCGGCGAGCCGACGCGCGCGGACGACTTGGCGTACATCGTGTACACGAGCGGCACGACGAAAGATCCCAAAGGCGTCGTGCACTCCGTCGCCTACACGTTCGCGAAGCGCATGCAAGCCGCGGTGTGGTTCGACGTGAAGCGCGACGATCTCGTGTGGTGCACGGCGGGCACCGGCTGGGCGAAGTCGCTCTGGAACGTGCTGCTGGGACCCTGGTCGTGCGGCGCGCCGATCGTGCTGCACGAAGGCGGCTTCGTCCCCGAAGAGCGCATGAACATGATCCGCGACCTCGGCGTGAACGTGCTGTGCAGCGCGCCGACCGAATACCGTTTGCTGGCGAAGCTGCCGAATCTGGGCGAGCGCTGGAAATTGCCGAAGCTGCGGCACTGCGTGAGCGCGGGCGAGCCGCTCAACCCCGAAGTGATCGAGCTGTGGAAAGCGGCGTTCGGGCTCACGATCCTCGACGGCTACGGACAAACCGAGAACACGCTGCTCGTCGCGAACCGGCCGGGGCTCGACGTGCGCCCCGGATCGATGGGCAAGCCGACGCCGGGCCACGAGGTCGCGGTCGTCGACGAGCAGGGAAAGCCGTGCGAGCCCGGTGACGTCGGCGACATCGCACTGCGCGGGGATCCGCCGTCGCTGTTCCGCGGCTACTACAAGAACGACGAAGAGACGCAGAGCTCGCGCCGCGGCGAGTGGTATCTCACCGGCGACCGCGCGCAAGTGGACGACGACGGCTACTTCTGGTTCGTCGGCCGCGCGGACGACGTGATCTCGTCGGGCGCGTACCGCATCGGCCCGTTCGAGGTGGAGAGCGCGCTGCTCGAGCACCCGGCGGTCGTTGAGTCGGCGGTCGTCGGCTCGCCCGACGCGGACCGCGGCAACATCGTCAAGGCGTTCGTCGTGGTGCGGCCCGGTTACGAGCCGAACGACGCGCTGGTGCGCGAGCTGCAGGAGCACTGCAAGCGCGTGACCGCGCCGTACAAATATCCGCGCGCGATCGAGTTCGTCGACGAGCTGCCGAAGACGCGCTCCGGGAAAATCCGCCGCGTCGAGCTGCGCCAGGCGGAGCTGCGCAAGAAAGGCGCGACCGCGGCGAGCGGCTTCGTGTAAAGTGACCTCGATCGCCCCGGCCGCTTCCCCGGACCTCCTAAGCTGACTGAGCCTTGCGTTGCAACCCCATCGGGCCCGCTGGGTACGTCTAGCGTATGCAGCCGCCGCCGACACCGCCCGAGGATGGTCTCGAACCAACCGTCGCCATGCCGCGCGTCGAGGCGCCGCCGCCGCGCCCGCACGTCGAGTACGGCGTCGTCGAGCCGCCGCCGCGCGCCGGATCCCCCGAGCCGGTCCGTGTGTCGCCCGCCGTCCCGGTCGCGGCGCCCGTCGCGGGCACCGTTCTGCCGCCGCGGACGACGGCCACCATTGCGGAACGGCCTGCACACGTCTTCGGCAACCCGCTGGCCTACGTCGTCGCGCGGTTTTTCGCGTTCGTGCTCGACGTCGCGCTCGTCACCGTGTTCGTCACGACGCTCGCGTACTCGCTGATCGCGATCAACCCGCTGACGGGGCTGCCGACGAACTCGCAGGGTGGCTTCGAAGCGACGCTGGTGCTCGGCATGGCGGTCGCGCTCGTATACGTGTGGGTGTCGGAAGCGTTCGTCGGGACGACGATCTGGAAGCTCGCATTCGGATTGCACGTGTACACCGTGCGCGGCGGGATGGTCGGGCTCGGGCGCGCGTTCGTGCGCAACCTGCTGCGGCCAATCGATCTGCTCGTGATCGGCGGCATCCTCGCGCTGTTGCCGGGGCACCGCCGGCTCGGTGATCTCGCGGGCGGAACGGTCGTCGCGCGCAGCCCGCTGCGCGCGTTCGCGCCGTTGGTCGGATGGATCCTGATCATCGTCCTGATCGGGCTGCCGTTCGTCATCGTCGGGCCGATCCCGGCGCTCGCCGCGCTCTACAAGTTCGCCGAGATCGTTCCGGGTGTCGTCACGCGCACCGTGCTGCTCGTGCAGACGCTGCTCGGGGTCGCGCATCAGTAGGGTATTGCCTTTTCGCATGCGCGCGTGATAGCCATGCGTGAACCCATGTCGATACACGAAATCGTTTTACCGGAAACCGAACCCGAAACCGAATGGATCCTCGGCCACGCGGTGCGCAAGGTGAGCCCGTTCCGCACGCACGCGCTGCTGCAGGGAACGCTACAGACCGCGCTTGCCGCATGGGCCCACGGACGCGGCGACGTGGGACCAGAATGGCGGTTCCGGCCCGCACCCGCAGGCGAGATTCGGCGCCCACTCGTTCCCGATATCTCCTACGTCGCCGATGCGCGGCTCGCCGGGCTCGAAGGGCGCGATCTCGAGGCGCCGCCGTTCTCGCCGGATGTTGCGGTGGAGATCCTCTCGCCCGGCGACCGCGCGCGCAACGTCGAGCACAAGATCGCCGTGTACCTCGCGACCGGTTCGTCCCTGGTGATCGTCGTCGATCCGTGCGACCGGTCGGTGCGGCTGCACGACGCGCGCGGCGTGCGCGTGTTGTGCGGCGACGACGTCGTCGCGCACCCGGCGCTGCCCGGGTTCGCGCTCGCGCTGCCGGCGCTGTTCGCGCCACTCGAGCGGCGCCGCGACGGGTAGGCGGACCTTCCGCCGCTCGCGGCGTACGGCGTCGGGAGGAGGGCCTGCCCGATGATCGCTGCCCGTGATGCGCTCAAGACAAAGCACGCGCGCTACGTGCTCACGCCGTGGATGGCGCAAGGGACGCTGCAGCCGCCCGTCATCGTGCGCGGCGAGGGGATCTACCTCTACGACGAGGACGGCAACCGCTATGCGGACCTCACCTCGGGGCTGATCGCCGTCAACCTCGGCCACGGCCACCCGGCCGTGCGCGCCGCGATGCACGAACAGGTCGACCGGCTCTGCTTCAGCCCGCCGAGCTGGTTCAACGACGCGCGTGCCGAGCTGGGCGAGGCGCTGGTGCGGCTGGCGCCGTGGGGCGACGAGGGCGGCCGCGCGTTCTTCACCACGTCCGGCGCGTCGGCAAATGAGGACGCCGTCAAGTTCGCGCGCGCCGTCAGCGGGCGCGCGAAGGTGCTGACGGCGTACCGCTCGTTCCACGGTTCGGGCGCGGGCTCCGCGACGCTGACCGGCGAGAACCGGCGCTGGTACAACGAGCCGTCAAACGTGATGCCCGGCGTAGTGCACTTCTGGGCGCCGTACCCGTATCGCAGCCCGTTCTTCACCGACGATCCGGCCGAAGAGACGCGGCGCGCGCTGCAGCATCTCGCCGACACCATCGCGGCGGAGAACCCCGATCAGGTCGCCGCGATCCTGATCGAGCCGGTCATCGGCTCGAACGGCGTGATCGTGTTCCCACCCGGTTATCTGGCGGGCTTGCGTGCGCTTTGCGACGCGCACGGCATCGCCCTGATCTTCGACGAGGTGATGACGGGGTTCGGCCGCACCGGCGCGGTGTTCGGCGGCGAGCGGTTCGGCGTGGTGCCCGACATGATGACGTTCGCCAAAGGCGTGACGTCGGGATACGTGCCGCTGGGCGGCGTGCTGCTGCGCGAGCGGCTCGCGTGCGCGTTCGATCAGAAGCCGCTCCCCGCGGGACACACGTACTCCGGGCACCCGCTCGCGATGGCGACCGGGATCGCGGCGCTGCAAGCGTATGAAGACGGCGATCTCTACGCGCGCGCGCGCGCGATCGAGACGCGCCTGCGCGCGGGCTTGGAGCGCGTGCGCGACGAGCACGAGATCGTCGGCGAGGTGCGCGGCGTCGGCGCGTTCTTCGCGCTGGAGTTCGTGAGCGACCGCGCCGCGCGCACGCCGCTCGTGCCGTGGCAAGGGAAGTCGATGGGGCCGATGCCGGCGCTGTTCGCGAGCTTGAAAAAGCGCGGTGCCTACGCGTTCGGACGGTACAATGTGCTGCACATCGCGCCGCCGCTGACGATCACCGACGAGCAGCTCGACGAAGCGGTCGCGACGATCGGCGCGGCGGTCGGCGACCTCGCAGAGGCGTACGCCGCCGGCCGCTGATATGATGTGATTCGCGTGAGAGCGCGATGCGGCCGGTAGGAGTCTCGTTCAGAGCGCAGCACGCTGCTGTTCCCGGAGCTGAAAGCCACGCCATGAAACGACTTCTCGCATTCTCGACCGCGCTGCTGCTGGCGATCGTCGCGCTCCCGCACCCCGGCCGCGCCGACGCGCCCGCCGAGGCGATGGGCGGCCACATGGACGTCACCATGACGCGGCCTGCGAAGACGGAGGACCGGGCGCGAGCCGACGCGATCGTCGCCGCCGCGAAACGCGTCATGGCGCGATACCCGGCGGTGGCGGACGCCGAACGGGACGGCTTCAAGAAGTTCTTGCCCGGCGTGCCGCTGCCGACGGAGCATTTCACGAAGGACGCCTGGGCGCTCGAGGCATGGATGGGACGGTTCGATCCGGATCATCCCACGTCGCTGATCTACGAGCGCCACGGCGAGGCACTTCACCTGGTCGGCGTCATGTACACCGCGTCGAAGAACGCCACGGAGCAGCAGCTCGACGCCGACGTGCCGCTGAGCGTCGCGCGCTGGCACCGCCACGTCCGCATCTGCCAGCCACCCGCCGGCAGCGCACGCGATCCGCGCTTCGGACTCGGCGGAACGATCGCCGATGCGAACGGGTGCAGCGCCGCGGGCGGCCGCTGGGTGCCGCAAGTGTTCGGCTGGATGGTCCACGTGTGGCCGGGCGAGACCGATCCGTCACGCGTGTGGGCCGTCCACCGCGAC
>DASZBS010000017.1:0-18051 GCA_035943995.1 Candidatus Elarobacter sp. | reverse complement strand
GTCTTGGCTCTCGAGCTGGTCGGTCGCGTCGACCTCGGCGTCGAGCTTGATCGTCTCGACGGCGGGCCCCGTCAGGCGAAGCGCCTCGCTGCGGTCGCCGCCTTCTTCCGCACCCTTGATCTTGAGCGAGCGCGTGAGCGTGTCCGGATTGTACTGCAGCAGGATGATGCCGTTCGGCAGCACCGCGAACGTGTCGGGGTCGAGCAGCACGAGGCCGCCTTTGAGCACGCGCGGTGATCCGGGGAAGGTGCCGCTCATCGCGCCGTGTCCGCGCCGGCTTCCGCGATGTCCGCGACGTCGCTGATGCAGGGCGCCATCGGGCTCTGGCCGCTCGCCGGCATCACCTTGCGCGCGGTGCCGCGCACGCGCACCAGCTTGCCGTCGAACCGCGCGCGCTCGTCCGCGCCGCGCACCGATCGTTCCGAGTCGAGCGCTTCCACGTACACCCACACATCGTCCGACAGGACGATCACCGCGCGGTCGTGCGGCAGCGGGTTGGGCAGCGTCCCGCGCACCGGCGGCGGCACGGCTTCGTAACGCCCGATCGCATCCACGGTGGTGCGATCCCGCTGGACGAGCTCGGCTTCGGTGCGAACGACGTGGATCGGCTGCGTCATCGCGCGGTCACTCCGGCTCCACGACGAGGGCGCTTTGCTTGGTGCCGTGGGTGCCCGTCGCCGCCTGGACCTCTTTGAACGACTGCTTTTTCGACGCCGGACCGTACATGAACCAGATCCAGTCGTCCGGCTTCCAACCCGCGGCGCTCTCCAGCGTGACGTAGTCCTGACCGCTGCTCATCACCGCGGCTGCATAGTGGAAGTTCCACGCGCTGTGGCTCGGGTCCGCATACCCCGGCATGTCGTAGTCGGAGCTGATCGTGATGCCTTGGCCGGTGCGCGGAACGGCGTAGTTGTTGATCCCGTACTTGCGGTCGAACGCGTCCTTTTCGGCGTCTGAGAGCGCGGCGTACTTTGCGTACAGCTCCGTGCGCGTGAGCCCCGCGCCCCACTCCTTGCGGAACACTTCCTCGGTCCATTCTTCCGCCGATGAAGTCTGCGGCTTCGTCGGATCGCTGGGGCGCGCATGATACGTGCGCGCGGTGAGCCGCTCTTCGGGCTGGTCGTTTTTCGAGAGCGCCTTCTGGATCGCGGAGCCGGCGAAGCCGCCCGCGACCGCGCCCACGACGAGTCCGATCGCGCCGCCGATCAGGGCGCCGGCCAGCTGTTTCTTCGGATCCGAACCGCCCGCCGCGTAGCCGATCCCGGCACCCGCCGCACCCAAACCGATCCCGCCCGCGAACGCGCCGCCGACGGCGCCCGCGGTGCCGCTGGATTCTTGCGGCGCGCCCTTGATGACGGCAACGTCTTTACCGCCGCCGCTGCCCATGATTTGTTTGCACGCGCTCCCGCAATCGGACGCGAGGTCGAACGTTCCGCCGTCGGAACGCACGGGCTCGATCTCCTCGAGCTTGGAGCTCTGTCCGTTCGCAGGCGCCTTGCCGGTGATCTCCTGTCCACCCGACTTCAGCCGGAGGACCGCGCGCGAGCCTTGCGATCCCAACGCGGAGTTCGACGCGGCGATCATCGATGCGGTCGACCACGCGCGCTTGTTCGTGCCGGGGTTCCAGCCTTTGTCCTCGGTAACCATCTGGCCGTCGTCGGCGACGCTGATGGCAACGCCGGCCGGATGCTTCCAGCCCATCGAAACGTCGCCCAGCTGCTCGTCCGCGGCAAACTCGGTGAAGCGCCGCACCGTTGCGCCGTGGTCGCCGGAGTGCGAGCTCTGCGCGACGTGGGCGAGCTCGTGCGCGAGCACGCGTTCGCCGAACGCCGTCCCCGGCGCGCAGCGGCCCGAGTCGACGACGACATCGTTGCCGACCGAGTATGCCACCGCGCGCAGCGCGCGCGCGGAGTCCGACGCGCGCGGACCGCTGTGGACGCGCACCGCGCTCAGGTCGAACCCGCGCGCGGACGGTTCCGAAGCGCGCTCGGGCGGCGCCGTCGCGATCGCGTCGGCGGCGCGCTCCGCGCGATCGGACGCCGCGCCGAGCGCGAGCCGGTCGGCCGTGCGCGGCGTCGCGCACGCGCCGCCGAAGAACCGCCCGAGGCGCCGTTCCATCGTCCCGCGCGTGTGCGGCGGCAGCGGCCTTCCCTGCGCCGACCTGACGACGTCGTGCACGCTCTGCGCAGCGGTGCGCGCCGGCCCGCTCATGTCATCGGCCGCCCGAACGGCAGCGCGCGCTTGATGTCGTCGATGGGGTCGGTGTGCTCCGGCTCCGTGGGCGTGAGGTCGAGGCCGGAGCCCGACGAGCCCGAAGCGCGTGACGGCCGCGTCGGCGTGCGGTAGTCGACGACGGCGTACGTTCCGTCGGAGCTCGGATGCGCATCACCGATGTTGTTGGTCACCGCGACCTGCGCGTTCGACGTCTGGCCGCGGCCGTCGACCTTGACCGATCCGGCGAACGCCTGCGCCGGCTCGCGCTCTTTGACGTTCGCGCCGACGAAGCGCACCAAGACTTCCGCGACTTCCGTCGAGGCTGCCGTGGCCGGCGGCGTCGCCGCGCCGGGGCCGGGCCCGGTGAAGATGTTCGGCAACGCGCCCGCCGGTGAGGTTTGGATCGACGAGAAGCTGACCGCCGCGCCGCTGCTGTTGTAGCCGCCGAGATAGCCCCGCTCCGTCTCGCTCGCCAGCGTGGCCGAGATGACGTTCTGCCCGGTGCTGTTGATCGCGAGGTTGAACGCCGTATGGTTGTCGTCGTCGGTTCGCAGGTCGAGGATCTTCTTGACGTCCGGCGCCGCCGTGGAGCGCGCGGCGAAGTTGGCGCGCGCCGCCGGCGTGTTGGGCTCGGCGGCCGGTTTGTCCGTCGTGTTGAAGCTGAACGGGTTGGGCTGGAACGATACACCGGCCGCCGTGCCGGCCGGATTCTTCGGCCGGGCCCACGCGGCGACCGCGGCGATCAGCGCGACCCCCGCGATCACGGCCCCGACGATCCCGGCGACCCCGCCGATCTTGCCCCAATCCGCTCTCTGGACGGCGAGGTGATGCGGGTCGAACGCCCGCCGCGGCAGCGCGCGCAGCCCATCGGCCGATGCGCCGGTAGACGCGGGACCGGCCGATGCGCTGCGCACCGCCTCGCGCTCGAACGCGTCGGCGGGATCGCTGATCGAGAGACCCTCGCCCGCCGGACGGCCCGCGACCGGCCCGGCCGCTTGCTGCACGACGTGCGTGAGCTCGTGCAGCATGACGCGGCGGCCCGCCGCGGTGGCGGGCGCGTAGCCGCCCTCGCCGAACGCGACGTGGTTGCCGACGGTGAACGCGTGCGCGCCGAGCAGGTTCGCGGTGCGCGCCGCGGCCTGCTCGTCGTGCACGCGCACCGAGCTGAAGTCGTAGCCGAGCTGGGTTTCCATCTCCGTGCGCGTCACCGGGTCCAGCGGCCGCCCGGCCGACCGCAGCACGTCGAGCACCGCGGGCTGCGCGCCGTCGGCCACCGTGGCGCCGTTCGCATGACGTTGCACGCAGACGTGTGGCTGCGCCGGCCGGCGTGCGAACGCGTCGGCCTGCGCCCCGAGCGGCGCGTTTTTCCGGCTTGCCTGGTGCGATTTCTCGCTCATGACGATCCTCCGCGGGCTACGATCGCCGAATGCACCGCGCTCGCGATGCGGGATCCGGTCGTCTCGGGCGAATCGCCCGGCCCGTGCGCCATCGTCGGCGCGGCGACGTGCGGTACGGCGCCGGCGGCGAACGACGCGCTCGGCGTGCCGCCCAAGAGCCGCGCGAGCTCCAGCTCGACCGCGGTGCGAACGCGGCGCGCATGATGCGGTTCGACGCTCAGACCGTCGAGGACCAATCGGTCGATGTGCACCTCGACGGAGGACCGCGCGCTCATGCCGGCACCGCGGCGGCCGCCGGCTGCCAGCGAAAATCGTTCTCGTTGATCGGGCGGCCCAGCTTGCGAAACTCGATCCGCGCCGCGTCGAGCACGAGCGGCGTCGACACCGCTGTCCCCGCGCGCGCGGCGGCGAACGCGGCGTTGAGCGCGATCACGGCGATGTGGCCGCCGGTGACGTTGAGGCGCGCGAGACGGTCCATGTCGAGCGCGTCGGTGGGCGTGCCGGGCGGAAACGCTTTCTGCCACATGAGCTTGCGCTCGGGGACGCCCGGGAACGGGAAGTCGACGACGAAACGCAACCGCCGCATGAACGCTTGGTCGAGCGCGCTCTTCATGTTCGTCGCGAGGATCGCGAGGCCGCGGTACGACTCCATGCGCTGCAGCAGATAGTTGATCTCGATGTTGGCGTAGCGGTCGTGGCTGTCTTTGACCTCGGTGCGTTTGCCGAACAGCGCGTCGGCCTCGTCGAAGAGCAGGATCGAGCCGCCGTCTTCGGCCGCGTCGAACAGCCGCCGCAGGTTCGCCTCGGTTTCGCCGATGTATTTGCTCATCACGGCCGACAGATCGATGCGGAACAGGTCGAGCCGCAACTCGTTGGCGATCACCTCCGCGGCCATCGTCTTGCCGCTGCCGGACGCGCCCGCAAACATCACGATGATCCCCAAACCCCGGCTCATGCGCTGCGCGAAGCCCCACGTTCCGTACACCGTGCCGCGGTGACCGACCTGATCGGCGATCTGCCGGAGCATGTCGGTCTCCGCATCCGGCAGCACGATGTCGTCCCACGTAGCGCGCGGCGCGACGCGGTGCGCGAGCGTATCGAGCCGCGGGCGCGTCAGCCCGCGGCACGCGTCCCACAGCCGCTCGCGCAACGTCTCGCGATCGGTCTCGGCATCGGTCACGGCGCGCCGGACGAGCTCGCGAATCGTCTCCGCGTTCAAGTCGAACTGTGCGGCGAGCGCCTCCGGGATGCCGTCGGCGGCGGCGCCGAGCGCGCCGGCCCAGCACGCGCGCTGCTCTTCTTCGGTCGGTTTGTCGACGTCGGCCGCGATCGGCGCGCGCGCGGACACCGCGCGCAGATGCCGCGTCGCCAGGAAGACCAGCGCACCGGGCAGCCGCGCGATCACCATGTCCACGGGGCCGCTCGGCGGGATCTCGCCGCCGTCGATGTCGAGGTAGAGCGCGACCGGCATCAGCAGGCTTTCTCGCTGCCACAAGCGCGCGAGCGACTCGAGGTCCGCCGGCGCCGCCGGCAGCAGCCGCCAGTCGAGCCGGTACGCGCGCAGCCCGTAGGCGCGGCACACCAGACCCGCGACGACGAGCTTGCTCGCGCCGTCGGTGCCGAGCAGCTGAACCGGCGGGGGCTGCTGCGACACGGCGCGCAGCTGGTCCACGATCCGCTGCGCGGCGATCTGCTGCGACGACGGGACGCCGTCGCCTGGATCCGGCACCGCGGCGAGCAGCGGCATGAGCCGGTCATCGAGGTACGAAACGCCTTTGAGCAAGTTGACGATGCGTTCGTCCGCGCTCAGCGGGCTCACGATGAGCGACACCGCGCCGGATTGCGCGATCTCGATCAGCCGCCAGTAGCGCAGCGGGCGCTCGGGCGAGATCGCATCCCACGCCGGGTCGTCAAACAGGGCCGACGCGAGCGCGAACGTCGGATACGGCCGCGACGGCTCGCCTTGCGCCCGCGCGCACAGCGCGGCAACCGACGTGTCGAGATCCGCCGCGGCGCACAGCAGCAGCACGTTCCGCTCGAACTCGCTGAGCTCGAGCGTTCGCGCGAGCGAGAGCAGCGCCGGCGGCGGCGTCATCGCCGCGGCGAGGTCGCGCATCTGGGCCGCGGCGGCGCTCGCGCGGTCGCCGGACTCGATCGCGATCAAGCGCGTCTCCGGCAGCGCGGACTGCTCGCCCACGAGCATCCTGCGCCGCCCGACCGAACGCCAGAACGGGCGCCGCACCGGCGCGGGAATCCCTTGCGGCGCCGCCGGCACCGCGAACGGCGTGGCGCGTTCGCGCAGCAGCGCGCGCACCCAGGCGACCGCCGCCGACACGTAACGCGTGTTCGCGTCGTTCCACTCGGTAGTGGTCACGTCACCGTCACCTGTTGCGCGGCGTACACAGGCGGCGTCTTCGTGCGGTCCACCAGCAGCGTGTCGACGCCGTCCACGCGAAGGCGCACCCAGTACACGTCGGCGGGCAGCGTCGCCGAGAACGTGAGCGTCGGGCCTTGCACCGCGAGCCGATCCGCGAGAAACTCCTGGGCGCCGAGCATGAGCATCGCGACCTGCGCGGGCCGCACCTCGGGTGACACCGTCGCGGTGTAGACGACGGGCGTGTTCGCCGCCGCGGCGAGCGGCACGACGGTCGCCGACGGTGCGACGGAGAACGACAGCTGGTTGGTGACACGCCGGAACGACTCGCCCGCGCGCTGCACGAGTACTTCGACGTTGTAGAACCCCGCGGGCCAGTCCGCGGGCGCGTTGGGGATCTGCACCGAGAGCGCGGTGGCGCTGCCGCCGGCGAGCGGCGGCCGTTCCACGGGCGCCGTCCACAGCGCATGATTGAAGCGCACGCCGACGTTGGTGCCGTCCAGATGCACGCCCGCGAGCGTGATCACGTCGCCCAGCAGCGCGCTGGGCTGCTGTTTCGGCAACGCGATCGACGACAGCGTCGGCAGCGGCGGCGTCAAGTCGCCTTGCGCGGAAATGCCTTGATCCTTCGGCCCGCGGGTGAGGACCGGCAGCGGCGCGCGCGCCACGCGCGTGCTCTCGATGAGCGTCACCGCGGCCTCGTACGCCGCCGACAACCGGTACTGCATCGAGAATCCCGTCCACAGCTTCGACAACTCGTCGATCGTCAGCGGGTGCAGCGTGATGCGGACGTGCTCGAGCTGCTGGTCGAGATCGTTGCGCGCGAGCGTCGCCTGCGTCGCGGAGCGGATGTCGGCCGAGCTGAGGATCGGGTTGTCGTACAAGGTGCGCATCGCCAGGCCCAGGAGCTCGTGGCTGAACGCCTGCGCCGTGTCGTCGTCGCGCCCGAATGCGGTGAGCAGAAAGTACAAGTTGAGCGGCAGCGGCGAGATCGAGCTCTCGCCGGGCTTCACCTGGCGCGGCATGTCGGCGTTCACCCAGGCGGCGTTGCGCGCGACCATGTACAGGAACAGGTTGAGCTGATTGTTGGTGTTCTTACCACGCGCCAGATCGAGCGGTTGGATCGTCACCGATACGTCGTTGAAGTCCGGGTCCAGCATGATGCTCTGCTGCAGGATCGCTTGCAGCGTCGTGGTGACGGCGGCGATCGCGAGCGCGTTGCTCATCGCCGCGCGGCTTCCGCGCGCGTGCTCAGGTACTCACCCAGGCTCATGACGGCCGGTGACGCCGGCTCGCGCCGGCGCTCGGCGGGCGCGCTCGCCGCGCGCACCTCGATGCGGCCGATGGTCACGTTCACCGTCGTTTCTGCCGGCGGCGCGGCCGGGAACGGCGGGCGCCCGCGGGCTGTGCGCGCGGCGTGCGGCGGAGGGTCCGGCGCGGCGGATGCGGCGGAAACGCGCGCGACGGCCGGTACGATCTCGGCCGCGCTGCGCTCCGGGCCGCGGCCCTGCCCGCGCGGCGCGGCTGACGCGGAAACTTCGCGCGGCGCGGCGCGCCGCAGTGCGTCGTTCGGCGGCGCCGGTCGCACCGCCGCATCGCCGCGAACGCGCGGTTCGATCGCGCCTTCGGCCGGCGGTTCGGGGCGCGGCTCTCGACGGCGTTCGTCATGAACGTCGGCGCGCGGCGCGGCGCGCGGCGGTGCCGGCGGCGGCACGGCGGGTGCCTGTCCCGCAACAGGCGCGAGCGCGCGCGGCGCAACGGCGAACGGCGCTTCCGGGACGCTCGGCGCGGCGCTGGCGGTGCGAGCGAACCGCGCTTCCTCGACGGGCGGCGCGGCGAATCGCGGCGGCGCGGCGAATCGCTGCGGCGCGGCGGTCGGCGCGCCGTCGCCGGTCGCGTGCGCGCCGTCGGGAGCGCGCGGCGTGGGCACCCGCTCGCGCTCGATCGCAACCTCGAACGGCGCGTCGGCGACTGCGGGCGGGCCCGGCTCCGGCGTCTCGAAACGCGCCGGCAGCCGCGGCCGGACGCCGTCCTCGCGGCCGCGCGCGCGGGCGGCGAGGTTCGCGAAGAAATCGCTCACGCGCACACCATCTGCAGATACGACCGCCGCCGCGCGGGGCTCACCGCGAGGACGTCCGGCTCCGACCAGCCGTAGGCGGACGCGAGCACGTGCACGTCGCCCAGCAGGCGATTCGCCCACGTTTCGATCTCCGCCCACAGAAACGCGACGATGTCGAACGGCGCCGACCAGTCGCAGCCGCACGCCGGACACGCCAGCGCGAACCGCACGTCGGTCTGCGGATCCGCATCCGCCAAACGGCGGCCGGCCTCCGCAACGAGATCGGGCGAAAGGCGATCGGCACTGGCCGGCTCGCCGCCGACGCGCGCGAGCACGAGACAGCGTTCGAGCAGCGCCGCCGGCGCGGCGCTCGCGTCCAGCGCGGCGACCGCGAGCAGATCGCGGCTGTCCGGCAAGCGCAGCTGCAGCTCGTGATCGTCGCCGCGCAGCGTCAGCGCCGCATCGCGCGGCGGCGCGATGCGCAGGTCGCGCGTCGTGAGCTCCAGCTCGAGCTGCTCGCCGCAGCGCGGGCAGCCCACCAAGCCCGTCATGCGCGGTCCCAGCGCCGCTTCGCGCAGCGCCAGCAAACGCCGGTCGCGCTCGCCGATGCTGAGCGCGGCGAGCGCGCCGGGATCGTCGCCGGGTGATGCGACGGCGAGCAGCGTCAGGCCGCGTTCGACCGGGCCTTGCTCCAGGCCGATCTCCCAGGCGTCGAGCAGCGCGCGCTCCGAAGGCATCTGCACCATGCGCCCATCACGTCGGCGGCGTGAACGTCGGCTCGACGGGCTCCGTCACCGCGACGTCGCGCGTCCACCCTTCGTTCTCGAGCTTGATGTGCTGGATCGCGACGGCGTTCGCGTTCGCGTCCAAGTCGGGCATCGCTTGATACTCCGACACCCAGCAGCGGAACACGTTGTAGGAAAGCGCGAGCTGGCCGGCTTCGTTGTACACCTCGATGGTGATCTCTTTGCGAAAGTCCGCGAGCGACACCTCGGAGCCCAGCCCCGCGCCGAGGCTCCACACCTTGCTCGCCCAGATCTCGAAATCCATGTCGTACGTGACGCCGCGCTCGAGCGTGATCGCGTCGTACTCCGTGCGCCCCGGCGATTTGCGGCTGCTCGACGGGTCGCCGCCCTCGCGGTGCTTCACGACCTCCGTCGTGCGCTTGAGCATGCCGACTTTGCTGACCCCGGCGACGTAGTGGCCGTCCCACTTCACGCGAAACTTGAAGTTCTTGTACGGGTCGAAGCGCGTCGGATTGGCGGGAAACTCTGGCATGATGCGCTCCTCAGCTCGCGATCTGTCCGGCCATCTGCTGGATTTGGATGACGACGAATTCCGCCGGTTTGAGCGGCGCGAAGCCGACGACGACGTTCACGATGCCGAGGTTGATGTCGGCCTGCGGGTTGGTCTTGTCGTCGCAGTTGACGAAGTACGCCTGGGTCGGCGTCGATCCGGCGAACGCGCCTTGGCGGAACAGCGTCTGCATGAACGCGCCGACGTTGAGCCGGATCTGCGACCACAGCGGCGCGTCGTTCGGCTCGAACACCACCCACTGGGTGCCGCGGTACACGCTCTCCTCGATGTAGAGCGCCAAACGCCGCACGGGGATGTACTTGTAGTCGTCGACGAGTTGGTCGGCGCCCTTCAGCGTGCGCGCGCCCCAGACGACGGGGCCGATCACCGGAAACGTTCGCTGCGCGTTGATCGCGAGCGGGTTGAGCACGCCGTTTTCGAGGTCGGTCAGCTTGTACTCGAGCTTCTGCACGCCCGCGAGCGTCGCGCTGATCCCGGCCGGCGCCTTCCAAACGCCGCGCGCGGCGTCGGTGCTCGCCCACACGCCGGCGACCGTGCCGCTGGGCGCGACGGCGCGCAAGCGGAAACCGTTGAGCGGATCGGCGATGTCGACGCGCGGGAAATAGAGCGCGGCGTTGCGGCTGCGCAGCCCCGAGTTCGCGTCCAGCCAGCTCATGACGCCGTCGACCGTGTCGCGCGACGCGGCGTTGGCCGTGTTGGGGACGTCGAGGATGTACATCGCGCGGCGCGCGGTGCACAATGCCTCCGCCTGCGATGCAACCTGCGCCGCATCGGTGTCGGGCAAGTTCATCGTCGCGGGGATGCACAAGATGTTGAACAGGTCGACGTCGAGCAGCGCGTACAGCCCCGACTTCGCGTTCTGGTCGCCCAGGAGCCCGCCCGTGATCCCCGCGCCGTCGTTGACGGGATCCCACGTGCCGTCGCTGCCCGGCTGCGCCTTGCCGCCCGACGCGGCGCCGCCTTGCGCGCCGGCCGGCGCGCCGCCCAGCGCGTACTGCTGCACGTTCGGGGACGCTTTGTCGAAGCCGAGCGCGGTCGCCAGCCCCGTGCCGCCGTCGGACAGGGCCAGCGAGTCGGCGGGGTTGGCGGTGCCGGCCGTGGCGACCAGCTGCGCATTGCCCGCGGCGCTGCCCATCACGGTCACCGTCGCGTTGGGCGCCACGGGCTTGCCGCCGGATTGCACCCCGCGGATCAGCGCCTGCAGGGCGGAGGCGAGCTGCGAGAGCGTCGTCGGAACGGTGGCCAGCCCGGCGGTCGCGACGGCGGCATCCTTGTTCAGCGCCACGCTCATCGTTTGGCCCGCGGTGACCGTGAACGCGCCGCCGGCGATCGTCTGGCTCGCCGTACCCGTAAGCGCGGGACGCCGCTTCGTGCTGCCGGTTTCCGCAAGGCGGATGAGCTGCGAGCTCGCGTTGACGACCGCCGCCGCGTCGTTGGGCTGCGTCGGGTCCACCACCAGGTTGCGGAAGGTCTCGGTCGCCGCGATGGTCGTCACGCCGTTGACCGTCGCGAGCTCCGTGACGGTCAGGTTGAACAGCGTGGTCGGATCGGTCGTGTCGTAGTCGACGCCCACCAGGACGTTGTTGCCCCAGGCGCCTTCGTCGATCGCGCTCGCGATCAGCACGCCGGCGGAGGCCGAATCTTCCAGCACGACCGCGGCCTTAAGGGCGCCGTTCTTCGCGGTGGTGGACGTCACGCGCACGACGTACGCCTCCGAGCCGCCGTTGAGGAAGAACTGCGAGAGGGCGTAGCTGGCCTCGCTGTGGGGCGCCAACCCGCCGAACTGTTTCTCGAAATCGGCGAACCCCAGCACCCGGACCGCTTTGTTCATCGGCCCCGCGGAAAACGCGTCGACGAAGGCGGCGATCGACGTCGCGACGCCGGTGATGCTGCGCACCCCGCTCGGAATTTCCTCGATGTACACGCCCGGATAGGTCACGGCGACAGGCATGGAGCGTTTCCTTCAGTTCGGCAGGGGTGCGATGAGGCGGACGATCTCGGCGAGCCGGCGCCACGCCGAGTCGCTGCTCTGAAAATACGCGACGGCGCCCGATCCGCGATGCTCGAAGCGGCCGCGGATGACGTCCGGGCTTTCCGCCCAGACCGTCAGCAGCAGCGCCGCGTCGGCGACGGAAAAGCGCTCGTTCTCGAACGGAGATGTGACCGTGATCGCGATGCTGCCGTCCGTCATCGACCGTAGCAGCAGCCGCGCGCTCACGCGTCCCGTCATGGCGATCCCATCACCGCACGAAGCGTACGCAATGCCGCTTCATGGCCGCTCTCCCAAAGCTCACCGGCGCCTCATCGCGGACCAACCGGCGACTGACCTTGACCTCTCAGAACGCTGGTGGTACTCTCGACGGACCGTCTTCGGTGGCCAGACCGTGCGGGGCCCAGGGGAAGAGCCAGAATGCAGCTGCGCCGAACAACGGGTGTATGCAAAGCGCCGACGCTACGTGTCACCTGTTTCGGCGATTTCCGCGTTGCGGGTGCGAGCGGATGGGAGCCGGGGCCGGAGCAGAAGCGCGCGCGCGAAGTGATGCAGTATCTGATCCTGCACCCCAAGAGCGTCGCGCCGCGCGAACGCCTGACCGAGTTTCTGTGGCCCGGCGAAACGTCCGACGCGGTCCAACACCGCCTGCATGCGGCAGTCAGCGGCGTGCGCACGTTCCTGCGCCGGCTGCTCGGCGGGTTCAATGCGATTCGCTGCAGCGGCGAAGGCTACTCGTGGCATCCGGAGATGAGGCTCGTGTGCGACGTCGGCCGGTTCACGGAGCTGTACCGCGACGGCTCGACCGCCGCGTTCAAGGACGCCGTATCGCTCTACGGCGGCGAGCTGCTCGAGGGCCAGGACGCCGAATGGCTGCGGCCGGCGCGCGTCAGATACGCGAGCATGTACGCATCGATGGTCGAGCGTTTGGCGAACGAAGCGTTTGCCGCGCGCGACTTCGAGCCGGCGCTGCACTTCGCGCTGGAGCTCCTCGAGATCGACCGCGCGCACGAGGGCGCGTCACGGCTGGTGTTGCGCTGCTTCGATGCGCTGGGGCAGCGCGCGCAGGCGCTCAACGAGTACGCTGCGCTGCGCGCTTACCTGCTCAAGCATTTGGGCGTCGAGCCGATGGCCGAGACCACCGCGCTGATCGACGCCATCGTGCGCCGCCGCACCTGAACCGCCTGTACCGCCAGGGCCTTGGCGGTCCTCGTTACAAAGAACCCGGGTATGGCGTCGGTTCGGCTACAGTCGGTGAGCAAGAAGTTCGGGGAGACGATCGTCGTCGACGACGTCACGCTGGAGATCGCGGACCGCGAGTTTCTCGTGCTGGTCGGCCCGTCCGGCTGCGGCAAATCGACCACGCTGCGGATGATCGCCGGCCTGGAGACGCTCAGCGGCGGCGACATCTTCATCGGCGACCGGCGCGTCAACGATCTGGGTCCCAAGGACCGCGACATCGCGATGGTGTTCCAGAACTACGCGCTCTACCCGCACATGAACGTCTACGACAACATGGCGTTCGGGCTGAAGATGCGCAAGCTCCCGCGCGCGGAGATCGACCAGCGCGTCAACGAAGCTGCCGAGATCCTCGGGCTGGGGCCGCTGCTCAAGCGCAAACCCAAGGAGATGTCGGGCGGCCAGCGCCAGCGCGCCGCGCTGGGCCGTGCGATCGTGCGCCATCCCGCGGTGTTCCTGATGGACGAGCCGCTGTCGAACCTCGACGCGAAGCTGCGCGTGCAGACGCGCACCGAGATCGTCAAGCTGCACCAGCGCGTTGCCACGACCATGATCTACGTAACGCACGACCAGATCGAAGCGATGACGATGGGGCACCGGATCGTGGTGATGAAGGACGGCGTCGTGCAGCAGGTCGCGCCGCCGCAAGAAGTCTACGACAAGCCTGCCAACCAGTTCGTCGCGGGCTTCATCGGCTCGCCGACGATGAGCTTTCTGCCGTGCCGCATCGAATCGGATGACGGCGCGCTGTACGCGCGCGGTACGTCGTTCTCGGTGCGCATCCCCGAGGAGCGCCGCGCCGCCCTCACCGGTGCGAACGCGGCGAATGCGTCGAACGCGACACTGGGCGTGCGCCCGGAAGACATCTCGCTGCACGCCGACGCGGCCGGGTCGATCGCGGCCGTGGTCGACGTGGTGGAGCCGCTCGGCTCAGAGCAAGTCCTCTACTTCACGAGCGGCGGCGAACGCCTCACCGCGCGCGCGCCGGCTGAAGCGACGGTCGCCAGCGGCGATGCGATCGCGCTGGGGATCAACCCCAAGCGGATGCACCTCTTCGACGGCGCGTCGGGCGCGGCGTACTTCTAGCGCATCGTCATCCTGAGCTTGTCGAAGGCTCAGGGTGACATGTCCTTACTCCTTGACCGAGCCCGATACGCCCGCCACGTAGTACTCCACGAAGAAGAAATAGACCAGGACCGCGGGCAGCACGCCGATCAGCGCGCCGGCCATGAGCTGGCCCCACTGGAACACGTCGCCGCGGATCAGCTCCGTCACCATGCCGACGGACACAGTCTTGTTACCGGACGACGACATGTAGACGAGCGCGTACAAGTACTCGTTCCAGGACAGCGTGAACGAGAAGATCGCCGCGGAGATCAGGCCCGGGACGGAGATCGGGAAGATGATGCGCCAGATGATCGCGAAGTTGCTGGCGCCGTCCACGCGCGCGGCCTCTTCGAGCTCGCGCGGGATGCCTTTGAGGAAACCGATCAGCAGCCAGGTGCAGAACGGTATCAGGAACGTCGCGTAGATCGGCACGAGCGCCCACAGTTGGTCGAACCAGTGCAGCTGGATGATGACCGACGCCAGCGGGATGAACAGGATCGCCGGCGGCACGATGTAGCACAGGAAGATCGCGGTGCTCACTACCTCCGAGCCGGGGAAGCGCAGCCGGATGATCGCGTACGCGGTGATGTACGACACGAACACGCTCACGACGGTCGCCGCCACCGAGACGAACAGCGTGTTCGCGAACCACTGCAGGTACGCCGTGGTCGTCAGCAAGTCGACGACGTGCTGGAACGTGAAGTGGAGGATCAGGAACGGGTTCGTCGTGTTGAGCAGCTCGGCGCGCGACTTGAACGTCGTGATGATCATCCAGTAGAACGGCAGCAATAGGAACACGCCGTATACGGCCAGCGGGACGTAGACTCGCAGGCCGCGGATGAACGCACCCTTCCCCTGAGCTTGTCGAAGGGTCAGGGTGACATTGCGGTTTGGCGCCGTTTTCGTGGCCACGTCAGCGCTCCCGGACCGCGCGCACGACGAAGAACGCCAAGACGATCATGAACACGATCGGCGAGATCGCGATAGCCGCGCCTTCGCCGAGCTGGCCGCCGCTGATCGCGCGCTGGTAGGCCAGCGTCGTGAACACCTGGGTCGCGTCGGTCGGACCGCCTTTGGTGATCGTCCAGATGAGCTGGAAGTCGGTCAGCGTGAAGATCGAGGAGAACGCGACCAGGATCGTCGTGATCGGCATCAGCAGCGGCCAGGTGATGCGGCGGAACGCCTGCCACCCGCTCGCGCCGTCGATCGCCGCCGCTTCGTAGAGATCCTTGGAGATCGACTGCAACCCCGCCAGATAGCCGATCGCAAAGTACGGCAGGCCGCGCCAGATGTTCACCACGATCAGCGAGAACCGCGCGCTCCACGGGTGGCCGAGAAAGTCGACCATCTCGCTGCGCAGGTGCATTTTGATCAGCAGCCAGCTCAGCGCGCTCTGCTGCGGGTCGAGCAGCCACAGCCACGCGAGCGCCGACAGCACCGTCGGTGCCACCCACGGCAGCAGCATCAGCGACCGCGCCGCGCGGTAGCCGCGAAACTTCTGGTTCAAGATCAGCGCGAGCGCGAGCCCGAGCGTGAGCTTGCCGAGCTCGGCGCACACCGTGTAGAACACCGAGAACGCCGCCGCTCCGCGGAAGATCGGGTCGGCGAGGATCGTCGCGTAGTTCTGCAACCCGACGAACACGCCGGGTTTGCCCAGCGTGGCGCTCGTGAGGCTCATCCAGATGCCGAGCACGAGCGGATACGCGAGCAGCCCGAGCAGGATCAGCGCCGCGGGTACGATGAGCAGATAGCCCAGTACCCGCGGCGAGTCGAGCCGCGCGAGGAAGCGGGAGCGTGCGATCAAGCGCGCTTGTAGATCGTCGCGAGCCGCTGCTCGGCCTTCTTCATCGCGTCCTTGGGCGACATGTTGTTCACGCACACGTCGGCGAACATGTCGACGAGCACGAACTCGTCGAGCGCCTGCGCCGCCGCCTTGCCGGGCTTCCCGTTGTAGCCGTCGTACTTCGCGCCGTTGAGCACGTCGCGGTACGGCGTGATGTTGGGGTTCGACGTCCAGATCGGCAGGTCGGCGTAGCCTTTGAGCGCCGGCGTCACGTAGCCGAGCATGCCGGTGACCCACGGGCCTGCCTGATCTTTGTCGAGCATGTAGTTGAGATACGCCTTCGCCGCGTTCGGGAACTTGCTGTACTTGAAGATGAACGCCGACGTGAAGTTGTTCGAGACCGTGTGCTGCTTGACGGGGCCCATCGGCGGGATGGCGTTCGCGCAGTCGGGGAAGATCGCCGGGAAGTCGTTCTTCGCGACGTACCAGATGCTGATGCCGTTCATCGTCATGCCGATCTGGCCCGCGAGGAACGCCTGATTGTTGCTGGGGTCGAGCCAGCCCGAGACGCCGGAGATCATGGTTTCGTACAGCTGCTTGGCGTAGTCGAGCGCGTTGTTCGTCTCCGAGGAGTTGATCGCGATCGAGTTGTCCGGGTTGGCCTGTTTGCCGCCGAACGCCCACAGCATCCAGTGCGTCCAGCTGTTCGAGTCGCCGACCGCATGACCGAGTGCGAAGCCGGTCGGGTGGCCGTTCTTCTTCAGCCCGCGCGCGAGCTTGAGAAAGCCGTCGAGGTCTTTCGGAAACTCGTTGCAGCCCGCTTCGTGCATCCACTTCACGCGGTAGTTGATCGCATTGCCCGTGCAGCCCACCGGCAGCGCGACCCAGCGCTTCACGTCCTGGTCGAAACAGTACGAGCGCGCGTTGTCGTAATAGCCGCCGTGCGTCTTGCCCATGTGGTCGACGAGATCCGACATGTCGACGAGCTTGTCGGGATACACGAACGGATCGTCGTTCCAGCCCATGATGAGGTCCGGCCCGGAGCCGACCTGCGCGGCGAGCGCCGCTTTGGGCGTGACGTCGGGCCAGCTCAGCGACTGGATCGTCACCGGCACGCCCGTCGCCGCGGTGAACTTCTTCGTGTTTTCCGCCCAAATGATGTCGTCGGCCTTGACGAAACCGGTCCAGCGCAGCAGCTGCAGCGACGCACCCTTCTCGGGCTTGAACGGCGACGCGTCGGCGGCGGATGCAAGCGCGGGGAAAGACCCCGCCAGCGCAGCCGCACCGATGCCGGCGGCGGATGATTGCAGGAACTCGCGGCGATCAGGATGCTTCATGACGTCCTCTCAAAGGGCGACCGGGTTGGTAAAACTATCCGTGCGGTGATGGATACGACTTCCCTATTCGGACCGCGGCGAAGCCGCGGGAGGGTTTGAGTGCTCGTTCAGAGCGCTCAAACCTGCCGGGGTTAGACGCGAACCGCGCTGCCGAGATACGCGCGGCGCATCTCCTCGCTGGCCAGCAGCGTGGCGGCGGCGCCGCTGAGCGCCACCCGGCCGGTTTCGAGCACGTAGGCGCGGCTGGCGATCTGCAGCGCCAAGTGCGCGTTCTGCTCGACGAGCAGCACCGTCGTACCGTTGCGCGCGATGCGCACGATCGTCTCCATCACGTCGGTGACGATCAGCGGCGCGAGACCGAGAGACGGCTCGTCGAGCAGCAGCAGCCGGGGCTTCGCCATCAACCCGCGCGCGATCGCGAGCATCTGCTGCTCACCGCCCGACAGCGTCCAGCCCAGCTTTGCGGAGAGCCCGCGCAGTTTCGGGAACACGCCGAGCGCTTCGTCGACGTCGCGGTCGATCTCGGCGCGGCGCGCGCGGCGCGCCGTCGCGCCGAGCCGCAAGTTGTCGATCACGCTCAGGCCCGGGAAGATGCGCCGGCCCTCGGGCACGTGCGCGATCCCGAGCGCAACGACGTCTTCGGGCTGCAGCCCGTCGAGCGGCTTCCCCGCGAACGTGATCGAGCCGGACGCCGGCGCGATCACGCGCGAGATCGCCTTGAGCGTCGTGCTCTTGCCCGCGCCGTTGGCGCCCAGCAGCGACACGATCTCGCCCTCCGCGACGACGAGCGAGATCCCGTGCAGCGCCTCGACCGCGCCGTACCGCGCGACGAGGTCCTTGATCTCAAGCAGCATCGAGCGTCCCGCCGAGGTACGCGGTGATCACGTCGCGGTTGCGCGCGACGTCGTCGGGCGGGCCTTCGGCGATGTGCTGGCCGAAGTTGAGCACCGTGATGCGGTCGCTCACCGACATCACGAGGTTCATGTCGTGCTCGATCAGCAGCAGCGTCGTGCCCTGATCGCGGATGCGCCGCAGCAGCGCGACGAGCGTGTCGGTTTCGGCGGGGTTCATCCCGGCGGCGGGCTCGTCGAGCAGTAGCAGGCGCGGTTCGCTCGCGAGCGCGCGCGCGATCTCGACGCGGCGCTGGTCGCCGTACGGCAAGCTGCGCGCGGACGCGTTCGCCGCGCTTTCCAGGCCGACGAACTGCAGCAGCTCTCGTGCGCGCTCGCGCGTC
>DASZBS010000016.1:0-5657 GCA_035943995.1 Candidatus Elarobacter sp. | reverse complement strand
ATCTCGTTGCCGGGATCGCGGTATGTGCGCTAGGGCATGCGCATCCGCGGATCGCGCGCGCCGTTTCCGAGCAGGCCGCGACGCTCGTGCACGTCAGCAACCTCGTGCATCACGAGCCCGCCGGTACGCTCGCGGACCGGCTCGCCGAACTATCCGGGTTCGACGCGGTCTTCTTCTGCAACAGCGGCGCCGAGGCGAACGAAGCCGCGATCAAGCTCGCCCGCAAGCATGCGTGGCGCCGCGGCGAGAAGCAGCGCAACGTCATCCTCGCCGCAAAGGGCTCGTTTCACGGGCGCACGATGGGCGCGCTCACGGCGACCGACAACGCCGCCTACCACGAAGGCTTCGAGCCGCTGCCGCTCGGCTTTGCGCACGTCGCGTTCAACGACGTCGACGCGCTCGACGCCGCCATCGACGAAACCACCGCGTGCTTTCTCGTCGAGCCGGTGCAGGGCGAGAGCGGCGTGGTGCCCGCCACGCGCGAGTATCTCGAGGCGGCGCGGCGGCTGTGCGACGAGCGCGGTGCGCTGCTGATCTTCGACGAAGTGCAGTGCGGGATGGGGCGGATCGGGCGGCTGTTCGCGCATCAGGTGTACGGCGTGACGCCCGATGCGTTCACGCTGGCGAAGTCGCTGGCGAACGGGTTGCCGATCGGGACGCTCATCGTGCGTGGCGACGCGGCGACATCGCTGCGGCCGGGCGATCACGGCACGACGTTCGGCGGTTCTCCCGTTCCGGCGGCGGCAGCGCTGGAACACCTCGCGATTCGCGACGTGGTCGATCTCGACGCGCACGTCGCGACCGTCGGCACGCTCTTGCGCGACGAGCTAGTAGCGATAGCGGCCGAGCATCCGGAGGTCTTCGACGAGCCGCGCGGCCTCGGCCTCATGCTCGGGCTGCCGGTGCGCGACGGGCACGCAGCGGCCGGCTTCGTCGCGCGCGGGCTCGACCACGGCCTCTTCATCAACGCCGCCGGCCGCAACACGCTGCGCTTCATTCCGCCGCTCATCATCTCGGCGGACGAGGTGCGCGACGCCGCCGTGCGGCTGCGCGCCGTCATCGCGGCGACCTTGAACGACTAGCGGCGGCGCACGGTGCAGGCCGCGCACGCGGCCCGGCGGGAACGCGCGGCGGTCGTCGGCGACGAGCACGTCGACCACGAGCTCGTCGTCGCGCGCGTCGTGCAGCGACGCGAACCGAGCGCGTTCGTCGGACTCGAGATCGGCGACGCGGACGTTCTTGAGCGCGTCGTTCCAGCGATCGCGGCGCTCCGCCGGCACGCGCTCCGCGACGGCGTTCGCGACCTCGTTCTCGTCGGCGGCCTGCCGAACGAGCTCCACGAACGCCGTTTCGGCCAACCCGATCTCGGCGAGCAGCGACGCGCTCAAGCCCGGCGTGAGGTGATACTCGCCGAGGTCGCCGCCGCGCAGCGCCGCACGCGCTTTGTCGATGGTGCGCGGCAGGAGCATGAGACCCGCGAGTCGCGCGCGCGGATCGCGCGGGGCTCGCCGGCGCAAGCTGATCGGGCGCATCCAATCGATAGTAGCCCATAGCCGTGAAAAAACTGTGAGAAGCGGCAGAACCGTGGCACTTCGCGAACGTCGCGGGATGGACCCGACGGCATTCTACGAGCGGCTCGACCGCGACACGTTCGCACCGACCCGCGCGACGACGAGCCCGTGGGACGAACGGCTGCAGCACGGGAGCCCGCCCACCGCGCTGCTCGCGCACGTCTTGAACGACGCGCACCCGCGCGACGACATGCGGCTCGCGCGGATCACCGCGGAGTTCCTGGGCCCGCTGCCGCGCGCGCCGATGACCGTGCGCACGCGCGTCGCGCGTCCCGGCCGGCGCATCGAGCTGCTCGAAGCGACGCTCGAAAGCGGCGGCCGCGAGGTGCTGACGGCACGCGCGTGGCGCATCGCGACGCAGCCGGAAGGCAGCGTGCCGCCCGCCGCGACGCCGCCGGATCCCGTCCCGCCGCTGCCGGAACCCAAAGCGCCGCCGGACTGGTTGAGCAAGTTCGGCTACGGCGACGCGTTCGAGTGGCGCTACGTCTCGGGGGGTGGTTCGCCCGGGCCGGCTTCGGTGTGGACGCGCCCGCACGTGCCGCTGATCGCAGGCGAAGCGCCGCAGCCGTTCGACCGCGTGATCTTAATCGCCGACTCGGCGAACGGCATCAGCGGCGAGCTGCCGATGGACGCGTGGCTGTTCGTGCCGATGTCGCTGTCGATCGCACTGCAGCGTCAGCCGCGCGGCGAGTGGACGCTGCTCGAAGCGCGCACGACGCTCAGCAGCGACGGCCTGGGCATGACGAGCTCGCGGCTCGCGGACGCCGACGGATATCTCGGCGTCGGCAGCCAGCCGCTGCTCGTCGAGCGGCACGCGCCCCGATGAAAAAGGCCGCCTCACGCCTCGGCGGCCCCGTCTACGACTTGCGACGCCCGGTGGAACCGGCGGGTGCGTAGATCGATGTGCTTGTCAGGGGAACGAAGGCCGAGATGGTTTCGTCTCCTACCACCATCATCGGCCGTTCGCGGCGCGAAGCCTAGAGCTTGAGCCGGGCTTCGAAGTACATGTTGAACGGGTAGCCGGGGAACGTCGGCAGATACGGGCTCGCCAGGAGCGGCTGGACCGCGTTGCCGGGGTTGTACAAACCGCCGGCGAGCGGCGACGGGCCGGAGCCCGCACCGAACGTGGCGGTGTAGTTGCACGCGTGGTTCACCGCGAACGGGACCTTCGTTCCGCCGAAGCAGCGGTTGACGATGTTCGCGAAGTTGCCCACGAGCGTGAGCCGCTTGTTCACGTCGTACGTGATCTGCGTGTGCAGCAGGATCTGCGACGGCGCGACGAAGCCGCCGACACCGTCGAACGCCTTCGTGTACGGGTTGGGCACCGCGAGGTAAGCCGGGTCGTTTCCGACGCCCTGGTTGAGGATGCCGACCGTTCCGTCGGTGCACGTCGTCACGTCGTACGGCGCCCCGCCCGGCGCGCCGTAGGCGTACCGCGGATCCGCATTCGGTGAGCCGCCGAGCCCGCCGCCGCAGAAGTTCGGGTAGATCCCGCCCGTCGACAGCGGCACGCCGTAGCGCGCGCCGCCCGAGAACTGGAGCGCCGGCGTGATCGCGAGCGGACCGTGCTTGTACTGCACGATCAGCGTCGACACGTACGGAGCACCGAACGACGAGTACCCGCCGGCACCGATGCCGCCGGGGAAGATGTCGAACGTCGGGTACTTTCCGTTGGGGTCCAGCAACGGCTGCACGGGAGCGTTCCAGTACGGGTTCGCGATGCTGCCGGCAGGGCAGCCGGGTGCCGGCGCGCCGGCGGTCGTGTAGCACGGCGCTGCCGCGATGACGACCGGGACCGCGCTGTTGTCGAAGACCTTGCCGCAGCGCGCGTCGCTCGGGTTCGCCGCGCAGAACGACGTGTACGCGTTGTAACTCTGCACGGCGGTGTTGAACGGATCGATCACCGACCGGCCGTTCGAGCGGGTGTAGTTGATGTAGCTGTTGGTGTACGTGAACGACAGCCGCGCGGCAAGCCCGTTGCGCGAGAAGTCGCCTTTGTCGACCTCGAGCTCGAAGCCTTGCGACGTCTGGCGGCCGACGTTGAGGCCGGAGACGAACGCCGTCTTCTGGTCGAGGAAGAACTGCTGGATCTGATCCTGCGTCTTGCGCAGGAACGGGGTGAACTTGATCGCGGTATCGCCCTTGAACTGGTGCTCGTACGAGAAGTCGTAGTTGTTCGAAACTTCCGGACGGATCGCGTGCGCGGGCGTGTTGCCGACGCCGTTGCGCACGAAGTTTGCCAGCCCGATCGCCGCGTCTTGTTGCAGGAAGTTGTACTGCTCGAACGCGCTGTTCGGAGCCTGGCCGTAGCGGCCGTAGCTCGCGCGCAGCACGGTGGTCGGGTTCACGGTGTACGTCAGGCCCAGCCGCGGCTGGATGACGTTGTACGCTTCGACCTGCGACGAGAGGTTGACTTGCGCCAGCGCCGGGAACTGGTTGTTCCACGCGTTGTAGAAGAACGTGCGCGCTGGTGAGTTCGGCGACGTGTCCGAACCGTCGAACTCGAACCGGTCGAACCGCAAGCCGAGGTTCACGTTCAGACGGTCCGTCGGCTTCCACTGGTCGGTGATCGAGAACGCCGTGAACTTCGGCGTGACGGTGTTGTACGTCGCATGCTGCCCGTTCTCGACGACGAGGTATTGGCACGGACCGCCGCCGCAGGTCCCGCTCGCCGGGGTGACGCTACCGTTCGCCGCGGCCAGCAGGCCGAAGAAACCGGGTTGCGCGCCGATCCCGAAACGGCGGGTCGAGCCGCGGTTGAGGTCGCTGCCGATGGAGTTGAAGCACGGCGTCGGCGTGCCGCCGCCCGGCGGATAGCACAGCCCGTTGGTCGGGTTCGAGGAGTCGACCAGCAGCCCCACGACCGTGCGGCCGTTCAGACGCGCCGCGTTGTACAAGTCGGCGACGTCCTGCGTGTTGTTGTCGCGCAGCGTGCTGGACGTGGTGTACGAGCCTTGCACCGACAGCAGGTGCTGCGAGTTGAGCTGGTCCGAGAAGTTGACGCTGACTCCTCGCGTGTGGGAGTTCAGCTCGTAGTCGCTCGGGACGTAGCCGACGTAGTCACCGAAGTTCGTCTGCGGACCCGTCTGCAGCCAGTTCGAGTAGTACGTGTACCCGTACACGCGCAGGAACGCGTTCGTGCCGAAGTTGTGCTGGTATTGCAGCTTCACCACGGACTGGTTGTTGTTGAACGCGTCGCGGCGGTCCGGCTCGATGCAGCCGTTGGCCGTGCCGAGCGCGGTCAGCGCGCATCCGGCCGGGCTGCCGAAGTTGCGGCCGTTCGGCGACTGCGGGTAGAGATACGGCGTCGTACCGCCGCCGCTGTAACCGATCGGCAGCAGCGTACCGGGCCGCGCCCCGACGAACGTATACGTGTCGTAGTACGCGGGGACGCCCAGACCGGAGTTGTTCAGAAACGCGGCACCGCCGGCGTCGTTCGTCGAGCTGTACCCCGGGTTGTTGATGAAGTTGTTGTCGAACAGCAGCTGGATGTCGTCCTTGTTGCCGTCCTTGCGCGGGAGCCCGAAGTGGAAGTTCGCGACCGTATCGCGGTCCTGCACGCCGGCCGCGAGGTCGTACTGGAACGGTCCGAGCACGTACGCCGGCAGCGTGCCGCCGTTCGTGTAGTCGATCGCACCCTTGGTGCAACCGATGGTCGCGCCGGCCGAAGCGCCGGCGCACGGCGTGAGCGGCGGACCGTAGTCCTGCTGCAGGCTCGCGCCGTTGTACTGGTCGTAGTAGCGGAAGCTTTGATTGTACGCGCCCGCGCCGAGATAGTACGAGAACGTGCGCGCGGGGTTGGAACCGCCGGCTTCGAACGCGGCCTTGTTGTAGAAGATCGGCGATCCGATCGCCAGCGTCACGTTGCGCGACGCCGGCGCGGTGCCGGTGCGGATGACCTGGTTGATGTAGCCCGAGATGCCTTCGGCCTCGGAGTTGGCCGGTGTCGCGCCGGTGTAGACTTGCAGCTCCTGCTGGCCCAGCGACGACAGCGATCCGGACGGATAGTTGTCGAACGCGCGGTTGACGGGGACGCCGTCCAGCTCGTAGCCGATCTGGTCGTAGTCGCCGCCGCGGATGCTGATC